>NJBK01000003.1 GCA_005223035.1 Chloroflexi bacterium B3_Chlor
AGGATCGATACGGAAACACATCATACCACCTTTCAGACCACCCGTCAAGTCCGTGGACCGGTAGTTTGTGTCACGGATGGTAGGCGAGCCAGGACGTTGGAGACTTGTGGCACAGAAACGACTTGTAGACTCGGATGAGGATTTCAGCAGGGGAAAAGAGGATAGCTCTTCACTTCAACGGGAATGCTTCAGCTTCGGCCTGAACTCATTCCGATAGATTTGATGTGCCGCAATTGCGGCGTGCCCTGGTTGAAGTGTGAGACCGGCACTGTTTTGATCGTTCACAAGTAGACTCTAGTCCTCCCGTCGGGCAGAACGACCAGAACGGCCATGTCTTCGGCCGCCTAACGGAATGCAGCTGAGCCGCCCGCGCCGGATTTGGAGGCCTTACCTCACTTCAAGACCACCGACAAATGCAAAAGCCGCCGATACAACACAGTGCCGAAGGCACGGGTCGTCTCCATGCACGGCCTAGGCGCAAACATAGTTGCAGCGGAAGACGCGGCAACGCATCCTAATCCGAAACGAACCACGTATCCTCATCACCATCCCACCCATAATAAGTTTCCTTGAATTGCTCCATAGCTGCAACGTACTGGGACAGCATCAAGATCACATCGCTATTCTGTGGAACATCGTCTTCATCAAGAAGGTCTAGGAACTGGAGCGATGCTTCGGACTCAAGCACTGCACGACATTTCTCAAGAAGCCGGTTGGCAACCCCCATCTTGTTCTTGGCCAATGCAGCGTCGGGCTTCTTCTTGCTGAAGTCCTTGAATTCCTGGTACATGGCTAGCAAAAAAGGCATTACCACTCGGTGCAACTCAGCCTTATCGCGAGTCGTTCGTTGCCTCCCCAGTATGCTCATGCTGTCACTCCCTTAGTCTCTTTGGGCGAACTGTCCGTATATGGGCCTTTCCACCGCGGGAAACCTCTTCTCCTGCTTCTGGGTCTACAATCCATTGCCAAGAGCCGGCATACATTTCCACATTGTCAGCACGGAACTTCTCAAAGCACTGAACGTACTGCGACAGAATAAGCACCACATCACTATTGCGAGGCATATCGTCTTCATCGAATACCTCGAAGTCACCAAAAGGGATGTAGTCCTCACCAAGGAACTGATTTGCCTGTGAGAGAAGGGCATTGATGAGCTTCAACTTGAACTTGTTGAGGGCATCATTGGGGTTTTTCTTTGACAGAATCGCGAGCTCGTCATATAGGCCCATCAATTGACCAACAAGCTTCTCAAATGTGTCCACTTGAGTACGCTTCATACAACAACCCCCTTAGGCCGGACAAGCCCGGCGGAATTCGACATACGTCTTCTTCAAGACGTCAATTGAAGACCGCTGCCTGCTTTCGAACACGTTCACCATCAGAGACAAGTCTTCGTCAGTAAGAGCGACGATGCACTTTCTTTGGCCAGACCAAAGGTCCACGGTATTGCTAAACATGGCTTTCGGCAGTCGGTTTCGAGTGACCAACACGCCAAAGTTACCCAGCCCTGTGGCCAAATAGCGGTTAAGCTGGCTAATGTGTTCTCGCTCTATTGCTCTTACGTTCTTGAGTTCCATGACTAGCTGCCTGTTTCCGTAGTCGGTGTAAATCTCCTCCAAGAAATCCACAGCCTTGTTATTGTAGAAAATCAAGTCCCGGATCAAGCTCCCGGAATGGGTCCTGCTCTGAACTTCTGCAAAGTCCAGGTGAGGATAGAGAAGAGATGCTAGAAGCTGACTCGCCAGGTCTTCATATCTCCGATCGGCCTGTTCGGTCTTTCCAGTCGGCAGGTTTCGGATCTCCGACAGCTTACGCTTTGCCGAGGTGACGGGAATCTGCCGAAACAGAGGATCGGCTTTACAGTCCTCCTGAGCCCGTATCTTCGCCTTGACGTAGTTCTGGACAACACCGTAGTTATGCCGGTTGAAGTTTAGTACTTTGACTCTATCCTGTGGCTCATCGGCATTGAATACGTCATCGCGAGGACAATAGTCCTTGAAGTAATCATCAAAGTTAATCCATGGTGTGAACCGAAGCCACCGTTTCGGAACAAAGATGATTGGCTTCCCTGACTCAGGACTGACCGGCAGGCGAACTCTTTCGTCCGCGAGGAATGAGTAGTCTTGATAATCGTATACGGAAGAGACAACGACGTCGTCCAGAGGAATGCCCAACATTTCGCATTGGTCAATAGTGAAGTCTATCAGAAACGACTTCAGGAAGCTGCAACAGATGTCACTCACGCGGTCCTTGGAGATACCGTCGATGTATAGCTGAATCTCCTCAAAATGCCGAAATCCATGCTGACCATATTCAGGTATGCTCTCGAAAAGACTAAGAATCTCGGAAGCCTTCTTTTCACCTATTCTGACCCCCTGGCGATTTCTTGAATACCCTAGGCCGACCTCAGGGCATTCGGACGTGAGCACCAAGTCGCGAACTGCCCGATCCTTATTGCCCTCTTTCAGAAGGAAGTTGAGTTGGTTGAACGCGTTTATGAGCGAGGTATGCAATGCTTGGTCCTGTTGGGAGGGAGACTTCCACAAGAGAAAGGGGTCTACATAGAGGGGAATATCCTCCTCAAGAAGTGGAATTGCGAAGTCTACCTCAGACTGGGCAACAAGAATGTCATAATAGTCCGTTATTCTTGGCCGGATCAGCACCATCTTCCAATACTCGATTGAGTTCGCATGGTTGGAAACGCAGTAACACTGACGAGTTTGCGCCTAACTACTCATTGTCCGGAACGTCCACGTCAGAACCCCACGCGGCTTCCGCGACGTTCTAAGCCCACCAGGACCAAGACAGATAGTCCTCTCATTCCCCTGCACACTGCCTCTCGATCATCTCGACAAGCCTGATCGCTTGTTGGTAGTAGCTGTTTGTTCTGGCAAGGGTTATCCCTGTATCCCTACCGTGTGCAATCAAGTTTCTGTTGCTGCAAATGCTGTCGATTGCGTTTTTGATCTCACCCTCGGTCTGGCTGGCCAGAGCGTCTCCCCAGTCCTTGTCGAACGAACGAGCGAGCTGAAGTATCCTCTCCATATTAGGGTTCGGGAACCGATCAAGCCTGACAGCCACGAACCTGGCAACAGTTGGTGCCGCGGTCGCCTCAGCATATTGACTATAGATTGCACTTATGGAGGTCTCCAGGAACCCCGCGACAAGCACGCACAGGTAGCGTGCCCACTGGGCTTGAAGCTCCAGATCATCGGAGAGACCATCACTCTTCTGAAAAAGGTGGTCGAGGCGCGTTTTGTAGCGCACCGCTTCCAGGTTTCTCATTCCACGTCCGCAAAGGCCTCGGTTGCCATCTGCAGTCTGACGGCCACATTCACCTCGTCCGCAGTGCTTCTCTGAGTGGTCTCTTGGAATTCCTCATTGCTGAGAAGAGCTTCGTACTGGTCCTCCAGTCGCTTCACGTCTGAAATCCCACCTGCCTCAAGCCGACTGGCCACCCCGACCATGACTGAGTCAAACACAGCCGCGTTCAGGGCCCGCACGGGCCTGAAAGCCCTGTGACCGAGAACGTCATCAAAGAGTCCAATCGTCTCAGCAAAGACTCCCGCCAGCTCACCTGCAGGCTGTAGCTGTAGGTGTCTATTTCCAGCCATGAACCGGTTGAGGAACTCCTTCATGGGCCGCTCGTAGGTCCCCGCGTTGAAGTGCAGAGCCAGGAAGCGGAGTATGAGCTCCTCATCCCGCATCCGCTTATCGACGCGCCCATACACTGAACGCCAAGGCGGCATCTGGTTGAGGTCCTTGAGGAGCTCATTGAACTCACCACGATATATACAGTGCCGGATCTCTTGCGGCAGCAGTGGCGTCCCAGTGGTATTCAGCCTCTCGAATATGTAGTAGATGCTGCTATCATCCTCTGGCGGTGCTTCTTGCTTAACTACCGTGGCATGCACTACGGAGTCGTTCAGTCTGCGCTTGTCCTCATCCCTCAGCGTTCCGTAGGTGAGGCCCTCAAACTGCGTCTGAACTCCCCTGAGCGAGAATACCCTTCCGCTGTCCGCGAACACACCGTCGCAGAAGAACTGAAGGGTTTTTAGCCTTTGATGGCCGTCAATAACCAGAAGCCTCTGCGAATCGAAATCTTTCGACAGGAATATGCCTGGAACAGGTAGTCCTAGTAAGAAGGATTCTATGAAACGCGAGGCCTGTCTGTACGTCCATACAAAACCACGCTGAAATGCTGGAATGAAGATGTCGCCATCTCTCAGACGCCTGACAAGGCCATCAACAAGGAAGTCTGCCCCGTAGCTGCTTATCTCGTACGTGACGGGAGCAACCTCCCCCGAATCCCCTAAACGATCCTCGATCTTCGTTCGATCTGATTGTGACATCTATCTCTCCTCCGGACACCCTGCCTACTCTTGTGACGTCCCTCGTCGGTGGCGCTCCATCGTCGTTGTCCTCTCGCGGCAACGAACGGCACCGACGCATTCTTCGTGTCGGATAACGTAACAATCATATCATGGTTTAGGAAACACCGCAACCGACAGGCAGACCCGGCGGGGACGCGCACCACAAGCTGCCGTCACCTCTTGTGTCGACGATGCGACACAATGCTTCGGCAGCCAGGGGATGCGCCGGCCCCAACTCTGGCGCTCAGCGCGCGAACAGACAACATTACCGCCCAGAAGACCCGTCAAACGAGCAAACATGGGCGTAGGCAGCGCTTCAGAGGTCGGTTCGCACCTGGGAACATGTAGAGCGCGACTGATTCGCGGACCGAAATGAGGGGCTGAAAAAGGGGGACGTCAGCTCCGGGGGAGTGGACCCAGCGAATTCAGCAGTGTGTCACCGCTGGATTCCGGCGCAGCGATCAAGGGGTCAAGGTGCTTCTTTCAGCTTCGGCCTGAACTTGTACCCGTAGACGATGAGGCCGTCTTCGCCGTACTGCCTCAACCGTCGTGTCACCATCTCTACAGGCATCCCGATCTGCACATCATCGATGTCGACATCCGTCAGCTGTGCGGCAATCAGAGGGCCTTCTTCCAGCTCGACGAGCGCCCCGATGTATGGTACGAACCCTTCGTAGCCAGCTGGTGCGTCATAGACAACTGTGTGCGAGTAGACCTTTCCCTCTCCCCCAAACTGGTAGCGCTGAAGGTTCTGAGACTTGCATCGAGGACAGACTTGACGCCGAGGAAACAGTCTCGCGCCACAATCCTCACATTGCACACCCAGCAACCTATAACGTTGATTCTGCAAACGCCAATGTCTGGCAAGACTCATATTCTAGTCTCCTAACCCACAACGACGTTTCCAAGACAAGCGCTGACCGTGTGCTGCGCCGACAAACTAGGCGTTTCCAGACGCCTAGCCCCCACATCGTCTCCGCTCGCACGGGACCCCACTAGGGTGACTTGAGGATATGGGTCACGACCGTGGCTCCACTTCCACCGATGCTTTGCGCCATGCCCAGGCGCCCATCCACCTGATTGGCACCAGCCTCACCCCGCAACTGCTGCACAAGTTCGACCACCTGATAGACACCAGTGGCACCTACGGGGTGGCCCCTGCCCTTCAGGCCCCCCATGGTGGAAATGGGAATCCTTCCCTCCAGAGCGATCTCTCCATCTATACCGAGGCGAACCCCCTCGCCCTCAGATGCGAAACCGCAGCCCTCAAGGCTGAGCGCACCCATGATGGTGAAAGCGTCATGCAGCTCGAAGAGATCTATGTCCTCAGGGCCTATCCCTGCCTGAGCATAAGCCCTCTGAGCTGACTCGTAGACCCCTTGCAGGAACAAGGGATTGCCTCGATCGTGGAGCGCCATGGCATCAGTCGCTGCAGCGGAAGCGACGATCTCGACTGCGGAGTTGGCTCTCTCTCCAACAACCTTCTCGGAACACAGAACCAGACTGGCCGCGCCATCGGCCACGGGAGCCGAGTCAAGCAAGCTGATGGGGTCAGCGATCATGCGCGCGTTCACGAAAGCGTCCACAGTGATGGGACGACGGAACATTGCATACTCGTTGTTCGAAGCGTTCTTATGAGCATTGATCGAGAAATGTGCGAAGTCCGACCGTTCGACATGGTGCTCGTAGATGTACCGCCGCATGAGCAAGGCGTTGAGCGCCACCAGGGAAAGCCCATGGATCGCTTCGTATTCCTCGTCCGTGGCCGTAACCAGGGCCTCCTCCACTGCAGGCCCGGTCAGGTCGGACATCTTCTCCACTCCAGTGACGATGACGACTTCCTGCAAGCCGCTGGCTACGGCAAGACATCCCATCCTCACCGCTGCAGCCCCTGAAGCACCGGCAGCTTCGATGCGTACCGCTTCAGTGCCCGCCATACCGGCGAAGTCGGCGACCAGAGCAGCCAGGTGCTCCTGTCCGGCCACCTCCCCGGAAAGAGCGTTTCCAACGTAAATAGCATCGGCCTTTTCGACGCCCGCTTGCTCTATGGCCTCAAGCACGGAACTCACAGCCAAGTCACGGGCTGAGCGGTCCCAATGCTCCCTGACCGGCGTCTGGCCGATGCCGACCACATAAACCTTGGTCAATAGCTCAGATACCTCCTTCGGCCTACTCCTTTCCGAGCGACGTGCAGCGTGGAAACCTAATACATCGAAAGTTTGCCCCGATGCCGGGCATATCGAGCGTAGTCAATCTCCCGGCGGCGGGTGACATAGTCAGCGACGCCGGGCAAAGGGTTCCTGCCTCGAGTGATCAACTCTGTCGTCACGAACGAGAAAGCATCGCTTCCAGCACCAGACCCAAAGGACGCCAGCAGGATTCTTTCTCCAACATCCGCCTTGTCAAGGACAGCCGCCAATCCCAAGGCCGATGAAGCTGCATACGCGTTTCCGATCACTGGTACCAAGAGGCCATCCTCATACTGCTCCGGGGCGAAACCCAGCCGCTTCGCCAGCCGGACAGGGAACTTGCTATTGGGCTGGTGAAAGATGACCTTATCGTAGTCTTGTGGACCATACCCCAATTGATCCATCAAGTACTGAGTAGCCATCAACGAATGCGTGAAATACGCTGGCTCGCCCGTGAATCGACTGCCATGGGTAGGATAGTGTTGGCTGGGCCTACGGAAGAAATCGGGTGTATCAGAGACGTAGGAATGAGACCCCTCCAGGTAGGCCATGCTCTCCTCTCGTGGCCCTATTATGAAAGCGGCCCCACCGGCACCAGCCGTGTATTCCAGCTGGTCACCCGGCCTCCCTTGCGCGGTGTCTGCACCAATAGCCATCGCATACTGGACCATACCCGAGCCCACAAAGCCGAAGGCTGCCTGCATAGCCTCCGTTCCAGCCTTGCACGCAAACTCCCAGTCGGCAGCAGTGGTGTGAGGTGTGGCGCCAACGGCCTCAGCGACAATGGTGGCCGTAGGCTTGACAGAATAGGGCTTCGATTCGCTACCCAGCCATATGGCTCCCAACTTTTGGGGATCAATCTTGGCTTTGCGCACGGCGTTCCTGGCAGCCTCGATGGCTATCGTGGCCGTATCCTCGTCCAGGCCAGGCACCGCCTTCTCCTCCAGATGAAGGGTGTCCTCGCCCATCTTCCACACACGAGATATCTCAGCGGCGCTGATCCTGTAGCGCGGGATGTAGGCCCCGTAGCCAACTATCCCCACTTCTCTGTTAGGCTTCATCATAAGCCGTCCTCTCCTTGCACCAACATAATATCAGGACATCTCCCCAACCAACTCTTCAGCTCTGTCTAGCCGAATGACGCGCTCCTCCACCATTCGCGCGGCCACCTTGTCTGCCAAATCACCGCGAGCTCCGGCGGCGACGGCCATGTTGCGCGCATGGAGCTCCATATGCCCTCGTTGGATGCCCTCAGTGGCCAGGGCACGCAGGGCAGCGAGATTCTGAGCAAGCCCCACGGCAACTATCACCTCAGCCAACTCCTGAGCCGTCTGAACTCCCATGACTCTTAGAGCCACCTGGGCCCCAGGATGGACTTTCGTCGCCCCGCCAACGATACCCACAGCCATGGGCAACTCCAGGGTACCCACCAGGTTACCGTCAGAGTCAATGTCCCACGTACTCAAAGACTGATACAGACCAGAGCGAGCAGCATAGGCATGAGCTCCCGCCTCCACTGCCCTCCAATCGTTGCCGGTGGCGATGAGCACCGCATCTATTCCGTTCATGATTCCCTTGTTGTGGGTCGCCGCTCGATAGGGATCGACGGCCGCCAAGGCATAGGCGTCCACGATACGCTCGGCCACTTCCTGACCATCAAGCCCGTCAAGAGCTAGCGCCTCGGCAGGCACCGCGGCCCGCGCCCGGGCAAGACGCTTATCAGCAAGGTTGGAAAGGATACGCAGCAATACCTGCCCGCCTGTTATCTCCTCCACCAACGGGGCCAGTGCCTCAACAGCCGTGTTCACGGCGTTTGCCCCCATCGCATCCCGACAATCGTATATCAGATGCACCACCAGCATGGGGCCCGCAGGCGTTTCAGGAACGATGCGCACCTGCAAGTCTCTGGCGCCCCCGCCTAATCCCACGAGGACCGGATCCTGCTCATTGGCGACGGCCAACAGTCTCTCTCGTTCAGCCAAGAGACTGAGGCGAGACCCCGGAAGATCGTCCAACCCGAGCACTTGAATCTGCCCAATCATCAGGGACGAAGAAGCCTCGGCTACGAACCCTCCGGCCGCACGCACCAGCTTGGCCGCATGGCTCGCAGCAGCCACTACCGACGGCTCCTCGATAGCCATGGGAACCAGATAGTCCCGACGGTTGACTCGAAAATTGACTGCGATTCCCAAGGGCAGGCCGAAGGTTCCGACCACGTTCTCGCTCATCCTGTCGGCCTGGGACACGTCCAATCCTTCAGAGCCTTGCAGAATGGCAGCCTCTTCATCCGTCAAGCCCGTTGCGACCTGCGCTTGTCGGAGACGCTGCGACGGACTCAGCTTATAGAACCCCGGAATTCGCGAATCGATACTGTGGCCCCCTGGTCTAGGTCCCGTGATTTGGCGTGCTGCAAACACAACACAGAACGAAACCACAACTTTGCGTCGTGGGTTCGTTTGTCGCTAAATATAGCAGATTCCCACTGCCAAAAACTACCACATTTGGCCTGTGACTGACGGGGGAAGTCCGCGCGGTGTTAGCACAGCCAGGGGCAGCAAATGCTCTTCGATTCACAGGCTGCAACGCGACTGAGTCCAATGACGAGTTCGGAGTATGGTTGACAAGCCAAACTCCGCCCTCTATAATACTTGGGCGTGGTCAGCAATCATCTTGGGGCTGTGGTGCGGAGGCCCAACAATGATTAGTTTCTCGCTCAGCGATGAACAGGAAGCGTTGAGGGAGCTGGCAAGACAGTTCGCTCAGAACGAAATCGCTCCGTTGGCGGCAGAACACGACCGCGACGCCAGACATCCCGCCGCCATCATCGAGAAGGCCCATAGCCTGGGCTTCATGAATATGACCATCCCTGAGAGCTATGGCGGTGGTGGGCTCGGCACGATGGAGACTTGCCTGGTCGCAGAAGAGTTCGCGGCGGCGTGCGCAGGCATCGGCACCGCCATCATGGCCAACACTCTGGCGCTTACTCCCCTGCTCGTTGCCAGCAGCACCGAGCAAATGGAACGGCTTGTAAAGCCATTCTGTGCCGAACCCAACCTCGCGACTCTCTGCATGACCGAACCTCAGGCTGGTTCCGACATCGGTAGCATAAGAACTACGGCGAGACGTCAGGGTGACCACTACGTCATCAACGGCACCAAGACGCTCATTGACAACGGGGGCGTAGCGCAACTGCACTGCCTTTTCGCTTCCACCGAGTTGGAGAAGGGCGCCAGAGGCATTTCAGCCTTCGTCGTTCCCGCCGACGTACCCGGCGTCTCCGCCGGCAAGCAGGAGGACAAGATGGGCCAGCGCGCTATCAATACAAGCGAGGTCATCTTCGAGAACGTCCCTGTGCCCGTTGAAAACCGGCTGGGCGAAGAAGGTCAAGGGTTCAAGATCTTCCTGCAAGCCCTCAACCGAAACAAGCCTTGGATAGCGGCAGCCTCAGTCGGAGTGGCTCGCGCGGCGCTGGAAGCTGCTACCAACTATGCTCAGGAAAGGGTACAGTTTGGCCAGCCTATAGCATCCTTCCAGGCAATCCAGTTCATGTTGGCCGACATGGCCATCAAGATAGAGGGAGCTCGCCTTCTAACTTGGCAGGCCGCCTGGTTGGTTGATCGAGAACTACGCAATGTTTACCACACAGCCATTGCCAAGTGCCGCGCGTCCGATATCGCCATGGAGGTCACGACGGATGCTGTACAAATCTTCGGAGGCTATGGCTATATCAAGGAATACCCGGTAGAGAAATACATGCGCGACGCCAAAGCGTTCCAAATCTACGTGGGCACCAACGAAATCCAGCGCCACCTTATCGCGCAAGCCCTCCTTCGATGAAAGCCGCACCTGCTCGGCCATCCACAACATCTGCCCTCCCGATAGCAAGAAACGCCCGACAAGTCGGGCGCTGGTGAGGACGCGCTGTCCTCTGAAGACAGCATCTTCTATCATTTCGATTTTCTTGCCCGCCCGCTCGACACCTCAAATCGGTAGCCCACCCTTCTTACGGTGCGAATTGCGACTGGCTCGCGCGGATTGTCTTCGATCTTCTTCCGAAGCCAGCAGATGTGCACATCCAGTGTTCTGGTGTCCCCCAAGTAGTCAGTGTCCCAGACCTCCTTCATCAGTCGCTTGCGGGTGAGTACCTTGCCGCTATTCCGCATCAGTATCTCGAGAAGAGCGCACTCCTTAAGAGTCAGGTGAGTCGGCACACCATTCTTGACGACACAACGATCCTCCAGGTCTAGGGTCAGATCATGAGCCTGCAACCGCCTGGAGGATTTCTTGCCCTTGGTGGACGAAGCTTTTCTTCTCGCCACTGCCTTGCGGCCTCCTCACCCTAGCTAGCATGCACCGCGCGGACAACACAGATGAACCAAGAAGCTGGCGGGCTCCAGAGCCCGTTCCTGAGAGGCTATCCCGTCTAAAACACCGGTCTCCCTCACAGAGCAACCGCGTCGCCGAGAGATGGTGTGACGAAAGACTCATTCTTCGGAGCACAGAAGAGAGGCGATCAAACGAAGTATACACCGAACGAAAAGAACTGTCAAATTTCCACACTATTCTTCGACCTCCTGCGCCGCTCGTGACTTACGTCACTCGTGGCACACGAGCCAGAATCTCAGATACGACTTCATAGTTGATGGTCCCAAGCCTCTCGGCCACTTCACCCACGGTAATCCTATCGCCACCCTGTTGACCTATCAGCACGACCTCGTCGCCTTGTCTGACGCCAGGTATGTCAGTGACATCAATCATGCTCTGATCCATGCAGACACTTCCCACCAAAGGAGCCCTCCGTCCCTTGACAAGTACTTCTCCCCAATTGTGCGGCCCTCGCCGGAACCCGTCGGCATATCCTACCGGTATGACAGCGATCCGGGTGGGAGCTTCAGTCCGATAAGTGCATCCATAGCTGACATAGCTCCCTGAAGGCAATTCTTTCACTTGAGCTACCTGGCTCTTGAACGAGAGAGCAGGTTCAAAGCCCGCAGGACGAGGGATTTGGGAAGAGGGGTCCAGACCATAGATGGCTATGCCCGGCCGCACCATGTTGAAGTGAGACTCAGGGAAGGCAATTATTGCGGCGCTGTTGGCAGCATGAATATGTGGTATGTGTACGCCACTGGCTTCCAGTTCCTGGAGCACACCTTGAAAAGATCTCAACTGCTTCCGAGTATACTCTCGTCCCCAACCTTGCACATTGTGAGCATCGGGTATGTCAGCGATGGCCAAATGCGTGAAAATGCCCTCGACGACGAGGCCGGGCAAGTCCTTTGCCTCTCGCACGAAGTCCAGAACCTCGTGGGGCAGTATCCCGAGTCGCCCCATGCCCGTGTCCACCTTCACATGTACTCGCACCTCAGAGTTCAGATCGTCTGCAGCTCGTGACAGGGCCCTGGCCACATCGAGGGAGAATACCGTGACTGTCACATCGTTGAGCACAGCCTCTCGAGCCTGCCAGGCAGGCGTATACCCCAAGATCAGGATTGGAGCTGTGATATCTGCCCTGCGTAGGGTCACCGCCTCGCTCAGGCAGGCCACGCCCAGCATGTCGACACCGTTGGCAAGGGCGGTCCGAGCCACCTTGATTGCTCCATGGCCGTAGGCGTCACCTTTGAGAGTAGCGATGATGCCTACCCCGTCCCCCACCATCCTCTTAAGTTGCCGCACGTTGTTGGCGATTGCACCCAGGTCTATCTCGACCCACGTAGGTCTGTCAGGCCGTATGATATAGATCTGCTTCCAGGCAGGGCTCTGACGAACCAGCACTGATTCGGCACTGGTTGGGTCGGAGAGGAACTTCTCGACGACTTCCTCCATACGAGTTTCAAGGGCCCCTTTGATCAGAATCACATCTCGGGGATCTATCATGTTTATGACACTACGGACAGTGTCCTCGCTCCTGTAGGTGATGAAAACCCGATCACGCCCCAGCCCCGACCTCTGAGCCTCACTGGCGATCAGGCGCGCCCTATCACCCTTGGTCACCAAGACGTCCGCCACCTCGGCCACTCGACGACCGACTTCACGATGTCCCTCTTCCTCGTAGGCACCTAAGCGGAGCATGTCTCCCAGAATGGCAAACTTCTTTCCGCCTTCGAGCTCCTCAAGTACATCCAGGGCAGCCAATGTGGAGGCAGGACTGGCACTGAAGGTGTCGTCCAAGAGAAGGCTTCCATTGATGCCTGGCAAGGGGTTCAGACGGCCCTTCACACGCTCAAGACAACTCAGTGCCTCCAGAATATCTTCCCAGCCCACACCGTAGGCGATGCCCACGGCCGCCGCCGCCAGAGCTGTATAGACACTGTGCTTCCCCAACAGCGACACCACGGCCTCGTACTCAGCTCCCTGGTGATGAATCTGGAATTGGATACCCTGCTGCGTCCCTTCGATTGCAGAGCCACGTACATCGGCCCCTGGACTGGTCCCATAGGTAATAACCTGTGCCTCTGTTCTGTCTATCATCGCCCGCACACGTGGATCATCGTAGTTGAGGATCGCGTATCCCTCCTCCGGCAAGGCTTCGACCAGCCTGCGCTCCTCTTGAGCGATGTTGTCCAGGGTACCAAGATACTCCAGGTGTGTATGGTTCACCGTGGTAACAACCCCCACACGAGGCGAGGTCATGCGGCTGAGGTCTTCTATCTCCCCAAAACTGTCACACGCCATCTCCAAGACCGCCTTCTCATGCTCTGGCAGCAGCTGCCCAAGGGCGATGGGGAGCCCATAGCGGTCGTTGTAATTGCCAAAGTTCTTGAACACGCGAAAGCGTCTTCGTAGGACCGCCGCAATGGCCTCCTTACTGCTGGTCTTGCCAGTGCTGCCGGTGACCCCGATGACCTCGGTACCAAACTTGCTCAAGACGTAGCGCGCCCATTGGGTGAGAGCTCGCTGGGTGTCCTCGACCTGAATACAGGTCACCCCGTAAGGGGAGAGGTCCATCTCCGCCTGGCAGAGCACGCCAGCAGCCCCATCTTGACAGACTTCTTCTATGTAGTCGTGCCCATCAGCTTTCTCAGTTTTCACTGCCAGAAAAAGCTCGCCCGGTTTCAGGATGCGGGAATCGTAGCAGAAATCAGTGAACTCCCGTGCAAAGGCCTGTCCGCGCACTCTGCCTTTGGTGGACTCCAAGATGTCATCCAGGTAGATCATCGATTCTGCCTTTCATGCCACAGGCCTCAAGGAAGAGCAACGCCCTTGACCGATATCCCTATCCCTGTTTGCCAGCCCGCCAGTAGAGAACCGCGCCAACAACGGCTACTACCGCCCCAGCAGTGATGCCCGCCAGCTGTCTGTAGCCGAAAACACTTGGGGCGCCTCCGATCCCCAAGACATCGGCTAGCGCGGATCCCAGCAGGATCACTATGCCCGCCACCAGCAGGCCGACGGCTATGCTTCTGTTTCTTGGCATGCTCACTCTCCCTTCCGCAGGATATGAAATTCTAGCATATCCCCAGTGTGTGGGCAATTCAGCATGCCCTTCTCGTCTATGTTTGACAATCGACTAACCTTGTGCTAGACTTGCCGAGACTACCAGACAAGGGGGTAGAAGCATAATCCGCACGTGGGGAAAAGGGAGGATAGCCGACATGACACAGGCGACCATCGGCGTTATTGGTGGCAGTGGGCTATATGAGATTGAAGGATTCACCGATATCGAGGAGCATGATATCTCCACGCCGTTTGGCAAGCCCAGCGATCCAATAGTAGTAGGTACGCTCCAGGACAAATGCGTGGCGTTCTTGCCGCGCCATGGCCGCGGCCACCGCATCCTCCCTGGCGAAGTAAACGTGCGGGCCAATATCTACGCCTTGAAGTCACTAGGGGTCGAGCGGATAATCGCGGTCAACGCGTGTGGCAGCATGAAGGAGGAGATAGCACCTTCCGACATTGTGATTCCGGATCAAATCATAGATCGCACCAAGGGGCGCGTTAACACCTTTTTCGGCAATGGTCTGGTTGTTCACGTTTCCTTTGCGGAACCCTTTTGTGCAGAACTGAGTGAAGTACTGTTCGAGGCTGCGAAGGCAGTCGGCGCCAAAGTCCACAAGGGTGGCACTTACGTCTGCATAGAGGGCCCTCGGTTTTCCTCCAAGGCCGAATCCAAGATGCACCGGCTGTGGGATGTAGATATCATAGGCATGACCGCAATCCCTGAGGCGGTGTTGGCGCGCGAAGCCGAGATCTGCTACGCCAGCCTCGCCTTGTCCACCGACTATGACGTCTGGCACGAGACGGAAGCCCCTGTCACCGCGGAGATGGTAGTCCAGACCATTCTGAAGAACGTGGAGACAGCCAAGAAAACCATAACAGAAGTCGTACCTCTTGTCCCCTCTGAGCGAGGCTGTGACTGCGCCACGGCACTCTCGGTAGCCATCCAGACAGCCAAGGATCGCATACCCGGACGCGTCAAGCAGGAGCTCAACCTGCTGGTCGGGAAGTACTTGGACTAGCGACTCCATGGCACAGGGGGCAGGCAGCAACCAGCGAGAATCAGTAGCACTAGCCCGGACGCTGAGTGGCTTCGACGCAACGATGATTGGCGTCGGGGCGATGATCGGGGCAGGTATCTTCGTTCTGACCGGTATCGCTGCTGGTGTGGCAGGCCCAGCTTTGCTCCTCGCCTTCCTCCTCAACGCCATCGTAACCTGCTTCACAGCCGCTTCGTACGCCGAATTGGGATCCGCTCTCCCTTCGGCCGGCGGGGGTTATGTATGGGTCAAACAAGCGCTCTCTCCCCTCTTCGGCTTCCTGAGTGGTTGGATAGACTGGTTTGGCCACTCGGTGGCGTGCAGCCTATATGCTCTGGGCTTCGGCCACTACGCTGCAGATTTCCTCAACCGAGTCGGGCTTCGCCCAGCCTTTGTCGGGACAGAAGTTCTGGCCATAACGCTAGCGGTAGCCATAACGCTTCTTTTCGCCTATGTCAACTTCCAAGGCGTCTCGGAGACAGGCAAAGTGGGCAATATGGTGACTCTGGCGAAAATAGCAATCCTGGGCGTTTTCGTTGGCTTCGGGCTCTGGAGCATGTTGCAGCGCGGGGACTGGTTATCCAAGTTCCAGCCCTTCTTCCCGACGGGCATCGGTGGAGTCGCAATGGCCGCAGGATTGACCACGATTGCCTTCCAGGGATACGAGGTCATCTCTCAGTGCGGTGAGGAGATATGCGAACCCAAGCGGAACCTTCCGCGGGCAGTCTTCGCCAGCATAGCCATTGTGGTCGTCATCTATCTCGGAGTGGCTTTCATAGCTCTAGGCGCTGTGCAGCCACCGATCGCCGGGATTGCGACCTGGGATTTCCTTGCCCAATATGAGGAGACCGCTATTGTTGAGGCGGCCCGCCAGTTTGTGCCGATGGGAGCCTTCGTGTTGATCTTGGGGGGCTTGATGTCCACCATGTCCGCACTGAACGCTACGATCTATTCCTCTTCACGAGTCTCCTTCGCCATGGGTCGTGATCGGAACCTGCCTCCGTTGTTCGGTCAGGTGCATGACAGGCGACGTACCCCGCATTGGGCCATATTCATCTCCGGGGCCCTCGTAGCTTTCATAGTCGTGACTCTGCCCGTCCAGTCGGTAGCGAGCGCCGCGGGTATCATGTTTCTGCTCCTCTTCATGATGGTCAACGTTACCGCCATCCGCATGCGGCGCCTCCGACCGGATTTGGAAAGGGGTTTCAGAATCCCGCTGATGCCCCTGTTACCCATCTTGGGCATCGCTTCCCAGCTGGTGCTCATCGTGTACCTCTCGCGCCTGAGCCCTCAGGCCACGTATGTTGCCGCACTCTGGATTGTATCAGGGTTGATATTCTACGTGGCCTATGCCGCCCGTGCGGAACCGATGAAGGAACCTGTCAAGATCATCCATCAAGAGATCGTCACGACCAAGAGATACTCAATCCTGATCCCTGTGGCCGATGAACTGCAGGCCCGGCTCCTGGGCAGGCTGGCGGCACCAATAGCCAAGGACAAGGACGGCGAGGTATTCGCTCTGCATGTGGTGCGCGTTCCGCCGCAACTGAGCATCACTGATGGACGCTTCTTCCTGAAGCATGGGAAGCCCATTCTAGAAACGGTGATAGCCGAAGCCAAATCGTTGGATGTGCCTGTGAATACGATGATCCGCTTTGGACGGAGTGTCAGCCAGGCCATCATCGACACCGCCAGGGAGCGTGACTCAAATCTGATACTGCTAGGTTGGCTAGGCGGTACCAGCACCGAAGGGAGGGCCTTCGGTAGCGTGATTGATGCGGTCAGCAAGAGCCCCCCCTGCGACGTGGCGATGATACACTTCAGAAAGCGGGAGGAGCTGAAGATAATCCTGGTGCCAACAGTCGGGGGTCCCAACTCCTCCTTGGCACTGGAGCTCGCCGTCTCGCAGGCGCGGGAATACGCGAGACCCAACGGGCTCCGACCCCACGTGATTGCGCTCTACGTCGCCCGCGGGGGTGATCCCCAACTGGTGGAATTCGGAAAGCGGACTCTGGCTAGGGCAGTAGGCCGCTACGATTACCCCATCGAACCCAAGGTCGTATCGGCTCCAACCATCTTGGAAGGCATATTGCAGCAGGCGGAGGAATCTAGCCTCGTGGTAATGGGGGCTACAGAGGAAGGGTTCTTCGAGCAGTTGCTGTTTGGCGCGCTGGCCGACCGAGTCGTTCGCGAGTGTCCCAAGACGGTGATGATAGTCAAGCGGCATCGCGGGCCGGTGAAATCCTGGATGCAGAGACTGCTCCTCACCGGTGAGGCCTGAGAGACCTCGCTAGTGCCTGATCCCTATTCTGCCCATATGTCGGTGGCGACGACGTCAGGCAGCTCTTGCGCTCGCCCGCCTCTCTGTATGTCCTGATAGAACTCCTTATCATAGGAGCGTGTCCGGACCGTTATGGGCATGGGCACCGCGTGGCCCATGAGGAGCAGCTGTTGACGGGTGTCCAGGCTGGCCAACGACCCGCGCAAGAAGCTGCGGCCGCTGACCCCTGTAAGAACAGCGTCTATGTCCCTCTCTTCGGTCAGCAACCCGGTGATCCGGGTACCCAACTGGGACATCACCTCAGGGTCTATCCCGCTGGGTCGCTGATCAATCACCATCAACGTCACGTTGTACTTGCGCATTTCGCGGGCGATGGTGCCAAAGATGGTTTGCCTGGCTACAGTGGGGTTGAGGAACTTGTGCGCCTCCTCCAAGGTGATCATCAATTGAAGCGGTCTGTCAGCTTCGGCCTTCGTCTCCTCGAAGCGCTCCATCTTCTGCTGGTACAGTCTGCGGACACGGCGGGTGACAATATTGGCCACCAACATATAGTCCAGTGGAGAGTCATGGCGCCCGAACTCCAAGATTGCGCTGCGACCCTTGCCCAGGGCGGTCACCATCTCGTCTATCAGTGAGAAAGAAGCCTTCTCCGTCAGATAGCCACGACGTTGGACCTCCCTCAGTTTGCGTTGCAGGGCTTTGGTAGCCTCAGGATGAGCCCCAGAGGATTGACAGAACTGCGCCAGTTCATCGGGGGACATAGCCAGAAGTTGACGTAGCCAGTCGTCTCCATACTGATCGCCCAACAGCCCGGCGGTAGCAGCTGTGGTGGCCGTCAAGTCCAACTCGTCGGCGAGGAGCATGATATCCTCGGCTTCTATCTGGTTCAGGCCGATGATTAACGTCACGTCCACATTACGCCTTGCCGCAGCCTCAGCATCCAGAGAGTAGACTAGAACTTGAGAGCCTAACAACTCGCGCAAGCCTCTGACCCAGTGACCATCCTCCGTCTGCTTGTCGAACGCATACTCACTGTGCATGTCGAAGATCAGATTGGCCGCAGCACGGGAGGTGACGATGCCGCTGAGAAGAAGGCGCGCCAAGAAGCTCTTGCCGGTGCCCGACTGACCAAAGATGCCGTTGGACCGTTCCACAAACCGATCCAGCCGCAAACAGATTGGTATGTCCATGGTCACAGGGGTGCCGACAGCGAAGTTGGTACCGCCCTCCTTGCCAAAGACGGTCGCGAAATCCATCTCACTGGCTTCGTACAGCGCAGCGAAGTGCATGGGGATGGTACGTACCGACTGGGGTCCCCTGAGTTCGTCTAGGTCGGAAGTAAGGTCAAGCATGAGCATGGGCTTGACTTCCACGGTGGCATAGGTGCTGGTCCCCGCAAGGGCGTGGGCAACAAGGGGCGGAGCGTCATCCGGTGGCGACGACAGAAGTCTCGGGTCGCTGACACGGAGTTGCATATCCGAGATCATGCTGAAATAGCGGTTGGACTTCCCCTCGATGACAACGAACTCGCCGACCCGCAAGTCCTCCGTTGAGCGGTCCGCATCCAGCCTCACCGTCAGACCGGTATTGAAGGCACCGTCAGTAACGACGCCCAGTCGACTTCGCTCCATCCCACAACACTTCCACCATCAACCGCT
This sequence comes from Chloroflexi bacterium B3_Chlor, assembly GCA_005223035.1. GTDB lineage: Bacteria > Chloroflexota > Anaerolineae > UBA7937 > B3-Chlor > B3-Chlor. The sequence continues at coordinate 18,976 of NJBK01000003.1, forward strand.
AGCTGGTTGGTTCGATGGCATACAATAGCGTCATCAAGCGGTCATAGTCATACTTGAGAAGATTGGCCGCCTCTCGGGCTGCCCTTTGCAGCCAGTCCTTGTCCTCTCCCCTTCCTCTGTGCACTTGCCTTATGTTCGCCGCCAGAAGCTGCTCGACAGGCACAAGGCCTGAAGCTCTCAGTAGAATTCGAAAGTAGTGGAGATTCTCGGTGAAGAGAGTCGTTTCGTCGGCGCTGCAGCCATGTACGGAGAAGTGCAGGGGAGGAGGCTGAGAAGGCAAGCACTGCAGGACCTCTCCCCTCTCTATCACTCCAACGGCCAGGCTCGTGAACTCGGTCCGCAAGACGTGCTCCAACTGGGGACTCTCCCGGTAGATCTGGTCGTCAAACGACTCCTCCGTGCTTCTGCGCACGGCCCGCCGCCCAGGATCGAGGCTTCCCGTCTCTCCATAGCAGACCACACCGTAGAGATCGCATCCTTCCCCGACGCAGACCCTGACAAAGCTCCCCAAGGCTGGTGGATGATTCAGTTCAAAACCCTCGGCCACGAAGTGTGTGCTCGTGCTTTCGATGATCTCCCCTATCCTCATACCGCCCGCCTTCTCTTACTTCTGTCCTTGGCGGACCTCGTATAGACGATCCCCTCTCTAGCCAGGGCTCTTTCCACCAAGCCCTCTACGAGCTGCCTCTCTGTGGAGGAGATAGCGGCCTGCTCGTGAGCTTCCTGCAAAGCCGGAGGATAAGGAGGCTGGATTGCGCTTCGACGACACTGATCATAAACCACAGCCTGCACCAAACCCAACATCTCGGAGTTGCGCATCACCCACTGCGGAGCTTCTATGCGCACTACCTCGCCTCCCACCTCCATGTAGAAGAATTGGATGCGATCAGCTCCGTATTGATCTAGGATAGCCGAAGTACTTTCGAACACGGCAGACCGCTCGCCCGCCCTCAAGAAGCCAAATAGCTGTCGGTCCAGAATCCCCACCAGAGCCCTGCAGAAGTCCATCACTTCCGAAGCGGAACAGTTGCCGCAGTCTATGGCCTCCCCCTGGCATAGCCACACCCTTAGGGAATTGATCACATCACGCGCCCCAGGATAGCTGATGTAACTTGCCACTGGGATGCCTGCACCACGAAAACGCTCCAAATATCGCAGAAACTCGCCGAGCAATTGCTGTTGCACCCGTGCATGCTCGTTCTGCAATCCCCAGAGGATCAAGGATCCATCGCTGAGGGCTACCACAGGCTCTTCACCTCTTTCGGTCGCTTCCCACAGTGCCTTCAGCTCCGCCACGACCATCTTCGCGCTCAGACGCGCCCCTTCTACAGGAAAGCTACCTGTCAAGGGATCTAGGTACAGGTCCTCGCTCTGGAAATGGAGCTGCGCGGAGGAATCGAGTGCAGCATCTGGCTGATCCCCATAAGTAAGAATGGCGTGTCCTGTGTTGATGACGTAATACCGGGCCGGACTGTGTCTGTCCGGCGGTATGGAAGAGCCGTCGGCGGCGACCACGGTGAAGTTCTTGGGGCAATCGGGCGCCTCAAAGACACCGTCCATGGTACTTAGAGGTATGGCCACTAGCCAGGGCACACGCACTGTGCGATCCAGCAACTTGCCTCTCAGTCGGTCCGGATCGGCATCGTGCAGAAGCTGTCGAGCTCGGACCAGCCACTGGGTGCGATCCTTCGCCAGGGCCAGTTCAGTCATCTGCTGGAGAGCTTTGTCAAGCAAGCTCAGCTTCAAAGGCATGATCCTCCATCAACGCAGCACCCTCTCATCCCCTACGCGCTTGGTGATGCGCTGCTCATCCAGATACTCCATCAGGGCAAGCGCGTACTTGCGGCTCGCTTGGAACATGTCCCTCACTTGAGCGACCGTAATGCTACCCTCGGCCTTGATGTGATCGACTATGCGTGCCACCATCTCGTCGTACGTATCGCTGAGGAAGAGGACGCTCTCACTCACGCGTACTAGTCGTCCTTCCTCCAGTAGAACACTCAGCAGTTCCGGCCCGATGCTAGCTTCGCACTCGGCCACGGACGGTGTAGCGTACGGACTACGGTCAAATCTAGCCAGCAGTTCATCAGTCTTCCTCTGCTGCTCTGGGCCAAACCTAACCTCGTGGCCAGGCAGCTTCAAAGCACCGCCCTCCTCGCCCAGACTTCCCTGAATAACCGCGTGGCCGACAACCGCGTTGAAGATGCGCGTGGGAAGGCTCAACCTGCTCTTCAGTTCCTCACGTGGCATCCCGCGGCGAAGGGGGTAACGGATATGGTATTCGCTGAGAAAACCATCGACCCGATTCTCCAACTCTCCCCAGCCAGAGCCAGATATCACATATAGGTCCTCTCCCAGAGCCTCTCCGGCCCCGACGCCAGCACCGCCAAGCACGAGCACCTTTGACTCACGAACTAGCACCTCCAACGCCTCTCTCGCCTGGTTTTCGGTCAGCCCGCTGTCCCTGACCAACTCCCTAGCCCGTCGAGGTCGGGCCCCATCCAAACCGTGCAGCAGAACTTCTTCCGGGGTACCAAGCGATAGTGCTTCCAAACGCTGCATCACTGACGGGCCAAACCGGCGATGACGCCGCCGAGGATTGGCGTCGACAACCACCCCTCCGCCTATAGTCAGCCCAGGTGAAGGCTGTCGAATGATGAAGCGATCCCCCCTAGCCACTGCAGTGGGGTAAGCCAGGCGAAACTGTACCCAACCCTCCCCGCCGGGATCTATCGCCTCGTCTCCCAGCAACCGCGTGCGAGCCATGATCTCGGCTGCGCCGCTGTAAAACTCGACTTCCATGTTGTGCTTGAGCGGCCTGGGCGCTCTACCCAGCAGCCGGAGCCGGGTGTCTAGCAACCTGCTGCTCTTCAGCCAGCCCGGCGCCGTCAATATGTCTCCCCGTCGCAACTGGTCGCTGCTCAAGCCCACCAGGTTCACCGCCACGCGGCCGCCCGGCCCGGTTGCATCGAGTTTCTGCTTGTGTGTCTGTAAGCCACGGATGCGGGTCTTCAGGCCAGAAGGCAATAGTTCAACCTCTTGGCCGACCTTCAGGCTCCCATCAATCAGCGTCCCTGTGACAACCGTGCCGAAACCAGCCATGACAAATACTCTGTCAATAGGAAGACGGGGTTTCCCCACGTCCCTCTTGGAAGGTACCCGTTTGAGAAGTTTATCAAGCTTCTCCACGAGGGTCGGAAGGCCTTGGCCCGTCTCAGCCGACACTGGGACTATCTCCGCCTCAGCCAGAGTGGTAGCCCTCAATAGCTCGGCAATGTCGTCAGTGACCAATTGCAGCCACTCGTCATCTTCAACCAAATCTACCTTCGTGATCGCCACCAATCCGTGCTTCAATTGCAGCAAATCGAGGATATCTAGATGTTCGAGGGTCTGGGGCATTACCCCCTCATCGGCGGCTACCACGAAGAGGGCAGCGTCTATGCCGCCTATACCAGCCAACATGTTCTTGATGAAGCTCTCGTGGCCCGGCACGTCGACCACGCTCACCAAAGCACCGCTAGGCAGGGTCAGCCAAGCGAAGCCCAAATCAATGGTCATCTCCCTTTCCTTCTCCTCTTTGAGCCGGTCAGGGTCTATGCCGGTAAGCGCCTTGACCAGAGCAGACTTGCCGTGGTCAACATGCCCCGCCGTACCGATGGTTCGAATCCGCTGGCTCACAGTCCCTACCTGCTAGGACCAGTAAGGTGCTTTTCCACCTTCTTGATCCACTTCTCCACCTCCCCGGCCTGGCGCCGAAGGAGTGCTACGTGGGACTCCCATAGTGACGCGATGCGGTCGTCCCGCTTTGCATTCTCCTCGCTCAGTTGCTGCCACCTCTCCTCATTCCTAAGCCAGAGCATCTCATTCTCTTTTCGCCAGTCCTCAAGCTGTTGTCTCTGGCGTTCCTCTGCCGTCCGCTCCATGTGTTGCAGCGCGTCCCGGTCCTTCTCCAGCTGGATCTTCAGCTGATCCAGGGCAGTCAGCATCCTCTCCGCACTCCTGTATTGCTTCTCGCTAAGCGCAAGCTGCTCCCTGACCCTTTCGGCTTCGTCCCGCCAAGTTCGCATCTCCTTGGCCCACCCGGCTCTCTGCTTCTTTCGCCGGTCGTCGATGGTCCGCAACTCCCCTACCAGTTGGGCTTGCTCTTCTCTCAGCCGCTCACCAAAGGTTTGCAGATCCGCCATCTGCTGGGGCCCTCGTTCTTCCGCCCAACCCTCCAGGAACTTCAACTTATCCTCGATCTTCTCCGACCTCGCCTTCTGCGCCTCCCCCTCTTGCAGAAGCTCTGCCAGCCTCTCTTCACTCCTGTTCACTCGCTCCCTGAATGCCAACAGCCTCTCTTGCTGTTCCCTTCCCTCCTTGAGCGCCTCGTCTAGCTGCAATTTCTGGGCGGACGTCACTTTGTTCAGCCGTTGCATCTCGGCTTGCTGTGTCTGAAGCGGCCCTCGAAGCTGCAAGGCTTCCTTGAGCCCCTCCTCCAACTGTGCGAGAGCTTGGACACGGTCTTGCCTTTCCTGCCGGAGAAGTTCGTCTCTCTGTTCACCTTCCTTGCGAAATCGTTCTTGCCATCTCTGCAACTCCAGTAGGATCTCGTCTTTGAACTGCTGCAAAGCCTGCTGGAATCGAGACATCTTGGCCGACTCGGCAGTGGTCTGAGCCAAGCTTTCCTCAAACTTCCCCATTCTGTCAATAGCACCGGAGAGTTGGTCCTTGTGTTGGTCTACCTCTTTCCGCAATTCGGCTAGAAGAGCTTTGTCCCGTCGGCGCTCCTCCTCTAGCCAGCTCAATAGTTCGGTGGCTTCCTTGGTGTCCATCTCAACTCCACCTCTTTACACGTTATGCTCTTCGACCTTGCCTGTGACCAAGAACACCACTCGCTCGCCTATGTTGATCGCCCGGTCGGCGATCCGCTCCAGATTGTGAGCCACCCAGAGGAGGTAGGTGGCCCGGGTGATGGTTCGTGGGTCGTCCATCATAAAGATCAGCAACTCCCTAAACACCTGGTCATATAGCCGATCAATCTCGTCGTCCTCGCCTCCCAAGCTTCTGGCTAGCTCCACGTCACGGTTGACGAAGGCTTCCAACTCGCGCTCAAGGATCCAGCGTCCCTTCTTGGCCATACGAGGGATATCTATCAGCGGCTTGAGGGGTTCACGTGGACCCATCAAGACACCGATCTGTCCAATCCCCTTTGCGTGGTCTGCCATCCTCTCCAACTCCGTTGCTATGTTGGCGACGGCAAAGATCACTCGCAGGTCGCTAGCCAACGGCTGCTGGGTGGCAATGAGTACCAGGCACTTCTCCTCGATGTCGTGCTGGACCTGGTTGATGGCTTCGTCATCCTTTATCACCTGTCGAGAGAGTTCGATGTCCCTTTCGGCAAGGGCTTTGACGCTCCGATCAATAGCCCTGTCAACGAGCTCACTCATTGCCAAGAGCTCCTGCTCCAGCTCCTTGAGTTGTTCATCAAAGGTTTCACGAGGCATGATAGTGGGCCCCCTTTCCTAAGCTAGCTCCCCGTTATTATAGCATCAGTGCCCCGCCTCAGCAATAGATACGTGTATGTTGTCAATAATCGTCAGCTTTCTGGAGCAGTGAGCCCCCGCACTAGTCGGGCCCCCGGGGAGCACCGAGTCTCGCGGGATGGCAGACTAACAAGCACCTGCGCGCTGACAGACACAAGGTGAACTCTTGACACAGCTTGCTGGCACGCATCTTTTGTGCTAGAATAGTACCGTTTATCGACGGGCTAGGTTATGTGGCCCTACCCTACACTATTATGTTCCAAGGAGGTGGATATGACTCTGAATCTAATGTGGGTAGTACCTGTCTGCGGGGTGGCAGCAATCCTTTTCGCCATTTATCTGGCCTGGGATGTGTTGCGTCGAGACACGGGGACCCAGAAGATGCAGGAGGTCGGCGCCATGATCCACGAAGGGGCGGTGGCTTTCATCAAGCGCCAGTATACCACGATCACCATACTTGCTGTGATCACTGCCCTCATTATTGGTGGTCTTATCACTCTTTTTGAGCGGTTTCCCGAGGTGGAGATCAACGTCGTGGAACTAGGTATACGTACAGGGGTTGCCTTCCTCGCTGGAGCCGCGTGTTCGGCAGTCTCGGGCATCATCGGGATGTATGTGGCAGTCAAGTCCAACACCAGATGTGCCAGCGCAGCCGGGCGGAGCGTGGGCGAAGCTCTGATCGTTGCCCTTCGTGGAGGAGCGGTCTCCGGCTTCTTCGTGGTTGCCCTGAGCTCGTTGGGGGTGGCGGCCATCTTCTACCTGTATGGTGGGGGCACCACCCCCCACGATGCGCCGTTCATCATCGTCGGCTTCGGGTTTGGGGCCAGTTTTGTGGCCCTTTTCGCCCAACTTGGGGGAGGTATTTACACAAAGGCCGCCGATGTAGGTGCCGACCTGGTCGGTAAGCTAGAGGCAGGTATCCCTGAGGACGACCCACGCAACCCCGCGGTAGTGGCGGATCTGGTAGGAGACAACGTGGGCGACTGCGCCGGTCGAGGCGCAGACCTCTTCGAATCCACCGTGGCAGAGAACATCGGTGCGATGATTCTGGGCGTGGCCTTGGCCAAAGTCACAGGGTACGACTCGTGGATCTTCTTCCCCCTTGTGGTCCGAGCGTTGGGCCTGATCGCGTCCATGGTTGGGCTGGTATCTGTACGGTTGCGAAAGGGCGAAGATCCCATCAACCCTCTCATCCGTGGCTATGCGGTTACCTTCGTCATGTCAGTGGTGGGCCTGGCCGCCTGCACCTATCTCATGCTCGGTTCAGCCTGGTGGTGGTTCTTCATCGCCGGCTTCATCGGGCTCCTGACGAGCGTAGCCTTCGTGGCTATCAGCGAGTACTACACAGGCAATCGGTGGCGTCCAGTCAGATTCATCGCTGAGCAGTCCAGGACGGGTGCAGCCACCAATATCATTGCCGGCTTAGCTATCGCTTTCGAGAACACAGCTGCCCCGGTGATCGTGATCTCAATTGCCCTGATCGGATCCTTCTGGGCTGGGGCCCAGGCCAGCGGGTTGCTCGGCATTAGCTCTAACGTCGGGGGCATCTACGGCACCGCGGTGTCGACCATGGGCATGCTCATGACCTGCGCCTATATCCTAGCCATGGACACTTTCGGGCCCATCGCCGACAATGCTGGAGGTATCGTGGAGATGTCAGGAGCGCCCGAGGAGATCCGTCGTGGCACCGACGCGCTGGATTCGGCTGGGAACACTACTAAGGCACTTACCAAGGGATACGCCATCGGCTCCGCAGCGCTGGCTGCTTTCCTCCTTTTCTCAGCGTACCTAGATAAGGTGGAGTTGGTGAGGACGCGGATGCTGGAGGGACTAGGATACGCCCCACATGTGATAGAAGAAATGGTGACAGCGTCACAAGTGGTGAACCTTTCTAGAGTTGAGGTTTTCGTCGGCGCTACCATCGGCGCGATGCTGGTCTTCCTGTTCAGTTCCTTCGCCATCCGTGCGGTAGGCCGCACGGCAAGCGACATGATTGAGGAAGTACGACGGCAATTTCGCGAAGATCCAGGCATCATGGCCGGCACGTCCCGTCCGGATTATGCCCGCGCCGTGGACATCAGCACCCGCGCAGCGCTGAAGGAGATGATCGTACCTGGAGTCCTGGCGGTGGCCACACCCATCGTCGTCGGTATTGTATTGCGTGCTGAGGCGGAAGCTGCCTTCTTGATGGTGGGTACCATATCTGGTGTCCTGCTGGCCACCGTGATGAACAACGGCGGTGCCGCCTGGGATAACGCCAAGAAGTCCATCGAGGCAGGACTGCTCGAAGATGCCGATGGAAACGTGATCGCCAAGGGGACAGAAACTCATGCTGCAGCAGTGGTGGGGGACACCGTTGGAGACCCACTGAAGGATACCGCAGGGCCTTCCGTACACGTGCTCATAAAGCTGTTGGCCACTATCACCTTGGTCCTTGCACCGTTGTTCATCAGCGTATAATACCGCATCTGTCGCTAGAACTCGGCTAGGATAGCCCCAATTCAGCGTGGCCTTGTTGACCTGGGGCTATCTTTCTAACTGTTTGCGCCAAGGGAACATTTTGACATGACGTTCAAAAGTGCTATAATTGGATTGTGTAGGCTTCTTGGTGAAAGATGAGAGATCAGCCACATAATATCAGAGGAAACGGACCTCGCGCCCTAGCCCTCGCACTACTCGCATCCGCCACGATGACCTTCTGTACGGTGCTGGGGGTTGGATCGGGTTATCTCTTCTACGAACTGGTCGAGATTCCCTACTTCTACGACATTTATCGGGCCCTAGTTCAACCTTTGGAAGCAAGTGGCCTCTTCCCCGCAGTGGGGCCGCGATTCGAGAACGTTCCGCCCGAGCAAGCGACTGCGCTGGCTATCCACGGAAACCCGCGTATCAACATCCTGCTCGTCGGTCTGGATCAGCGGTGGCAAGTCCAGCACAGGTCTTTCCGGACCGATACCATCATGATAGCGTCCCTTCACACAGAGACCAACGAAGGAGTGCTCTTGTCCGTACCCAGGGACCTGTATGTAGAGGTGCCTGGGCACGGCAAACGTCGAATCAACATCGCGCACGTGCTGGGGGAGACGCAAGGGTATCCAGGCGGGGGCCCAGCCTTGCTGATGGACACGATACAACAGGATTTCGGCATACCCTTGCACGGCTACGTCATGATGAACTTCCAAGGCTTCAGGGAGATAGTTGACCTCCTCGGCGGGGTCGACATCTATGTCGAGAAAGAGATATGGGACAACAAATATCCCGATGACCGTGGTGGCGAGATAACCATCCACATCCCGGCAGGACAGCAGCACATGGAGGGTGAAACCCTGCTGCGATATTGCCGTACTAGGCACGGCAGTGACGATTTTGATCGCATGGCTAGGCAACAGAAGGCACTAGTGACCATCGGCCGGAAGTTCCTCAGCCTGCAGATGCTGCCTCGCCTGCCGCAGTTGCTGCAGACTATGAGCCACACCGTTTACACAGACTTGTCGCCCGCGGTGATTATCCGCCTAGCTGGGATGGCTAGCGAGGTAGACCCCGACCAGATACGCTTCGTGGTCATAGACCGCTCCCTGCTTGACCCATCGCAGCGGCAACCTGGCGATGAACCCAGTCTCCTCTATCCGGACTGGGACAAGATCCATGCCCTAGTCAACCAGGTGTTCTACGACTAAGTCAGGACCAGCCCGATGCACTCCTTTCGAGAAACGCGGGCCTGGTCGACCAGATGGAGAACGTGAGGCTATGACCACAGCGTACGTGTACGATCCCCAGTACTTGGAGCACAACCGGTCAAGCCACGTTGAACGTGCAGAGCGGCTACAGACGACGACAGAGGTACTCCAAACAGCAGGGTTGCTGGACAGGCTCGTCCACGTGGAGGCCACTCCCGTGCCCATGGAGCATCTGCTGGAGGTCCATCCGCAGCATTATGTAAACCTCGTCAAGGAGGTCGCAGACAGAGGAGGCGGCAATCTGGATCCCGATACTTACCTGAATGGCCGTTCCTACGAGGTCGCATTGCTGGCGGCAGGCGGGATGTTGAACCTCGTCCAGGCGGTCTTGGACGGTGAAGTCAAGAACGGCTTCGCGCTCGTACGCCCTCCTGGCCATCACGCCCTGCCCAGCAGGGCCATGGGGTTCTGTCTCTTCAACAATGTCGCTGTGGCCGCCAAGTATGCTCTTCGCAACAGGGGTCTCTCGCGGATCCTCATCGCCGACTTTGACTTACATCACGGCAACAGCACGCAAGACGTCTTCTACGATACGAGTGAGGTGGTCTACTTCTCCACGCATCAGTACCCGTACTACCCCGGCAGCGGTCATTGGAGCGACATCGGTCATGGCTCAGGAGAGGGCTTCACCGTCAACGTGCCTCTCCCCCCTGGGGTAGATGATGAAGGTTATGGGCGCATCTTCGACGAGATACTGTATCCCATCGCTGATCGGTATCGCCCGGAATTGATCCTAGTATCCGCCGGATACGACGCTCACTGGGCAGACCCCTTGGGCATGATGCAGCTTTCTGCAGCGGGTTATGCGTATCTGACACGTGTGCTGAAGGAAATGGCGGAGGAGTTCTGTGATGGCCGCCTGGCATTCACGCTGGAGGGAGGATACGATCTGCGAGCCTTAGCCCATTCCGTTGCGGCCACTCTGCAGGGTTTGCTGGGAGATGAGATCAATGATCCGCTGGGCCCGTCACCGCGACCTGGCGTATCCGTTGACGACATAATAGTTCACGTCAAGGGCCTCCATCGCCTGTTGTAGTTCGTCTCTTGACGTCAGACACTTCCACCGACCGTTGAGACCCCACGTGTTGAGCCCCTGTGCTCACTCCACCTCCCGATGTAGTCACATCTTCGCCGCCAAAAGCGCGTCCATTCGGCCCTGACCCAAAAGGCATATTGACATTTCAGGGAAAAGAGTGCATAATATTAGTAAGTGGAACCCCTGTTCCAGAGTGTTGACGGAGGGAAGAACCATGGCTGAGATAACCCTAAGTGAATACTGTGAGGAGGCAAAGAAGCTCATCAGGGCTGACTCCTACGATCAAGCCATCGCCATCTGCCGTCACATCTTGAGGCACTTCCCCAAGCATGTCAGGTCGTATCGCCTGTTGGGCGAGGCGAGCCTGGAAAAGGGAGACTACGTTGAGGCAGCCAATCTCTTCAAGAGGGTTCTCAGCGTCGACTTGGAAGATGTCGTCGTCTACGTAGGGCTGAGCATAGTCTACGATGAGGAAGGAGCTCTGGAGGAAGCTATCTGGCAGCTGGAGCGAGCTTTTGAGTTGAGCCCTGGTAACGCCGAGATTCGCAAGGAGCTACAAAGACTCTACGGTGAGCGCGACGGAACTGCACCTCCAAAGCTGAAGCTCACTCCAGCGGCCTTGGGTCGGCTGTATCTAAGGGAGGGATTGTACCAGCGCGCCGTAGACGAACTCAAAAGCGTGTTGCAGGAAGATCCCGAACGATCAGACATCCAGGCTACGTTGGCTCAGGCGTTGTGGTGGAGTGAGCAGCGGCGAGAAGCCGCCGAGGTGTGCGAGCACATCTTGGAGAAGTTCCCGAACAGCTTGAAGGCCAACCTCATACTGGGTGAGATTCTCTTGAATGGCGGCCGTGAAGAAGGTCGGACCCTGCTGCGCACCGCCCAAGCCATAGACCCAGAGAACATCGTTTCTCAAGAGTTGTTCCGCGAACAGTCACCTCTTCCCTTGGAAACTGTTCGCATCCCCCGGCTTGGCGCAACGGAGCTCCAAGAGCAGGCAGAAGAGATCAGCCTTGAAGCCGCTCCGGCTGCGAAAGAAACAGAGCCGGAGGCGGCCCCTCCATTGATTCCAGAGGAGGAACTAGAGGGAGCCATGCCCGATTGGCTGCGGAAGTTGCAGGAAGGTGAGAAGGAGCCCACCACGGAGGGAGCGGCGTCAGCAATCGAGGCGAAGGAGATGCCGGACTGGCTTCGCGAACTTGCAGAAGACAAGACAGTGGAACCGGAAGCTGCTGCGGCGATTGGCGAACACGGTCTGCCGGCGGGTGAGGAAGAGATGCCGGACTGGGTCGGTGAGCTACGGGCGGCACCCGAGGCCGCTCAACCTGAGGAGGCTTCCTTACCCTCAGGGCCTGATGAGGCGGGTGTGGAAGAGGAGCCAGCGCTGGAGGGCATGAAAGGACAATCTCAAGTGACCACCCCTCCCGAGGAAGAGCTTCCAAGTGCTGAAGAAGAGGAGGCCGTGGCTAGCGAGGCGACCCTGGCTGACCTGCAGGAGACAGTGCCTGACGACTCGGCCTCGATTGACGAGATAATGGCCTGGATGGAGAGAGCGAGAGACCAGACGGACGAAGAGGAGCCCTCAGAAGAGCAGATCGAGGAGGGCCCTACTCCTTCGGATGAAGCACCAGGTTGGCTTCGTGAGTTGAGGGAGGAAGCTACCGCACAGGAAGAGACGGTACCTGGCCCCGAGTTAGAAGAGGAGGAGATGGTCGACTCGCTCCACGAGTTGAGGGCGGAAGAGGCCGAATCTGTCCTACCCGAAGAGCCAGCCGTTCCCGCGCCTGAGGAGGAGGTCCCAACGTGGCTGCTCGACCTAAGGCAAGAGGCTGGCGGCGAAGAAGTGACAGCCGACGCAAAGGAGGCGGTTGGCCCCGGCGAAGGGGCTCCGGACGAGGAGGAAGAGGGTGAATCCCTTGCGGTTGCCGCTTTGGAGGAAGAGCTCCCAGCCCTTGAGGAAGAGGAGGTGGAGATAAGCCGCGAGACCATGACTCGGCTGCGGGAGACTATGCCTGACGAATCCGCCTCCATTGAGGAGATAATGGCTTGGATGGAGAGGTCGAAGGCCATGTTGCCTGAAGAGGAGACGGTAGAGGAGGCCCTTGAGGAAGGGACGGAAGCCATGCCGAAGGCGGCTGAACAAGAAGTGCCTTCCATCGAAGAAGAAGAGGTCCCAGCTTGGCTGCGGGCATTAAAGCGCGAGCCCGAGGAAGCTGAAACCGAGGTTCCAGCGCAGGAAGCCGAAGCTCCTGTTGACGAAGCGGCGGTGCCCACTGAGGAAGAGGAGATACCAACGTGGCTGCGTGAACTCAGACCCGACTCCGAAGAAGAGCTGGCGGCTCCCGGAGAGGAAGCCGAGACCCAATTTGAGGAAGAACCAGTCCCCACTCTAGAGGAAGAAGAGGTTCCATCTTGGCTTAGGGAACTGAGGGCGGAGGCGGCTGAGGAAGAAGCGGCCATTCCGTCGGAGGATGCGGAGGTTCCCGCTGAGGAGACGCCCTTCCTCCGCATGGAGGAGGAAGAGGTCCCCTCCTGGCTTAGGGAACTGAGGGCGGAGGCGGCTGAGGAAGAAGCGGCCATTCCGTCGGAGGATGCGGAGGTTCCCGCTGAGGAGACGCCCTTCCTCCGCATGGAGGAGGAAGAGGCCCCCTCCTGGCTTAGAGAACTGAGAGCGGAGGCGGCGAAAGAAGAAGTGATCATTGCCTCGGAGGAAGCTGAGGCCCCCGCTGAGGAGACGCCGCTGCCCCTAATGGAGGAGGAAGAGCTCCCCTCCTGGCTTAGAGAACTGAGGGCGGAGGCGGCCAAGGAAGAAGTGATCATTACCTCGGAGGAAGCTGAGGCCCCCGCTGAGGAGGCGCCGCTGCCCCCAATGGAGGAAGAAGAGGTCCCCTCCTGGCTCAGAGAGCTGAGGGCGGAGGCGACAAAGGAAGAAGCAGCCATTACCTCCGAGGAAGCCGAGGCCCCAGCCGCGAGACTTGTAGTTGAGGAACCTGGCCGCGCCGTCGAGGACGAAGCCGAACTCGTACCCGCAGAGGATGTCATCCCACCATCTGCTCCAGAAGAGCCCCCGGATCGAGAGATCATCACCGCCGAGGAACACGTCGAAGTTGCTCCAGTAGAGGAGAAGGCGACAGAGGAAGCGACTCAGGCGGGATGGAGCATAGAAGACTACCGCAAACATCTCGAGTCCGATCCTCGAGATCACCGCACCCGCCTGGCCCTGGCTCGAGTCCACTCGCGCGAGGGGGAGTTGGATCAGGCGGTCTCTCAATATGAGGTGATACTTTCCTATGGCCAGCTGTTCGAGGAGGTCATAGAGGATCTGGAAGCCATGGCTGACCGTGCTCGGGATCATCTTGCCACCCATGAGTTGCTGGCCGATGCGTATATGAAAGGGGGGCGCCTGCAAAAGGCACTGGACAAGTACCGCTGGCTCAGAGTGATGTTGGCCAGTTGAAGTTTTCCGACGTGAGAGTAGGTGCGCTGCGGCTTGAAGGCGTGTGGCAAAGCCACACGCCTTCAAATGTGAGTAGCGAGAGGCGAAAGGACTTCTGCAATGAGATCGGATCTGTTGGAGAGAACTCTGGTTCTTGTGAAACCCGATGGCGTGAAGCGGGCAATAGTGGGAAAAGTGCTGACCAGATTCGAGGAAGCGGGTCTGAAAATAGTGGGCTTGAAAATGCTTCAGGTGTCGCGAGAGTATGTCGGGAACCACTATCCGAATACCCCCGAATGGATCACGGGCATGGGTGAGAAGACACTGCAGACCTACCGTGACCAGGGCAAAGACGCCGTCGAGGAGATTGGAACCGATGACCCGATGGAGATTGGAACCATGATAAAAGGGTGGAACGTGGATTACCTGACATCTGGTCCTCTTGTGGCGTTGGTGCTGGAAGGCACCCATGCTATCAGCGTGGTCAGGAAGATCTGCGGCTTCACGCTGCCCGCCTTCGCGGAACCGGGCACCATACGCGGCGATTTCTCGATCACTTCTCCTATTGTGGCCAATGAACTGAAGAGAGCGGTCAGAAACCTGGTCCACGCCTCCAGTGATCCGGAAGAGGCCGAATACGAGATCGGCTACTGGTTCTCAGAAGAGGAGCTTTGCCCCTACGAGAGTGCGGCTGAGGACGTCATGTTCTAGGCCCAAGCTTGGCGAGGAAGTGACCCAGCAAGGATTCGGCTCCATAGCTGTACTGACAGGTGCGGGGATATCCGCCGAAAGCGGCGTGCCAACATTCCGCGGAGAGAATGGACTTTGGCGACAGTACCGTGCTGAGGAGTTGGCCACACCTTGGGCTTTTCAGCGAGATCCCACCCTAGTCTGGGAATGGTACGATTGGCGGCGTGGACTGATAGCCAGTTGTGCACCGAATGCGGCCCACCAAACGCTGGTTGAGATGGATAGGCGATGTCAGAACTTCATGCTCGTCACCCAGAATGTGGACGGACTACATCAACGTGCCGGCAGTGAGCGAGTATTGGAACTCCATGGAAACATATGGCAGGTACGTTGTACCGAGGAGAACACCGTCTTCGAGAATCATGACGTGCCCCTGCACCAGGTACCGCCTGGGTGCTCATGTGGTGCACTGCTACGACCCCACGTCGTCTGGTTCGGCGAGACGTTGGACCCCGAGACGCTGGGGGCGGCCTATCGTGCAGTTGAGGGATGCGACTTGATGCTGGTTGTCGGCACCTCTGCGGTGGTGCAACCGGCGGCTTCTTTGCCAGCGATGGCCAAGGACAGAGGAGCATACCTGATAGAGATCAACCTGGAGAAGACCCCTCTCTCCGCCTATGCAGACGAAGTGATCCTGGGCGCAGCGGCGGAGGAACTCCCCAAGCTGTGGCTTAGGCTTGAGGAGTCTCTTTGCTAGAGCCAGCGATGCCCAGCTCACTGTATCCTGACCACGAGCGGCGCATCGCTCCACAACTCTTCCAGTTGATAGTACTCCCTCTGAACAGATAGGAATACGTGTGCGATGATGCTCCCGTAGTCTAGGACCATCCAACCCGAAGCTGGCGTGCCTTCGATCTGGAGGGGTTTGAGTCCAGAGTTTTTTGCTCTTTCCACTATGTCATCAACGATGGCCTTGATCTGCCGCTCGGTATCTCCACTACATATGATGAAGTAGTCAGCCAGCAGCGAGACCGGTCGGACATCAAGCAGAATGATGTCGAAGCCCTTCTTGTCGGTGATAGCGTTTACCAGCTCTCTCGCCAGCTCGCCAGGCTCCAGGTCCTTCTCCTTGTTGATTGTGCAGCACAGCAAATGGACTTCAGTCTACACGGTTTCCCACGCGAGAGACCTGCCTAGGGACGCGCTCCCAGGACAACCTTCACAGACTGCTCCCGCCCATCTCGAACGATACCCAAGGTGACCTCTTGACCTACCTCCGTCTGCATGACCAAGTACGACAGGAGATCCTCAAACTGAAGAATCTCCCGGTCATCAATCCTTATGATGATGTCTCCGCCCTTGCTCACCAGTCCGCCTCTGAACTGCACCTCCGCCGACCCCCCTCTGATTTCTGCCTTCTCAGCAGGGCTGTTGGCGGTAACCTCTGACACAAGCACCCCCCTTTCCACCGGCAACTCCAATCCGTCCACGAGGACCGGTGTGATGGTAAGGCCGCGGATGCCCAACTGCGGATGCTCGTAGTGACCTTCCGCGACGAGTTGAGGGATCACCCGTTTCACCAAGTTAATGGGCACTGCGAACCCGACGCCGGTGCCGACTCCCGTCGTCGTCCTGATAGCCGTGTTGACACCGATGACCAACCCGTCGGCGTCCAGCAAAGGCCCGCCCGAATTGCCTGGATTGATGGCTGCATCGGTTTGGATGACATCCGGGATGGCGAACAAGCTCTCAGCAGGAAGCGTACGCCCCAGGGCGCTGATGACACCCGTAGTCAAAGTCCCCTCCAGCCCAAATGGATTACCGATGGCGATGGCGCGCTGTCCCACGTGCAGGTTGTCGGAGTCTCCAAACTCGATTGGTCGCAGTAGCTCAGCAGGGAGGTCTATGTCTATCACTGCCAGATCGCTATGGGGATCGGTACCCAGTACCTCAGCCTCTAAGATCGTGCCATCATATAGAGTGACCTGGACGTCTTCTGCCGCCTCCACCACGTGATTGTTGGTGACAATGTGGCCCTCTTGGTCTATGATGAAGCCAGAGCCCTCACCCTCGCGGAAGAAGTCAGCATCTATTGACGGGGCCGCCGGCCTCAGGACCTGAATGTTCACCACCGCTGGGTTCACCCGCTCGTAGAGGTTGATCAGCAGCAATTCCTCAGCAGTCGCCTCATCCACTACGGACTGAGGAAGCGACGTAGGAGTTGCCACTACTATGATCGGGGTCACTGTGGCGCTGGCCCCGTGCTCAGGGGTGGGACTAGGAACAGCAGGCAAAGGTAGGCATGCCAGCGGGATCGCGGCCACCAGCAGCCAAATCCCAATTGCAACCCCGGTGCGGTGTCCCTGGACACCGATTCGCATCCTTCTTCTCCAACCACTGACCATTCTCTTTACTCTGCAGGCCCTAGATCACGATGTAACAAAATCATTCTAACTGCCCTCCAATACAAAGTCAAACTTCCCCACGGATTCAGACAAGAGATTTGAGGTTTGGGAGGCCCGCACACAGAGAGGAGATTTCGAACGGCGGGCTATCTGGAACTGCTCACGGATCCGGAAGAGTATCGGACATAGAAGGTGGGTCTGTGGAGGCGCTACTGGGAGGTTCACTTCAAAGATGAGAGCCTAAGGTGTGTCCAGATTTGGGGACAGAGCATAAGGGAGAAGTCCTTAGCTCTGTCCCGCCAGGATGCCCACGAGTACGTCAAGAAGTTGACCGGCAAGTCTGAGCTCCCTGATCAAATACCGCAGGGATACGCCGCGCACGATATACTCTTGGCGCCGTCCTACCTTGGGCCCCCTCACCTGATGTTCTACGGATATGGCGCCGTCACCCTGATCTACGACTTCCTCATCACTGACGAGCATCGGGGCCAGATGGGAAGGCTTGAAGAGCAGATCATCGCGACAGGCAAGGCACTAGGCGATAGGACACGGCTGTAACTCCTGAAGTGTATCGTGCGAGAACCACAGCTGTATGGGCGGAAGCCGGCCGAACTCTGTCACATCTGTCAGCCATCGGTCTCCCGCCATCTGCGAATCCTCAAAGAAGCGGGGCTAATAGAGGAACCGCCCATGGACAACAACATCCCTATGAGGTGCGCCGTGACCGGATAGAGGATCTTTCGCCAGAGCTGATAGCCTATCTGTACGAAGGAGATAGTAGGTGATAGCCAAGTTCAAGAAGGCCTTGTCGGGCTACCCCAGGCAGTGCTGGATTCTGTTCCTAGACGAAGAGGTGGAAGGATGCCCCCTCGGCATGCGCCAACGCTTCTCAAGCTTAACAAGGTGGATACCTCCGCTGCGGGAATCCCCCAGGTTCTGCGACTAGTCGCTCCTGGGCCAGACCCGCAGCGGTGCCACGTAGAGAGAGGAAAGGAGCGCTCCATAGCCGCGCCTGGAGGCCACCTCCTGCTCATCGGCCACCTTCACGTCCAGAACGTAGCACGAGCCGTTGGCCTTCGAGCAGACAAGACCGTCCCGGGCCTCACTGAAGCCGTCCTCCAAGGAAGCAATAATGGAGGACAAGGCGGCGCTCCTGCGATCCGCGGAGACAATGAGGTTGATGCCTCCCATCCCTTCTTGTTCTGCGCCGCCAAGGCCGCCCACACCAGTGCACTGTTCGGGCTCATAGGTGTACACAGCCCGCACTGAGGTGTCTATGCCACCCAGGTATGCGCCAACCTCCACCGACAGCCCATACCGAAGGTAGCTGCAGGCACAGCAATCTCCCGTACGGATCGCCGCTAGCGCCTCTTCTCGATTGGGAAAATGTGTCTTCCGAATGCAGAAGACCAGGGCATTCTCTATCATATTCTCAATCGACGTGGCATCAATAGTGACCGTACCCATCTTGCCTCCTTCCTGGCGATCACCAATCAGACCTGACGAAGTCCAGAGAGCACATGCCTGCCAGCAGTCGCAAGGAGACCAGTTGCCCTAGCCGTTCTCCCACCACGGCAGAGGCCGCTCGTATCCCACCAGCTTTAATCCAGTTATGGCAGCGGTATCTACATCTAAGGCACGCAGGTCTTCCTCGCTCAACTCCCTTATGTCGCCGTGTCCCGACAGCATGGCGAGGATCTTGACCTCCTCCGCCGTAGCCTTGATGAAGTTGGCCAAACGTTGACCAATCTCCTCGGGATCGAGACGCTCTCTCATCTTCGGGTTCTGGGATGTGATGCCGTAGGGGCAGTTGCCCTGGTGGCACGCCATACAGCCTCGACATCCCATCGCTATCTCAGCCGCTGTCCCAAAGCCCACGCCATCGGCGCCCATGGCCATGGCCTTGAAGGCGTCCAGCCCGCCCCTTATGCCTCCCAGCGCGAACAGCTTCACCTTGCGGTGCAGCCCCAGATCCTTGAGGGCCCTCACGGCCGGTCCTATGCAGGCAATCGTAGGTATGCCCACCCCCTGGGTCACTACCTCCGGTGAGCAGCCGGTTCCGCCGACGAGCCCGTCAATAGAGATGGCGTCCACGCCAGCCTCTGCTGCCATCTTCACGTCGTCGTAGGGCCTGCTGGGCCCCAGCTTCATCAGTATGGGTTTCTCATAGTTGGTGACGTCCCTCAGGAAGTCCACCTGCTTCTTCAGGTCTTCAGGGGCCAGGACATCATAGTACCTGCACGGGGAAAGGGCATCGCTGCCCACGGGTATGCCACGGATTCTTGCCACGTCCTCCGTCACCTTTTCCCCTAGGAGGTGACCTCCCATCCCCGGCTTGGCTCCCTGTCCTATCTTGATCTCCACCGCATCGCCCGCGTTCACATAGTCGGCTGAGACACCCCACCGCCCCGTGGACCACTGGATCGCCAGATAACCCCCCGGAGGCCACGTCTTCCTGGATCTGTTTGGTCTTTCAAACCCGTTGGCGTAATACGGCTCCTCTTCGACTACGCCGCCCTCTCCGGTGTTGGTCATGATGCCCGTCGTGGCTGCTGCGATGGCTAGCGCGAGCTTGGCCTCCCTGGAAAGAGCACCATATGACATGGCGGGAAAGATGAAAGGGTACTGCAACCTGATGGGCCTTTCGCAGGTCTCTTCCCCTATGACCACTTCCATGTGGCATTCCTCGCGGTATTTGTCTTTCGGCGCAGGGGAAGCCAGCTGCGACGGCACCACCACGATCTTGTCGAAATGGGGAGTCAGGCCCATTGTCCCGAAGCCCCGGAGCATATAGGTGCCAGTCAGAGCCTTGTGGTGGATCTCCTCGATAGTTCCGAAAGTCCACGGGTACCTGGAAACCAGTTCCGACTCCGCAGGGTTGATGCGGATAGCATTCTCAGGGCAGAACTCCGCACACAGCCGGCAGCCAACGCACGTGTTGTAGTTCTGTACCGCGACTTCATTGTCACCATTGAGGCTGAAGACTCCGTATGGACAAATCTCCGCGCATGTCGCGCACTTCCCAGGCATACGATAGTTGATGCACTGATCCTTGTCTAGGGTAACACAGAAAGCACCGATTGTTGCCATCGTACTACCTCCTAGTGAGAATAGAACGGTTTGTCCGATAAAGGCGTGACCTTGCGGAAACTCCTGGCATCAGCAGCGATGCCATACTCCTTCAAGAGCGCTTCCAGCTTCTGGGCATCCTCAGCGTTCACATCCCCCGCTGCGCAGTTATGGCCCAAGCTGGCCCAATCGCCTCTGATGTAGATGTTGCCCCTGATAAGGTAGTTGCCAAGGTTCTCTCCTCCATTGCCCACGATAATCACATCGCCAGCCATCATGTAGGTAGCAGCGTCATTGCCCACATCTCCCCCGATGATGATGGTGGCGCCCTTGTTCATCGTCGCCGTGAAATCGCCGGCAGTACCCCTGATCACCACAGTGCCACCATAGCAGTACTGAGCAGCGCCGTAGTCGGCATCGCCTTCAACCAAGACCTTCCCCCCAGTCATGTTGTCGGCCACGTACTTGCCAGCGTTGCCGGTCACCTTGACTACAGCTCCGTCATTGAGGACGGCCAAGTAGTCGCCACTGTCACCGTCTATGGTTATCTCGCCGGCCTTTAGCCCTCCGCACAGGCCATGTAGGTGAGCCGCATTCTTGACGACGACCGAGTCCGTCGCCAGCATGGCCTTTACCTGGGTACTCGCTCCTCTCAGGTCCCGACTCTTAGCATCCAGAACATTGGGCGCATGAGCCATGGCGTTCTCCCTCCTGCATGATTTCAGGTATGCTCTCTACTTCGTACAGCCGCACGAACTCCTGCCTGACCTCGGCTCGCCTTTGAGGCTCTCGCAAGGCATCCAACATCATCAGCATCAGGTCGTCAAAGGCCTGTGCTCTGTCTCTACGCTCCTTCGCCTCCTTCGCCGTCTTCAACGCCTTCTCGTCCACTTCCTCCACAACTTCCAACAGGCCCAGGTCGACCGCGTTCTGCAGACACTCATCACCTACTTCACTCCTGGTCACCACGGTGCAATATCCATCTTTGGCGCCCACCTTACCCACGGCCATGTCTGCCGACTCTCCCACGAAATCATCGCACGTCGCGCATCCTGGCCGGGTATAGCCTTCTATCTTTGCAAGTGGAACCGTCTTCGTTGAATCGTCCCACAAGACCACCCTCAGTTCCTTTTCGCGCGGTGACGCATAGATCCGCTTTACATCGCGGCCCGATATCCCCATCGCCTCCTGCAAGAAGTCTCGTACTGGCCCAGGGTAGTACGTGCCGGTGCAGAAAATCGCGATACTCAGCCTTATTGCTTTCTTGTATGGGTTGAGTCGCTGATTCTCTGAAGCCCTGAGTGTCCTGATACCCTCGCTGAGACATGGAGTTCCCACCACCGCGATCTCGCGAAGCTTCCTCTCGTAGACCGCGTCGTTGAGCAGGTCCAAACTCGGCACCCACAAGCCCTGCACCCCCAAGTTGTCCGCAAGCTCGTGCACAGTGGTCATGACCTTGGCCTGGGGTCGCAGCCCCCAATCATCCATCTCGTTCCCGATCACCCCGTCTATGAGGCCGGCAGACAGGTTAGCGATCAGCAGAGCCTTGATCACTTCCACGGGCTCGCTGCTCGCAATGGGACCCTTCGTCCTCGCCGAGACCACCTGCCTGGGTGGCAGTCCTGGCCACCGGTGGAGTCGGGGACAGGTTTCCTCGCAGAACACCTGGCAGAACGTGCAGGCATCAAGCGGGATTTGCGTGAGACCGATCCTTTTCTGCCTCACCTCCCTTGTGGGGTGCTTTGCCTCCTCATCCCAATACAGCATGCCCTTGGAGCAGGTGGCTACGCACAGGCCACAGCCAGCACACCTGTCCAGTGCCCAAACCTCTCTTTCCATCCGCTTCGACATTACCCGTCCTCCTTACTCGCGGCTCGTCCGTGAAGGTGCATGCAAGAAGACCTATCCTGAGAGGAGCTATCTGCGAGCCCCCGCTCAGTATCAGCGAATGCCCGTGGAACCCAGGTATTCGATCTCGTCAGTGAACTCCTTCACCACCTCGACGAACCCATCGGCATCATCGGGCTTGAACCACGCCAGATGCAGTCTTCTGGGATCAAAGCCCGCCTCCTTCAGCATTCTGCGTAGATTCTTGACCCGTGCCTCTGCCCACTCATTGCCCTCCACGTAGTGGCACACGCCGGGATCACATGCGCCCAAGAGGACGCCATCAGCACCCTGCAGGAAGGCCCAAAGAATAAGATGTGGATCGAACCGGGCCGAGCAACCCAGCCTTATGATGCGCATGTTTACTGGATACTGACGCCCCTCGGCTCCAGCCAGGTCGGCCGCCGCATATCCGCTCCATTCACACATCAGACCCAGTATGCGTGGCTGTCCGTCAGACCGGTCGGCCAACGCGGCGTTGATCTGAGCGACCAGTTCCTTGTCTGTGTAGGGTTCCATGACAATGGCCTTGGCCGGGCAGACAACTGTGCAGTTGCCGCAGCCTTTGCACAGCGATGCATCTATGCTCG
Organism: Chloroflexi bacterium B3_Chlor; assembly: GCA_005223035.1. Lineage (GTDB taxonomy): Bacteria > Chloroflexota > Anaerolineae > UBA7937 > B3-Chlor > B3-Chlor. The sequence continues at coordinate 41,351 of NJBK01000003.1, forward strand.
ACACGCTCAGCGCTCCCTCCCTCGGCATCATGGCGATGGCGTGGAACGGGCACGACTCAACGCAAGTACCGCATCCCACGCAGAGGCTCTCGATCACCCGCGCCGCTAGCCCTTCGCTGACAATCCGTCCCGCAGATAGATAGCGCGAGACCCTGGCAGCCGCCCGATAGCCCTGGAAGATGCTCTCGTTCACATCCGCCGGATAATGAGCACAGCCGCATACATAGATGCCATCGGGGACATAGGTGCCTGGCCGCAACCGCACATTCGGTTCCAAGAAGAAGCCGTAGTTGTCAAGAGGTAGTCTGAGCATTCTCGACACCGAGGAGGCATCGTCTTGGGGAACGAAAGGCATGGCGAGCGCAACCAGATCGTATGGGATGGTCACTCTCTCCGCTCGCAGTTGATCGAAGACCTCCACGGTGTCGTCAGTAACCTGCGGAGGCTCCCGCCCAGCATGCCTGAGGAACCGAACGCCCAGTTCCCTGGCTTCCTTGATCTTCTGGCTACTGAGGTCAGAGCTGAGATCCCTGAAGAGTAGAGATACCTCTGCCCCAGGATCTCCTTTCTTCAGCAAGATGGAGTTCCTCAATGCCGCCGCGGCGGAAGCAGATGAGTAGTAGGCCTCCTCCACCCCATCCAGGACTATCACCACCTGACGCGCATCCACACGCTCTTCCTGCAACGCCTGCTCCAGTTCTAGCTGCGTGATCACTCGAACGCCATCATACCCAAACATACCACCGGGCTTTGCCTCTTGGGCTCCGATGGCTACTACAATGGCTCCCACGCCGAACTGGGAAGTTTGGCCATCGCGCTCCACCGTGATCTGATAGTCACCGACGGAGCCACCGACCTCCGTCACCCTGGCAGAGGTGAGTATCTCAACGCCCTCGTGCTCCTTCACTGCGCGTATTCTCTTCGCGATGAACTCCCTCGCACCTTCATCGGTTGCGTAGAGCGCATCCAGTCTTGCTACCTGCCCGCCCATCTGCTTCTCTTTCTCCACCAGCTTGACAGGGAAGCCGCCTTTGGCCACAGCCAAAGCAGCGGTCAGACCCGCTATTCCTCCTCCGATCACCAGGACAGCAGGCGTCACCTCAACTTGCACCGTTTCCCTCGGTTCCAGCAGCGCGGCCTTCGCCACTCCCATTCTTATCAAGTCCACAGCTTTCCTGGTCGCCCGCACGCCGTCATCAGAGTGCACCAAGGCGCATTGCTCCCTGATATTCGCCAGCTCAAACTGGGAACCGTTTAAACCAGCCTCCTCCAACGCCGCCTTGAAGAGCCGCTCATGCGTTCGAGGCGTGCATCCGGCCACCACAATGCGGTTCAGCCCGTACTCCGCTATCGCCTCTTTGATGTCACGTAGCCCTGCCTTGGAGCAGCCGTACAACTCTCGCTGCGCCAGTGCCACGCCCGCTATAGCCGTGGCGCCCTTCTCGAGCTCCTCGATATCAATGACTTCTGATATCTTGCTTCCACAATCGCAGATGAAAACCCCAGTCTTGACTTCGCTCGTACAAACCACTTCGAATGCTCCTCCAAGGAGAAATCAGTTCGCTCGTCAGACTTCTTCCTCACCGAGTAACTCTTTCAGGTCTGGCGCGAACTCAGGCGCCAGGTAGTGGTCACCACAGATCTTGCACTCCCTAGCCTCGAAGTCCGACTCCCACCTATGAACAGATCTGCTATCTAGCACATCCTCCAGCTTGATGGCGCCTGTCGGACAGACGAGTACACAAGTGGTGCAGCCAGTGCAGGCGTTAGAACCGATTTCGAAAGGAGGCTTTACCTCCTTCGCAAAGCCACGGTTGACCAGGCTGATAGCGTTGGCGCCAACTATCTCTTTACAGGCCCGTACACACAAGCCACAGAGGATACAGTCGCTATCCCCCAGGCTGACTCTTGGCTCCTCGATCCCCATCTCAGCCGCCAGGTCTTGGATCACCTTCGCTTTCGGGGCAGCAGCCAGTAGTAACTCCACGGTCATGCGTCGAGATTCCTGCACTATTCCCGAATTGGTCTTCACCACTAAGCCGTCCTCCGCTGCGTAAACGCAGGAAGCGACCAATTGAGACCCCTTTGGAGTAACTAACTCCACCACGCACAGCCGGCAGCCAGCGTACGGCTCGAGCGCCTCGTGGTAGCACAGCGTGGGTATCTCGATATGGTTCTCCCTCGCCGCCTCCAATACCGTTGAGCCCCGCAAGGCTTCCACTTGCCGACCATCAATCGTCAAGGTTGTCATGTAGCATCGCCTTTCTACTCCACAATGACCGCGTCGAACCTGCACACCTCCTGACACGATCCGCACTTGATGCACAGGTCCTGATCTATGACGTGACGCTCCTTCTTTGCTCCGCTTATCGCCTCCGCTGGACAGGTGCGCAGGCATCGGCCACAGCCGTTGCATGTCTCCACATCGATGAAGTACTGAATCAGAGGCCTGCATACGTGAGCGGGACAGCTCTTGTCGCGGATGTGGGCCTCGTATTCGTCAGGGAAGTATCTCAGCGTGGAAAGTACTGGATTAGGGGCGGTCTGTCCCAAGCCACAAAGGGATGATGCCCTTATCTGCTGACCCAGTTCGGCCAGGTATTTCATGTCTCCCTCCTGGCCCTTTCCCTCGGTGATCCTGGTCAGCACTTCCAGCATGGCTCTGGTTCCCAGCCGGCAGGGGACGCACTTGCCGCAAGATTCGTCCTGCACGAAGTTCATGAAGAACCTGGCAAAGTCGACCATGCAGGTATCTTCGTCGGTCACGACCATTCCACCGGAGCCCATCATCGCTCCTAATTCGGTCAACGATTCGTAGTCGATTGGGGTGTCCAGGTGCTCTTTGGGGATACAACCGCCTGACGGACCACCGATCTGCACCGCCTTGAACTCCTTGTCGTTGGGGATGCCGCCCCCGACGTCGAAGATGAGCTGCCGCAGCGTGGTCCCCATGGGCACCTCGACCAAACCCGTGTTGTTGATCTTGCCGACCACCGAGAATATCTTAGTCCCCTTGCTGCCCTCAGTACCCAGTTCAGCATACCAGTCGGCACCATTCTCGATGATGATGGGCACGTTGCCCCAGGTCTTGACGTTGTTGATGTTGGTCGGCTTGCCCCAGAGCCCAGACTGGGAAGGATACGGTGGTCGCGGTCTGGGTTCGCCAGTACGCCCCTCAATGGAGGCCATGAGCGCTGTTTCCTCGCCGCACACGAAGGCGCCCGCGCCCAGGCGTATCTGGACGTCGAAGTCGAAACCTGATCCCAAGATGTCCTTGCCCAAGAGTCCGTATTCCCTGGCCTGGGTGATGGCTATTGCCAGATGTTTCGCCGCCAGTGGATACTCGGCGCGAACATAGACGAACCCTTCATCTGCCCCGATGGCGTAACCGCCGATGACCATTCCTTCCAGAACCCTATGGGGATTGCCCTCTAGGATGGCGCGATCCATGAACGCGCCCGGGTCTCCTTCGTCGGCGTTGCAAACCACGTACTTGGTGTCACCCGGAGCCTCACGACTGATGCGCCATTTGAGGCCCGTAGGGAAGCCTGCCCCACCCCGACCACGCAACTTGGCTTCGGTCACTTCGTCGATGACTTCTTCCGCGGTCATCTGGCTCAAGACCTTGCTCAGAGAGCCGTACCCACCGAGGGCGATGTAGTCGGTTATGGATGTAGGATCTATCTTCTCGTTCATCTCCAGGAGGAGAGGGCGTTGCTTCTTGTAGAAAGGTATCTCCCTTTCATAGGCGATCTTCTCGCCGGTGCTGGGATCCACGTACAGGAGAGAATCGATCATCTCGCCCGTGGTTAGCGTCCTGGTCACAATCTCTGGCACCTCGTCCACCTTCACGCCGTGGTAGAATATTCCCTCCGGCTGAATGACCATCAAAGGACCTTTTTCGCAGAAGCCGGGACAGCCTGTCATTCGGAGAGTGACCTGGTTGCCCATGTTCTCGGCCTCGATCCTTTCCACTAGTGCTTCGAACACACTGTCACTGCCCAGGGCACGACAGCCGGTGCCTCCGCAGAGACTGATGACGCGTCGCGCAGGGTCCTGCTCTCTTGCGAGCGAACCACGCAGCTCCTCCAATTCAGCCGGTGTGCGTATGGTCTTCATTTACTCCTTTCTTCCTTCCACGCCCAGTTTCTTGAGCAGTTTATCCGCGCCGGCGGCGTTTACGCGGCCGAAATGCGTACCATCAATAATGGCAACTGGCCCCAGGGCGCAGGCGCCAACGCAGTTCAGGGTCTCTAAGGTGAACTCCCCGTCCTGCGTCGTCTCACCTGGCTCTATGCCCAGCCTGTCGGCAATCCGCTCCACGACCTTTCGAGAGCCGCGTACGTTGCAGGCTGTTCCCAGGCAAACATTGATGATATGCCTGCCCTTGGGCTTCAGGCTGAAGGCGTTATAGAAGGTGGCCACACTGTAGGTCTGGCTCAGAGGCACGCCCATCCATTCGCTAATCAGGATTAGGGCATCTTTGGGCAAGTACCGGTATCGAGCCTGGACGTCCTCCAAGATGCTCATCAACGACTTGTCTTCACCATCCTGCTTGTCTCCCAGTAAGTCCGCGAGTTCGCTGGCGTCAAATGCTTGCTCGGAATTCACTTACTAGCCTCCTTACGTCGAACCTGTCCAACTGCAACGTGCGCCTGGTCTGGTGCCCGGACAATTGCCCGCAAGGCACACCACCGCACCTCATATACTAGCATAAAAGGCGTGACATTCTCATAGAAATCGCGGACCCAAAAATGAAAAATGCGTGAAAAGGGGGAGATTCTCATCGCCGTTCATCGCTGGGAGACGCTCCAAGCTGGGTACTCGGCATCGTAGATGCAAGAGAGCACAGAACCCACCCCCGGCGTGGTTAGTATGTATCGGGGTTCTGAGGGGCTCTCTTCTATTTTCTGACGCAGATGGCGGATGTAGGTCCTGAGGTAATCAATGTCATCACGATACTCTGGCCCCCAGACCTTGGTCAGCAGATGGTCGTGCAACATCACCCGGTTGGTGTTCAGCGAAAGCTGCTGAAGGAGCTTGAACTCCGTAGGAGTAAGAGAGACCTCGCGGCCTCGGACTTTCACCTTATGGCGCGCGAAGCTGATAACCAGCTCTCCGCATGCGAAGTCGGCGGTGGTCATGGCGTCCTCTCCAGTCAGCTTGCTGCGACGCAACACAGCCTTGACCCGGGCGATCAACTCCTTCGCGCTGAAGGGCTTGGTCAGGTAGTCGTCGGCGCCAACGTCAAAGCCGTGCAGCATGTCCACCTCTCGCGTCTTGGAGTTCAGCATGATGATCGGCACGGAGGAAAACTCCCTCACTCGGCCGCAGATGTCGTATCCATCCATGTCACCAGGTAAGAGGATATCCAGCAGGACAAGGTCTGGCTGTTCGATGGCCAGCGTCTCTAGCGCCTCTTCGCCATCCCTCGCACTCAGCACTTCGTAGCCCACCGCAGACAGTATCTCACGCACCAGCCTCACCAGACGCGGTTCGTCATCTACGACGAGAATAGTTTCGCTTCCCACTTTATCGCCTACCAATCTATCACCAACGATGTCGGTATGCAAGATCTGGCTCGGTGGCAGGGCCCGTTCATACCCAACCACGCAGCTTGACGGCCTCGGCCACTCTTGCGACCGCCACCAAGTAGGCGGCCAAGCGTTTGTGAACCCCCTTGGCCTGCGCCGTCTCGTGCACAACATGAAAGGCAGCGGTCATCTTCTTGTCCAGCTTGTCGTGAACCTCCTCGAGATCCCAGTAGTAGTTGTAGGCGTTCTGCACTCCCTCGAAATAGGAGACAACTACTCCCCCAGCGTTGCACAGGAAATCGGGAATCACGTACACCCCTTTCTCATGGAGGATCTTGTCCGCCTCGGGGGTGGTCGGCCCGTTGGCCAGTTCGACCACTATCTTGGCCTTAATCCGGTCAGCGTTCTCGGCTGTGATGACGTTCTCCAGAGCAGCTGGGATAAGCACATCGACGTCCAGTTCCAGGAGCTCCTCATTGCTGATGGTCTCAGTATCGGCCAGGCCGACGCACGTGCCGCTTTTGTCTTTCTGAGCCTTCACTTCCTCGCACTCCAGGCCATCCTCACAATGGATCGCGCCTCTGGAGTCGCTGACGCATACAACCTGCAGTCCTAGAAGTTCCTCGCCCAGTAGCTGCGCATAGTAGCCTGCGTTCCCATATCCCTGTATCGCAGTGGTAGCGCCCTTCAAGTCCATGCCCAGCACCTTGGCCGCCTCACGCAGACAATACATGCCGCCCCGGGCAGTGGCGTCCATCCTTCCAGCAGACCCTCCCAGAGCGAGAGGTTTTCCTGTGATCACGCCCGGTTCCCCATGACCTTGCATCGCCGAGAACTCATCCATCATCCAGGCCATGATCTGGGGGTTGGTGTACACATCCGGAGCTGGGACGTCCCGATCGGGTCCCAGGATACGGCCCACCTGCCTAATGTAAGCCCGACTCAGCCTCTCCAGCTCGCCCTGAGACATCTCTTTCGGGTTACAGACAACGCCCCCCTTGCCACCACCTAGAGGGATGTCCACCACCGCAGTCTTCCACGTCATCCAAGCTGCCAGCGCCCGGATCGTGTCTATGGTCTCGTCGGGGTGAAAGCGCAAGCCACCCTTGACCGGCCCCCGGGCGTCGTTGTACTGAACGCGAAACCCCTTGAACACCTGGACCGAGCCATCGTCCATCCTGACCGGCAGGGTAACGTGTAGCTCCCTCATCGGTTCGCGCAGCAACGCATGAATTCCCGGATCTAGCCCCAAGACCGCCGCCGCTTCGTCCAGTTGCCTCTGCGCGATCTCGAAGGGGTTCAACTCCCCCATCATTTCCAAACGTCTCCTTACACCCTGCTGAAACGACTCGCCTGATCAGTCCTCCTGCGTCGGAGCAGCCGCAGCCTCTCTCGGCACGGAGAAGTATACTGTCGTGCCTTTGCCCAACTGGCTCTCGGCCCAGATCCTGCCACCATGGCTCTCCACAATAGTGCGCGACACAGGCAGCCCAAGACCTGAACCCCTCACCTGCTGACCCAATGGCGCCTTCAATCGGAAGAACTTCTCAAACAATCTGTTCAAGTGTTCAGGCGAGAGGCCAATCCCCTCATCCGCGACGCTGATAATCACCTCGTCGTCAGTTACCTGCCCTCTTACCACAACCAGTCCTCCATCAGGGGAGTATTTGACCGCGTTGTCTAGCAGGTTACGGAGCACCTGTGTGATACGGCGAGGGTCAGCGTCCACGATAGGGAGGTCAGCCCCAAAGCTGGTCACGAACCGATGCCTTGTAGTGCGGCGAGTCATCTCGTCAACAAGTCGCTCAGCCAAGAGGGGCGTCAGAATGGGTTCCTTCTCTATTTGCAGGAGGCCAGCGTCAATGATCGATGATTCCAGCAGGTCTTGGATCATAGTCTGCAAATCGCTCGCCTCTTCATCTATGATCTGCAAGTGTTCTGCCCTGGCCTTTTCATCCCACTCCGCATCTTCCAACAGCAAGGCAGAGGTAGAGCCCGTGATCGACGTCAACGGCGTGCGCATGTCGTGAGCTAGGGCTGCAATGAGCTCCGACTTCAAGCGGTCGGCTTCCTCCATGGCCTTGGCTCGCTCGGTCTGCTGCAGCAGTCGAATCCTATCCACATTTATGACTATCAGTTCTGCCAGGGCCTGGAGGAACGGGAGATCCGACTCTGAGAGCCCAACCTCACTTCGCAAGGTCTCCAAGGTGAGGACCCCCGTCTTCCCTTCACGATACACTAGTGGAACTCCGTGGCGCTCCTGGGATGGTCCAGGCCGCCAGAAGCTTGCCGGTAGTATCTAAGGTTATGGGGCGTCATGTTGGCCATGGCCGAAGCCGACTCCTCAGGGGTGGCCCACACTTTGGGCTCTCCAGATTCGAAGACTTTCCCAGACATGGACTCGCCGACTTGAAGGCTTATCTTGTGCAAGGCGCTGACATCATAGCCAAAGGCGGACTCTACTGTGAGCATCCCAGTGCCCTCATCGAAGACCAGAAGCACCCCTGCTTCGGCGGGCCGCAAAGTCTCCACTAGCTCATCCTCGATGACTGGCAGCAGATGCTCCAATTCGACCACAGAGGCCAAAGCCTTGGACACCTCAAAGAGACTAGAGAGCTCTTGAGTGCGCTGACGGCTCTCCCGTTCGATAGCGTCCCTCGCTGTGAATTGCGCAATCTGCTCGGAAATGCCGTGGAGAAGCGGTTCTTCCTCCTCCAGAAAACGCCAGCTGCCATTAGGGTAGTACACAGAGATCGACCCAACCGTCTCTCCGTTCACGGCTATGGGAACCGCGAGAACGGATTTCACATCGCAGTCCGCCCAGAAGGCGTCCAGCCTGGAGATCTCGTACTCCAAGAACGTTCCTTTGTTAGCCAAAAGCATCCCCAGCGTTCCCTCGTCTAGGACTATGCGTAGCTGCTCAGCCGCGGCCTCATCAACATTCTCCGACCAAGCCAAGCATTCTCTCCCTTGAGCTGCACAGAATATGATCACCACTGCCTGTTGATACTGCATAGACGCGGGTAGACGTCGTGCCACAGAAGACAGGAGAGCATCGACGTCGGGCACGCCCAGAGCTTCCCGGCTCACGTCATACAGAATACCGAGTTCCTTGACCCGCTCCCGCAGGCGGAACTGGGAACTACTCAGTCGTTCATGGAGCAGCGCGTTTTCAACGGCTACGCCCATCTGACCAGCCATCACTAGGAGGAATGCCAGATCGTCAGCACTGAATCTCCTGGGTCGACGACTGGCCACGCCCATCACGCCCAACACCCTGCCCCTCGACCTGAGAGGGACACCTGCGTAGGCACGGACACCGTCCACTTCTAGTGCGATCTCGGCTAGTTGTGGCTCTGCTGCGGTGTCCTCTACCACCAAGGGCTGGCCGGCTTCGGCCACACGTCCGGCGAGACCTTCACCCAGACTGACCTCGCTCACCTGGCAAACGAAGTCCTCACCGATCCCACAGCAAGACAGAACATTCAACTTCCCAGTCTGATCATCGAGAAGGGAGATATGCGCGGTTTCGACGTCCAACGCCTCCGAGACCTCGTCTAAGGCCGCACTCAGGACGTCTTCCAGATCTAGCGGCTCGCCCACCAGCCCGCCAACAGTATCGAGGGCACTCAACTGAGGATTCTGTGAAATCACCGTGTCATTCTCTTTGAATTCAACCGGTCACGTGGACATACTGTGTGCAACCCCTTGGGGTGACCCGTCTCGCTACACAGGCCTCGTGAGATCGGCATCATATCATACCACCGTGACCGACCATTGTCAAACCCCGTCAGCTACGTATCAGTCTTGGTTCCCGGACTAGAGCCTTCAGAGGGACGTGATTCAAGCAGCGAAGACCCTTCTTGCACTAGCAACCGTACTCTTCACAACCACTCTGAATGGAAGCCTTCACTATAGGTTCCAGATTCCAGGGCGAGTGATCTACTCCGTGACGTTGCGATTTGGCCCGAGATACTGTACAATGAGCTCGTAGCTAGATAACCGGAGGCAGAATTGGCTCGGAAACGTCGGCATCAGCGCCGCACCAGTCAGATCATGTTCTTGATCCTGAGCATCCTCGTCGTGATAAGCCTGGCGATTGGCTATCTTCTCACCGCACTACCTCCGCCCTCTCCACCGACGCCAACCCCCTTTCCGACGTTGACTCCGGAGGCGTTCCTGGCGCCTCTCATAGCCAGTTTGGCCTAGAACAGAGTGCGCACCATCCTGCGCTGCTCCGTCTATGTCCCGGGCCCGTACTCTATCCCCGCTCGAGGAGAGCGCGAGTTGCAGCTACAAGTCCGAAGGCGCCAGTCAACATCATGTCGCCGTAGGGTGCGGCCATGTGGTAACCAAGGGGCTCAGCCATGCGGCGGTTGGGCCCAGTGACGGTCACGAACTCAAAGGTATCAAGGCTCAAGTAGTCAGGATGTATGGTGGCCCCGTGGCCGTGGTCGGCGAAGACCTCAGCGTTGGCCAGCACACCCGACTGCAGCCGCCGCACATGATCATCCAGTTTGGTCGCGTCCATCAACACAGTATGATGTTCGAACAGCCCCCACACCCTCTTTTCCCGCACCAGGGCGGCTATGGTGTGCTGGTTGCCCACATTGACTATGATCAGGCCTCGCTCCTGCTGCGCCGCTACCTCAGTGTCGCAAAGGGCCCCCCAGAAAGCTGCCGCGCCCGTGTCCATCATGAGGGCCCCTGGCACATCGCGTTGCACCGCCTTCATCCGGGTCAGATAACCTGGTACCTCGCGGTATATCAAAGCACCTATGCCGCCCCCACCCTCCACGAACCGTTTCCAATGCTGGAAGCGGAACTGCCGATTGCTTCCTCCACCCATGAGCTCTCCGTGATCTTGGACCGCGACGGCATACAACTCGGGCAGTTCGACATCGAAGAGGGCCAAGGCCCGGCGCAGGGAGGACAGATCCACGTCCCGAGCCTCGATGACTGTAACATCGTCGCGATGGGGCTGGTCCGTGATTTCCACCCCCAGTTCCATCACCTCATCGGGATCGTCGCGGATGGTTTTCGCCGCCAACGGGGTTGCCAGGACCCTGAATCCGGCCTTCAGGTGCTTCTTGATGGCACTCACGCTGGGCCCACCTCCCATCAGGTTGCCCGTAAGGAAGATGTCCTTCCCCTGCCTAGTGGCCTCCTTGATCCTCCCGGCTATGATAGTGGTCATGGAGGGCAACACCAACTTGACGCAGTTCTCAATTGGGACGCCACCTTCGTAGAGAAGTATGTCTTGCGTCCCAGCCCCCACATCAATCGCCAGAAGACGGTCCACCCTCTGTTGACTGGCTATGCGGTCCACACTCCCACCTCGGCGCAAAAAAGCCTGGGCGAGGGTTCACTCGCACAACCCTCCTCTCCCGGGCTTTTGACTGATGATTGCCTTAACAGCAACATCGTGCAGAGCTCTCGCGAGCTCTCCTAGAAGACCTTGGGTTCCTTGTCCGGATGCAGTTTCTTGAACTTGGCCAATGACTCTTCCTGCGACTCTTCGTGATCGGGGTCAGGCACGCAGGCATCCACGGGGCAAACCAAGGCACACTGCGATTCCTCGAACCAGCCGACGCACTCTGTGCACTTGTTGGGATCTATGACGTAGACCTCATCCCCCTCACTGATGGCCTCGTTGGGGCATTCCTCCTCGCACGCTGCGCAGACGATGCACTCCTCCGGATCGATCTTGTACGCCATTTCTGATTCTCCTTTCCTTGATTTTGTGCTGGGACAATCCACCGATCTAGGGATCGCCATCCATAATTATACCCATGCCTCCTTGTTTTGCAAGTCGTCTATGCCGCCCTGGAAGACGCCCAGTGCGCCAACCATGCTCCTCCCCTTGCGCACTCCAACCACGCGTCGGAGAGAGTTCAACACCGAGCGCAGCGTTCCAAAGAACCAGTCACGATGTATACACACCACCATGTCGGGTCTTTGCGTTGGCGAACGCCCTATGGTATGATTTCTGGGGAATCTCAGCGCCACCGAGCGACGAGAGGCAAGAAGTATGGAACACAAAAGGGTCCTGGTCGTCGATGATGATCCTGCGCTACTCCCGCTAGTCGAATACACGTTTGCCAAAGAAGGATACGAGGTGTACACCGCTTCGGACGGGCGGGAAGCACTGCGTCAGTTCTTTGCCCATCGACCGGACCTGATCATATTGGACATCATGATGCCTCGCATGGATGGCTGGGAGACCTGCCGCCGCATCCGAGAGGTCTCCGATGTGCCCATCATGATGCTCACGGCCCGCGGGCAGGACGAGGACATCATCCGCGGGCTCGAATACGGCGCTGACGATTACATGACCAAGCCCTTCAGCATCAAGGTTCTACTGGCCCACGCTCGGGCCGTCCTCCGCCGCGCCGCCCTGCCTGCCCCAGATTACGGGGAACCCACCACCTACGGCGACGACTACCTGACTGTAGATCTCAAAGAACGGCGTGTCACGGTGAAAGGGGAGCCAGTCAAGCTCACTCCCACCGAGTACCGGCTCCTGGCCTATCTGGTGCAGAACGCCGGACAGGTTCTAACATTCCAGCAAATCCTGGAGAACGTCTGGGGCTGGGAGTACCAGGACGACCTGGACTATGTGCGGGTATACGTATGGCATCTCCGCCAGAAGCTCGAACAAGACCCGAAGCACCCCAAATACATCTCAACTGAACTAGGAGTTGGCTACCGCTTCGAGAAAGCGACATAGAGTTTTGTCTCCAAGGATTCCGGGTCAGCCTTCCGAGTACGACGATAACTATCCACGCCCCGATCCAAGATCCGCATCCTCACCGCCGCAGAACCCATGGCTCCTCCCACGAACCTCGAGTCTGGCGAGAACGAATGGAACGACCGGGATGGTAGCCCGCAGCCATGTGCCCGCACGCCCCAGGCCCAGATCCTGCGCTCGCCGAACTACCTCCGGCCGACAACCTGGGAGCCTAGCGACTACTCAATACGAGTTCCCTGAAAGAGCTGCAAGTAGCAGCCAGTTCCAGGCCACGGCCTGCTGAAAACTGTCGAAGACAAGACCGGTGGCCGGAGCACTGTTCGCGTGGGGCCGCAACAGGCTATGGGATACTGGCAAACGTGGTTGGTACCGAGGTCAGCATCCCCTGGGATGGGGTGCAGCATTTGCTCGGTTGCTGCCGCCTGGGGGAGAAGGTGGCTCGCCGGGCCATCGTGGGGAGAGCTCCGAGGTTGCCCCTCACCAAAGCCACCAGTCGGGAAAGCCAATCACAGCTGAGCCAGAAGGTGCGGCGGGCTACACAAACACCATCCGCTTCACTCCACAGGCCCGAAGACTATTGCCAACGGAACTGACACGGCGCAAACAGTTGTCGCTGAGGCCCTACGTATCATGCACTTGAGCACTGAAAGAGTCGGGCTAGGGAACCTCACCACATCGTCCAATCTGGTGCACACATCACCCCCCAACCCTTTCCTCGATGAAGCTCACGATTTCATCGAAGCGCGACCCGGTAGGAAAGACGCGCGCCACGCCCAAGGCCACCAGCCCCTCCACATCCCTCGCGGGCACATTCCCGCCAACGATAACCAGTAGTTCGCGTAAACCCTGCTCCTCCAGCTGCGCCATCAGTTTCTCGGTCAAAGGCAGATGCGCTCCTGAAAGGATGGAAAGCCCAACGACGTCCACATCCTCTTGCAGGGCAGCCTCCACGATCTGCTCCACTGTCTGATGCAAGCCCGTGTATATGACCTCCATACCAGCATCGCGCATCGCGTGTGCTACAACCTTGGCCCCACGATCATGACCATCCAGACCGGGCTTGGCGATCAATACCCTAATCGGCTTCTTCCGCATCTTTCTCATCGTAACCGAATTCGCCGTCCAGCACCTCAGTGAGCACGCCAGAGAGCTCATCGGGGAAATGAATGAAGGCGTACCGATTGCCCTTCAGACGGCGGGGTCGCCGGTCAACGGTTTCCACTCCCTTTGCCCTCAACTCCGCCAGTGCATCCTCCACATCATCTACCCGATAGGAGATGAGATAGAAACCCTCACCCCGCCTCCGGATGAACTTCGCCACCTCGCTATCCGGAGATGTGGCTTCTATCAACTCCAAGGCCACTTCTCCCACGTAGTAGCGAGCCACCCTGATCTCCTCGCTCTCGGCGACATACAGACCGTCCAGCTCCAGCCCCAGGTCTTCCTCATATACCCTGCGCGCCTTGTCCAGATCCTCCACGGCGAAGCACAGATGATCTATTGCCTGGATCTTCATCAGTCTCTGTTCCTCTCCTCAAGGGCCGCGAGCACTTTGTCCGGAGTGATGGGGAAATCCTTGATCCAGACGCCCACAGCATCGTAGATGGCGTTGCCGATAGCCTGAAACATGTTCATGGACCCCCATAGACCGGCCTCCTTGGCCCCGAACGGCCCCTCTGGATCCATGCTTTCCACGATGATAGGCGTGATCTGGGGCATGTCCACAGAGAGGGGCACCTTGTACTCCAACATGCTGGCGTTCAGCATCTGCCCACCATCCCAGTAATGTTCTTCGAGGAGCGTGGCCCCCACGCCTCCGGAGGCCACTGATCCCTCCAATTGCCCTTCCACAGCCATAGGATTGATGGCGAAACCGCAGTCATGGGCACCGGTGACGTTGCTCACTCTCACCTGTCCGGTCTCCGCGTCTACCTCAACCTCCGCGACGACCGCTCCAAAGCTAAAGGTCCCGGCTTGCTGTCCCTTGGGATTGCTGACCCACTCCCGCGTCTGATCAATCTTCGGCATGTACGAACCCCGACCCATGATCGGGGTGTCGTCCATAAGCGCTTTGCGGATCGCTTTGCCCATCCAGATGTTCCGCTCCGGTCTTTCCTTCATATAGACGTAGCCATCCCTGAGGCCCAGCTCTTCGACGGTAGCATCCAGCATGTCAGAGGCGATGTTCAGAATCTGCTCCCTAGCATCTATGGCCGCCGCCATAGCCGCATTCGCCGAGACAAAAGCGGCAGCCTGAGAGTAGGCGCCTTGATCCAAGGGAGTAATCTCCGAATCAGCGGAAACCAGGTTTACGTCCTCCATCTTCAAACCCAGCACATCAGCGGCAATCTGCACCACCATGCTATCGTTCCCACTACCGGTGTCCACCACGCCGGAGATAAGGGTGGCCCCGCCATCCTCGTTGAACTTTATCATGGCCGATGACCCGCCACGAATGCCCATGGGGAACCCAACCATCATACCGTTGGCCCCCATGCCGATCCCCTTGCCAAAGGGAAGCTTGCCCCGCTTTTCCTTCCACCCAGACTTCTCGGCGGCCTGTTGGAGCGCCTCGCTGAGGCCGCAGCTTATGATCTTGGAGCCAGTAGCCTGTGTGTCCCCGGTCCTGAGGGCATTTCTCAGACGCATTTCCACGGGGTCAATTCCCAGTTCCTCGGCGATCATGTCCAGCTGCATCCCCAGGCCCCCCAGAAAGGCTCGTCCATGGCAACGGTACATGCCTCGGACAGGCTTGTTAGTGTAGACACGGTAGCCGTTGAAGCGGACGTTGGGCAAACGATATGTCTCCTCCCAGACGAGGAAGGGCACTGAGGTGGCTATGGGTCCAGTGCTGCTGTAGGCCCCGCCATCCATGATGACCTTGATCTCGTTCGCCAGGAGCGTCCCATCTTTTCTGACTCCAGTCTTCAGGTCCACGATCATGGAATGAGCCTGCCGCACGCTGGTGAAGCTCTCCTCCCTCGTGTAGACCAGCTTCACCGGTCTGGCAGCTTTCAGAGCCATAAGCGCGGCTATGAACTCGCCAGGGAAAATATCTGAGCGGCCTCCAAACGCCCCGCCGGTGCAGATTCTGCGCACTTTGACCTTGGTCAGCGGCATCTCCAGCAGATTGGACAAAGCTTTGGCCTTGGTATGGGGAGAGGCATTGGGCGTCCAGATCTCAAGGTTGCCGGAAAGATCACAGTTTACGAGTACCGCGTAGGGCTCAGTCTGGCAGTAGGTGTATTCGGAATCGACAAAACGATCCTCTCGTACGTGGTAGGACTTCTTGAACCCCTTCTCGACGTCTCCCACCTCAATCGGCACATGGATATTGATGTTATTCTCTGCGTGATCGTGGATCTGAGGGGCACCTTCTTGCATAGCCTCAAGAGGACCGAATACAGCCGGCAAGACCTCGTAATCCACCTCGATCAGCTCAAGGGCCTCCATGGCGGTCTCCTCGTCCTCAGCCGCCACAGCTGCCACGTCTTCTCCGATGTATCGAACCTTGTCGCCAGTCAGAAGCTGCTGATCCCGAGTGTACCGGAATACCCCCCATCTCACCCCTGCTGTGTCCCTCCCAGTCACGACCGCCTTGACACCGCGGAGTCTCTCAGCTTTACTGGCATCAATGTTGAGGATTCTGGCATGGGCATGAGGGCTCCTCAACACCTTTCCATAAAGCATACGCGGCAGGGTTAGATCTGCTGTATACCGAGCCTGGCCCGTTGCCTTATCGAGGGAATCGATCCTCGGCACCCGATGGCCAACAAGAGTATGTTCTGCCATAGCTCTGACCCCTCCTTCTACAACTCGCCAGCCGTAGCCATCATTGCTGCCACAATCTTCGCATACCCTGTGCAACGACAGACCACTCCCGAGATGGCGCGTCTGGCTTCGCCCTCAGAGGGGTTCGGGTTCTCTTCCAGAAAGGCCTTCGTCGTGAGGATCATGGCTGGAGTGCAGAAACCGCATTGAATGGCCCCGTGTTCAATGAAGGCCTTCTGGACAGGATGCAGCTCTCCGTCCGAAGCCAGTCCCTCGACAGTCTCGATCTGCTTCCCTTGAGCTTCGACAGCTAGAGTGAGGCAGGAGCGCACCGGCTTTCCCTCCAACAGGACGGTGCAGGTTCCACAGGCCCCCTCTCCGCATCCCTCCTTGGCCCCCGTTAACTCCAAGTCCTCCCTCAACACCTCAAGCAGAGTCTGGTTCGGCCTGACCACCACATCATACTCATCACCGTTGACGCTCAAGTGGATGAGCCGTTTCTCCATGGTTCACTCCCTTACCCACGCATTCCTTATAGCTCTCTTGGTGAGAACGCGGACCATCTTCCTCCTGTACGAGGGATTGCTCCCTATGTTGTTCACAGGACGAGCCACCTCATAAGCAGCGCCTGCGGCCTGCGCCACAAGCTCATCGGTCAACTCCTGCCCCTGAAGAAGTCTGCCAGCTTCCTCCGCGAGTATGGGAGCCGTGCTGACAGCTGTCAAGACAAGACTTGCCCTGGCAATGGTGTCCAGACCATCCCTGCTGACCACGGCCGCTACCCCGACCAGAGGGAAGTCCATCGCTCCTCGGTACCGCAGCTTTTGATAATCCCCGCCCCATCGCGCGGCTTCCGCGGCGACCTGCACCTCAACCAGTACCTCGTCGGCCTGTAGAGCAAGAGGCCTTTCACCTTTCCCGGTGTAGAGATCGGCCAGGGGGACAATCCGATCGGCCCCCTTTTTCGCAATCTTCACGCTCGCCCCGAGGGCGATCAAGGCAGGAGCCACGTCACCCTGATACGCAGCAAGACAACGGTTCCCACCTTTTACCACGTGACACGTGTCGCCGCCGGTCTTGTAGCAGCGGGGTCGGGCTTGTCTCCAGAATCGCGACTGATTGTAGTATAGACACCTGGTATCGAGACAGAGATTTCCCGCAAGAGTCCCCATCTGTTGAAGAGGAGGAGCAGCAACAAGGCTGGCCGCCCGGGACAAAACGGCGAAACTCTCCTGAATAACCGGAGACCCGATCAGGGTGGCTAGTTTGGTCAGTGCACCTATCCGCAGCCCTCCCTCACCGTCGTAGGCGATGAAGTTCAATTCGGGAATCTCCTTGAGGTTCACCAGGTAACTGGGAGCCAGCAAACCGTGCTTCATGGATACCAAGAGTTCAGTCCCTCCCGCTATGACCTTGGCTTGCTCCCCATGTTCGGCAAGAAGTTCGAGGGCCTCCTCCAGTGATTCGGGCTGCAGATGTTCGAACTTGGGTAGCCGCATCGTTTCCTCCCTCTGCTACTGCCTTCTTATCTCAGCCCCGATGATGTTGAGGATCATGGTCTGCGTGCCAGCCCCGTACAGGAGCCACCGGGCATCGCGGAAATACCTCTGGATGTTCATATCCATCGAGGCTCCGTACGCCCCGAAGATCCGGGTAGCGTCATCAACGATCCTCAGGACCGCCTCGGTGATGAACCACTTGGCGGTGGCGGCCTCGATGTTAACGGGCAACCCCTGATCCATCCGCCAGGCCGCGTTATAGATCATCAGCCTGGCGGCGTCTATGTCAATCCTCATCCTGGCCAGCTTATGCTGGATGGCCTGCCACTTGATGATGGGACGCCCATAGGCAACACGCTGCTTGGCGTACTCCAGAGACTCCTCGTACGCAGCCTGAGCTATGCCCAGCCCCAGGGCAGCGGTATGCACACGAATGTCGTTCAGGATGCTCCGCAGAAGGGTGAACCCCTTCCCCTCCTCGCCACCGAACAGGTGGTCGGCCGGAACGCGGACGTCGTTGAAGTACAGGTCAAAACACCCAGAAGCGAAGGCGATCAACTTGTCAATCCTCTCGCCCACCTCCACTCCGGGCAAATCCTTTTCCACCAGGAACAAGTCCACCCCCCTGAATCCCGCTTCAGGGTCAGTCTTGGCGGCCACAGTAAAGAAGTCAACCGCATGCGCACCAGTAATCCAGTTCTTCTGGCCAGTGATAACATATTCATCTCCGTCCCGCACCGCAACCGTCTGCATAGCACCGAGGTCTGTCCCGCCAGCCGGCTCCGTCATGCACATGGTGCCGTACCTCTCACCCTTGATAGCTGGGATAAGGAACTTCCGCTTCTGCTCCTCTGTGCCGTAAAGGTTGATGAACTCAGTGCCCATCAGGCACTGCATCATAGCTCTGGCCGCCACACTCATATAGCAGCGGGCCATCTCCTCGTTGAAGATGGCGAACATGACGTTGTCCGCGCCCTGTCCGCCAAGTTCCTCTGCATAGCGCAGGCCATAGAAACCTTGCTCGGCCATCCGCTGGATCAAGTCGTGAGGAACGTCCTTCTCCTCCTCCATCTCTTTGATACGAGGTCTGATGTATCTGTCGGCGAACTCCCTCACGCTCTGACGGAAGAGCTCTTGCTCCGGGGTGAACTGAAAATCCATCGTCTCTCACTTCCCTTCAACGATAGTGGCGCGTGCTGGTCTGTGCTTGCCCTCACAAGCCCATCTCGTGGGCAATGATGCCCCGCAGCACTTCCGACGTTCCTCCACCAAGCAGCAAGAACCGTGCGTCACGGAAGTAGCGCTGTGCGTCATACTCCATGGCGAACCCGTAGCTACCGAAAATGCGACACGCGTTGTCGGCCACGTGGTTAGCCATCTCAGAGGCAAAGAGCTTGGCCATAGACGCCAGTCTCATGTCGCGCTGGCCTTGGTCGAGAAGCCAGGCTGCCCGATAAACCAACAGGCGGGCAGCTTCCAGATTGGTGGCCATTTCGGCCAACCTGTGAGAAATGGCTTGGAACTTGACTATGGGACGCCCAAACTGGATCCTCTCCTGAGCATATTTGATCGCCGCGTCCAAAGCAGCTCGCCCCAGGCCCAGGCTAAGCGACCCCATCATGATGCGGATTTCCCCCAGAATCCCTTGCAGGTTGCGAAAGCCTGTACCCTCGCTGCCAAAGAGGTTCTCGGCCGGGACGCGACAGTCCTCCAGGATCAGCTCGGCTGTTCCTAAGCCCCGCACCCCCATCTTCGCGATACCCTTACCCAGGCTCACACCTGGCGTCTCCCTCTCCACCAAGAACATATCAATGCCTTTGAACCCAGCGTCGGGATCGGTCTTGGCAGCCACCGTAAAGAAATCAGCCAAGCTGGCGTTAGTGACCCACATCTTTCGTCCGTTCAAGACGTAGCCCTCGCCGTCGGGCGAGGCTGTGGTCCTGATGGCCCCCAGGTCAGATCCGGCATCGGACTCAGTCATCGCGATGACGCCGATCTTCTCACCTCGGATGGCAGGCACAAGTAGCCGCCTTTTCTGCCCTTCGGTTCCAAAACGGTAAACGAAATCTGTACCCATCAAACATTGCATGGCAACGCTGCCAGCCAGGGTCATGGAGCCCCTGGCAAGTTCCTCGCACATCAGGGCGAACATCACGTAGTCGCCAGGCCAGCCCCCATATTCCTCGGGATATCGGATGCCGAAATACCCAAGTTCGCCCACCTTCCTGAAGAGTTGGTCTGGAAACCGGCCTTCCTCGTCGATTTGCGCCGCAGAGGGGACAACCTCCTTGTCCACGAAATCCGCCACGCTGCTCCGCAGAAGTTCCTGCTCCTCGGTGAATCGAAAATCCATCGCTCTTTGCTCTTCGACTCGCGCGACTCCTGGTCCTATCTAACTCATCCCCTCCGAAGGAGCCTATTCCTTCGCCAGTTCGTGGAGAACCTGCTCCAGCGCCCAGATGAGCCTCTCGTTCTCCTCTCTCGTGCCTATCGTCACCCGAATGGCCCCAGGGACACCGAAGGATCCCGCCGGGCGCACGATCACGCCCCGACGCAAGAAGGCTTCGCTCATCGCTTCCTCGTCATGCTTGAGTCCCACGAGCAGAGTGAAATTGGTTACACTGGGAACGTAGTGGAGGTCCAACCTGTCGAACTGCTCGTACAGATATCTCTTCTCCGCAGCGTTGCGGTCTCTGCTCATTTGGATGTGCTCGACATCGTCAAGGCTGGCCGCGGCTCCGATGAGATTCACCGAGCCTACATGAAAAGGCGAACAAGCATGTTGCAGATACTCGATCATCTCCTTCTTGGCAACGCCATAGCCAACTCGCAGACCTGCCAAGCCATGGATCTTAGAGAAGGTGCGGGTGACGATAACGTTCCGGCCCTTCTTGATGTATTCCCTAACATCGGCGTAGTCCTCGGCTTCTACGTAGTCATAGTACGCCTGATCGAACACCACAACCACGTGCCCAGGTACGTGCTCCATGAAATCGTCGATCTGCTGTTGGGTCAACATCGTGCCCGTGGGATTGTTCGGGTTGCAGACAAAGATCAACCGAGTGCGGTCGCTGATCCTTTCCGCCATGCCTGGCAGATCAATGGCATAGTCCCTGGCCTCTACCGGGACGAGGTCACCGCCAAACATCTCGGTGTATATCCTGTACATGGGGAAAGTAGAGTGACAGGCGATACTGTCGCCGCCATCATGCAGGAAAGCAAGGCACACCATGCGGAGAACATCGCACGAGCCGTTGCCGACAATGACGTTGTCTTCGTCGAAATCTGGGTCTATGAGCTCCGCGACCTTCGAGCGTAGTGCCGTATCGCACGTGCCAGGATAGCGATGGGCGTCGGCGAGAGCCTCTTTGATAGCTGCCGTGGCCAGAGGCGAGGGGCCGAAGGGGTTTTCATTGGAAGCCAACTTGATGATCGTCTCCAGGCCGTACTCCCTCTGTACCTCCTCTATAGGCCTGCCTCCCACATAGAGGGGCACTCCCAGCAGATTCTCGTTAAGGGTGAGCTTTTCCATCGTCACCTCTACTCCTCATCAAGGAAGGGCCGTCAAATCACCCCTGCCTCTTTCAAGTCCTTCATCTTCTGTGCATCGTACCCGAGCAACTCGCCGTAGGTCTCCTGGTTGTGCTCCCCCATCCGAGGGGGAAAAGACATCTGCATATCCACGGATTCCAGATAGGGTGTAATCACCGGTGTTGGTGGCAAGAATACCGCTGTGCCAGTGCGAGGATCCCTGGAGGTTATCAACCTATCCTTGACCAGCGGATCCTCCACCACCTCCTTCACGGTGTTGACCGTGGATATGGGAACGCCTATGCTGTTGAACAGTTGAATCAGTTCCTCTGTCGTCCTGGTCTTGGTTATCTCGCTTATCTCTTCATTCAGCTGCTTCACATCCGCTATCCGCCCGGCGTTCACCTTGCGCTCTTCGCGGTGCAACGAGTCGAACCCCGGCAGTTTAGTTATGGCCTGCCACTGCCTGTCGTTTCCGACGGCGACATACACGTAGCCGTCCTCAGTCTCATACACGGAAACTGGGGCGAAGAATTCATGGGTGTTTCCTCTGCGCTTGATCTCCGCGCCGAAGCTCTTGGTAAGCATGACCGGATTTACCTGCCAGGAGACTGCACTCTGAAACATGGAGATGTCTATACGAGACCCCTCGCCGGTCGCCTGCCGCCTGTACAGAGCTCTCATGATCTGACCGTAGGCATGCTCGCTTGCGCCCAGGTCGGCCATGGGCAGTCCAAAGACCTGCGGCGGCCCGTCCGCCTCGCCCGTCAAACCCATAAACCCACAGCGTGCCTGTAGGATGGGGTCATAGGCCGCCTCGTTACTCTCGGGCCCAAAGCCAGTGATACCTACCCAGATTATGTCTTCTCTAATGGCTTTCAGTTGTTCGTATTCTATGCCCAACTTGGCATAGTTGCGCGGCAGCTGGTTGGAAGCAAACATATCCACATCCAACTTGAGGATCAGGTCCCGCAGGACGGCCTGGCCCTCTTCCCCCCTCAGATTCAGGGTGATCGCTTTCTTGCCTACGTTGTTGGGGAGGAAATAGCTGTCCATCGCCTCTTCCCCAAGGACGTTGCTTCCCACGAGGCGGTTGGGATCGCCCCGCTGGGGGTGCTCGACCCTGATCACCCTCATGCCTTCCGCAGCCAATCTGTAGGTGAGGTAAGGCAGGACTGTCGCCTGCTCCATGCTCAGTACAGTAAGGTCAGTGAATAGCTCCTTCATTTCCCCTCCTGCGCTTTCTCTGCCTTTTCTCTCAAGGCTCTCAACACCTTCTCGGGGGTGATAGGCAAGTCTCGAATCCTTACCCCTACCGCATCGTAGACAGCATTGGCGATGGCTGGAGCGGTGGGGATATTGGCCGGCTCTGCCATGCCTTTGGCGCCAAAGGGACCGGCGGGGTCATCGGTCTCGATCAGGATCGTTTCGATCGGGGGCATCTCCAGTGCTGTAGGCAGAGCGTAGTCGGCGAAGTTGGGGTTGAGCATCTTTCCCTCCTCTAGCAGCACTTCCTCGTAGAGGGCATATCCCAGGCCCATGGACACCCCGCCATGGATTTGCCCCTCCACCGCCATGGGGTTGATGGCGCGCCCCACATCGTGGGCGGCCCCTATCTTCAATACCGTTACCTCTCCTGTCTCCGTGTCCACCTCGACCTCAACGGCTTGAGTGGCGAAACTGTAGGTGGCAGAGATGTTGCCTCGAAACTCCTTGTCCTGCTTTTCAGTGGGGGGTTCGTACCAACCCCTGGTCAAGATCACATCCCCGTCCGGCCGAAAATGCTTGCTGCGCACCATCTTGGCGAAGGGGACCCATTCCTCAGGCTCGCCCTTGAGAAATACCTTGCCGTCCTTCATGTCGAGATTCTCCACCTTATCGCCCAAGGTCTGGGCAGCCGCTTCCAGTATCTGCCGCTTGGCATCAGCTGCGGCCAGACGGGCCGAGTTGCCGGCGATGAAAGTGGTACGGCTCGCGTGGGCTCCCACGTCCCAGGGAGTGATATTGGTGTCGGTGTTGACCACGGTGATGTTCTCCACGGGGACTCCCAACTCTTCTGCCACAATCTGGGCCAACACTGTGTCGGACCCTTGCCCCATATCGGTCGAGCCAGTTATCAGAGTCACCTTACCGAAGTCATCCACTTTCACCGTGCTTCCGCATCCATCGGAGGGATAGATTCGCGCCCCACCACCTACGTGAAACACCGAAGCCATACCTACACCCCGGTTCCCCGGCTTAGCCCGTTTCTGCTTCCAACCTATGCTCTGGGCCGCGCTCTCGATGCATTCGGTCAGGCCACAGGTACTTATCTTCACACCCTGGCCGGTTACGTCTCCAGGCCGGTTGGCATTCTTCAACCGAAACTCCATAGGGTCCATACCAAGCTCGTGGGCCAGCATATCCATGTGCGATTCCAGGACGAAGGTGGCCTGGGGATTCCCGTACCCTCTCATCGCTCCGCTGTACGGGTTGTTTGTATAGGCCACAGTGACATCGTACTTGACGTTGGGAACGCGATAGAGGGAAGAGATGGTCAGCATCATCACGAGCGGAGTGGTAGACCCCCAGGAACTATAAGCTCCGTTGTCCAGAATCATCCTGACTTCCCGGGCCAACAGAGTGCCATCCTTCTTGGCCCCGCTCTTTATGTCGCAGATCACCGGCTGCCGGGTGGGAGAGGCCATGAACTCCTCCTCCCTGGTGAAGGTTATCTTCACTGGGCAACCCGCCTTCTGAGCGAGGAAGACACAAATAGGCTCGAATGGATACATGTCCAGTTTGCTTCCAAACCCACCGCCGATGACTGCCTTGATCACTCTAATCTTCGTGGCCGGAATCCCTAGAGCCATGCTCAAGTCACGCTGATACAAGAAGGGCATTTGCGTAGAACTCCAGACCGTAAGCTCGCCGGATGAGCTGAAACTGGCCAAACAAAAGCAAGTGCCCATGCAGCAATGGGTCACGAAAGGAAGCTTGAAACGATCCTCAATGACTACATCCGAATCGGCGAAACTCTCTTGCACATCGCCATGATAGTAGGATTGGCGCATCTTCTCTTGGATGTTATTCGGAGCTTCTTCATGAATGACGGGTGCGCCCGGCCTCATCGCCTCCTCAGGATCAAAGACCGCAGGTAGCTCTTCGTACTCGACCGTGATCAACTCCAATGCCTCCCGGGCCGTATCCTCGTCAACGGCTGCCACGGCCGCGATCTCGTCACGTGTGGAACGAACCTTACCTGATTTGAGGACAGGATGATCCCGGGCCCAGCCGATCTTGACCTCAGGAATATCTTCAGCGGTGATCACGGCCTTCACCCCAGACAGCGCCCTGGCCCTGCTAGTGTCAACGCTCAGTATGCGGGCATGGGCGTGCTCGCTTCTGAGGATCTTGCCGTAAAGCATCCGCGGTACCTTCATATCGTGGCCGTATACGAGCTGACCCGTGACCTTGCCCGGTGCATCCAATTTGGGCACCCGTTTTCCAACAAAGGAGAACTCCTCCGACATACTTGCTCCCTCCGTCGCCACTGGTCACTCTTCACTGGCCGCCTTGATGGCATCAACAATCTTGATGTAGCCCGTGCACCGACAGAGGTTTCCAGAGATCGCCTGCCTGATCTCTTCCTCGGTGGGCTGAGGGTTTCTATCAAGAAGGGCCTTGGCTGACATCAGCATCCCAGGCGTGCAGTATCCGCACTGCACAGCACCATACTCAATGAAAGCCTTCTGGAGAAGGTGTAGGTCCCCGCCGGAGGCCAGCCCCTCTACGGTCATGACCTCTTGGCCTCGAGCCTTGAGGGCCGGTACGAGGCAAGACGTGACTGGCTCACCGTCCAGCAGCACCGTGCACGCTCCGCACTCACCTTCGCCGCAGGCCTCCTTGGTGCCCGTGAGTTCCAGCTGATCGCGGAGCACGTCTACCAACATGGCGTCAGGTTTGACCTCCACCGTCACCTGCTCGCCATTCAGCTTCATGGTTAGCACTTCCATAGTCCTTAGTCCCTTGAACTCACCTTTCCCTTTCTGTGTTCACCCTTCAGCAGCCCGCACAGCCCGTTCCAGGGCTCGCCTGAGCAAGACCTTGACCATCTCTTCACGATACTCCCGTGAGGCCCGCAACGGGTTGCTCCGCGGCTGTGCCTCTTGAGCAGCCACCTCCAATGCGCGCTCGACGGCCTCTCCCTCAACTGCTTTTCCCCGCAGCGCTTCCTCGGCCTTCCGGGCCCTGAAAGGCGTGAGCGCCACAGGGCCAAGGGCCAATCTGACGTCCTCAAAAGCGGTACCGTCACCGTTCAAAGTGGTCACCACGGCCGCGTTCAGGATCGGCAGCGACAAGGCTCTTCGCTTCGCCAAGCGACCGAACGATGAGCCCTCGTTGCCATCCAGGGCTCGAAAACGCAGGGCCACGAGGATCTCAGCACTGGCGTTCACAGTCGATTCTCCCGGCCTTACATATAGGCTCTCCAAGAGCTCTAGTCGGGTTCCCTGGCTCCCGACGATCTCCGCCTGTGCATCCAGCGCCGTCAGGGGAATCGCTGTGTCCGCGGCGGGCTGCGCGTTGACTATGTTGCCACCCACCGTCCCCATGTAGCGTATCTGTGGAGAACCCACCGCTGATGCGCCCTCGGCCAACGCAGCGGCCTTTTCCCGGATCAGATCAGATGAGGACAGGTGCTGATGAGTGACGCCAGCACCGACTCTGATCACGTCTCCTTGGAGCTCGATCCCCTTTAGCTCATCCAGGCGGCTGATGTCCACCAGGCACTCAACCTTTCGCTCCCTCTTCTTCAACTGGGGAATCAGGTCCGTCCCGCCGGCGATCACCCTCGCCTGGCCTTGGTACTCCGCCAGCATCTCCAGAGCCTCCTCAATCGACGCCGGGAGGAGGTACTTCTTCCACTTCATTGTTCCCTCCGATAACCAGCTTCAAAGGCTTCCAGATTCACCACCCTGAATCTTGATGGAGTAATGCGTTCAATGGTAGCCTTGATCTCATCGTGGCCGAAGGGCAGCTGAGGCACGCTCACAGCATAGCCGATGAGAGCCAGGTTGGAGGAGCGCGGAGAGCCGAGTTCCAGGGCTATCTTGTCGGCTCCGAAGCTATGAGCGGTGATTTCATTCCTGGCCAAGTATGCCTCCACCCCCGCGTCCCAGAAATCGCCCCGAGAACTGTTGACGAAGCAAAGGCCGCCACGCCTGACAAAGGCCAAAGTACGGTACACTTCGTCCTCGTCGAAGGAGATTAGGACGTCAGCCGTGCCGTGGCGAATCAAGGGGCTCGCGTACACGCCAATCTTCAGGTGTGAGATAACTGAGCCTCCTCGCTGGCTCATCCCGTGGGTCTCGGAACCCAAGATGTCGCACCCCAGGGCCAAGGCGCTCTCCGAGAATATCCTGGTCGCGAAGAGGACACCTTGACCTCCCACACCGGAAAGGATCAGTTTCAAGTCCATCTCATTGCTAGGCTTCAACGATGCACTCCTTGGGACACGCTTCAATGCAGACTCCGCAATTGACACAGATCCGCCGATCAATAACCACCCGGTCCAGAGCCTCGTTGAGTACGAGAGCCGGGCATTCGAAGGCCAGCTGACAGTACTGGCAACCATCGCACTCCTCGGTGACGGCTACCCGCACCGGATTCTCTTGCAAGGGAGTAGGGTCGTAGAGCACGCACGGACGCTTGGCGATAAGGACGGCGATTCCGCCATCCGGCTGTCGGGAGTACTCTCGCGCTCGCTTGACCAGCGCCTCGAAGTCTCTCACGCGATAGGGATCCATCTCCTCAATGAAACCTACGCCACAGGCTCGCACGAGGTCCTTGATAGCCACCCTCTGGCCCTGACGACCGTCGGCCAAGATGCCCGAATCGGCCGTGGGCTGCATTCCGGTCATGGCCGTGATGCTGTTGTCCAAGATGATCAGGATAAAGCGGGCCTGGTTGTGAACGGCGTTAGCCAGAGCAGGGACTCCTGCATGCAGGAAGGTCGAATCACCGATGGTCGCGGCGATGGGCACATCCTTGCCGTCTTGATGGTAGGCTTGATACAAGCCACTGGCGATGGTAACTGCCCCTCCCATGTCGAGACACGTATCCACCGCTTTCAGGTTCAGGCCCAAGGTGTAGCATCCGATGTCACTGGGATAGATGGCGTTCGAACCTAGAACTCTCTTCATGGCGAAGAAAGCAGCGCGGTGCATACAGCCCGGGCACAGCCGTGGTCGCCGGACGGGAAGATCCAAATCGGCGACCAGCGTCGCCAACTCCCGGGTATCAGTCTCAGGAGGCAACTCCAAGCCTAGCTTGTCCATCTCCGCAGTCACGATCTGACTTATCACTTCGGGTGTCAGCTCGCCCGCTGATGGCACTACGCCGTTGTGTCGGCCCAGCACCTTGTGCTTGTCCAGAACCTGCAACTCGATGACGGCGTCCGGTTCCTCAAGGATCAGTACCTGGTTGCACCCTGCCACAAAGTCAGCCACCAGCTTCTGCGGCAGGGGGTGAGGCGTTCCAATCTTGAGAATGGGGAACCGTCCGTCCAGTCCTAGCTCTCGGAGCGTGTCAGTCAAGACGGAATAGCTGGTTCCTCCAGCTATGAAACCCAGCGTGTGGTCTTGACCTTCGTCACATGCATTGAGCTCCGACTTCTCAAACTCCTCCTCGATGCTTGCCAACTTCTTGTTCAGTTCTTTGTGCAAGATGTATCGGAAGGGAGGCGTCGCCGCCCAGCGCCCGGGGTCCTTCTCGAAGTCGGCAGGGCGCTCGAGTTCCTGGACTGGCAGGAATGTGATGTTCTGTCTGGCATGGGAGACACGGATGGCGGGGCGAAGGATGACCGGCATACGGTGTTTCTCCGATAGCTCGAAGGCAGCCTTGACCATCTCCTTGGCTTCCCGCGGGCTTGAGGGATCAAGAGCTGGCACCTTGGCGAACATGGCGAAGAACCGGGTATCCTGCTCCGTCTGGGAGGAATGAGGCCCGGGGTCGTCGCAGCAGATGATCACAAAGCCGCCCTTGACCCCGGTGTAGGCCGAACTCATCAGTGGGTCGGCGGCCACATTCAGACCGACCTGCTTCATAATCACCGCGCCCCGCTTGCCGGTGTAGCTGGCCGCCAGGGCCACCTCGTAGGCCACCTTCTCGTTGATACTCCACTCAACATGGGTGGCTAGGCCCAATTCCTTCTTGAACCGTACCACCGCTGGCAAAATCTCAGAACTTGGCGTACCAGGATAAGAGGCCACCACATGGCATCCACTCTCTACGATGCCTCGTGCGATGGCCTCGTTACCCAGGAGCACCTCTTGTCTCAGTTCACCCAATAGATGATTCCTTGCGGCGAGTGCTCCAATGGCGAAGCAGCGGCGGACACAGCCAAAAGCGTCCACGGTTGCATCGCTCAGCAGCGGCGCGATCCGCCACCACGCTACTCGTCAAATCTGAAAACCGGCTCCTGATAGAACCTCACGCGGTTGTCCTTGATCTTCCTCTTGATCGAACTGTCGAGCCAGATGTTTTTCTGCTCTAGGGGTAAGTCAGAATCGAGCATCACCATATCCACGTTGAGCCCCAACGCTCTGCCAGAGATCGTGTGTCGGGTCACACCCATCGGCACCTTCGCCCCGTTAAGTGATGTCCTCATAATCTCACCACGACTATAAGAAGGAAAGACCACCACCGCGGTGAGATCCGGGTACTCCTCCAGCAAACCTTCCAGTTCGTCGGTCGCGGCCCGGTATACGTCCGCCTGGCCTTTGTATGCGTCGACCACGTCATTCAGAAGGGTAACCTGCGCTTCCAGGTTCATCCCTCCCTTGACGCCCAAGACAGTGCCATCCTGCAACACCACATAGCAGAGAATCGTCCTGAGGCACAGCGCCCTGCGGGCCAGACCCAGGTCCATGGCCTTGACCTCCACCCCTTCAATGTCTTCCAGGCCCTTCACCAGCTTGTCCCTCGATACGTTGACCACGGCATGACACCAGGCGAACAACTGGATGCTGGGCGCATGGTAATCCACTATCTGGACCAGGACGTCCCGGATGCCGAGCTCCCTCAAAGCCGCTACCCTTGTGGCCCCGTCCAGGACCACAAATTGATCTCCTGCTTCCGTCACCACAGGCGGGTTCTTGAGGATGCCGTCACTTTGCAGGCGCCGAGCGAGCCTTTCAACCCGCTTCGGATCTACTTCCTCGTGACCGATCACGTCTGTGGAATGAACGATGCGCAGGACAACGTCGCCGATTTTCATAAGCTCCCTTTTGCCTCGCAGGCTAGAAGGGAAGGACAAGGAACTTGCTCCTCGCCCTTCCCTGACTCATCTAGCGGCGTCTGCATAGAGGCGTCCGCCTCTACTGATACTCTGGTGCAACCTCGGGTAGCTCGGCCTGCGCCGCTTTGATCTTGTCCTCGGGGTACTCGTAGTTGACCAGCTCCCCTGCAAAGTACGCGTCATAGGCCCCCATATCGAAGTGACCGTGCCCACAGAGGTTGAAGGCGATGACCTTCTCCTCACCGGTCTCCTTGCACTTCAGAGCCTCGTCCATAGCCACCTTGATGGCATGAGCCGGCTCCGGCGCTGATATGATGCCCTCTGCCAGGGCGAAGCTCGCCGCAGCCTCGAAGGTAGGAACCTGGTGCTCAGCGCGAGTCTCCATGATCCCAAGCTCATTTAGCAGGCAGATGATGGGCGCCATGCCGTGGTACCGCAGCCCTCCGGCGTGGATGGGGGCAGGTATGAAGCTGTGGCCGAGGGTGTACATCTTCGCCACAGGCCCCGTCTTGGCCGCATCGCCGAAGTCATGCCTGTAGAGGCCCTTGGTTACGGAAGGAGAGGCCATGGGCTCCACGCAGATGATTTGGATGTCTTTGCCATCCTTGATCTTGTCTGGGACCCAAGGAAGACTGAAACCACCCATGCTGCTGCCGCCACCGATGCAGCCGATCAGCATATCCGGGTAGTCGTCCGCCATCTCGAACTGCTTCTTCATCTCCTGCCCGATGACCGTCTGGTGCAACAAGACATGGTTAAGTACGCTGCCCAACGAGTACTTCGTGCCCTCGGTGGTGACGGCGTCCTCAACCCCCTCGCTGATGGCTAGCCCGAGGCTGCCTGTGTGCTCAGGATCTTCTTCCAGGTACTTCCTCCCGACGGAAGTGTCTGCGCTCGGGCTGGGCACGATTGTGGCGCCCCAGGCCTCCATCATGCTCTTGCGATAGGGCTTCTGCCGGTAGCTGATCGCCACCATGTACACCTTGCACTCCAGGTCGAAGAGATTGCAGGCAAAGGCCATAGCGCTACCCCACTGCCCAGCACCCGTCTCGGTGCTTATGCGCGTCTGCCCCTCCATCTTGTTGTAGTAGGCTTGCGCCACTGCCGTGTTGGGCTTGTGGCTACCGGGCGGGCTTACCCCTTCCCACTTGTAATAGATACGGGCGGGCGTGTCCAGGGCCTTCTCCCAACGATAGGCTCGATACAGGGGTGTGGGGCGCCACAGCTTGTAGACCTCGCGCACCGGCTCCGGGATCTCTATCCACCGCTCCTGACTCACTTCCTGCATGATCAACTCCATGGGGAAGAGAGGAAGCAGATCATCCGGTGTCACAGGGTCCAACCTGCCGGGGTGAAGCACTGGTGGCAAGGGCTCGGGCAGGTCCGGCTGAACGTTGTACCAGTGGGTCGGGATATCTTTTTCGCCTAGAAGAAACTTAGTCTGTTCCATGTCTTCGCTCTCCTTTGGGTTAGACTTGGAGACTCCAAGAGGGCCTGGATCTTTCCTGAGGATCATCTACGGATGCGGACCCCCTGAAGCTCGGGCTGAGGTTCGATGAAAAGAAGCCTCCATCATCGTTCCTACGATAGACATCACCCCCTTTCATCCACTCCGATGGACAGCACCCGACCGGCAAGACAATCGTAAGTATAGCACCAAGAGCGGCGTTGAGCAACCCTCAACGCTCTTGGCGGCTTCGCCGCAGTCACGATTCGCAGGAACTCACCCTTGCAGCACGAAGCGGCACAGTTCGTCTCCCCTGGCCCGGCACAGAGTCTCCTCTGACCTAACCTCCGTCCCGAAGATGCCGGCAGCCATGCCTGCCATCACGCCGCGTATCATGTGGCACACGCCCCGGTCCGCGGTGCCGTAGGCCTCGGCAAAGGGCGAATTCCTCACCACGACTATCAGTTCTTTGCCCTCTGTATCAAGCTTCTCAACCTCGAACTTGCCCCAACCAATCTCTCCCCCCATTGTGCACATGAAGGCTACTATCTCCTCGTCGGAGTAGTTGAAGACCTCCTTGTACCTGGTCGAGGAGCGTGACCCACCCGTGTAACCGCCAGCCATCATCATCTCGGCCACTCTGTCGCCGACCTCCACCTCTACCGCCTTCTGGAAGTCCACCACAGTGTCTGGCCGCATGACCATGTACCGCACGTCTTGGAAGGAGATGCACCCGCTGTCCGCGTCGTAGTCCAGGTTGTCCAAGATAGAGTTCTCCATTCGCCCTCACCCTCTGAGCTTTCTTGTCGCATCCTCGTCTACTTGCAGAGCCTGAGGATCAATCACCACCTTGTAGTCGTCTAGCGCGCTCTCCACAGTTACCTTGCCGTCTCTCACGTCCTCCAACAGCAGTTCTCGATCGCGCTCCAAGGGATCACCATAGCCACCTGCACCAGGTAGTCGTAGGCTGACCACGTCCCCTTTCTCGAGCACATCTAGTCCTTTGGACTTGAGCTGCCTCTCCTCCGGGGTGTCAGGGTTGAGGATGAATTTACCTTTGCTGCCTTCCTTGCCCCCAAAGAGGCCAAAGGCGCCGAAGCGTTGGCGGTCGCCGTATCGGGCCAAGGATACGTTGTCGGTCAGCACCTCGATGTCGCGCCGCACCGTCAGTCCACCTCGGTACTTGCCCGCGCCGCCAGAATCGGGAATGAACTCGTATCTCAGGATACGCACCGGATATTCTAGTTCAACCGCCTCGATAGGTGTGTTCTTGAAACGGGCCAGATGTGAGTCCTGACCATCTCGACCATCCTTGGTCGGTCGCGCACCCGCGCCGCCCCCCTGGATGTCAATGAAGACGAAACGTTTGCCCGTAGTGGGATGGTATCCACTGAACCCACAGTTCGTGATCTGGCCGTGGCAACCAGCCTGTACCCGATTGGGTACCACCTTGGACAGCGCCAGCATCATCGCCTCAGCGATCTTTTGCGAGGTATTGGTTCGGGCACCTACCGCCGCAGGCATCTTTGGGTTGACAATAAGCCCTTCCTCAGCCTCCACGGTGAAGGGGCGATAGCAGCCCGAGTTTGGAGGGACATGGGGATCAATCACTGCGATCAGGGCGTAGTAGACGGCTGCGTGGACAGTGGCTATCGGGCAGTTGATATTCCCCTTCACCTGCTTGGCGCTGCCGTCGAAATCAACAACCACTTCATCGCCCCTCTTGTGGATGTTGACTTGCAGCTTGATCGGCTCGTCGGTCTGGCCATCATCATCAATCCAGTCAACGCCCGTATAAGTCCCGTCGGCAATCTTCCTCAACCCAGCGCGGATGCGACTTTCCGAATAGTCCAGTAGCATCTCCTTGCACTTCCGCACGACTTCGACCCCGTACTTGTCGTGAATGTCCCGGAGCCTCTGCACCCCGACGAAGTCGGCCGAGGCCTGGGCGCGTACATCACCAAGGGTCTTATCCGGCACCCGAATGTTGTTCTGCAAGATGCCGAATAGCTCCGGATCCTCCTTGCCTTTCTTGTACAGCTTGACCATCGGGAAGCGCAAGCCTTCCATGTAGATCTCCGTCAACCCGCCGGCTGTTCCGCCAGGCACCGCACCTCCCATGTCTGAGTGATGTGCGATGCTTCCTGTGAAACCCACCAACTCACCGTTGTAGTGCGCCGGCGCGAAGGTCACCATGTCCATGACGTGTTGGCCGCCCGCATAAGGGTCATTGAACATGATCAAGTCTCCCTCGTCGAGGTCCTCAGGCTTGTACTTTGTAACAAGAGCACGCATCCCGAGTTCGAAGCCTGTAAGGAGCATCGGCGCATGGTGAGCCTGGGCTATAGTATTACCATGACGGTCGAACACAGAGCAGGTCATGTCCTCGATTTCCTTGATAACCGTGGAGCGGGCAGTGCGGACCAGCGTCCGGCCCATCTCGTCGGCCGCCTGTTCCATGGCATAGCGGATGACCTGCATAGTGATGGAATCAGCCTTGTAGGGCATCTAGTACCTCCTGAGCTCAAAAGTGACTACATCTCACCCTATCACAGAGGGACGATGATGTTGCCATACTCGTCGACCGTTCCCTTGACGTCTGGTGTAAGCACCGTTGTCGAGGCCATCTCCTCGACCAAGGCAGGGCCACTGACGACATGCCCAGGGCGTAGGAGAGCACGGTCATAGATCGCCGTGTCGATGAAGCCCTCGGTAGGAAAATGAACCGGACGAGTACCCTTACGTGCTATCTCAGCATCGCCATCTCCGGCGCCGCTGTGGGCAAGCGATACCTCGGGCACCTTCCCGATGGCCGCCACCCGCACGTTGATGAACTCGACCATCTCGTCAACAGAGCCGTAGGCATAGATGCGGTAGTGCAAGTCATGGAAAAGATCCACAATCTCTTTGATGTCAGCCTGCGTGAGAGGCTCTTTCCGCGTCACTGGGGTGCTGAGCTCATACGATTGCCCTTGGTACCGCAAGTCCGCTGACCATAGAATCTCGATCTCAGCTTCGGGAACGCTCTGTCCCTTCAGCTGGTCTCGGCCCTGCGTCTCCAGCTCCTTGAACGCTGCCAACAGTTCTTCAGGCGTGAGTTCCTTCTCGTTCTTGGCGACAGTGGAAGCATAATCATAACGTGTGTTAGCTACCAGCAAACCCACCGCGGAGAAAGTCCCGGCATAAGGGGGCACGACCACCCTTTTCATGTCCAAGTCCTGTGCGAGTTCGACCGCATGCAGCGGCCCTGCGCCTCCGAAAGGTAGCAGGGCGAACTCTCGGACGTCGAACCCCTTCTCCGTTGAGTTCACGCTAATGGCGCGCTCCATGTTTGCGTTGACCACGCGGATTATCCCACTGGCGGCCTCTTCGAGGGACACCACCAGGGGCTCAGCCACATGCTGCTTGATGGCCTTTTCAGCCAACTCCGGATACAGCTTCATCTCCCCGCCCAGGAAGTAGTCGGGGTTGAGGCGGCCCAATACCAGATTGGCGTCGGTGACCGTCGGTCGTTCCCCACCCAGTCCGTAGCAGGCTGGGCCTGGCTCGGAGCCGGCGCTCTCAGGGCCCACGTTCAGCGCTCCCCCTTCATCAATCCAGGCCAGGCTCCCGCCTCCAGCGCCGATCGCCTGTACATCCAAGATGGGAATCTTGACCGGGAAGCCCTCGAACTGACTCTCGGGGGCCACTCGAGGTTCACCATGATCTATCACACCAACATCGAAGCTGGTACCGCCCATGTCTACGCTGACGACCTGTTGGTCGCCCGTCAGCCGCCCCACGTACGCAGCCGCCAGTGCCCCTCCAGCCGGGCCTGAGTTGACTATGTTGACCGCTCGATACTTGGCCATCTCGGTAGTCATGGAGCCGCCGCTGGCCTGCATGATTCGCAGGTCCACATCACCGTACCGGTCACTCAGCTGTCCTTCCAGATTGTCGATGTACCGCTCCACGACTGGGGCCAGATATGCGTTGATGACCGTGGTCGAAGTGCGCTCGAACTCACGAAATTCGGGGGCGAGTTCAGAGGAGATGGAAACAACAGCCTCGGGAAACATACTCTGGCAGATTTCCTGTAGCCTTTTCTCGTGTGTGGGGTTGCAGAAGCTGAAGAGGAAGGTAACAGCTATCGACTCCACACCCTGGTCCTTGAGGAAGCTCACCGCCTCGCGAGCCGATTCCTCGTCAAGGGGGACCACCACCTGACCATCTGCACCGACTCGCTCTTTGACATCCAGTCGCAGATACCGGGGCACGAGAGGCAGTGGCGTATCAACGAAGATGTCGTACAGGCCGGCGGCTGGCCGCTCGATGCGACCTATCCCCAGCACGTCCCTCATACCTTGAGTGGTTATCAGGCCCGTTCGCGCTCCCTTGCGCTCGATGAGGGCGTTGGTGCCTATTGTCGTGCCGTGCACCATGTAGTCTACCTGGTCAAAGCCAGCGCCGACCATGCCCAATATCCTATCAATGCCTCCGATGACCCCTTTCGCCAAATCGTCATGAGTGGTCAGCACTTTGGTATAACGAATCTGACCGCTGACATCGTCAATCAGTACAATGTCAGTGAACGTCCCTCCGACATCAATGCCAATACGCATACTCTCTTGTCCCCCACTCCGAGTCTTCGTCCCTCTCTGCAGACGAGAGGGCGACCAAGCATCACATCATCAGGAGCGCAGGTCGGGCTGGCTCTCTATGCGATCACGCCTTGCTCACGCAGTCTGGCGGATCTATAGCCCAACTGGTTCCTTGAACTCGCCAAAAACGTCTTTGAGCACCTGAGTCATCTCGCCGACCGTGGCATAGGCTCGCACAGCCTCCATGACGTACGGCATGAGGTTCTCCGTCCCCTGGGCTGCACGACGCAGATTCTCCAAAGTCTCACTCACTTTGGCGCCATCGCGCTCGGCCCTCAACTCGTTTAGTCGCCGAATCTGCTCCTCGGCTCGTTCTGGTTCATACTCATGCAGCTCGACGTCCCGCTCCTCTGCCTCGATGCGGTATTTGTTCACACCAACCTTGACGATCTCGCCTCTCTGGATGCCCTGCTCATAGAGGTACGCCTGGCCCGCTACCTCGCGCTGGATGTGGCCCTCGCTGACGGCCTTGACAATGCCCCCCATTTTCTCCACCTTCTCCATCTCTTCTGCGATCTTCTCCTCCAGATCGGTGGTCAGGCGCTCAATGTAGTATGAGCCAGCGAGGGGATCCACCGTGTCACACAGCCCCATTTCCTCGACCAGGATCTGCATGGTGCGCAGGCCGATCAGGGCTGCCTTCTCCGTGGGTATGGTGTAGGCCTCGTCATAGGTGCACAGGGCCATCGTTTGGGTGCCGCTGAGGGCCGAGACGAGGGCGTAGTAGGCGCCACGCACCACATTGTTCTCCGGTTGCTCGATGGTCAGCCCGCCGCCACCACCGCCAGCGATCATCTTCATCTGCATCGCCTTGGGACTGGTGGCTCCGAACTTCTCCCGAACTATCTTCGCCCAGAGACGACGCGCGGCGCGGAACTTGGCTACTTGCTCGAATAGATTGCCCCAGATGTCAAAATTGAAGGAAAGTCGAGCCACGAAGTCGTCAACGTCCACACCCCGCTCACGCACGTGGTCGACATATGCCGAAGCGATGGCGTAGGCATAGGCGATCTCCTGCACAGGATTGGCTCCCGACTCACGGATGTGATAGCCGCATACGCTTACAGGATAGTAGTAAGGCACGTTCTGCGCGCAGAACTCGATAGTGTCTCCGATCTGGCGAATGGAGGGCTCCACCGGAAAGATCCAGGTTCCCCGCCCGATGTACTCCTTGAGGATGTCATTCTGAGCCGTACCCCGAAGTTCCTGCAGAGGCACTCCCTGTTTCTCAGCCACGACGAAGTACATAGACATCATGATCGCCGCCACACCGTTGATCGTCAGGCTGGTGCTGATCTCGTCCAGAGGGATACCCTCAAAGGCCTCCTCCATGTCGCGCAAGCTGTCAACCGCCATGCCCACGCGCCCCACCTCACCCCAGGCAAGAGGATTGTCGGAATCCAGTCCCATCTGTGAAGGCAGATCGAAAGCCACGTTGAGGGCATTCTGTCCGTGGGAAATGAGGTACTTGAAACGCTGGTTGCTCTCCTGGGGTGTGCCGAAGCCAGCGTATTGCCGCATGGTCCAGGGCCGGTACCTGTACATGTACTTGTGGATGCCCCGCGTGAAAGGATAGGCACCCGGCTCGCCGATATCCTCGTCGTGATCTATGTCAGCCACATCCTCGGGTCCATATATTGGCTTGACGCTGATGCCCGATTCCAGAACTACATCTCGCAGTTTCTTCTCTTTCATAGCCAAGCCCTTTCACTATTTCCGTCGGCTGTGTGCTACGAGTCATGTGATCCCGAACACCCAGACGCATCCGAGATTTGCAGCGCCTATTCCAAGGATTGAAGCAGCTTCCGCCATGCCAGGTTGCTTAGGTCGGCTTTGTCGCTCCAAGGCTTGGGGGGAGACCTTCAAGCACGCGGGCGAGCTTTGCTATTATAAAGCACTGTTTCACACCAGTCAAGTACTACAATACTCTGTTCAACCTCCTTGGCAGACTCGTCTCAACGTGACATGGGGACCGATGAGCGGTGAGTGGCAGCCCAAAGAGAATCCCACGGCACACGCTCGTATTCAGTCAAATCGCTTGCTAACGCCCAACTGCGTGAGTATAATCCAGCGGAAGTGATCCATCATCAGAGAAGACCTTTGAGCATCCCAGTCACCGTGGGCGGAGAGGAGGTCGTGATGAGCAGCCGAACTGTCTCTTGTGAGGGCATAACTTGGACCGACATCAGGAGTCCTACAGCCCAGGACATAGAAGATCTGCGGGAGCAGTTCCCCTTCTTCCACCCGCTGGACTTGGAAGACCTTGTAAGCAAGACTGAGAGGCCCAAGATTGATGAGTATGAAAACTACCTGTTCACCGTCATGCACTTCCCTGTCTTCAAGAAGGCGACCAGACGGCTCGGGCGCAGCGAAGTCGACATCTTTGTCGGGCGGGGCTTCTTGGTCACGGCGAGCGATGGGGACCTAAAGCCCTTGGTCGAGGACTTTGACGAAGCCGAGAAAGACGAAGGCATCAGGCGACAGCTCATGGGCCGCGGCTCGTACTACCTGCTCTACCTGCTCATTGACGACCTTGTTGACTACTGTTTCCCTATTCTGGACAAAGTGAACCACAACATCGAAGGCATTGAGCAGACGATCTTCGATGGCGACGCCAAGGAGATTGTGAAGGAAATCGCCATCGTGAGGCGGAATCTGATCAACTATCGGCGTACGATCAAACCCCAAATGAGAGTCATAGCCAGTCTGGAGCGGAAAGACTGGGAGTTCCTGAGGGGAGATTTGGACGTATACTGGGGAGACGTCTCCGACCACACAGTGCAGATCTGGGAACGCCTAGAGGACCTAGGGGATGTCATCGAGGGACTGAACGACACCCTGGAGTCGCTTACGTCCCACCGCCTCAACGAGGTAATCAAGATCCTCACCATCTTCTCCGTCATCATGCTGCCCCTCTCGGTGATTTCCGGCATCTACGGCATGAACATCCTCCAACTTCCCCTGGCTAGCCATCCGATGTCCTTCATCCTCATCATGGCTGTGATGGCTGCCCTTGTTGTCGGGATGCTGGTGTACTTCAAGCGGGAGGGCTGGCTCTAGGTGCAAACCGCCGTCGACGGAGCGCCAACCGATAGCGAGGAGTTGGAAGTACGCCTTAGAATAGACTACAAGAAGCTACTCCTCATGCTCATCGTCGGCGTGGGTGTAGCCTTCCTCCTGATTAGACTCGTCGGAGAGCGAGAGGTACTGGCGCTGCTAGCCACGGCGAAAACCGAGTTCGTCATCCTGGCCGTGATAGCTGAAGGACTGCGCTACCTCGCCGTCAGCCTGTACACCCAGAAACTGCTCCACTTCCTCGGACACCACATCCCGCTATGGCCCTTCGTTGAACTCATGTTCGCTGGCGGCTCTGCGAATCGCATCGTCTCAGCGGGAGGCGCGGCCGGTATCTACATCCGGTACCGCTTCTTCGACAAGCACGGCCTCTCCCTGGGCAGCCTGGCCATAGTTCTCATCTTGCAGAACCTGATGACTGGCGTCATACTGTTGAGCACGTTTCTGCTGGGTCTTCTCTACCTGTTAACTCATCAGATGATGGGCACAACCCAGCTCTTGGTCGCCGCGGCCATGATCTGCGTGATGCTGGGACTCCTGGGATCCTTCCTCGCCTCCTTGTACAGGCGCCCCCGAACGCTCAAGCGCTTCTTGGCTAGCCTTGGAAAGCTCGTTGATGCCCCCATCAGAAGAGTCCGGAAAGAGAGCGTATACAACCCAAGAGGCATATTGGTCAGCACAAACAACTTCTATCGGGCCGTAGAGGTAGCTCGAAGTAAGCCCTTGGAGACAACCAAGGCCCTCGTCTACGGCGTTATGACCCTCTTCTCCGACATCATGTGCCTGTACTTCGTTTTTCACGCTCTGGGTTTCCCTATCAGGCTGGACGTCTTGGTGGTAGGCTATGTGGTCACCAACTACATAATGAGCCTTCTGCTCATGCCGGAGGGCATCGGGGTGACCGAACTCTCGCTCACCGCGGTGTACGCCAGCCTCGCGGTGCCCTCGGGTATTGTGGTGGCGGCTACGTTGCTGTTCCGTTTCATCGCCTTCTGGTTACCCATTGGTGTAGGTCTGTTGGCCATGTGGCATTTGCGTCGCAAAGCGCTGCTCTAGATCCGAAGAACACCGGGCGTTTGCACAGGGAAAGCTTCGCTGCACGACAGGGATTTAACCTCTCCTCAGCGCTTTTGTGGTATAATTACAGTAAGAGTGGCATAGCTACAGGCGCAAAGGAGTATGTGAGATGAAGAAACCTCTCATCGGGTTGGGTATCGCTTTGGCCGTGCTGGCGGCATGCCTGCTCTCATTGATCGCGGGAGGCATGGCTGGCGGCATCATCGGCTACGTGAGCGGCCGCCGGGCCACGCGAGCCGCTCTTCCGAGACTGTGGCAAGAATTCGCCCTGCCACGCGAGCCCTTCGACGAGGGACAAGAGCGGTGGCGGCAACCGCCTCAACCCTGGGAAGCGCCGCCCGAGGAGATGCTTCGACCCTTCGCGGACCAACTTGGTGCTGCTCTGGTCACTGAGGTAGTGCCAGACGGCCCTGCTGACGAGGCAGGTGTGCGAGAGGGCGATGTCATCATCGCCGTGGACAACAAGGCGCTGGGTGAACTTCCCGATCTCTCAGAAGTGATGCGTCGCCGCGAGCCCGGAGACGAGGTAACCCTGACCGTGCTGCGGCGAGGAGATGAGATCGAGGTATTTGAGATAGAGGTCACGTTGGGTAGACAACGGGACGAGGAAGGCGAAATAGTCGCGTACTTGGGCATCTGGTACCAGCCGATGGAGGCCATGATCCACATCATACCGCGCAGTAGAGGTCCTTGGGACTAATCGCTTGCCCCCACAGAAGGGCGCGATACTCCCACGCGAAAGGCAGATATCGGAATCAGGTGAGGTCGTGCATGAACGAAAAGGGAAGTGGTATCAGGCCTGCGCTCAGCATCCTGGTGTTGATTGTCGCTGTCTTGCTCGGAACCGGGGGCGGCGCTGTCGTTGGTGGGCTGGCGGGTTACACGGTGGCGAGAGATCGAATACCCTCCGCCTTGGTCACGCCTGAGGTCCAAGTAGCGCCGGGGACAACTTATCTCACCTTAACAGAGGACTCAGCGATTATTTCCGCCGTGGCGAAGGTCAAGCCTGCTGTCGTGACAGTAATCAACACTCTCCCACCCCAAGTGGGGTTCTTTGGGCAAATCCTAGAGCCTCAAGCTTCCGGGTCAGGGGTGATAATCCACGACCAAGGATACATAGTCACCAACAACCACGTCGTGGAGAACAGTGGCAGCCTTGAAGTCATCTTCGCCGATGACACAAAGGTTCCAGCTACGCTTGTCGGCGCCGATGCCTTCTCCGACTTGGCGGTCATGCGCGTTGAGGGAGAAGTTCCCGCAACCGCAGAGCTGGGAGACTCAGCAGCCCTGCAGCCAGGGGAGCCCGTCATAGCCATCGGCAGCCCTCTGGGGGACTTCAAGGGCACTGTCACCGTCGGTGTGATCAGCGCTTTAGATCGCCGCCTCGAGGTTGGACGAGGGCTGACCATGGAAGGCTTGATCCAAACTGATGCAGCCATCAATCAGGGGAACAGCGGGGGCCCTTTGGTCAGTGCACTGGGCCAAGTCATTGGAATCAACACCGCTATCGTGCGAGGTAGTGGAGCCGGCGGTCCGGTAGCGGAGGGACTAGGCTTTGCCATTCCCAGCAGTGTCGTCGAAGAAGTAGTTGAGCAACTGATCCAATATGGACAGGTACGAAGGCCCTACCTCGGAGTTGACTGGGTGCCCATCACGCCCCGGATAGCATCAGCGTACGACCTGCCCGTGCAGTTTGGGGCCTACATACAGCAGGTACAACCGCGTAGTCCGGCCGACAGGGGAGGTTTACGTCAGGGCGATATCATTACCGCTATCGAGGATCAGGCCATCGACGAACAGATGAACTTGGTCACGATAATGATGCGCTTCAATCCGGGGCAGCAGGTTCAGATCACCGTCATCAGAGAAGGAAACGAGATCACTCTGGATGTAACCTTGGGTACCCGCTAGTCGGAGAACACCCCCGTGTGCGGCCCAAGTCGACCGCTATCTGTCGCTGATCGTCAGCCCTCAGCTCAGCGACGCGATGTGCCTTCTGGGTCACCCGACCAGGAAGAAGAACCCCAAGGCCACGATGAAGTAGACGGCCAGGAGTTGCGCCCCCTCCAGCCAGTTGGATTCCCCGTCCAAGGATACCAGCGCTGCGATCCCCACGGCAGCCCCCAAGGCCAGCAGCTCGAACTGGTTGAAAATCAGAGTGAGAGGGTTCCCCAGAGCTAGACTGAGGAACACGAGCAAAGGGGCAACGAAAAGGGCTATCTGCATGCTGGAGCCGACGGATATCGCCAGGCTCAGATCCATTTCGTTCTTCCAAGAGGCCTGCACGGCAACCAGATGCTCGGCCACGTTGCCCACCAGGGGGATTATGATCACTCCGAGGAAGAACTCCGTGATGCCCAGAGATTCAATCACCGGCTCCACGGAAGATACCAGGAGTTCGCTGAGCCAAGCCACGAAGATCGTAGCTCCCAAGAGGATGATCACGGCCTTCCGCGCAGACGAGGGTGCCTTGGCTTCCCCCTCAGCCACCCGGTCTCCGCCAAAGGAAATGAAGCAGTAAACCAGGCTCAGTACATAGATGACGATCATCACCCCAGCCACCCCCAGGCTGAGCCATTCCACTGCTGCCTGATTCTGGTTTTCGATTGCGTGCCCGAAGATGGAAGGGATCAGCAATGCGATCACAGCAAGGGTCATTGTCGTGGCGTTGACACCTGCCTCGGCGCGGTCAAAGCG
Organism: Chloroflexi bacterium B3_Chlor; assembly: GCA_005223035.1. Classification (GTDB taxonomy): domain Bacteria; phylum Chloroflexota; class Anaerolineae; order UBA7937; family B3-Chlor; genus B3-Chlor. Next base: position 83,651 of record NJBK01000003.1, read on the forward strand.
CTGCAAGCCGTTCCGGAGCCCACCCAGAACTATGCTGAGCCCCAAGACCAGCAAGATGTTGCCCAGAATCGAGCCGGTGATGGAAGCCTTGGCCAACTCCAAGAGTCCCTCACGGATGGCGAATATCGTGATAATCAACTCGGCGGCATTACCCAATGTGGCATTAAGGAGTCCTCCCACCCGGGGGCCAGCATGAGCAGCCAAATGCTCGGTAGCTTTCCCCAGGATCCAGGCCAGAGGCACTATGCCCAACGAGGAGGAGAAGAAGATCAGTCGTTGATCCCAGTTCAAGAAAGCACCTACGATGCTGACAGGAACGAAGATGAGGAGAACGTTGATGTATTTCATGGCAAGAGCCTTGCTATGTCCTTATCAGCCGCAGGATTTTGGTGATAGCCAAGTCCAAGTCCTTGCCAGGGTCAACTACAACGTAGTTGCGGCCGATGGGTTCTGCATTCCGAGCCATACGTTGATACACGCTCTGATCGGCGTCAGAGATGTCGTGACCATCTCCGCCTTCTTCATGTCTCCTATGCAAGCGTTCCGAAGCAACCTCTCCGGGCGCCACTACCTTGACAGTTATCAGCTTGACGCCCTCACTGTCGGCCAGACGATACACCAACTCTCGATGCCGCTCGTAGAGGTTGGTCGCATCGTAGATGACACGCACGCCCTTGCGCAAGAGCTTGGCCATCAAAGCGTGACAGGTCCGGTGCACCCAGTGACTCTCCTCCCCCGTGTAGTCACACTGGGGAAAAAGTATCTTTCGCACCTGATCGCTTTCGATGATGACGAAAGGCAGTATCTCGACCAAGCGGCGCGCCAGGTAGGACTTGCCAGCGCCGGGCAGCCCGCTGAGCATGATGAGAACCGGCTTGCCGGTGGTCTCATCAGTATTGGTCAGTTGACCTTCCACCTTGGCGACAAAATCGTCCAACCTGTCAGTCATCACGCAAGCATCCCAGAAGATTATATCAAATATGCCTCGTTTGACAAGGCCAACGTTGCCACGAGCGTTGACAGGCAGGAACGGATGATGTAGAATTCGGTTGCCTCACTTGACTCCGTTGGCGGCGAGACATGGATGAGATTCTGTTGAAGGGTCGCTATCGTCAACTGGCGGAAATAGGTCGTGGCGAAAGAACCGTGACCTACAAAGCCCAGGACACCTCGTTGAACCGAGCCATCGTGGTGAAGGTACTTCGAGAGCGTTTTGCCACTGAGCAGGATTCTGTGGATCGCTTCCAGAACGCAGCTCGGGCTATGGCGGGGTTATCCCATCCCAACATCGTCGCCATTCACGACATCGGCAGCGATAGAGATCTCCACTACGTCGTCACCGAGTATGTCGAGGGACAGAACCTTGAGTCTCTGCTTGCCTCGCAGGCTCCGCTGACCCCAGAAGAAGCCCTCGACATAGCCATCCCGGTCTGCGCCGCACTGGACACCACTCATCGCGCGGGCCATGTCCATGGCCAGCTGACTCCTCGCAACATCCTGCTAACGAGGGACCAACAAGTGAAAGTATCTGATTTCGGTGTGGTGGACGCGCCTTTGTCCGCGCGCGAGCAATCCCCTTCCCTCTATGCAGCTCACTATCTCTCCCCAGAGCAGGCGATGGGGCGAAGAGCAATTCCAGCTTCCGATGTCTACACTCTCGGGGTGATCTTGTACGAGATGCTCGCGGGACGACCTCCCTTCACAGGCGACGGCTTCTCAGCTATAGCTGAGAAGCACATCCGAGAAGAGCCTGATCCACTTAGCCAAGCCAATCCACAGGTGCCCGGCTCTCTGAGCGCATTGGTGCATCGGGCCCTGGCTAAGACCTCGACAGCTCGCTACAAAACAGCCAGCGATTTGGAAGAAGCGTTGAATGGTTACCGTCGTCAGAGGGGCAAGATCGAACTACTGGAACGCATTGGGCCCGAGGAGCGCCCGGCAAGCTCAGGGCGCCACCAGATGGATAGGGAGATCAGGGCCCATCCGCGCGGCGTGGCTGAGGAGAAGGTCCCCTCCAGTAGGGCAATGCAGCGCTCAGGCCTCGACTGGGTGGGCTGTATCATGGGCGCGGTGGCCCTTGTGGCCATCTTGGGACTGATACCTTTGTGGCTATCGGTTTTCTTGCGGTACTTCGCATAAGTCAAAGAGACCTCTGGCAGGAAACAGCAAGTGGGCCGCCTGGCCTCCCGCTTTCTCGCGTCACCGAACTGATGAGCTGTTCGTCCAGCGACGATGCAGGTTAACCCCGTCCGTCATCGAGGGACGAGCGGTCAAACCCACTAGCTTTTTGCCAGATTCTCTGGTATAATAATGTACATGTAGCTAGGTACGAAGTGAGGACCTGGCGAAGTACCAAACACAGGTACCCCGCCAAAGGCTCCTCGTGTGGAGGATCAAGAGTGAGTTCAAGATGGATCAGAAATGGGCTGATATACTTGATCATCGTCGTGATCGCCGTCGCCCTTTTCTACAATGTGTATAGTGCTTCCAGTAGTCCGAGCTCGGTGTTCATCAGTAGCGTGGCCGAGGACGCCAGGGAGGGCAGGATCAGCAAGATTGTCGTCTCTGGCGATGATTTGCGAATCACACGCACAAGTGGTGTGGAGGTAGTGTCGCGCAAAGAGCCAGGAGCTGACCTCACGGAGGTTCTCAGCAACCTTGGTGTGACGCAGGAAATGCTCAACGGGATAAGCATAGAGGTGCAAACGCCAAGCGAATGGGGTAGCTGGCTAGCTATCCTATCGTCATTCCTGCCTCTTCTTCTGATCGGTGGCCTCTTGCTCTTCATGATGCGGCAGGCTCAGAGCGGCAATAGTCAGGCTATGTCCTTCGGAAAGAGCCGTGCTCGGATGCTTGACGGGGATCAGCCCACGGTCACTTTCGAGGACGTTGCCGGGGTCGTGGAGGCAAAGCAGGAACTCCAGGAAGTAGTCGAGTTCCTGGAGGAGCCGGAGAAGTTCAGCGCACTGGGAGCCCGCATCCCCAAAGGGGTGCTGATGGTGGGGCCACCTGGCTGCGGAAAGACCTTGATGGCCCGGGCGGTGGCTGGTGAGGCGGAGGTGCCTTTCTTCTCCATCAGTGGTTCTGAGTTTGTGGAGATGTTCGTTGGTGTTGGCGCCTCACGAGTAAGAGACCTCTTCGAGCAGGCCAAGCGCAACTCTCCATGCATAGTATTCGTGGATGAGATAGACGCTGTGGGACGCCACCGCGGGGCGGGCCTGGGTGGCAGTCACGACGAGCGAGAGCAGACTCTGAACCAGATACTGGTAGAGATGGATGGCTTTGACACCGACACGAATGTCATCGTCATGGCCGCGACCAACCGCCCAGACATTCTGGATCCCGCGTTGCTGCGGCCCGGCCGTTTCGACCGCAGGGTGGTATTGGATCTTCCGGATATGAACGGCCGCAAGGCTATTCTGGACATTCACGCCAGGGGTAAGCCCCTCGCCGAGGAAGTGGACCTCAAGGTGATCGCCAAGCAGACTGCCGGTTTCTCGGGAGCTGACATTGAGAGTCTGCTCAACGAGGCGGCCATTCTTGCCGCGCGAGGGGACAAGAAATCCATCGACATGGAGGACTTGCAGGAGGCGGTGGAGAGGGTCATCGCCGGCCCCGAACGGAAGAGCCGCATCATCAGCGACGACGAGAGAGAGATCATAGCCCATCACGAGGCGGGGCACGCTCTGGTGATGAACTTGCTGCCGGGCTGCGATCCCGTGCACAAGGTCTCCATCGTGTCGCGCGGGATGGCTCTGGGTTACACAATGCCCCTGCCTGAGGATGATCGATATCTGAAGCAGCGCTCAAAGTTCGAAGACGAGTTGGCGGGCTTGCTAGGGGGACGAGCGGCCGAGGAACTGATCTTCAACGACGTGACCACGGGAGCGAGCAACGACCTTGAGCGGGCCACATTATTAGCCAGAAAAATGGTCACCGAGTATGGTATGAGCGAGAAGCTGGGACCATTGACCTTTGGCCGCAAACAGGAGTTGGTCTTCCTGGGCCGGGAGATCGGAGAACAACGCAATTACAGCGAGGAAGTGGCCCGCGCCATAGACGAAGAGGTACGTCGCCTGATCAACGAGGCCCACGAGACAGCGTTGCGCCTACTGCGTGAGAAGAAGGACAAGCTCGTCGATGTGGCCAAGAAGTTGATGGAGGTCGAGACCCTCGAGGGGCCCGACCTGGAGGCCATGTTTGCCTAGTTCAGTCTGCCGCTCAAATCCAAGTCCATCAGAACCCATCAACGCTCCCGAGTCGACTGCGCTAGGCCACGATCCTCTCTAGGAACTCTGCAAGCTTCTCAGGAATAACAGCAGGCTGTCCCCCCAGTAGGCGGCACACGACCACGGTCCGAGCTGCAAACTCCAACTGCTGAGCTTTGTTGGCCGCCTCCCGTAGGTCCTTGCCGACAGTTAGCAAGCCATGATTTTGCAGAAGCGCAGCTGAACCGTCGCCCAGGGCATCCACCACCGCCTGCGACTGTTCCCTGGTCCCTGAGAGCATGAATGGAACCACCGGGGCTGCGGCCAGAGCGATCGTCTCGATCGTCAGCGGTGGTATGGCCTCTTCGAACAATCCCACTATCGTCGCCATCGGAGCGTGGGTATGGATCACGGCGTCCACGTCCTGCCTGGTGCGATGGATCAACAAGTGCATTGGCAATTCCACTGAGGGCCTGTCTCGCCCCCCCAGCTTCTTGCCCTGCAGGTCAACCCTGATCAGCGTCTCCTCAGTCAACCCGCCCTTGTAGAGCTGCGTGGGTGTGATCCAAAGTTCGTCGCTCTCGGGGATGCGGGCGCTGACGTTGCCCCCTTTCGGAGTGATCAAACCCGCATCATAGAGTTCGTCGACGATCGAGATTATCTGATCTTCAATATCTTGAACCATGAAAGAGCCTCCCCCTTGCAGCGGCCTCAGGCTCCCGCCAGCCATCTCGAAGATCGCTTTCGCCAGCTCGACCCTAGCGCCCCATTAGCTTGTGATATGTCTTGAGCCATCGCTTGTATAGAGTTCGATACCTACTGCGCATGGTGGGGTCAGCTTCCACAACCTCTACCGGACCGGCCATGTGCTCCACCGCACATGCTAGATCCTTGTAGATACCAGCGCCCACCGCAGCGCACATCGCCGCTCCCAACCCTGAGGACTCCTTGACCGTTGGCACCCGCACAGGCATCTCACAGACATCGGCCACGATCTGATTGAAGAGTCCAGCTCTGGTGAGACCCCCACAGACGGTGAGGGACTCCGTCCTTCTGCCTGAGATCTCCTCCAATTGGGCAAGATTGCCCAGCACTGCAAACGCGATGTTCTCCAGAATCGCGCGGGCCATCTTTGGCCTCGTCAACGGCGGTGCTAGCATCATGGGGAAGGGCGCCAGAAAGCCCACCTGCGACGGGAACTCCAGGCGACCGTGGTCTGCTATCCAAGGACCCATCACGGCCATCGCTGACCCAGGCGGCTCATTTTCCGCCTCGGCGCACAGCGACACGTAGGCCTGCTCCTCGGTCTCGTCGCCACCGAATGCCTGCCACAACCACTGGTACGCAATTCCCGCCAGGCCAGCACTGGATTCCAGGCTCCAGAGATCAGCAAGGGCGTGGGCTCCGGTCCACGTCCGGTGTCTGTCGTCCAGCAAAGGTTCCGTCAAGGTCATCTGCAGGGGCATGGTCGTGCCAGCGATAGCCACTGTATCACCATCATTCACAGCGCCGCACGCCAGACACGCCGCCTGGCTGTCAGCAAGCCCCACCACCACGGGAGTTCCGCCAGGCACGCCCAGGACCTCAGCAGCCTCCTGGCTGAGTCCATCAGCAACCTGGCCGGGAGAGTAGAGTGGCGGAAAAATGTCAGGGGATAGCTCCAAGAGCTCGGCGATCTCAGGGGACCATTCCCTCTCTGTAATGTCGAATAGCAGAGATGACGAAGCGCTGGTTGCCTCAGAGGAATACGAACCGCACAACTGATACACCAACCAGTCGCTCACCATCAGTACCTTGGCAATACGCTCGTACACCTCGGGCCTGAACTGACGCATCCAGAGTAGATGCGCCGCCCCGTCAATGCCCAACGGCCAGCGCCCTGTCAATGCATAGATCGTTTCGCCGTGTCTTTGAGCCATATCGAAACCCTGGGCGACGGAACGAGCATCCCGGTTGGTGCCACCGTAGAGCACTTCCCCATCATCATCCAAGAAGACTATGCCATCGCGGAAGCTCGTAGTGCTCAGGGCAAGAACCTGGCCGGAGGGTAGGTTCGTCAGGGCCTCCCTGGTCAACTCCCCAAACGTACGCCACATCTCCTCAGGATGAAATATCAGGCTTGAAGGCAAGGCCTCCTCACGAGCAAACCGCCCGTCACGCCGGCTGAGGCCCACCTGGCGACCTTGTGTATCCACAATCAAACACCGCCAACTGCCGCTCCCGGCATCCCAGGTCAGCAGATAGCCTTCAGTGGCCACTTACGCAGACTCTCCTCGAGCTATCAGATAGATGCGGTTCAAATCATCTTGCAAGCTTTGCAGCCCCATGGCCGCCGACACATCGCCAGAGAACGCCAGTTCGCCTGACATCGCAGCAGACGTCGAATCCAACTCAGCACTGAACATCCCGTCGAAGATCTCGCTGGACATACACAGTTCAACCATGGCCTCGCCTGGGAATTCGCCCAGTCCGCCTGCGAACTCACCATCGTGGAAATGTGTGTGGAAGAAGAGGTCCAAATCCTCTATCTCAAACTCCACCGACACGTCGTATCCCTTGCAGCCTTCCTTGACGGCCTCATCTTCCGACAACAACTCCAGCCACCGGGAGATTATCTTTCCCATTTCCGCGCTGGACTCATAACCCGCCATGTTTCGACCTCCGTCTCCGTGGTATCATTCGTCGTAGGCAACTTCTAATCGGCGAAGCTGATCGCGGGGAAAGATGTGCAGCTAGGGACGCCACTGAAAACCCTGCAGGATCTCCGGGTTTGCAGCGTGAAGCGGCTCCTCTCCCTGAAACAGACGCTCCAAGTCGGACACCACGATGCGAGATTGATGAGCAGGTATCTCGTGTGTATTGCCGCCGATGTGAGGGGTGGCAATGACATTGGGGAGCTGTAGAAATGGATCGTCTGGAGGCAGTGGCTCCTGGCTGAATACGTCCAAGGCCGCTCCAGCGATCTTGCCCTCCTTCAGCGCCTCATACAGCGCCTCCTCATCCGTGAGTTCGGCCCTTGCGGTATTGACAAAGTGAGCGGTTGGCTTCATCATGCCGAACTCCCGTCGGCCCAACATGCCCTTCGTCTCGCCCGTTAGCGCAGCGTGAACAGTCACCACGTCCGACTCAAGCAGAAGGGTATCCAGGTCAACGCATTGCGCACCCCATCCCACCGCCACATCTTCTGAAACATAGGGATCGTGGACTATCAACCTTGTGTCGAAACCCCTGAGTCGCTTTGCCACCTCGCGTCCCACAGCTCCCAGGCCGATGATACCCACCGTCTTGTCCCACAACTCGTTGCCCTTCAACTCGAAGAACGTAACCGCCATCTTGACCATACCCTGCGGGCCGCCTTCTTGCCGCAGAATGTCCATCGCCTGTGGGATGTGCCGCAAGCTCATCACCATCAGCGCCAGCGTCAAGTCCGCGACAGCCTGCGCGTTCCGACCTGGCGCACGGAGCACCGGAATCCCCATCTCGGTGGCCGTCGCCACGTCTATGTTAGCCGGGTCCGCCCGACAACAAGCGATTACCTGAAGCCGGTCTACCTGTGCCAACACCTTGGCCCGGACCTGATCCACCTCGGTGACGAAGACATCAAACCCTTCGAGCGCGCGCACCAGTTTCCTGCCGGCGAGCAGCCGCTTCTTATCGGCAAAGCCTTCGTACGACAACTCTCCGAATCTACCCAACCTCTCGATGCCCCACTCGTCGAGAGCCGCCGTTACGAGGATCCTCACTTGCATCCCTCGGTGGAACTGACTGATTCTCCACGCCCGCCCTTCGCCGAGGATGCCTGGGCACTCCCTGGCGACTTCTCTACGACCTCCTTGATACGAGCGAGTTCCTGGGCCAGGATATCGGTCACCTGCTTTGCCAGCTTGTCACTGACGAACCCAAGCAGGCCAGCAGGAGTGGCGAACTCGTTGCTCATGGTCAGAAGTGTTCCCCCGGCTTGAGCCTCGCAGGTCTGGGTAAGTATGGACTCCGCTCCCTTGACAACTTTGGTCACCATTCTGTGAGGCGGGTCCCACTCCATTATCTCATGCTCTGTTGTGATCTTGCTGGCCGCGAATTTACTAACGGAACGGTAGGTGCACCCCACCCCGGGCGGTCCTTCGGAAGTGATCTCGCATCGCAGGGTGACCACGCTCCACTCCGGCCCCCTTTCCAAATCGCTGATCAGAGCCCACACCTTCTCTGGCGAAGCAGCAATCAATATCTCACTTTGCGCCAGAGGCACAGGGTACTCCTCCCTCAACTCACTCAGTCCAGGTCAAAGCGGCACTCATTATACCACACGTCCTGCAGCGTAACAATGATCGGCCACTGTTTGCTAGACACAACTGGTGAGAAGTATAATGAGAATAGCTGCTATCATTGTCGACGCGGGAACTCGATGTGCGGTCCCAGTTCCGATATGGAATCGGCGAGAAAAGTGGGTCGTCAAGTACCCACTTCTCTCACGTTATGGGCCCTGTGAGATTCCGAACTTAGCACGGGGTATTCTCGCGCAGCTCTTTCAACAGCTGCGACATTCCAACGAAAGAAGGCCATCGTGAACAGCAAGCGCGTGCCACTTGCAGGTGGACCACGCGCGGCCATCGCCCGGTTCTTGGGACACGGCTGTCCGGTTCGCGCTCCAGGGACAGCAACAAAGGAATCCCGTCATTGGGACACAGAGCCATGCTGGGCCACAGACTCAGAAGCGGTTCGCGGAGAGCGGTCGTGCTAGGATCAATACCTGCAAGCCGGGTTGGAAGACTCAGGCGAGTAGGTTTGCTTGTCTCGCTGCTCCACCTGCTTGCCCAGTCCACCTTCTTTGTGGGCTGCCTGGACTCGCCAGCCTCACCACCTACTCCCACTCCAGTTCCCTCTGGGCCCGGCCCATCGGCCCCCACGCTCACCCCTACCCCCTCGCTGCCCGTGCCCACGTCGACGCCAACTGCTCTTGCCACTGAGGGACCAACTCAGTCCTATTTCAACGCGACCCTGGGGATCTCGCTGGCCTACCCTATGGAGTGGCTTGTCAGAGAAACAGAGGGAGGAGTCGTCTTTGGCACCTCGCAGCAGGTGATCGCGGGTGGGGAGTTCATGGCCGGTGCGGGGCTGGCCGTCTCGGTTGCCCCCCTGCCGAATGCGGAGTGGCAAAGTGTGGAGGAGTTGTGCGCAAGCCAGGCCTCTGTCTTCAACTCTGAGGAGATGGAGATTGGTGAACCACAACTGCGCAACATTGGAGGGCAAGTTGGAGCGTTGATCAGCTTGCAGGGGATACCTGGCCTGGGCCAGACACAAACCAAGGGGTTGGTGGCAGCCGCCATCTGGGACGACTGGGCATACACTTTCGTGGCGTTGTCGGTCGCTCGTGAGTGGGCCACGCACGGAGCCTCCCTGGGAAGGATGATAGAGAGTGTCGAGTTCACACCCAGGGAGCGTCCCGAATATGTACCCGATCCTTGGGAACCCGACGACACTCTGAGTGACGCCACCGAGATAGAGATGAGTTCTGCTCAGGCTCATGACCTGCACACTCTGGGCGATCGAGATTATGTCCGTTTCGAAGCCACAAGGGGACACGTCTACACCATTGAGACCGCCAATCTGGGACAGGACATAGACACAAGGATTTTCTTGTACGACGCCGAAGGCAGACTACTGACTCACAACGACGACGGCCGCGGTCTTGAAGAACCCTGGGCCTCCCGTTTGAGATGGACCGCAGAAAGAACCGACTCCCTTTATCTCATGGTCAAGGACGTCGGCGATGACGATGCGGGTCCGGGCACCTCTTATGAGATCAGAGTCTGGGAGGAGATTCATTTTGTGGAGGACGAGTATGAGCCGGATGGTTCCCCAGATCTAGCCACCTTGCTCAAACCAGGAAAACCCCAGGTCCACAACCTGCACGTCCCTGGGGATCAAGACTGGATCCGCTTCGAAGCGAGAGCCGGCAACATCTTCGTCATCGAGACCTTCAATCTCGGGTCCAGTGTAGATACCGTGCTCCATCTTCTCGATGAGCAAGGAAATGAGCTGGCCTGGGACGACGATGGGCGCGCAGAGGAAGAGGCCCTTGCCTCACGCATTCAGTGGAGGGCACAAGGGGACACTTCTCTATACGTCATGATCCATGATTCGGGCGATGACGATGGGGGACCAGAGACCGAATACCGAGTCAGGCTTCTGGAGACGTGGCCGTAACGCATCTATAGCATCATGATGTTCTCAGTAGCCGCGCCCCTACACATGCTGTAGCAGCTCCCTCAACAGGCGAGCCGCCTCTGTTGGTTGTCCCTCGTGGAACAAAGCTACTCCATCAAGGACCAAATCCTCGCGACCTTCCAGCACAGCCTGTCCCAGAGGCGACTCTTTCAATATCCTGAGATCCTCAGTGTAAGGATCCTTAATGATATCCTCCCGCACGATGCGCCCGTCCCCCATGATCAGGATACGATCTGTACGCCGGGCCACCGCTGGGTCATGAGTTACTACGAGGAAGGTGGTGCCCAGCCGATGATTCATGTCATGCATCAAGTCAACGATCTCTTTCGAGTTCTCCGAATCCAACTCGCCTGTAGGCTCGTCAGCCAGCACCAGCGAGGGTTGGTTTACCAGGGACCGAGCGACGGCGACCCTCTGGCATTGCCCGCCGGACAACTGATTGGGCAGGTGGGGCAACCGATCACCCAAGCCCACCAATTCCAGTACATCTCGCGCGCGGCCACGCCTCTCCTTGCCGCTCATCTTCTGCTCGTGCAACGGAACCTCGACATTCTCCAGGGCCGTCATGGTAGGGATAAGATTGTGAAGCTGAAAGACAAAGCCCATCGTCTCGTTGCGGAAGCGGTCCAGGTTCTTGACCTTGGCCAAGTCTTGGTCGTTGACCAGGACCTGCCCGCTGGTGGGACGAGCCAGAGCCCCCAGCACGTACAGCAGGGTGGACTTGCCGCTGCCTGAAGGCCCCATGATGGACACGAACTCCCCGCGCCTCACGGTCAGACTCACACCATCCAGGGCCCGTATCTCCTCACCGTCCCCGTATATCTTCACCAAATCGCGCGTCTCGACGATAACATCATTCTCGGACATCACTGACTCCCCACATCGTTTCTATCTGGCCCACGAGATGACCCTCTCGCCGACACCACGGTACGTGATAGTCAAACGATCTGTAACGCCTCCCAGGATCTTCCTCTGATTGCTGCCGTCCGCGTTCATCACGTAGAATTCCCAATCGCCACCCCGATCGGAGAGGAATGCTATCTGCTCCCCATCGGGACTCCACGCCGGAGACACGTTGTTCGGTCGCCTCTCCAGCAGGGCCGAACTGCTCGTCAAGGGCCAACGCCCACTCCCATCGGCGTTCATGATGTAGATCTCCCAATGGTCATGTTGCCAGTGCATGAATGCGATGCGAGTCCCGTCGGGAGACCACGCTGGGAAGTGGTCATGCACATTATGGGTCAACACACTGTTGTTCGGACCTTCCACCGTAGTCATGCTCAACCCATGGAGCTCGGATGGGGTTGCGCCGCTATCACCTCCATCATAGACTATCCATTTTCCATCGGGGGACCAAGAGGGGGAAAACGAGAAACGATCGCAATAAGGTTGACGGAAATAGCCATCAGCCACGTCCACTACCCCGATATGCCACTCCTGCTGAGGCATAGGAGGAACGATCACTATGCAACCATATCCCTCGATACACTCTCTCCAGGGCGCTGTTAGCCCCTCCGTCTCGAAATAGAAGGCTATCTGGCTGCCATCCGGTGACCACACGGGACTGCGGGCCACATCAGAACTGAACACCAGCCTTTCGTTGCTGCCGTCTCCATTCATGGTATAGATGCCCCACGGAGTTGTCCAGCGGGAAAAGGCTATCTGAGTACCATCGGCCGACCAACTGGGGTCCAGCCCGTCGGTCAAACGAGTCAGCCCGCTCCCATCGGCCTTCACCCTGTATAAGTCTCCCCCACTAGCCACCTGAAAGACGAAACTACCTTGCAGCGCGGGTGTCGGCGTAGGGGTCGGAGGCAATGGCCTCGGGGTCGCAGTGGCCGTCGGCGTGTTGGTCGGCGGCACGGCAGTGGCCGTTGGCGTGTTAGTCGGCGGTATCGCCGTGGGTGTCGGCGTATAGGTTGGGACAGCGGTGGGCGTCGCAGTGGGCGGAACTGGAGTAGCGGTCGGCGAAGGCTCCTCACCAACCCCTGAAGGTAGTATACCCACACAACCGCTCAACAAGACCGTGAGCACGCACAGTGACAGTATCTTGCGCTTCATCTTATTCAACTCCCATAAAGATGTCTACGAAGGCAGTCATCCCCCAGCGCAAACCGGGGTCCTGTTCCTCGAGCTCTATCGTGACGGTATAGTTGGTACCCCCTTGCTCCAGACTGGCCATGGGCGCCATACGCGTCACAACACCCCGCATGCTTCGCTCCGGCAGGGCATCAAAGGTCAATTCCACTTCCTGCCCCACCTGCACCAGGTATATGTCTATCTCATTGAGGTCCGTAGTCTCTACCTTGAACTCGCTCACATCACCGAGTACAACAGCCGGCGCGCCCGGACTCACCATCTCTCCTTCTCTCACGCGAAGCGCACCGATGGTTCCTGCGAACGGTGCGCTCAAGCCCGCGTCCTCAACGGCAGAAAGAGCCTGTGACAGAGCCAGTTCCGCTTGGGCCACTTGTGCGTCCGCCACGGCCACATCTTCCGGCCTGGCGCCGGCCCTCAGCAATGCCAGGGATGCACGCGCCCTGTCCACCCCCGCCTGCGCGACGGCCACATCCTCAGCCGATGGCCCCCGCACGAGTGCCTCGTAGTTGGCTCTGGCTATCTCGTACTCCACTGTAGCCTGCTGCAAGGCCAGCGCCTGAGGCATCTCTCCGATTTCCTCCAGCCACGATACCTCGTCATACGCCGCCTGAGCCTGCTGCAGCGCAAGGGAAGCTGTCTCCAGCGCGCCCCTAGCAGCCGTGATCTCTTCCGCGCTGGCTCCTGACCTCAGCTTGCCCAACTCTGCCTGTGCTGCGGCAACACTAGCCTGCGCTACGGCCAGTTCTTCAGCTCTGGACGCCGCCTCCACTTGGCCCAGTGAAGCCTGAGCTGTGCCCAGAGCTGCCTCGGCCTGAGCGACCGCCTCTCCCAAGTCGCTTTTGTCCAATTGGACCAACAACTGTCCTTCTTGGACTTGATCTCCCTCCTCTACGAGCACCTCTTCCACCACGCCACCCATCTTGAAGCTTAGAGTGGCGAAGCGGAAAGGTAGGACCACACCGATCGCAGAGACAACTCTCGTCACTTCCTCTTCCGGCTCGTCGACAGTATCCGCCTCCGGTTGAGGGGCCAAGTAGGCGGTGTAGATCCAGGCGGCAGCGGCCAGGACGGCAACTGCCAAGACTACTCCAATGACGACCTTCTTCACCATGAATGCCTCCTCATCAGTACACCCTCATCGTCAAGCTTCCCGCTATTCATATCTCAGCGCCTCCAAGGGATCCAAACGCGAAGCCCACCAGGCGGGATAGAGGCTGGCAATTGCGCCCAGGACCAAAGCCAGCACCAAGGCCCTCAGCATGAGTTCCGGCGAATAGCGCGGCTCCAGCATGGCACCGAACAAAGGTATTGTCATCAGCAACCTACCGAATCCCACGCCCAGCAAGATACCCGCCAGGCCTCCGAGTCCACCAAGGAGGATCGCCTCCCGCACAATCATGCCCAACACCCTCGCCTTCCGCCACCCAAGGGCCCTGAGCACCCCTATCTCCCTCGTCCGCTCGAAGACGGACATGAACACTGTATTCATCATCCCTACGCCACCCACCAATACAGCCAGGAAGGATATCGCTCCTACCATGGCGTCGGTGGTGCGCAGATCCGGCACGCTCTCCGTGAATTCGGCTGTCTTGGAGACTGAGATCTCAGGAAAGCGCTCCTCCATCTCTCTCAACACGCTGTCCGCCTGTCTGGGGTCCCGCAGCTCGATGCCCAGGAAGCCAACCTGACGAGGACGCCCAAGCAGAGCTTGCGCCTCCCGCAGGGAGATGACGATCGCTATGTCTTCGAAGGGCACCCCCGTTTCGTAGACGCCCACGATGCGGTAGCGACTTCCTGCCAGGCTGATGGTCTGGCCCACCTCCGTGTTCAAGCTGTCGGCCAACAGACGGCCCATGATGGCCTGCCGGTTGGCGCTCAACCCCTCCCCCTCCACGATTCTGAAACGCCTGATAGCATATCCGTGGGGATTATGCCCGTAGAGAATCAACATCGGCGTGTCCTCAGTAGCCATCACGCCGAGCAGAAACCCTGACACACTCTCCACTTCGGGCATGGCCGCGATCTTCTTGGCAACCCGCTCGTCTATGGCAGTGTACTGCATATCTGAGATATTGGCCTCAATGGCCATCAGATCAACTTGCCCCCCTCCGATCATTCCGGTGATCTGTTCGCCCAGTCCCTCAGCCAACCCGCCCAGCGCCACTATTGCTGCTATGGCAATTCCTATGCCCACGAGGGTAAGCACGCTGCGCGTCCTGCGTCGCATCAGGTTCCTGACGATCATCCCGCCTGGCCACCGCCTCGACCCACTACCTCCTCTGTCGGCATCATACTGCATGGCCAGTAGAGGGTCGAGTTGCGAGGCGCGCCAGGCCGGATAGAGCCCACCTATCGCCCCCAGCCCGACAGCTACCACAAAGGCTTGCACGAAGAGGCTCACCGAGAACTTGCCCTGCATCAACCCTGCCGTAGCTGGGATGCTCCCAAAGAGCTTGACCACGCCAATGCCCAGCACGGCTCCCAGCAACCCACCCATCACGCTGAGGACGATCGACTCCATGAGGATCATGCGCAGCACCCTGCCCCGGCGCCAACCCAACGCTCGCAGGAGCCCTATCTCCCGTGTGCGCTCGAAGATGGACATCAGCACTGTATTCATCATCGTCAAGCCGCCGATGAGGATGGCCAGCAAGGAGATGCCCCAGGCGAAGCCGCCGACCGTCTGTATCAGCAACTCCTGATTGGCATATTCGCCCGACTTAGTGACCGCCAGATCGGGAAAGCGTCGCTCGATCCTCTCTCTCACCTCATCTGCATCTTCACCCTGATCCAACTGAACCTGCAAGATGTTAACCTGGCGAGACTTCTTCAGCATCGCCTGCGCATCGCGCAAGGTGATGGCCCCTCCTGCGTCCTCCAGGCCAGCCCCCGTTTCGTAGATGCCCACGATGCGATAGGCGCTGTCGTACATGATTATCGTGTCACCGATTCCTCTGTTGAGGCTGTCGGCGGCCGCCTTACCGATGATTATCTCATGCCTCGATCTGGAGGACAGGCCTTCGCCCTCGATCAGCTTGAAATGTTCGATGCTGAATTCGTTTGGATCATGCCCGAAGACCAGGAAGTAAGGAACGCTCTCGGTAGTGACCTCCCCATAGACCATACCTGAAACGCTGTCCACGCCTGGCAGGTTGGCTAGCTCTTCCCCCAAACTCTCGTCAAGGACGCTGACCTGCGGGTCTATGGCGTCCGCTTGTGACACCGTCAAGTCGGCCCCACTGCTCGACCATAGCTCGGTATAACCTGCTATCAGTCCGTTGCCGATAGCTACCAGCGACACGATGGCAGCGACCCCTAGGCTGACAGCCACCAACGTGAGGATTGTCCGAGTTCTTCTCCGCCACAAGTTCCTGAGAATCATCTATCGCGTTTCCTAGTTGCAAGTGGGTTGCATTACTATCTATAGTATAACACCAGTTCGTTGGATTGTCAAGACGCCAGATCAGGTGGTGAAGATGCGGAGGTGACCTTGGCCGTCCCAAATCACGTGAAATCGCACGACATGAATGTTGTACTATCTTACCAGGTCCCGTGGTGCGCAAGCAACCCTGTCTGTGACAACGGCGATCTCACCCATAGCTACTCCCTCTCTTGGCGGGACCTATGCCATAGGATACCATACTTGATTCGCTTTTGTCTCAACCCCACCTACAGCGGCGTCAAACAACCCTCCAACGCTGACCGTTGGATTTGCATCCTCGTCCAGCACCATCAACCCCTGTCGTTGTTCCAGACATCCGCGGAACGCCACCCGTCGGCGGCCCTCGCCAATCAGCTGGGAAACCGTGATTCCATACCGCCTCATGGCCTAGCCTTCCCAACCTCTTCTGATTCCAGTATACATCAGTCCTCCTCTGGAGGCATCGGCCACTTGGGGGATTCCGTCATTGGCCAGGTGGCTAATCTTCTTCTCGGTCACGTGACCAACGGCCCTTTGCCCGTGGTGCCTCCCATGGTTGCCGTGTCCCATGACAGCAAGAGAAAAAGGAGAGGCACTGCACCTCTCCTTCGATATGTTGCCACAGTGCGGCAGTGACTACTCTGGCACCTCCAACCGGTAACCTTCCCCAGGCACAGTCACCACGTAACAGGGATCCCTCCAATCCGGCTCTACTTTCTGCCGCACGCGTTTCGCCAACTCGTAGATTGCGCCAGGACTGACACCTTCACCCACACCCCAGACCTCTTCGGCGATCTCGTTGTAGGTGCAAACCGCGCCTTCTCTTTGGTACAAGAACCGCAGCAACTTGCGCTGCGCTTCGCTCAACTCCAGGGTAACCTCTCGATCATCCGACCATACTTGGCCTGTTTTCGAGTCACAGCGCACACCCTTGGTTTGGGCCAGGTAACGACGCGTCAGCTCTCCTCTCAGGAACGCCTCGAAGATCGGACTGAAGACCACCGCACTTCCACGGTCCCCGGCCACGACCAAGCCCTTGGTCTGCAAGGCTCCACGCTTGTCGGCATCGAGCGCTGGCTCACCACCTCCGACAAGGGCCAGCAGCCCCTCCTGTTCCTCCTCCTCCAACTCGTCCCATAAGCGCTGACACTCTGCTTGGATGGGCCTTTGAACACTGAGTTCGGCCGCCGCGGCCTCCAATGGTGTCTCAGGGTCAGGCCCGATGCTCCTGAGCGTGCTGTAGATGCATTCTAGCAAACCCGGATGACCACCAGAGAATTCGATGGCCAGTAGGACATGCTCGTCACGCTGGAGCGGACCTTGCCTCCTGGTCAGGTAGGCGACAAACCGCTGAGCGTCCTCCTCTGACAGGGGACGTAGCACCAGGGTATAAAGATGGAACAACTCTCGGAACTCGTAGGTATCGGCATCCGAGCGTAGCCTCTCCAGGCGGCGAGACGTGCCCGTGATGTACGATAGCCTCGCACCGACGGCGTCACGCAGCGCCCTCAGCTGCCGGAAGGGCCAAGGTGGCAGCGTGGAGAACACATCGTCGAACTCATCAAGGATCAACACCAGCGGGGTTTCTCCCCACCGGCCGAGCTCACGCATGCTCGTGGCGAACAGGGAGCGCACGGACAAGTCTGTAGTGGTGCGCAGCACTTCGCTGTGTATGGCTCTGAGGGTCCTAATAGTGGCCGCCGCCACACCTGAGCCCTCCAGTTCATCCACCATGCGGCGGAGCAGTAGCTCGTAGAAGGCTTGCTCACTGTCACCAGCTTCGAGACAGTCCACGAAGACGATCACCGGTGGCGGCGCCCCATCCTGCGCACAGCCTTCCCGCACGCTCTCCATTGGCAAGGACTTCAAGAGAAGTGACTTCCCGATGTTGCTTGGACCCACAACTGCGCAACACTGCCCCTGGCGGACGCAGCCAATGATGTATCGCAAATCCTCTTCCCGTACCGGAGCCTCTGGAAAGGATGCAAGGGGCAAATCTATCTCAAACACTAGCTCTGCTCATTCTCCTTCGAGTTCACTTACCCAGACAGCAGGCGGCGTCGGCTGAGCCATGATGCACGTCTCCTATAAACACCGAGGACAAAAGGGGTTCCAGACCTTCAGAGATTCGGCGCCCTCTCAGGCGCCGACGATCCCCTTCTCCCCGTCCGATCAGCGCATTTGTGTGTTGCCGGCCGCCATCTCCACGCGAAAAGGTCTGCTCACTGGTGCGTATAGCCTAGCATAGGTATTGATGCTTGTCAAGGCTGGTGGGACAGGTAGGGAGTCCATATGGAGTATCTTGGCGATGCAAGCGCGCCCACCGCCGCCTTGTGCCCGGCACCGAAATGCCCGGCATCCACGCACGGGTGAGTCAGGGCCAGTGAACATGAAGTGGCTGGCCCGTGTGCCAGCGACCAAGTGGGGCAGATGCGGGTTCCATCCCTTGAGGGGCAGCACCGCAGACCGAACGACTCCGATTGAGGGAAAGCCTCATTAGTGCACGCTTCGGGCAGGCGAAAGCCGGTTGCTGTCGGCGGTGCAGAGCAAGTTGAGGCTCACGGCGGACCGGACAACTCCATTGACTAGAGTGTCTACGGGCAGAAGAGAACAAAAAGATCCCCAGGCGACGACCTACTCTCCCGCACCGTTACCAGTGCAGTACCATCGGCGCTGGGGGGCTTAACTTCCAGGTTCGGTATGGAGCTGGGTGTTTCCCCTCCGCTAGCGTCACCTGAGGAATAATACTCTTGCGATAGCAAACTGCAGGGCTTCTCCCCCCTACAAGGATCAGCACCCTAAGAACTGAACAGAATGCTTAAGTCAAAACCGCCGAGTCGTGTTGTAGATTAAGCCCTCGACCATTAGTACGGCTTAGCTGAAGGCATTGCTGCCCTTACACCTGCCGCCTATCAAACAGGTAGTCTACCTGCGGTCTTACCCGGTTAGCCCGGTGGGTGACCTTATCTTGAGGGAGGCTTCCCACTTAGATGCTTTCAGCGGTTATCCTTTCCAGACGATAGCTACCCAGCGATGCACCTGGCGGTACAACTGGCACACCAGCGGTCTGTCCACTCCGGTCCTCTCGTACTAGGAGCAGCTCCTCTCAAGTCACCTGCGCCCACAGCGGATAGAGACCGACCTGTCTCACGACGGTCTGAACCCAGCTCGCGTGCCGCTTTAATGGGCGAACAGCCCAACCCTTGGGACCTTATACAGCCCCAGGATGCGACGAGCCGACATCGAGGTGCCGAGCCTTGCCGTCGATGTGAACTCTTGGGCAAGACTAGCCTGTTATCCCCGGGGTAGCTTTTATCCGTTAAGCCACGGCCCTTCCACTCGGAACCGTAGGATCACTAAGCCCGACTTTCGTCCCTGCTCGACTTGTAGGTCTCGCAGTCAAGCTCCCTTGTGCCTTTACACTCTACAGCTGGTTTCCATTCAGCCTGAGGGAACCTTTGGGCGCCTCCGTTACCTTTTGGGAGGCGACCGCCCCAGTCAAACTGCCCACCTGGCACTGTCCCTGCCCCGGATCACGGGTGCAGGTTAGAGCCAAAACTTCACCAGGGTGGTATTTCAAGGTTGACTCCACCGAGGCTAACGCCCCAGCTTCCCAGTCTCCCACCTATCCTGCACAAGCCAAGCCCTAACCCAGTACCAAGCTACAGTAAAGCTCCACGGGGTCTTTTTGTCCTGCTGCGGGTAAGGCGTATCTTCACGCCTACTTCAATTTCGCCGGGTCCCTCGTTGAGACAGCGCCCCAGTCGTTACGCCTTTCGTGCGGGTCGGAACTTACCCGACAAGGAATTTCGCTACCTTAGGACCGTTATAGTTACGGCCGCCGTTCACCGGGGCTTCAGTTCAGAGCTGCCGCTGGCCGAAGCCAGCATCACCCTTCCCTTTAACCTTCCGGCACTGGGCAGGCGTCAGCCCCTATACATCCTCTTTCGAGTTGGCAGAGACCTGTGTTTTTGATAAACAGTCGCCAGGGCCATTTCACTGTGACCCCCCTGAGCTCCGCGAGCTAGTCGCTTCACCCAAGAGGGCGCTCCTTCTCCCGAAGTTACGGAGCAATTTTGCCGAGTTCCTTAACGAGGGTTCTCCCGATCGCCTTGGTATTCTCTACCCACCTACCAGTGTCGGTTTGCGGTACGGTCACCAGGGTTTCATCGCTTAGAGGCTTTTCTCGGCGGCTGGGCTCAACCACTTCTGGCCTTACGGCACCGCCCACTCCTCAGAGTTAACACCGGTCCGGATTTACCTGGTCCGGCCTCCTACGAGCTTGGCACCTGAATCCAATAACAGGCTGGCCTACCCCTCCGCGTCCCCCCATCGCTCCACCCGGGTGGTACAGGAATATTAACCTGTTGTCCATCGCCTACGGCTTTCGCCCTCGGCTTAGGCCCGACTAACCCGACGCGGATTAACCTTCCGTCGGAAACCTTAGGTTTACGGCGAACATGTTTCTCACATGTTTCTCGCTACTCATACCGGCATTCTCACTTCTGCTCGCTCCACTAGTCCTCACGGTCTAGCTTCACAGCTGAGCAGAACGCTCCCCTACCGAAGTCGAAACGCCTTGGGAACCGGCAACAAGAAGCTGGGAGCAAAGCTCAACCAATCTCCTTGGGCCGTTATGTCCCCAAGCTTCCGACCTCCCGTAGCTTCGGTGCCAGGCTTGAGCCCCGTTACATTGTCGGCGCAGAATCACTAGACCAGTGAGCTATTACGCACTCTTTAAAGGATGGCTGCCTCTAAGCCAACCTCCTGGCTGTCCCAGTAATCCCACCTCCTTGCCCACTTAGCCTGGACTTAGGGACCTTAGCTGACGGTCTGGGCTCTTTCCCTCTTGACAATGAAGCTTATCCCCCACTGTCCGACTCCCAGGCTCTTGAGTGATGGCATTCGGAGTTTGGTTTGGTTTAGTAGGCTTTACGCCCCTTAGCCAATTCAGTGCTCTACCTCCATCACTAAACACCTGAGGCTAGCCCTAAAGCTATTTCGGGGAGAACCAGCTATCTCCAGGTTCGTTTGGCATATCACCTCTACCCACAGCTCATCCCCCAGATTTGCAACTCTGGTAGGTTCGGGCCTCCACGATGCATTACTATCGCTTCACCCTGGCCATGGGTAGCTCACCTGGTTTCGGGTCTACTCCCTGCGACTATTGCGCCCTATTCAGACTCGCTTTCGCTACGGCTCCAGGTATGACTCCCTTAACCTCGCCACAGAGAGTAACTCGCCGGTTCATTCTCCAAAAGGCACGCGGTCAGGCCTCCCCCTATAAGGGGTATAGCCCTCCCACCGCTTGTAGGCATACGGTTTCAGGTTCTATTTCACTCGCCTCACCGGCGTTCTTTTCACCTTTCCCTCACGGTACTTGTTCACTATCGGTCGTCAAGGGTATTTAGCCTTGGGAAGTGGACTTCCCTGATTCCCACAAGATTAGCGTGCCCCGTGGTACTCAAGGCCAACGGCAGGAGTCTGATCCCTTTCGCGTACGAGACTATCACTCTCTATGGTGGACCTTTCCAGTATCCTTCCACTAGAGACCAGATTTGTAACTCCTGTGGGCCTCTGTGGTGACCCGCCCGTGCCTTACAACCCCTACCTTGCAACGGCCACAGCCTTGACACAAGATAGGTTTGGGCTGTTCCCCTTTCGCTCGCCACTACTCAGGGAATGATCTCTTTTCCTCGAGGTACTAAGATGTTTCAGTTCCCTCGGTTGCCTCCCACCAGCCTATGTATTCAGCTGGGGGTACCCAGGCATTCCCCTGGGTAGGTTTCCCCATTCGGGCATCCCCGGATCAAAGCCTGCTTGACGGCTCCCCGAGGCTTATCGCAGCCTGCCACGCCCTTCTTCGGCCCTTGACGCCTAGGCATCCACCGTACGCCCTTAGTAGCTTAACCATACGATCGGCGGAATTGAATCTCTCGCATTCTGTTCAGTTGTTAAGGTGCTAATCTCGTGTCTTGCGACACAAAACGACCTGGGACATCGCCCAGGCCGCAATACACTCCCCGGGATTGATAATCCCTCTACTTACCTCTTCCTTTCTGTGCAGCTATCATTCATGATTCCTGTCTCTATCACAAAACCAACTTACAGTATACAACATTATCGGAACTTTGTCAAGTGACGATTTCTTAAACTTCGGATCGCGACCAGCCTTTCCCAACTCGCCCCATCACGACCCATCCTCTTGTGCTCTTAGACTGGCTTCTGGCCGAACCACGCTCGCCCACTTCGGCTGAGTGGAGCTGAGGGGATTTGAACCCCTGACCCCCTCCGTGCAAAGGAGGTACTCTCCCAGACTGAGCTACAGCCCCATTCAACTGCCTCATTATAGCACCAAATGGGGGAACAGGGCAATCCGATCAAAACAACAGGCCCCAATCGCCATCGGGACTGGGGCCTGAACACGCATCAGTGGGCCATTCTGGACTTGAACCAGAGACCTCTCCCTTATCAGAGGAGTGCTCTAGCCAACTGAGCTAATGGCCCGCAACAGTCTCGTCACTGCGCCGGCGGCGCAGGGCCAGGATGACCTCTTTGGCCCAAACGCCTCGCCATCTCCCTGGTGTTCTCCTCGATGTCCAGGAAAACGGAGATCGCTTCCGCGGCCGCGATCAGAATCAGAGCGTACAACCCGACCGTTAGCAACATAATCAGAAAGCTAGCGACGGCACCGACGAGACCCCACAACAGGCCCGCCTGGCCGGCCCCACGGCCGGGCTCTATCATTCCGGGCACACTTGCCCCGCGTACGAGTATCAGGCCAGAGGTCCCGCACGCGCTCAGAATGCCGAGGATCAGGGTTACCCAACCGAGGACTTTGAATACGGTCGCTATCGTGCGCAGGACACGATACTTCTGCTTCTCCATCGAAACCTCCTTGTCGGAACCCGTTATCTAACAAACAGACCTTAACCACCGAGGAGTGGCAGGAAGCGAGAGCTTGGGGCGGCACAGGCCAATGGCCTGTGATTGACCTGGGATTAGTCTCGATCTCCCGACCGAGCAATCTCCCTAGAAAGGAGGTGATCCAGCCGCACCTTCCGGTACGGCTACCTTGTTACGACTTCGTCCCAATCACCAGCCCCACCCTAAACAGCTGCCCCTCTTGCGAGTTAGCCCACTGCCTTTAGGTGTTGCCAGCTTTCATGACGTGACGGGCGGTGTGTACAAGGCCCGGGAACGTATTCACCGCAGTGTGGCTGACCTGCGGTTACTAGCAACTCCAGCTTCATGCAGTCGAGTTGCAGACTGCAATCCGAACTGAGACCGGCTTTGAAGGATTAGCTCCGCCTCGCGGCTTGGCAACCCGTTGTACCGGCCATTGTAGCGTGTGTGTCGCCCTGGACATAAAGGCCATGCTGACTTGACGTCATCCCCGCCTTCCTCCAGGTATACCCTGGCGGTCTCACTAGAGAAGTACAACTAGTGACGAGGGTTGCGCTCGTTACAGGACTTAACCTAACACCTCACGGCACGAGCTGACGACAGCCATGCAGCACCTGTGTTAGCTCCCCGAAGGGTCGTTTCGCTTTCGCGTCACTACTACTAACATGTCAAACCCAGGTAAGGTTCTTCGCGTAGCCTCGAATTAAACCACACGCTCCGCTGCTTGTGCGGGCCCCCGTCAATTCCTTTGAGTTTTAGCCTTGCGGCCGTAGTCCCCAGGCGGGATACTTAACGCGTTAACTACGGCACTGATGGGGTCAATACCACCAACACCTAGTATCCATCGTTTACGGCGTGGACTACCGGGGTATCTAATCCCGTTCGCTACCCACGCTTTCGCGCTTCAGCGTCAGGTGCAGGCCAGAAAGCCGCCTTCGCCACTGGTGTTCCTCCCGATATCTAAGTATTCCACCACTACACCGGGAATTCCACTTTCCTCTCCTGCCCTCAAGTGTCTCAGTATTGAACGGCCCCTCCCAGTTGAGCCGGGAGATTTCACGCCCAACTTAAGACACCGCCTAGACGCCCTTTACGCCCAATAAATCCGGATAACGCTTGCCTCCTACGTTTTACCGCGGCTGCTGGCACGTAGTTAGCCGAGACTTATTCCTGAGGTACTGTCCTTTCTCATCCCCCAGAAAAGGGCTTTACGATCCGAAGACCTTCATCGCCCACGCGGCGTTGCTGCGTCAGGGTTTCCCCCATTGCGCAATATCCCTTACTGCTGCCTCCCGTAGGAGTCTGGCCCGTATCTCAGTGCCAGTGTGGCTGACCATCCTCTCAGACCAGCTACCGATCATCGCCTTGGTAGGCCATTACCCTACCAACTAGCTAATCGGCCGCAGGCCCATCCCGAAGCGCCGGAGCTTTAATCCGCCAACCGAATGACGGATCACATGAGGTATTAGCTACCGTTTCCAGTAGTTGTCCCCCACTTCGGGGCAGGTCACCTACGTGTTACTCACCCGTCCGCCACTAACCAGCAGGGCTCTTGGCTGCAGGCCGAAGCCATTAGCCAGTCGCCGGTTGCTGGTCCGTTCGACTTGCATGTATCAGGCACGCCGCCAGCGTTCATCCTGAGCCAGGATCAAACTCTCCATAAAGCTTTTCTCAAAATTTGGAGCCCCTAGCCCTATAGGCTTCCTACCACTCTTCGGTTGTTAAGGTCCAGTATTCCTTAGTATAACACAATTAAGGAACGGTGTCAAATGTGACAAAGCACAGCACACTCGACCACAACACCAGTATAGCACATATTCTCTAACTTGTCAAGTCCCAAACCTCTGGCGTTTCCCATTGGACGTGAGCTGCGCTCGAATACCTCCTACCGAGCCACAAAGGAGATATCCCCAGGAGCCAAGCGATGGATCGTAGCTCGATCGATCTATACCCCGGCTTGGACGTGCCAGGGCCGACGGGCGATCCCAAGCTGGCATAGTCGACACTGATGCCAAACTGCAGCACGATGTGGCCCGCTGGAAAGCCGTGGCCAAACTCCCAGCCCGGGTCAGGCCCATGCGGCGGCAAGAACCATCATTAAGTAGATCGCCCAATGGATGACGACAGAGGGGAAAACGGACCTGCTCTCCAAGTCGATGTAACCGAAGGCAGCTCCGCCAAATACGGTGCTCAGCGTTTCCAGTTCCGGTTTGCCCAGATGCATGATGGCGAAGGGAATGGCCTGTATCCAAATGGCCAGAGAACCGAAGCGCTCCTTTAGACCAAAGAGCATGAAACCACGGAATATGAACTCCCAACTGAACATGTAGACCCCCTGCCGCAGGGCGAACTCAACCCATCTCGCCAGGTCGGGCTGTTCCAGGATGCCCAATGTGTAGTATTGACGGAACTCCTCCAATTGCACTAGCGCAACAATCACCACCGCCATGAGGGCGATGCCCACTGTGCTGGAGATAGCGCCGCTTTTCCAGTCCCCCAGCGTCAATCCAAACCTTCGAGGATCCTCTCTGAAAACGAGCACAATGATCCCGAGGGGGATCAGGAAATAGAGGATGAACGACGAAAGGGTAGCATCCCCCAGGAGTGTATGGTAGTGACTGATAATCAGAAGTGATGTGGAAGAGATCAGAATAGTCGTCACCCTCAGGCTTGAGCTCGGTCGCATCACGTTTGTCTCCCTTTCCTTGGCTACGTCAACGCCCCTCACCGGCTCGAGGCCCATCCCTACCCCAGCGGACCACGCGCAGGCGTCAATATGTGAAGCGCGCCAGATTCCCTCCTGGGGCGAACAGCCTGCGCAGATTGTCCAAGTCCACATTCAACTCATAGATCCAATTCAGCACCAGCAGCACCATTACTACCAAGCACAAAGCCAACCGCCACCTCGTCGCTCGCCTCGACTCCATATCACTGGTGCCCAGGTTGTCTTTCACCTGAGTGAGGGCCATCGCCCCACGAGCTGCAAAGACGGCGAGGAAGGGCACCAGAACGAGATGAAAGCGGGGTTCCGCGATGATCAGCACGTGGATGCCCACCAAGTACGTGGACAGAAGGTAGATCAGCACCTTGTCTCCGTTCACATCGGTGAAGGTCATGCCTATCACGCTCAGCAGCAGCATCACGACCCATGGCAGACAGACAACCAGGAAAGCGAGCAAGAGAATGAATGGCGGCAACTCCCCCAGAAAGTTGTTGGAGTAGAAGTACAAAGCTGCCCTCTTCTCCAAGCGCAAGAAATGGGAAAGCCTGCCTACAAGGAGCCTTGCCTCCCTACCCGGGTCCGCCAGTATGAACCCCAGCCCCCTCTCCATGCCCAGGTTGTGCGCCACTATCTCAGTCTCCAGGTTCGGCTCATCCAAGGCACCTATCTCTTCGAGAAAGCCTACCGCTGTGTCCGAATCGAAGGTGCCTGTGCCATCGGGGTGATGTCCCAAATAGAAATGGAAGCCCAGAGTGGATTCCACAAACACGAACTGGCCATGAAGCAAGGAGTTTCTGATGCTCCAGGGCACCGTGAGCGCGGCCACACACAACACAATCACAATCCAGTTCTTGAGCGCTTCTGTCCTGCTGGAGCCATAGTACCAGAGCCAAGGCAGGATCGGCACTACGAACCCAGCCATAACCGAACGAGTAAGAATTGACAGGCCCAGCAGTACGCCCGCTAGCAGATAGTATGCACGGCGAGAGGTATCCATGGCCCTCAGCAAACAAAGGACCATCAACGGCACCAGCAAGAAGAAAAGGTTCTCGGTAGCCAGCGCCAGGGGATAGACGAGGAACAGCGGGTAGACCACCATCACCCAGGACGCTATTCTGGCTACCCTCTCATCAAACATTCCTCGGCCCAGAACATAGACCACCACCGGCAATAAGGACCCCACGATGGCTTGCACAATCCTCGCGGCCATGAACTGATGGCCAAAGAGAGAATAGATGATGGCTAAGAAGAGGGGGTATAGGGGAGCTCGCGCAGCGGTGGGTATACCTCCGTACCAGGTGTAGCCCTGACCCAGCCTGATGCTTTCCGCCAGTGCGTCATACTGGAACATGTCATCCAGGGCGATCCCCAGGTCCCGAGTGAGCAAGACGGGGATAAGACGTAGGGTAAGAGCCGCCCCAAACAGAACAGCCAGAAGCCTCATGCGATGAGTTCCGCGCCCCATTGGACAGGATTATAACACACGGGGCGCGCGCCGCCAATACACCAACGCCCGGTTGTGACCGGCAGACTGCTCCTCGGCCGTCAAGAAGCGTTCCTCCCCAAGACTAGCACATTCGTCATTGTTGTTGTATCCTTGACACACAGGCCCATTTGGGAGTACGATTATTGGTTGTCAAGGAAGGAGGGCTGTACTCGAGGCGGAGCACAGTTCGCTCTGAAAGGTGACTCTACAGAATGCAGGGGGTACAAGGTAAATTGGAAGAAGAAAAAGTACAAAAGGAAAAAGCCAAGAAGACGACGAAGAATGACAAGAAGGTCAGAGTGGCGATCATCGGAGTGGGAAACTGCGCCTCCTCTTTTGTGCAGGGTGTCTTCTACTACAAAGGCGCCAAACAGAAAGACGTGGTGCCAGGGATCATGCATGTGAACCTGGGAGGCTATCACATTCGGGATATCGAGTTTACTGCTGCTTTCGACATTGACGCCAACAAGGTTGGCAAGGACCTCTCGGAGGCGATCTTCACCTATCCTAACAATACTTACCGTTTCTGTGAGGTCCCCAACCTCGGCGTCCCGGTCCACAGAGGAATGACCCACGATGGCCTCGGCAAGTATCTCAAGCAGATCATCAAGAAAGCTCCAGGCAAGACCTCGGACATCGTGGGCATTCTACAGGAGACGAAGACCGACGTGGTGGTCAGTTACCTGCCGGTCGGCAGCGAGAGCGCCACCAAATGGTACGTGGAACACGTGCTGACCGCTGGCTGCGGTTTCGTTAACTGCATCCCTGTATTCATCGGCCGCGAGGCGTATTGGCAGAGCCGCTTCAAAGAACTGAATCTGCCTATGATCGGCGATGACATCAAGTCGCAAGTGGGCGCCACCATCGTACACCGCGTCCTGACTAGGCTCTTCCGTGACCGGGGCGTCAGGTTGGAGCGCACGAGCCAGCTGAACGTGGGCGGCAATATGGACTTCTGGAACATGCTGGAGCGCGCTCGCCTGGAGTCGAAGAAGATCTCCAAGACTGGGGCAGTCACCTCACAATTGGATTATGACATAGGTGAAGACAACATCCACATCGGCCCGAGCGACTACGTGTCGTGGCTAACCGACAGAAAATGGGCTCATATACGCCTAGAGGGGCGCAGCTTCGGCGATGTCCCTTTGAACATCGAGCTGAAACTGGAGGTCTGGGACTCACCCAATTCGGCCGGTGTCGTGATTGATGCAGTGAGATGCTGCAAGCTGGGTCTGGATCGAGGCCTGGGTGGGACCCTGGAAGGGCCGTCGGCCTATTTCATGAAGACTCCGCCCGTGCAGTACACCGATGACGAGGCCCGCAGGATGGTGGAGGAGTTCATCCAGGGCAAGTAGCTCCTACGCTGAGCAAAGACTGATGAGGGATAGCTCACATAGGCAAACCCATGATCGTTTACTGGCTGCTGATCCCCTTGCTCTCCCTTGCGCAGCGCCTACCATTGAGGCTTTGCTACTCAATAGCCACCGTCCTCGGTGATTTGGTATACATCTTCTGGCCCGGGGGGAGGAGGAACGTTCTCGACAACATGCGCCATGTGCTTGGTCCCGAGGCCAAGGAGAAAGAAATCAGGCACACGGCGAGGAACTCGTTCCGCAACTACATGAAGCTGCTGGTGGACTTTGCCCGCACCAGCACCACGGATCCGACAACTCTCGAGAACAGAGTAAAGGGCGAGGGTTGGGAGAACCTAGACAATGCCCTTCAATACGGGAAGGGAGTCCTACTCGTAGGGAGCCACCTGGGAAATTGGGAAGTGGCGGCTGCAATCCTGGCCGGTCGCGGCTATCCCGTCAGCGGCGTGTCCGAATCCGTTGGCTACGAGGGGATCAACCGCCTGGCTATCGAATCTCGAGCAAAATTGGGCATAGAGCTCATCCCCATGGAGTACGCACTGAAACGTGTTTACAAGGCCCTTCGGCGCAACGAAGCCGTGGCCCTGGTCACCGACCGACCGTTGTCCGCAGATGAAGGAGTACCCGTGGAGTTCTTCGGTCAGCGCATAGCCTGGCCTACTGGGCCAGCGACTCTAGCAATCAGGACAGGCGCCAAAATCGTTACCGGCTACCTTGTTCGTAACGCTGATGACAACTATGTAGGTGAGATACACCCGCCCCTGGAGTTCGAGGCCACCGGCGACCGTGATCTAGACGCCCAGCTCATCACCCAGCGAATAGTGAGCATCCAGGAGGATCTGATCCGGCGCTTCCCGGACCAATGGTACATGTTCCGCCGCATGTGGCCCCCAGAGCCTGAAGAATCATGAATCAGCCTTTCCTCGGCTACTACCTGTATCGAGTGTTGGGTTCTCTCGCTCCCCTCGTTCCTCGGCGTTTGGGCTACTGGCTGGCCGGCCAGCTGGGCCTCGTGGCTTTCCTTCTCAACCCCAGAGGTGCGGCAGCGCTCAAGGAGAACCTATCCCATGTGCTGGGCGAGGAGGCGGACGAAACCGCTATCCAGGCCACGGCGCGAGAAGTGTTCCGCAACCTGTCCAAGAACTACTACGACCTTTTCCACAGGCACGCGCTCAGCGATCAAGAGTCAGGGGCATCGGTCACCATCCGAGGACAGCACCACGTGAAGGAAGCCCTCAAAGAGGGCCAGGGCCTGATCCTCGCCTCGGGGCATTTTGGTCCATTCGACGCTTCCTGGCAAATCGGTCGAATTCTAAACGTCACCATCACGGCTCCGGCTGAGCATCTGAAGCCGGAGAAGCTGTACGAGTATGTCTGCAGGCTTCGAGCCAATGATTGGATCAGACTCCTGCCGATTGACGGACCCCTCCTAGGTTTGGTCCGAGCCCTGCGGAAGGGCGAGGTCGTAGCGGTGGCTGCGGATCGGGATATCACGCGCAGCGGCACCCTCGTCGACTTCTTCGACGCCCCTGCACGCCTTCCGGACGGACATGTACAGCTGGCGCTGCGGACCGGAGCCAAGCTCGTCACCTGTTTCGCCGTGCGGCAGCCCGACAATAGCTGCCTGATACAGGTAGAGCCGCCGCTGAACCTGGAGATTACCGGAGACCTCAAGCGAGATGTGCAGGCCAACGTGCCCAAAGTCGTTGCCCGCCTGGAAGAGTGGATCGGCCGCCACCCGGATCAATGGCTAATGCTGCAGCCCCTCTGGCGAGATGCCAAGCATGGAGATTGATACTACGCTCGGCAGGGCAGACTTGCATATTCACAGCGGGGCGGGCGACGGTGTTGCCAGCGTGGCTGAGATACTTGACTACGTCGAGCACGAGACGGACCTCGATCTCATCGCCATCACTGATCACGACTTGATACACGGCTCTCTGGACGCCAGAGACTTGGTAGCCAAAGGGAACTACCGTTTTGAGTTCATCGTCGGTATGGAGATCACCACTCTAGAGGGGCACTTGCTGGCCTACGACCTGGAGAAGCCCATCCGCATGCTCCTGCCCCTGGCTCGAACGATCCAGCAGGTCCGCCAACAGGGAGGGTTCTGCGTGGTCCCTCACCCGACCAGTTGGCTCACTCGGAGCGTGGGATACCGCGGGCTGCGAAGAGTCATGGAAGACGAGCGCTCGGATGTGACTCTCGAGGGTCTCGAAATCGTGAACCCAACTTTGGCTGGTCGGGTCATCTATGAGAAAGTGTTATCCCTAAATCGAGAACAGTGGCACCTCGCCGAGTTGGGAGGCAGTGACGCCCATTCTCTGGAGTTCATAGGTTCAGGACACACCCTCTTCCCGGGTGAGAGCGCGGCCGATTTCCGGCGCGCCCTGAAGGAAAAGACCACGCAAGCTGGAGGACGGTTCCTGGATCTCCAAGATCATCGACGCTTGATGTCTATCGCGGGGGAGCAGATGCTGAAGAGTCTAGTGGTCATGCCTAGCCAGCATCTTAAGCGCGCAATAGACTCCCTGATAAAAGGCGAGCAACGATGAAAATTGCCCTGGTATCACCATATGACTTTCCCTTCCCTGGGGGTGTAACTCAGCACATCTCCTACCTGGATAAGCACTTCAGAGAATTGGGACATCAGGTCAAGATCATCGCTCCTTGTGGCGGCGAATCGCCGGAGAAGCTGCCTGAAAATGTCTCGGTGACGACTACCAGAGTGATCTCCATACCCTTCAGCGGATCGAAAGCTCGCATCCCTTACTCGCCTGCCGTCTACTGGCGAGTAAGGAGAACGCTGCAAGAGGAGGATTTCGACATCGTTCACGCCCACGAACCCATGACTCTACCTGTGCCTGTCGTCGCGCTTAGACATTCCCAAGCGGTCAACGTGGGCACCTTTCACGCCTACCGCGACAGGCACCTCTTCTACCAATATTGCAGGGGGGTATTCCAACCCTTCTTCGACAAACTGGACGGCAAGATTGCGGTATCCGAGGCCGCCAGGGATACGGTGGCTCGATACTTCGGTGGTGAGTACGTTATCATCCCCAACGGCATAGATGCGAACCGTTTTGGGGGTGACCATGTGCGTCCTCTGGAACAGTACTCGGACGGTAGGCCGAACATCCTCTTTGTGGGCCGCCTCGAACCAAGAAAGGGGTTCCGCTACCTGCTACGGGCTTTCCGCTACGTAACGGAGGAGTTCCCGCAAGCGCGCCTCTTAGTGGTGGGAGCCTATCAAAAAAAAGAGATGTCTCGCCATCTGCGGTACGCGCGCAGGCATCATCTCACTGGCGTCAAGTTCGTGGGAAACGTCTCCGACGAGGAACTGCCGCGCTACTATCGGAGTTGTCACGTCTTCTGCGCCCCCTCCACCGGCTTCGAAAGCTTCGGGATCGTTCTGCTCGAGGCCATGGCCGCTGGCAAACCGACTGTGGCCTCCAATATTCCCGGCTATCGAGACCTCATAGATGATGGAAAGGATGGTTTGCTGGTAGAGCCGAAAGACGAAAAGGCGCTAGGCGAGGCCATTATTCGCGTCCTGAAGGATCCTGCCATGCAACGCACGATGGGAGAAAACGGCCGCAGAAAGGCCCTGGAGTACTCCTGGAGCGAGGTGGCCGAGCGGGTCCTAGACTACTATCGGGAATTGCTGGGTAGAAGCAAAGGAACGGCTTGACGTGAGCCGAAAACCGTTCATCGAAGGGCCCAACCACGTCAGAGCAGCTCTTCGCCAAAGAACGAAAGGTTTGTTGGACTCCCTAGCTACTCCCTTGGCTCGGGCAGGGGTGTCCCCGAACCTCCTGACCTTGTGTGGTCTTCTGGCTATGCTCGGCGTGGCCTACGTATTGGCTCTGGGTCACCAGAGGGTTGCTGGACTGCTCCTGATCCCCGTGGCCCTCTTCGATGCCTTGGACGGTGCCCTGGCCCGGTTGACGGGCAAAGCTACGTCCTTTGGCGCCTTCTTCGATTCGACGCTGGATCGCTTCGCCGAGATAGCCCTTTATCTGGGACTCCTGTATCTGCACCGGGGACTGACGCTGGAATCGGTGCTGGTCTATTTGGCCATCACCGGCTCGCTGATGGTGAGCTACACTAGGGCCCGGGCCGAGGGGTTGGGCGTGCAGTGCAAAGTCGGCCTCTTCACCCGAATGGAGCGACTGGCGGTCCTGGTGGTGGGCTTGCTCTTAGAGCAAACTCTCTTAGCCTTGATCATACTAGCCATCTTCAGCAATCTGACCGTCCTGCAACGAGTGTGGCACGTGCGGCGGGCCACATCCCAAGAGCCCACCCGGGATCAATAAGTCTGCGGCCGCTCTGACAGCCTGCGGGATAGTATCCACTGCCCTTTCCGCTTTCGCCCCTTCGGACCTCGGTCATAGTAGATGTCGAACACCTCACCACTCTCGGTTCGCACTCGATAGTAGTCCCGACCCACGCCCCACGAGCCCCGTCTCTGACTGCTCGTGACCCAGTAGCTTCCTCTCTCCTTCTTGTAGAACGCCTTGCTCTTCCCCCGCTTGCAGTAGTCGTGCCATTCCTTGACCAGCTCCACGATGACGTACTCGCGATCCCGCCAGGTGAAGGCAGCAGGCAAGCCGGGCCTCTTTTCCAGCGTCGGTTCCTTGTGGAAGCGAACCTCTATCTCATCAGCGTGGAAGTCCATCTGGCACAGCCAAGTAGATCAATTGTGTGACGTGTCAGGCCGGGCGCAAAACCTTGATGGCGCTGGCAACACTGCGCTGCGACTTGGAATTCACCGTCGCCAGCCAGCTCTCGTATCGTCTTCCCGCCATCCAGTGCCGTCGCCTGGAGTGCAGACGTCAAAGCGAGCATCCTCAGCGAGAGATCCCATCTTCTCCACAAGGTCCATGGTCTTGCCCTGGTTCAAGCTCCAATGTAAGGAAGATTCTGCAAGCGATCGATCGAACGGCTGTTCTACTGTAGCACAATTTCCAGGATCGGTCAAGCCGAAGGTGCGAGGGAAGCCAAGGCAAACCAAAGCGTGCAGTATCAACCCTTCGTATGGCACCCGCGAGGCACGCCCTGAGACCAGTCAGCGAAGAGACCGACCACCGGGAGAGTCAGAAGCTGAGTCAGGAAGACGCCCTCAGAACTCGTCAGTTCGCTCTCTTCTCCTCGATAGCCTCCTGAGCCATGGCGATGAACTCCTCCACCGACCTAGCCCCCAGATCCTCCTCCGTGCGGAGACGGACAGCCAGCGCCCCGGCCTCTACCTCCCGATCACCGATGACCAGCATGTAGGGTATCTTCTGCAACTGGGCGTCGCGAATCTTGGCCTGCATCCTTTCGCTCCGCGCGTCCACTTCCGTGCGCAGCCCAGCGGCCCGGAGTTGGGTCTCCACCTGCCCGGCGTAGCCCACATGTCGGTCTGTGATGGGAATCAACACCGCCTGGACCGGTGCCAACCAGACGGGGAAAGCCCCCGCATAGTGCTCAATGAGAATGCCAAAGAAGCGTTCGAGGGACCCCAGGAGCGCCCGGTGTACCATATAGGGGCGAGCTTCTTTTCCGTCCTCCCCGATGAAGGTCATGTCGAAGCGCTCAGGAAGGTTGAAGTCAAACTGGATGGTGGTGCACTGCCAGAGGCGACCCAGGGCATCCTTGATGCTGATATCTATCTTGGGCCCGTAGAAGGCGCCCGCCCCTTCATCGACCTCGTATGGCAATCCCTCCTTCTCAATCGCCCTACGTAGCGCCTGCTGAGCCTGATCCCACCTCTCTGGCTCACCAATGTACTCGTCCGGACGAGTGGAGAGGTAGATCTCGTATTCGTCGAAGCCGAAGCTACGCCAGATGAAGAGGCTGAAAGCCAAGACACGGCTTATCTCCTCGTCTATCTGGTCGGGCGGGCAGAAGATGTGAGCGTCGTCTTGAGTGAAGCCACGCACCCGCATCAGGCCATGGAGCACGCCGCTACGCTCAAAACGGTAGACGGTGCCCAACTCCGCCCAACGCAGTGGCAGCTCGCGATAGCTGTGCAGCCGGCTCTTGTAGATCATGATATGGAAGGGACAATTCATAGGCTTGATGTAGTACTCTTGCCCCTCGATGTCCATCGGCGAGTACATCAGATCACGGTAGAGATCCAGGTGTCCGCTGTCCTGCCACAGCTGAGCTTTGCCGATGTGCGGCGTGTAGATGACATCGTAACCCGCCTTGTAATGCTCCTCCCTCCAGAAGTCCTCTATCACGGTGCGAATCAGAGCCCCCTTGGGATGCCAATGGACCAACCCCGCCCCAGCTTCCTCGTGGACACTGTACAAGTCCAGTTCCTTACCCAGGCGGCGATGATCCCGCTTCTCCATTTCCTTCAGCTTGTCCAGATAGGCCTCCAACTCGTCGGGGGTGGACCACGCGGTGCCGTAGATGCGCTGCAGCATGGGCCGACTCTCATCGCCTCGCCAATACGCTCCCGCCACCTTCAGCAGTTTGAAGGCTTCAGGGTTGACCTGGCTGGTGTCCTTGACGTGGGGACCGCGACAGAGGTCCGTGAACTCGCCCTGAGTGTAGATGGAGATGATCTCGTTCTCAGGCATGTCGGCTATGAGCTCCAGCTTGTAGGGCTGGTCGGTGAACATCTCCCGCGCCTCTTCTTGCGCGATCTCCTTTCGTTCAAAAGGATGGCCAGCTTTGATGATCTCCCTCATGCGGGCCTCGATGACCTCCAGGTCCTCCGGCGTAAGGGGACGGGGCAGATCAAAGTCATAGTAGAAGCCCTCCTCGATAGATGGGCCGATGGCGAACCTAGCCGCCGGGAACAGGCGCAACACCGCCTCGGCCATGATGTGAGAGGTCGAATGACGCAACGCTTCCAGGTTCTTCTCAACCATGGTCACATCTCCTTCCTTGCCTGCATAGTAACCGCGTCTGGTAAGCCCCACAGACGGGCTTCCCCAGGCTAGCTGCACTCTCCATCACTCACCTGCCTTGTGCCCGGGCACAGGGCTTAGGATCCTCTACCGCCCCCAGTCGGCGCGAACCGCGTCAAAACCACGCCACCCAGTACCACTACAGCGCCCAGTGCCTGCAAAGGTGCCAGCCTCTCCCCTAAGGTGGTAAAGGCTATCACTATCGCCACTGGAGGTATGAGATTGTTGTAGATCGCGGTTCTGCTGGCGCCTATCTCACCGATACTCTTGAACCAAATCACGAACGCGATGCCCGCACCCAGGACGGTGGTAAATGCCAGGGCGAGCCAACCAGTCAGTGACACACGAGCCCATTGCTGGGCCCGCATCTCCGGCCAGGCGAGGAGAACGAGGAACAAGCTTCCGCACACCATAGCCACGCTCATCACTCGGAGTGCCGAGTACCGCCGCAATGGCCTCTTCGAGATGACTCCGCTCGAAGCTGTCAACGCTGCAGCGATGAGAGTCAAGATGTCTCCCCGAACGTTCTCCCAGGTAAGGGCCACACGCCCCCCCGTACCCCACACCGTCATAGCCACGCCTCCAAAGGAGAGTAGAATGCCCACAATTTGCAGGCGAGCGATTCTCTCCTGTCTCGATCCAGCAGCGAACATCGCGGTCCATGCCGGCACCGTGGCTAGGATCAGAGACGAGTTGGTAGCTGTGGTGTAGTGGAGTCCTAGGGTGAAGAACACCTGATAGACTCCTACGGCCGTCAAGCCCACCAGGAACACCCAGAACCAGTCCTCCCGCTTGATTATGGGCCTGCCTTCCGCCACCCATACCCAGACAAGCAGCAGCAGCGCCGCACCCGAGAAGCGCACGGCAGCGAATGCCAAGGGGGATATCTCTCTCAGCCCCACTTTGACAACACTGAAAGTAGCTGCCCAGATCACCACGACGCACAGCACCAACATGTCTGTTCGGGTCAACTGCAGTCTCATCCACCTTCCCTTGTGAATAAACAACAAACTCTCGCCTTTTGGGGCGAGAGGCTTCCCGCGGTTCCACCCAATTCTGGCAACGGATTCCCGTTGCCCTCATCATGGCTGATAACGGACGCCTCCGCGACCCCATACTCAGGACCATCTCTCATCCCTTTCCGGAGCCAGGCTCCCGGGTGGTTTTCCCTGAGGCCCTTGCTGGGGGGCTTCCAGTCTTCGACCCCTCCTCCCTGGTGGCGGCACCTCAGGTACTCGTCCCGCTCGTCGCCTTTCGGTTCATATTGGTCAGCATCCCCACGCTGACCCCTGTCAGTGGGCGGTATAGGACTTGAACCTACGACCTCTACGATGTCAACGTAGCGCTCTAGCCAACTGAGCTAACCGCCCAGATCAAACTCATTATAGCACTGAAAAGCACAGGTGGCAAGTACTGCTCCCGAAACATGGCCGGCACGGCTCAACACCCACCCACGCGCTTGACATCCCGCTGTAGCTGTAGCATACTACTGCTTGACGGACCTGCGCCAGTGTTCCGGATCGTCGGCCGGGACTCTAACTCTAGCCCTCATTCCTGAGAGGGGGAACCCAATACGGCCGTGATTGGAGCTTGCTCGGGTCCGAGACAAAGCCTATGCCCTAGAACGCAAACTCTCGGGGGAGCCGAATGGACGCCTTGGTCAGCCCAGACGTATTTCCAGCAGCGCGTCGATACGCCTACCTCAACGCCGCATCAGTTGCTCTGATGCCGAAGATGGCAGCCGACGCCGCCCTGGACTGGCAAGAGGACTTGGCCACCAGGGGGACCGTGCACTTCGACGAGGAGGCTGAGGCCAAAGTGTTCGACGACTTGCGTCAGGCGGCCGCTGGTCTCCTAGGGGCCCAACCCGACGAGATCGCCGGTGGCTCCAACGCCTCTGAGGCACTGTGCTCTGTCGCTTGGGCTCTCAGCCCTGGCGCAGACCGAAACGTAGTCAGCGCGCGCGTCGACCACCCCACCACAGTCTATCCCTGGTCGAGGGTGGCGCGCCTGACCGGCTGTGACGTGCGGCTCGCTCCGGACAAGGACGGCATAATAGACCCCAACGAACTCATGGGCCTCATAGACGACCGCACATCTGCTGTTTGCGTCAGCCATGTGCAATACTCAACTGGGCAACGCCTGGATTTGGCCGCATTGGCCGAAGTGGCCCACAGTCATGGGGCGATCCTGGTGGTTGATGCCACCCAGTCAGCAGGGGCTGTGCCCATAGACGTTGTCGCTGAGGACATAGACGTCCTGGTGGCATCTGGATATAAGTGGCTCTGCGGGCCTTTCGGCGCAGCCATACTCTTCGTCCGGCGCGATCTCCACGACAAACTCGAGCCTGGCCTGGTGGGCTGGCGCAGCGCAGAGCAGGTATGGGACTTTCGAGCTGACCGCTTGGAGTGGGCGCCAAGCGCCAGACGCTTCGAATTCGGTACAATGGCCTATGGTTGTGCCATAGGGCTGGCTACAGCTACCGAATACCTGCTCGAGATAAGTATTGAGAGAATACATCGCTACAACCTGGCGCTGACTGATCGCCTCGTTGAGGGGCTTGCCGAACTGGGCGCGCAGTTGGTGTCTCTTCCTGTGGAGGATCAGCAGACTTCGATCGTGACTGTGCGGTTCCCTGGACAGGACCAAGGTCGAGTCGCCCGACGTTTGAATGAAGAGGAAGTGGTAGTCTCGCCGCGCATCGGCGCTATTCGCCTTTCACCGCACCTGTACAACACCGCCGATGACATAGATCGAGCTCTGGAAACCCTGAAGGAGATACTCAAGGAAGACGAAACCTGAGAAATAACCGCATGGACTAGCCGCACCAATCTCTTAAATCAGATCGGCTGGGAGGACATATATGGAGATGTTGGTAGTTGGAGAGGCGGACATCCGCCGATCGGTAGATCTTGAGGAGGCCATATCAACCGTGGAGGAGGGCTTCACCCACCTCGCAGCTGGAGAGGTCAATCTACCACCGGTGATGAGCCTCGAGTTGCCCGAGCGCAGGGGGGAGTTACACGTTAAGGGCGCACATATTGCAGATGCCTCGAGCTTCGTTGTCAAGCTGGCCACCGGCTTCTATGATAATCCCCTCATCGGCCTGCCCAGCGGAGGCGGCATGATGCTGGTCTTCAGTGCTCGTACCGGGTTCCCTGAGGCCCTGCTGTTGGACAACGGCTATCTCACAGATCTTAGGACGGCGGCGGCTGGTGCCATTGCCGCCAAGTACCTGGCAAAGCAGGAGCTGAGCACCGTGGGAGTCGTGGGGGCCGGAGCGCAAGGACGATACCAAGTCATGGCATTGGCCAAAGTGAGGCGGTTCGAGAAGTTGCTCGCATATGACATCGATCGAGAGAGGCTAGAGCGCTACGTCAAGGAGATGCCGGAAACCATCGGAGTCAACTGCCAGGCCGTCGAAAGCGTTCAGAAGGTCGTCACCGAAAGTGATCTCCTCGTGACCGCCACGCCTGCCACCGAGCCCTACGTGCGCGCCCGGTGGGTCCATCCCGGACTGCACATCACAGCGATGGGCTCGGATTCGCCGGACAAGCAAGAACTGGCAAGCGAGGTGTTGGCGCGGGCTGACCTTCTGGTCTGTGACCTTAGGGTCCAGTGCTTCGAGCGAGGAGAACTCCACCACGGGTTGCGGGAAGGGACCATTGCGGAGGAGGATGAAATAGTGGAACTGGGCGAGCTCACCTCGGGGCGCCACCCTGGCCGCACCGACGATTCCCAGGTGACCATATGCGACCTAACCGGTGTTGGCGTTCAAGACGCTGGCATAGCAACGCTCGCCTACGAAAAAGCGCTACAGAGCGGTCTGGGCTCTTCGCTCGAACTATGACGCTTCCCGCGCAACAGCGCGACTGCTAGATTACGGCTCTGTCCTGGCGCGCCGCCCCGCCCTGCCCGTGAATCAGATCCGTCTTCAGTCCCTCCTTTCAGGCCTGGATGAGACGTCGTGCATCAGATCCTTTAGACCAGGATAGCTCGCCACGTACTTCTGTAGGTAGAAGTCACGGACTTCCTTCTTCACCGGGTCCGGTCGGCTCCAGAGTACACATTCGGCGTGGAAAGAGACAGCACGTGCAGTGCACCAAGGTACTCTTCCGGGTAGAAGTGGGTATGCAAGTCTACTCTCATCCCGCGCTCCCTCTCAGCCAGCGCTCAGGCGACGGAAATGGGAAGTCGTAGCCTGAAACGACATCCACGATCACCGGAGAATCCGCCGACAACGCCTTCTCGAAAGCACCCCTCAATTCCGAATCGTCCTCCACCCTGATGCCGACGGCACCGAAGCTCTCCGCCAACTTGGCGAAATCGGGGCTCCTCAATTGGGTCTGATAAGTCCGACCGAAGTCGAGCATCTGCAGCGCGTGTATCATGCCATACCTACTGTCGTTCAATATGACCATGATCACATTGGAGTCCATCTCAAGCGCAGTGCCGAAGTCGCTGCACGCCATCAAGAACGCCCCATCGCCAGTAATCCCTACCACCTGTCTCTCTGGGTACACGAGCTTCGCAGCAATGGCGCCTGGCAGGGCGAATCCCATCGCACCCCAGGACCCAGGCTCTATCAACGTCTGCGTCCCGTGAACCTCGAGCCACTTCGAAGTCCATTCCCCATGGTTGCCAATGTCGCGCACGATCAGAGCATCCTCGTCGAGCAACGGCACGAGTTCCTTCAGAGCCAGCGCGAAGTGAAGGGGTTTGTGGCCTCGATACCTCTCCACGTCCTGATTCATGCCCTTCCGGAGGGTCTCCTTCATTTCGGCAATCCGTTTGGCGATGTTTCGGTCGGGCACCTTCTTCGCGGCCCCGGTGCGTGCTATCAACTCCTTCAGCATAGCTTTGCAGTCCACCGCCGCGCTGATGGACGCCTGACCTGCAACTTCACTCTCTCCCTGCGGTGTCAGGAAGATGTAGTTGCGCGGAGCGCACTCGTCCAGGAGCTCCGCCGCAGTCGTGCCGGCACGCATACCGATGACCAGAAGGACATCGGACTCCTCGACGAGTTGAAGAGGAAACGGATTGGGAAGAAAAGTGCCGATGGCACCGGCGTTGAGAGGATGTGTCGCGGGAAGCACATCAATAGCATCGCGAGGGAATACCACGGGCGCCTCCAGCAGCTCCGCCAGCGTCGCCAACTCCGCATTTGCGCCGGAGGCCCGCACGCCCTTGCCAGCACAGATAACGGGATTCCGCACGGAAAGTAGCATCTCCGCCACCCGCTCAGCCAGGCCCGTGTCCGCTAGAATGCTCCCGCTAGGCTCCCTTTCATACGTCCGCACGTCTGTGGGTTGCTCTTTAAACAGATCTTCGGGTATATCCACATGTACCGGGCCCGGACGTCCACTGTTGGCAATAGAGAAGGCACGGGCCAGGATCCCGGGAATGTCCTCCGTCTCATCTACACGCACTGACCATTTTGTGACCGGCCCGAAGACCTTGTGCAGAAACTCCGAGTCGTCAAGACCATGAAAGATCCCCTTTTTCGCGCGGCGCGGCACAGTTCCAGAAATGTGGACCACGGGAGAGGCAGCGCTATACGCCTGAGCCACCCCAGTCACCGAATTAGTCGCCCCGGGTCCTGCCGTCACTAGACAGACACCGGGGCGTTGGGTCAGCCTGCCGTACATGTCCGCCATCAGCGCGGCGTTGTTCTCGTGTTTGCTCGACACCCACCTTATGCTCCTGGCGTCGCGAAGGGAATCGCAGATGGCCAGAATGTGAGAACCTGCCAGCCCGAAGACGATCTCAACTTCCTCTGCCAATAGGGCATCTACAACGGCCTGGCCCGCTGTCCTTTTTTCCATCATCTTTTAGACCTCATCGTACGAAAAGGCTCCCCCAGAAGGATGTCCAACTCTGTGATAGTCCCAGCAGTGCCGTTCAACATCTCAGGAATCATGTTCCTTGCGCACGAAGTAGATAGTTGGCAAACTCACAACCGTTACAGCTCCCTTGAGTAGTACATTGGCCTGGAAAATGGACCATACGACACTGGTAGGGTAAACACCACCAAAGGCCGCCCAGCAGAAAATGAGACTGTCCAGGGGAATACTGATGCTATTACTAACCAATACACGCATCCACTGAAAGCGTCGGGTTATCTTCGTTACCCAGAGATGATATGCCTCGGTATCTACAAGTTCTGCAAGAACTTCTGCGATGATGGAAGCGGTGACGATGCGCCACACCGGAGAGAGTACAGCATTCCAATCTGGCTGTGGAGCAGCGGCAGGGTCATAGGGTAGTTGGCTCACGAACCAGAATAGGCCAGCCATAAACAGGTTGATCAGGGCAGCAGCTATGATGATGACTCGTGCCCCACGTCGTCCGGTGACTTTGTGCACCAAATCACGCAGTGTGAACGTGATAGGATATATCAAGGTCCCAGCATCCATTGACATGCCAGCGAACAACACTATCTTCAGGCTCGCGATGTCTGCAAGCATCTGGGCTGCAATATACGCCGCTGTTACCAGGATTACATCAATCATCTCTCCTCGTTCTACGGTCGCCATCGGCTCTAGTACGAGGCGATCACTCAGACCATTACCATCTTGCGCAGTAGATTCTGCCACATTTCGGAAAACTCATCAAGTCGCATCGCAACCAGGTTGGACCAATACAACACCCTGGCCCATGAAGCTGAGAGTGGACGCTAGCCATGATCCCACCCGCGTAAACGCCTGCGACCAGGCCAACCCCACGCCCAACACGGGTCTATACAACGACGCCGAACTGACGGTGGACGGCATCCCCAATCACGGGCGGGGTAGGCAAGACCAGCATGCCCTGCGTTGCCGGTGCTGTGGCTTTGGAAGCTCAACTACATAGAGTCGTACGCAACTTGACAGGATTTCCTTTTTATGTTACAATATATCAGAATTCGCGAATATAGCAATAAGGTGAGTTAGGCATGGACGAGGAGGGATACAGGTTACAGGCGCGTATGGTGAAAGCCCTGGCTCATCCGACACGGTTGAGGATA
>NJBK01000032.1 GCA_005223035.1 Chloroflexi bacterium B3_Chlor
GCCGTGATGTCCACCGGGCCGGTTCCAACGATCCTGGAAAACCAGGAGTCCGACGGCTACTGGGTGGAGCCAGGGCCGGGCTACCGTCCCAAGTACCGCAGCATAGTCTGGTCGGTGAGCATGCTCGCTCAGCTGGGGGCGGATGGCAGCGATCCGGGTATACAGAAGGCCTGCGAGTACCTGCTAGAACATGCCATCGACAGGAACGGCGCCTTCTCAGCCTCCGCCACGCAAGGAGGTGCCATCCTTTGCCTCATGGGAAACCTCAGCGCAGCGCTGCTGGACCTGGGCTGGCTGGGAGACGAGCGATTGCACGGTGCCCTCGAGTGGCTGGCAAGGGCGGTCACCGGCGAGGGCATCGCAGCAACGGAGGAGAAGGATGCGCCGCTGCGATATCTCAAGTCGGGCACGTGCGGCCCCGGCTTCTGCTGCTCCGCCAACGACAAGAAGCCCTGCGCCTGGGGCGCCGTCAAAGTCATGCTCGCCTTCAGCAAGTTGCCCGACAGCGCACGCAATCCGCTCATCACCAAGGCCATCGAGACCGGACTTGAGTTCCTCTTGAGCCGAGACCCTGCGGTAGCAGATTATCCCATGGGCTACAGTACCAAGCCCAGCCGCAGCTGGTTCAGATTTGGCTTCCCCATCTTCTACGTCACCGATGTCTTGCAGAACCTAGAGGTACTGACCAGCTTTGGCTACGGTTCCGATCCGCGGCTGGCAGCCGCCATGGATCTGGTGTTGGGCAAGCAAGATGAGCAGGGCCGCTGGAAGATGGAGTACACCTACAATGGAAAGACGTGGGTGGATGTCGAAGAGAAGGGCAAGCCCAGCAAGTGGGTGACGCTACGGGCCCTGCGCGTGCTGAAGCGTCGCGGTTTAGGCAAATGATCTGCGCGGCACTGCTAGGACGCCTGCGGCCGCTTCCCCAAGGCCACATCCAGCGCCTGGCCCAGGGAGCGCGCCCTTACCACTTCGAGGTCAGATGGTCGATCCTTCGACACGCGCACCGGGTGAGGCAGCAGACACCGCTTGAAGCCCAGCCTGGCCGCCTCGTTCAACCTCTTGGTTGCC
The DNA here is from genome assembly GCA_005223035.1 of Chloroflexi bacterium B3_Chlor. Classification (GTDB taxonomy): domain Bacteria; phylum Chloroflexota; class Anaerolineae; order UBA7937; family B3-Chlor; genus B3-Chlor. Next base: position 1,072 of record NJBK01000032.1, read on the forward strand.
TGACTGATGGAACGCAGCTCCCCTGACAACCCTATCTCGCCAATGATTGCCAGGTCGTGGGCCACAGGCGTATCGCGGAAGCTGGAGGCAATGGCCACCGCCACGCTCAAATCCACTGCCGGCTCGTTGATCTTCAAGCCTCCCACAACGTTGACGAACACGTCCTGATCGTGGAGGCGCAGCCCCATACGTTTGCTCAGCACCGCGACCAGCAACAGCAACCGGTTGAAGTCTATGCCGTTAGCCGTCCGGCGAGGCAGTCCAAAGCTAGTCGTGCTGGTCAGGGCTTGAATCTCTACCAGAAGGGGCCGGGTTCCCTCCAGGGTCACCGCGACGGCCGAACCTGTCCCTTCGGACCGCTCGGAGAGGAAAGCCTCAGAGGGATTGGATACCTCCAGCATCCCCAAGCCACTCATCTCAAAGACCCCAACCTCATCGGTGGAGCCGAAGCGATTCTTGACGGTGCGCAACAGGCGATAGGAATGGAACCGCTCGCCCTCCAGGTAGAGCACCGTGTCCACCATGTGTTCCAACACCCGAGGCCCGGCGATGGCCCCCTCTTTGGTGACATGGCCCACCATGAAGATGGGCACGCCCTCACCTTTGGCGAGGTGTATGAGGCGGGTGGCAGATTCCCTCACCTGACTGATATTGCCAGCAGCGGAGGCCAGTTCAGGCACGTAGACCGTCTGAATCGAATCCACCACCACCAAGCGGGGCGCCAGCTGGTGGATGTGATCCATGATGGCGTCCATATCTGTTTCGGTAAGGAGATACAACCCATCTGTGGAGATCCCCAACCGCTCGGCTCTGATCTTGATCTGCGGAGCCGACTCTTCGCCGGAAATGTACAGCACCTCACCCAGTTGTTCGCTCAGCGCCGCGGTGACCTGCAGGAGCAAGGTGGATTTGCCAATGCCTGGATCACCAGCGATGAGCACCGTGGAGCCTGGGACGATGCCCCCGCCCAGCACGCGGCTGAACTCTGCCATGGGCACCGCTAGTCGCCGGAACCCCTCGGCGGGTATTTCAGCCAGACGCTGCGGTTTGCTGCGGGGTACAATAGACGACGGTGGAGAGCTTTCCCTGCTCTCCACCGTCTCCACCATACTATTCCATTCACCACAATCCGGGCAACGTCCCACCCATCTGAGAGATTGAGCCCCGCACTGTTGACAGACGTGGATAGCCTTGGCGCGGCGCCTAGCCATAGACCGGAACCTGCCCTTCCCTCGGATGCCTATGCCCCAACACTAACTGCCCGCTTCCATCAACTCCTTGGTCCGCAGTTTGATCTCATCCTCCTCGACTTCCAAGAGCACTGTGGCCCCAGCTTCAAACTCGCCCGCCAGTATGGCCTCAGAAAGAGGGTCTTCGATCATAGTCTGGATCACGCGGCGCAGGGGGCGAGCACCGAAGTGGGGATCGTACCCTTCCTTGGCCAGGAGGTCCATGGCCTCCTCTGTGGCCTCCAGGGTGACCTGATGCTCGTCGAGGCGCTCCTGCAGCTCGCTCAGCATCAAGTCCACGATCTGTCTTATCTGCTCCTTGGTCAAGGCGCGGAACACCACGATGGCATCTATGCGGTTCAGAAACTCGGGACGGAAAGTCTTCTTGAGTTGATCGAGGACTTTGTCCTTCATCTTCTGGTACTCTTCTTCGGCGTTCTTGGCGTCATCCTGAGCCAGCTTGAACCCAACGGACATCTCTCTCATCAAGTGCTCCGCCGCCACATTGGAGGTCATCAGAACCATTGCGTTGCGGAAATCCACCCGGCGCCCCTTGGCATCGGATAGGTGGCCGTCCTCCAGGATCTGGAGCAGCATGTTGAAGGCCTCAGGGTGCGCCTTCTCGATCTCGTCGAACAGGATCACCGAGTACGGACGGCGTCGGACGGCCTCGGTCAGCTGGCCCCCGTCGTCATAACCCACATATCCCGGGGGCGCACCGACCAGACGAGCCACCGCGTGCCTTTCCATGAACTCCGACATATCCAGCTTGACGAGCGCATCCTCACTTCCGAACATGAACTCCGCCAACGCCTTGGCCGACTCAGTCTTGCCCACCCCTGTGGGCCCCAGGAAGATGAAGGAGCCGATGGGACGGTTGGGGTCCTTGAGGCCAGCTCGTGCCCTCCGCACCGCCTTGGCGATAGTGCTGATCGCCTCGTCCTGACCCACGATGCGACGGTGAATCTCCTCCTCCATCCGGAGGAGCCGCTCTTGCTCGCTGCTCGCGATGCGAGTCACCGGGATGCCGGTCCACATGGAGAGTACCTCGGCTATGTCTTCCTTGGTGACCTGCAGCGGAGTTCCGTCGACAGAGCCTTCCCATCCCAAGCGCATCTGATCTATCTCCCCTTCGAGTTGTACCTCCTGCTCCCTCAGTAGGACCGCCGCTTCCATTTGGTCTTCCTCGAAGGCCTGTTCCTTTTCCTCTCGAACCGACTTCAGGTCATTGAGGGAGTCTTTCAAGCCGATTGTGTGAGGTATCTTGTACATTCTGACACGAGAGGCGGCCTCATCCATCAAATCTATCGCCTTATCAGGCAGGTAGCGGTCGGGAACGTATCTCGAGGCAAGATAAGCAGCCGTGCGTAGCGCCTCATCGGTGATGTGTAGCCTGTGATGAGCCTCATACCGTTCCTTGATACCCCTAAGAATCTCGATAGTCTCTTCGACTGTGGGCTCGCCCACAACGATCGGTTGGAAACGTCTTTCCAAAGAGGCGTCGCCCTCGATATACTTGCGATACTCATCGAGTGTGGTGGCCCCTATGCATTGAAGCTCGCCCCGCGCCAGGGCTGGCTTCAGGATATTGGCCGCATCAACGGAACTGCCTGCGGAACCAGCCCCGACCAGCATGTGCACTTCATCAATGAAGAGGATGGCCTGGCTGTCTCTTATCTCCTCGATGACCTTTTTCAACCGTTCCTCAAATTGCCCGCGATAGATGGTCCCGGCAACCAGTGAACCCACATCCAGCATCACCATCCGCTTGCCCAAAAGGTTCTCCGGAGCTCTGTTCGAGGCGATGAGCTGGGCTAGCCCCTCGACAATTGCGGTCTTGCCCACTCCTGACTCGCCGATCAGCGCAGGGTTGTTCTTGGTACGCCGCGAAAGGACTTGGACAACCCGCTGGATCTCATTCTCCCGGCCCACCACCGGATCCAGCTTACCCTCCGCTGCCTGTGCCGTCAGGTCTATCCCCAGCTGGTCTATGAGAGGAGTCTGTTTGCCCTTCTTGGCCGATTCCTCCTCGGTGGTCCGTCCCTTGGCGACCAAGTGGTCTGTCTGAGTGCGAACCTTCTCCAGGGTCACCCCCAGGCCATTCAGAACGTCCACGGCGACGCCTTCCCCATCCTCTATTAGACCTAGCAGGAGATGCTCGGTGCCGATGTAGTTGTTGCCCATGCTCCTCGCTTGGCTTACAGCGAGTTCTATGATCCTCTTGGTGCGTGGACTCAGGCCGATCCTGCCTACTACGTTGCGCTCCCCCCGACCGATGATCTCCTCTACAGCCGTTCTGAGCCTCTCTGCTTCTACCCCCATGCTACGCAAGACCCTGGCCGCCACACTGTTCTCTTCCCGCACCAAACCCAGCAGCAAATGCTCGGTTCCGATGTAGGAGTGGTTCAGGCGCTGGGCCTCCTCTTGGGCGTAGGCCAGGGAACGCCGCGCTCTCTTGCTAAATCTTCCCAGGTTGTCGGCCATTAGGCCCTCCTCTCCAGAGAGTCTGGCAGAGCACAGTAGCATCCTTCAACTATATTATACCTAATGCTCCCCCGAAACGCAATGTATCCTTTGTACTAGGCCCCCTCCTCGACAGCAGTCGCTCCGATCTCCATCCCGCCCTCAGGCGGTCCGCTCACGCTCACGTTGATACTTGCCGGGGCGTTGTGGGCAAAGGACTCGTCATGAGAGTCGCCCCGGAATGAATTCCCGCACCAAGGTCGGTAAATCCCTGCGGGACTTCAATCGCCCATGGTGCAACGGGCTTGGCAGTTGGATCCCTGGTCCAAGAAGCGGTTTTCCACACACTGTCTTCAAATGGTTTGACACGTCAGAATCCTGGACATATACTCATCAGCAGCCGCGGGCATTGAGAGACGAACGTGCCTCGAATAGGACAGAGTCGGCGCCGACGAAAGGGGTCAATGACATGGAAGAGATGATCGCCTACTGTGGCATCAGATGCACGGAATGTCCCGCCTATCTGGCAACACGGAATGACGATGACGAAGAACGTAAACGCGTAGCAGAGATGTGGTCCAAGCAGTTCGGGGGGGACATCAGGCCAGAGGACATCGTCTGTGACGGCTGCCTGCCTGGCCACACACAGTACTTCTCCTACTGCTTCAAATGCGAGATTCGTGCCTGCGGTCTCGCCAGGGGAGTGGTGAATTGCGCCCACTGCGACAACTACGCATGTGACAAGCTGACGCTGACCTTTGAGATGGTCCCAGAGGCCAAGGGGAAGCTCGACGAGATCCGCGCCGGCCTTTGAGGTTTAGACCAACTGATTCGGCCCAGCTTGTAGGGCTCACCGTGTGAGCTCTCCACCGACGACAATTGCTGCCTTCCAGGAGGCCCACTGAACAGTCCACTGCCCCTGATCTTGCGAATTCTCTCTCCCCTCATTACCACATCGCGAGGGGAGTAACCCTTTGAGCTCCGCCTGATTCGTTTGCCCTGGCGGCCGTTCTCAGAGTGGAGCCGCCAGGCACTGAAGGGGATCACCAGGGTAGGGGGCCAAGTGTAACCCTGCTACTCCTCCAGGTCTTCGAACCGCCCTTCCAGCTTCTTTGCCACCTGAGGCATGGTGGTGTATTCCATCTCCTCCAGGGGCAGACGATGGGGCTCGAAAGGACCGTGGCGTCGCAGGTACTCCCCAGCCAGGTTTGCCTGACGCCGAGCCTCGTCGAAGCTGGGATCGTCGAACATGTCCCGAGGCCCGACGAGAGAACCGTTGCACAACTGGAATCCGAGGCAAACGACTCGCGGAGGGCCGTCGAAGCGGGTGGGATTGCTCTCCGGGACAGACACCGGCATGAGCGGCCCGTGGTGGGAGCCACGCATCCACCCCTGTACCATGTGTGGGAAGGAAAAAGGCTCCAAGATCTCCCCAATAGCTGGAAAAGCCCCCTGGGAGCGCACGATGAGGACCGGGTCGTCCTTGCCCACGTACCGTCCAGCGATGAGGCTGAGGCGCTGGGTGGAGGAGACAGCGGCGACTTCGGCCGTTCCTCTGTGATACACACCCCTGATCATGTACCGGCCTGGCGCTCCAACAAAGACCAACATATCATACAATTCGTCGGGGCAGTCGAAGTGAATCTTCCTGCTCTCCAGCACATCATGAACTTCGAACCTGAAGCCTTCGTGCATGACGGGGGAGATCACCAGCCCAATTGTGGTGAACGGATCGGCGAACATCTTCACCAGAGGCATGTTCCAGGCCCCAGAGGAGGTCTTATCGGCCATGAAGACCAAGATCGGCTCCGAAGCCCGTTCTTCGAACTCAATCTCCGCCACGCCGGGCCCCATGCCCTTGACGTTGCCCGAAAAGGCGTCGCTGAGCAGGTCCTGCCCCACACCGTATAGTTTCAGGCTCTTGGCAACGTTCGACGATGCCTCCAAGGTACTCCAGCCCAATTCATGGATTTCAGCGTCGTCCTCGCCTTTCTGGTGGGTCATGATCAACTCCAGATCGTCGCCCACCCGCGTGACATGGAAGTCAATCAGTAGCCCCTTCCGCTTGGCGCTCTCCAGCTTCTCCTCTGCCTCCTCCATCAGAGCCGGGTGCATGCTGGAGTGGCCCACGTATCCTCCTACATCGGCCTTGATGACACTAATGGTGACCTTCTCAGCCATTCTCGCTCCTTTCTGCTGCTTTGGGGGGAACTAGAAGGGGAGGGCGTGGGCCCTCCCGTTCTTCATGAAGAATGGGGACAGCTGTTACGGTCCCGTCCGCATCAACTGGAACACAATGTCCAGATGGTCATGGGGTGTACCCGCCAGCATGCCGAAGTTTCTCGCCACGTCTGAGGGGTAGTCGCAGACCAGTTGAATGGTGTGGGGGCCTCCCACCTCGCTATCGTAGATGTAGGAGCCTGGACCCAACGCGAATCCTACTTTGCCCTCGGCGTTAGTTGGCTGTTGCACCTCGCCGCCGGGCCAGTCAAAACGCAACAGCATGTTGGGAACAGGCTCTCCATTCTCGTCCAAGACCCAGACATCAATGTTGGACGGACCCGACCTCTCCCTCAGTTCTACGACGCGCATGCAGGCCCCTCCGGCGGGCTGCGCGAACTCTACCCAGGCGCCATAGTAGTGCTGAGCCCAAGCCAGGTCTCTTGGCCGGCCGCTGGTGTCAAATACCCTCACCTCCGGCGGCGCTGCGCTCGGCGCGCCCATGACGTTGGCTAGTGCCCCCGCTGTGGGAGTTGGGGTCGGAGCTGGGCGCGTCGGAGCCGGCGGCACCGGCGTGGGCGTTGAGGTTGGCGGCACCAGTGTCGGCGTGTCTGTCGGCACCACGGCCAGGTTCACGACTGTCTCGCCGCCTCCCTGGTCCGTAGGTGCTGCAGGCACCGGCGTTTCAGCAGGTGTCGGCGTGTCCGTCGGCACTGGCGTCTCCACAGGCAGTGACGGCACCATCTCCGCTGAAGGTGTCTCTTCCGGTACCGGTGTCTGGAAGACCGCCATCAAGTCGTTCTTCTCCAGAGGCACGGAGGAGATCACGCTCGCAGGAAACGTTATGCCGCAAAGCCACAGAAGGAGAAACCCAACCACTGCCAGCCGAAGCTTTACCCCTGGACTTCGACCCACCAGCCAGGCAACAGCCCCCTGCAAGTTGCTGGCCAGATCAGCCGTGGCTCTCGGCCTGGCCGGTTTCCTCTTGGGCTTGACTGCTGGCCTGGACCGGACTACCTTCTCAGGCTTGACAGGTGGCGCTTCCGCCACCGAGGTGGCTTCAAGGCGCTCGCTCAGGGCCCTGCTGATGGCCAGTACGAAGCGAGGGTGCTTGAGGGTCAGTTCGTCGAAATCGGCCTTCTCCAGCGCCCATAGTTGGACTGCCGTGAGCGCCTGAGCGGTGGCCGAACGGTCCTTGCCGCTGAGCAGCGCCATCTCGCCCACCAGTTCGCCGGCCCCTAATTGAGCCAGAGTGATGCGTTGGCCCACGGTCCGGGCACGTACCTCCACCTGACCCGATTCGATGAAGTACATCCTGTCCCCAGCCTCTCCCTGGGAGAACAGAATATCCCCGGCTTCATGCTCCACCGGCTGCAACCGTCGAGTCACATCCTCCAACTCGGCTTCGGCGAGCTCGGCCAGCAAATGTATCTCCCGCATCCTGGTGGGGGTTGCGCGGGGACGAGCCTCCTGGAAGCCAGCGGTCAGCCGCTCGCTGAGGACCTTACCCAGCGCAACGCTGATGGCTGGATGCTCCACCATGAGGTCGTCATAGTCGTTCTTGTAGAGAACCCAGAGGTTGGTATCGGTCATGGCCTGCACCTTCACCGAGCGGGTCCTGCCCGTCAGTAGGGCCATCTCACCGAAGAAATCCCCAGCCTCCAGCCAGGCCACGGTGGATTCGCCAGCCGCGGTCTCTGAGGCCAGCTTTACCTCCCCCATCTCAATAATGTACAAGCTATCGCCTGGGTCTCCCTGGGAGAAGACCGGCTCTCCCTGGGGATAGTGTTGCAGAACGAGGCGCTGGCCAACACTTGACACAACGTCGGGAGGTAGATCGGCAAAGAGAGGGATCGTGCCCAGGCACTGTTCGGCCATGGCCCGGTCCTCAGGGCCCAGATGCTGGCTCAGGGCTCGCGACAATGCCTGCCGGACCATGGGAAACTCAGCCACCAGTTCATCGAAGTCAGCGCGAGATAAGGCCCACAGAACAACGTCGCTTGAAGCTCTGTAGGTTGCAGCGTGCGGCTTGTTGGTCAGGAGCGCCATTTCCCCCAAGAGGTCACCCTCGGTCAGGGGCATGGGGAGCTCATCGCTCTGCGCCGCCAGGACTACCTCCACCTCTCCCGACTCGATGACGTACATTGCCTCGCCGGGCTCTCCCAGCCAGCAGATCGTGTCGCCTCTTTGGTACGTCTCTATTCGCAGCCTCTCCGCCAGGCCCAGCACATTCTCCCTCGACAACTGGGCGAAAAAGGTAATCTCAGGCAAGCGATACTCCGCCAGATACTGGGTCACCTGAACCACTTTGGAGCCCAAAACCAGACTCAGCTTGATGCCTATGGCTGGTTCCCTGGCGATGAGCTCCTGCAAGTCTGACTTGTTCAGAGACCAGAGTTTCGCCTCAGATGCCGCCTCAGCCGCGGTGGAGTAGGGCCTATCCAGCAGCAAATCCACCTCTCCCAAGACGCTGCCTGGACCCAAGTTGGCCAGAATGACCTTCCTACCGGCTTGCTCGGAGAAGATGCTGACCCAGCCCGACTCCACGAAATACATCGCCTGGCTGGGGGCATTCTCCACGGTGATGCTCTGCCCCTGCTGGTAAACCTCGGACCGCATCTCGGCGGATAAGCTACGCCTCTCCTGCTCAGTTAGCGCCGAAAAGAGGGGCGATTCGAGATGCCATTTCTCCATATTATCTCCCTTTCGCCTCCGTATGTTGGCTATGCCGCAGAGGTGTGCAAGGCATAACGCACACAATTATACCACCATCGCCTCAAATGTCAAGTACAGCGCAGATGGAGGGAAGCACGTAGGATTCGGGGATTGACAATGAAGGAGGTTGAATGGGAGTTTCCTCCCCTTGATGGGGTGGGATCAATGGTTCGACCCTTCGACAGGCTCTGGGCAGGCAGGCTCTCCACAGGGGTGGGGGTGACCGGGGAGCGATTCGCGTGAGTCCGCTTCCCCTGGCCCCTCCCGTCGAGGGAGGCGAGCGATAAGCAGCGTCCTTGACTCATGGTAAGTTCCGCGGCTTCTGCGTGCCTAGTCTGTTGCCCAGAAGCTACAGTAAGCACAGGCATTCTGTAGCTCATCAAGGGCGTCGGCAGGAACAGGGGCGGTGTTGTCGGTGTAATTCCGTGACCGAGAGGATTCCCCTCCGACGAATCTGACGTGCAGCTGCAACCCTCTTGCTGTTATAGACTCGCAGGTGCTATAATGAGGACAGTATGGGTTTCTTGACCTGCAAAGACGCGGCATAGTGTGGACTGAGTGCTCCCTAGTCCTGACCCGCTGCTCCGAGCGGGCAAGCGGAAACCGTGGAGAGCCAAGCACCGAGCCACAGCTCTGAAAGGAGCGCACAAATGAAGTTCCGGGTTCCAGTCCGCCAAAACCAGGTGCTACGGCAGATTGTGGAGCGCATCAATCGAGATCAAGAACTCCTGCAACTGTGGCGTTGCATCAACGTCAACTCAGTTGACCGCCTTAACTTCACGGACCATGGTCAAGTACACATCAAGATTGTGGCCAATATGGCCCTGAAGCTGGTGAGGATGCTGGCCGACGCGGGCGTGGAGATGAGTGTGGTCACCGACTACGGCCTCACTCAAGAGGACGCGGAAGTCATAGTGGTCCTGGCTGCCTGCTTGCATGACCTGGGGATCTCCGTCCATCGCGACAATCATGAGGCCTACTCCATCAGCCTGGCGAATCCAAAGGCCAGAGAACTGCTGGACGGCGTGTATAGCGTCCCCCAGAGCACCATCATGGCCTCGGAAGTCCTGCACGCCATCAGCGCCCATCACTGGGACCAGAGTTGCCTTACGATCGAGGCGGGTGCTGTGAAGGTGGCTGATGCCCTCGATATGACGAGGGGGCGTTCGCGCATCCCCTTCGAGGCTGGCGTGACCAACATTCATTCGGTGTCGGCCGCTGCCATAGACAAAGTGAAGCTCTTGCCAGGGCAGGAGAAGCCGGTACGGGTCGAGATCACGATGAGCAACTCTGCGGGCATCTTCCAGGTGGATGAACTGTTGAAGCGCAAGCTGAGCAACTCGAGCATCGCACCGTACGTTGAAGTCATCGCTCACATCGAGGGTGAGGCGGAAAAACGGCTGATAGAGTTCTATGCTCTTTGAAGGACTATCTCCGTGCCGAGGCCGCGATGGAATCATCCAAACTGACAAGCGGCGAGCAGTGAATCGGTGAGTTGCGTGGTATCGGATAGTGTGCTATAATCTAGTGCTGGGCAGACAGAAAATGTCCAGCTGGAAATACCGACGTAGAGAAAGCGTGACTCGACTTAGAGATGGGACTCCTCTTGTGAGTCCCATTTTTTTGCCTGAGCGTCGAAGCATCCACGTACGGGATCCTATCCTGGACAATAAGTGGCGGCAGTTCCTGCCGGCCTGGCAGGCCCATCCTGCTCCTTCGCAGGCCGCCAGCCTGGCGGATCACAGATCCCGCCGCACCAGATACTAGCTCCACAGGAGGGCAGAATGGCGACAACCGAGAGCAAAGCTCCAGCCAAGGACTCCAGAAAGAAAGTAGGCCTGGCCCCCAACTTGGACAGTGGGTTCTATGGACAGGACATCATCTCCGTGTCCCAGTTCACTCGTGAGAACCTGGAGCACATCTTTGGCGTGGCCGAAGAGATGCGCGCCATAGTGAAGAGGGTGGGATCAAGTGATCTCTTGAAAGGGACTGTGCTGGCTTGCCTCTTCTACGAACCCAGCACGCGCACCAGTTCCTCGTTCATCGCTGCCATGTCCCGTCTAGGGGGAACCGTTATTCCTATCACGCAGGGGGTCCAGTTCTCCAGCGTCTCCAAGGGCGAATCGCTGCCGGACACCGTCCGTACCCTCGAGTCCTATGCCGACGTCATCGTCATCCGCCATCCGGAGATGGGGTCCGCCCAGACAGCAGCCGACTACGCTCAGAAGCCGATCATCAATGGCGGTGATGGCGCTGGTGAACATCCAACCCAGGCGTTGCTTGACCTTTTTACCATCAAGGAAGAGCTGGGGCAGATAGACGGCCTCAGCGTCGGGATGGTAGGGGACTTGCGGTTCGGAAGGACTGTCCACTCACTAGCTAGACTCCTTTGTCTGTACGACGTGCAGTTCAATTTCGTAGCACCAGAGATTCTCCGCCTGCCCCTCGACGTAATGAACGAGATCAGGAAACGCAACTTGCCCGTGACGGAGACATACGATGTAGCCGAGATAGTCGCTGACGTGGACGTACTCTATATCACGCGGGTACAGAAGGAGCGCTTTTCCGACCTCGCCCAGTACGAGGAGGTGAAAGACCTCTACGCTATCACACCAGAATTGATGGAGAAGGCCAAGGAGAAGATGATCGTCATGCACCCTCTCCCTCGCGTGGGGGAGATCAGCTACGCAGTGGACTCCGACCCCCGTGCAGCCTATTTCAGGCAGATGGAGAACGGGATGTACATCCGCATGGCCCTCCTGGCGGCGGTCCTGGGCAAGGTCTAGGGGTTCCCTCGAATGGTAGAACTCGGGAGGTGGAGTTGACCTTCTTCGAGAAACTGACTTCCCAAGTGAAGAAAAACGACAGTCTCCTGTGCGTGGGGTTGGATCCCGATCCCTCTCGATTCCCCCCGTCCCTGGTGGACGAACCCGATCCCATGTTCGCCTTCAACAAGAGGATCATTGACGCCACCCGTGACCTGGTCTGCGCCTACAAGCCCAATTTCGCCTTTTATGAGGCTGAGGGCCTTGCGGGGTTGCAGGCTCTAAAGAAGACCCTAGACTACATCCCAGAGGGAATACCGGCTATCCTCGATGCCAAGCGAGGGGACATCGGCTCCACCGCTCGAGCTTACGCCCGGGGTGCCTTCGAAGTCTGGGGGGCCGACGCCGTGACGGTGAATCCCTACCTCGGCTACGACTCTGTGGAGCCTTTCAGCCGATACCGCGACAAAGGCGTTTTCCTATTGTGTCACACCTCCAACCCAGGAGCGCGGGATTTTCAAAGCCTCGTGTGCGACGGCCGGCCTCTGTACGAGCTGGTGGCGCAGAAGGCCGTGCAGTGGGGTCTGGCGCTGGTGGTAGGCGCCACCTACCCTCAGGCGCTTCGCAAGATACGCGCCATGGCTCCCCACACCTGGATCCTCGTGCCAGGTGTCGGAGCGCAGGGAGGTGATCTGGAGGAAGCACTGGCTGCTGGCCTGGACGGAGAAGGGCAAGGTCTCATCATCAGTGCCTCTCGCAGCGTCATCTGTGCCGCCGATCCCCGCACGGCCGCGCTGGAACTACGCGAGCGCATCAACCAGGGCCGCCAACAGGTTCAAGCCAGTAGAGAGCAGGCCCAGCCCCTATCGCTGAAGGAAGAGCTAACCCTGGCCCTTCACGATCTCGGCTGCGTCCGTTTCGGCGACTTCACCTTGGTCTCCGGGCAGCGTTCGCCAGTCTATCTGGATCTTCGTCTCCTGGTCTCGGACCCACACCTCCTGAGGAGGGTCACTCAGGCCTACGCGAACATCCTGCGGACGCTGGACTTCGACCGCTTAGCGGCGATCCCTTATGCCGCCCTCCCCATCGGCACCGGCGTGGCCATGGAAATGGGCGTACCCCTGGTGTACCCTCGCAAAGAGGAAAAAGAGTATGGAACCAGGAAAGGGGTCGAGGGAGGCTTTGAAACGGGTGAGCAGGTCGTGGTTCTGGACGACCTCATCACCACCGGGCTGAGCAAACTGAGAGCCATCGCTCCCCTGGAGGAAGCTGGTCTGGTGGTCGAGGATGTGGTGGTACTTGTGGACCGAGAACAGGGCGGCGGGGATGAACTCGCAGAAAAGGGATACCGGCTTCATGCCGTCCTCGGGCTGAGCGAGATGCTGCGCATCCTGGCGAATCGCGGCAGTATCTCCGCCGAGCAACGAGATGATGTACTCGCTTTCTTAACTGGGGCCGACAAGGATGACAGACCCTGATCTTTCAGTGGAGTTCTGCGGCGTGCGCCTGCGCAACCCGCTGGTTCTCGCGGCGGGCATCCTGGGAACCGGCGCCCAACTCCTGGCACGCGTCGCCGAGAACGGGGCGGGGATGGTGACCACCAAATCTTGCGGCCCATCCCCTAGGGAAGGACACCCTAACCCAACGGTGCTGGATTGGGGCCACGGTCTCATCAACGCCGTGGGCCTGGCCAATCCAGGGGTCGACGAGGGGGTGAAGATCATCGCCCGGGCCAAGGAAATCTTGGAACCTCTCGGTCTGCCCCTGGCGGCCAGCATCTTCGCTGAGACCGTCAAGGGCTTCGCCCAGGTGGCCCGCAAGATCGCTGATGCGCAACCAGACTTCATCGAGTTGAACATCTCCTGTCCCAACGTGTCCCACGAGTTCGGCCGGCCCTTTGCCTGTGACGCCGGTGACGCGGCCCGGGTGACAGGCGCCGTAAAGGAAGTCACCTCCATCCCCATCATCGTCAAGCTCTCCCCCAACGTCACCGACATCGCGCTCATCGCCAGAAGTGTGGAACAGGCTGGCGCTGACGCCATCGCGGCCATCAATACCCTGGGTCCAGGAATGATCATCGACATCTATTCAGGCCAGCCTGTCCTAGCCAATAGGGTGGGCGGGGTCTCTGGTCCAGCTATCCGCCCCGTAGCGGTGCGCTGTGTCTACGACATCTACGAAGCGGTGGAGATACCCATCATAGGCATCGGCGGGGTAGGTGACGGTCGTGACGCACTGGAGATGGTGATGGCCGGGGCAACCGCGGTGGGCGTCGGCTCGGCGGTTCGCTATGGGGGCCTCGAGGTTTTCCAGACCATCCTTGAGGAGATGAGAGCCTTCATGGTTGAGGAGGGCCACACCAACTTGAACCAGCTACGCGGCATAGCCCACCGATAGGGGGAAAGAGAGAGGAAAGACGGGAGGTCACTTTGCCCTGAAGCGAATGCAGCTCGCTGCCCCCCACACTCACTTCTTTAGTATGAGGAACTCCTGACCGAACACGCGATTCCTGTCCGCGTCATCAATCCCCACTGCCTGTTCGGATCAAAGAGCGGAAGAGATAAGTCTCCTCCCAGTTCTGCTTGAACAAGTTCTTGCCGATCAAGGCAATCTTCTCTTCGTAGTCCTCCCGGCTGAATGCTCTGCTCAGGCTGATGCCGCGCTCGGTATCGTCGATGACCAGTCGGAACCCCTGCACCCTGGGGTAGAGAGCGAAGACCGCCCGGATGGTGTACACAAGCCGCGAGAGATACAGCTGGACGAAGGTCGCATGGAACACGAACAGATACTCCACGTTGTGCTCTCGATACAGTCTCTGCCAATCCTGCGGCACCCAAACCCGCTCCGAATCCTTCAACAACTGTGGAAATCGGGCTACGTCGCCAGCGTCCGCTCGCGGACTGAAGTGAAGCTCCCAGACGAAATCCTTCTCCTGACAGCCAATGCCGGAGTCAACCGTCAACAGGTTCACCAGTGTATGAGCATCTCGGACAGCCTCAGGAACGTTGGACTTGGTACTCACCCGCTGCGAGCTAACGTCAGTCTTATCGGCAATGATCAAACTGAGAGTCGCAGGGTGCAGGTCGCGTAGAGAAGGCAACCGCAAACCAATCTCAACCTCGTGGAACAGGACTGCCTCCAAGACCCTAAGAAAACTGGAGTAAGTATCCTCGTCAGAGGCTACATCGGTGAAGAGCCGGCTGAGGAGATAGACTCCATATGGTCCGTGATACTTGCGAGAGATCAGGTTCCCGCTGTCATGCAAGTATCCCGCAATGGTGGCCTCCTTCTGAGTCTGAGGGTCAGTGGCTGATTTTCGCTCGCTGGCTCGTAGCAGTCTCAACATCCTTTTGCTGACCGATCTCAGATGTGCCCTGTCGTGACGATTGAAGCCAGTCAATACTTCGCTGTCTAGAACGGCCTGCTGTAGGACGAAGACCGCTGAGAAGTGCTCTTCAACCCTGGAACGGAGTTCGCCCAGAGAGCGCCGCAACAAGGATGGGTAACTCAGCTTTGATGCCAATCTCGAATCCGAGTCTAGGAATCGGGACACAGTCTCGTGGTCGACGCCAATGTCTTCAAGAAAACGATTCAAGGGCTGCCCTGTCTCGGCCCGTCGAATCGGATGGCCCAGGGACTCTTGCTCGCTCGTGAAGGAGAAGAAACTCTGGGGAATCTCCGCCTCTGGATGCTGTCGCACTAAGATGTTGATAGGGCTGGCTGCACCGTCGTGCTCTTCGCCCTGGTCCACTTCGTTTGTTGTTCCCGGCAATGTCGCATGCCCGGGGTCGTGATTCATGGAAACACCACCTTACACCTAGGATTGGACTCGCTGAAGCCGCTCGAACCGCGCCGCGAGCGATGAACGGGCTTCAGTCAACTCTGCAATGCCTGGACACTTACCAGATACCTGATCTTGGCCTACCATGATGCCGAGGGGGCTTACCGTGCCGTGCTGAATGGCTTCAGTCGTTGACTTCTGGTTCCCGCTCGCGATCACTCGCTCTCACTCTCCAGAGAACGTCAAGGCTCGCTCCCTCCTTGGAGTGACTGGAGAGAATCTCATCCACCCGACCGGTGGAAAACGCTATGAAGACCTTACTCAGCGAAGGTTCTCGCTCCTGCCCTTTCGGCGGGGCATAGAGCCAGATGCAACGCATACCCAAATCGAGCCCCGGGTTGACGTCATACTTCAGGCTCGTACCTACCACGTAGGCTCCCTCCGCCTGCGTCGCGCGCTCCTCTAGCCATTGGCTGATCTCGGCTTGTCCCTTCTGCGGCGCAACGTAATCACCATCACCATGTGGCGTTCCTTGAGTGACCGTCGCCAGGACTTCGTCCAGTGTGAAGGCTACAAACGTCGGGAGGGCGGCGAATTCGTCCATATCCTCTCGCCAGAATCCGGTATGCAGCCAAATGCAGTTCAACCCTAGTTCGAGAGCAGGATTGATGTCGAATCGCGGGCTGTTGCCCACCATCCACGTCTCCCTCGGATCCAGCCTCTCTTCCTTGAGGACGTGTCTCAGTGCAGCCTTGCTCTTCTCGGGCACTACATAGATCCTCTCGTCGAAGTAGCTAGCAAGGGATACCTTAGTCAGCTCCCTGCGCTGGACCTCGTCATCACGTCCAGGGAACAGGACCACTTTGGCGCCCTCTGCCAAGCGGGACAACACCTCCTGAGCGTTCTCCATGGGTCTGGGGTCGACAGCATAGATCCGCTCATTGGTTTTGACGAGTTCCTTGACCACTTGTCGATCGAAGGCGCATCCGCTCTCCCGGCACAGTGTTGCATAGGTCTCAGTCACAGCGCGATTGCGACGCTCTTTAGGCCGCTGTCCTTTCCCTGGCACAGGTCTGTTGTACGATCGGAAGAGGCTCCTCACTCTGCTGCCGTCGAAGCCCATCGCTTCTAGTAGCTGATAGAACTCGCTGCTGGCTGCAGCGTACAGCTCCTGGGTTTTCCACAGTGTATCGTCTCCGTCGAATACCACGGTAGGCCGTCCGCCACCCATAGTCCCATCTGACTCCCGTGAATCTCCGCCGTCAACTCCCGCCCAAGGAGCTGAACCAGTCGAAACGATGGAGCGGGTTCTTGACCCCCGACCACTCATAATCAATGAAGAAGAACTCGTAGGGCGCCAAGGGAACCAGCTTGAACTCGAAAGCGATGGTTGGACGCCCTTCCAAATTCGCAATCCGAGCCATCGTTCGGCGGTGAGTCCCACCCACACCCATGACCGTGCTCAGGAGTCGCTCAACCTCGCGCTGTGTGCTCCTATCATTGAAAGCAAGCTTGAAGCCCGTCGCGTCACCCACCAGTCGAAAGCCGGTCATGATAATACTGGTCCGCACCTCCTCAGGGGACACCGGATATGTAAGAACACGTGCCAGTAGTGTTCGCACGTCGTGCGGGATCCCTGTTTCACCGTCGAGAATCAAGACCACAGGTATCTGCTCAGTCGGCTTGGAATTCTTGAGGGCTCCCACGAGCTCGAAGCCTTCGGACCGGGCAGCCGTGCAATCGATCAACACCGCCCGTGGCTCGTCCGGTCCCATCTCACGGACGGTGTCAAAAGCTACGGAAAGACCTGATAGCCCCTCCACGGAATACTCCGCGGGTTCCAATGCAGACTTCACATGTGAGAATACCTTTGGATCGGAATAGACGACTGCCACGTTACGAGCTGACATCTGGCGCTGCAAATGGCGGACGTCGGATATGCCGGACGCCGCTTCGAACCGTAGAGTCCGCATGTCACCTCGGTGCATGCTGTCGTGCCTGTTGGTGTCGATGCCGATGATCCCTCCGGTTAGTGAGCGTAGAGGCGTGTCGTAGTAGGTTTTCGCCCAAGATCCCTGCTCCCACTCTTGCAGCGTCGCCACAGCTTTGCCACGGAAGTCTTCGACCGATTCAATACGTTTAGGGAGGACGGTCGTCTTCTCGATGCTGGAAAGCCTCTCATCCGACGTCGGGTCGCTCGGCGGGCCGTGGGAAATCCACACTTGTCTGCCCCGTCCAGAGAGTTCCTCGACTCTGGCTTCCATGGCCTCCAAGGCGGACGCCGGATACCACCTCACCGTGATGTCCAGAGGTAGTCCAGCCTCGTACATCCGAACAAAGCGCCTCACTTTGGCCGGAGCAGGTGTGGACCGAAGTCGTTCCGCCAAACCATCCATATGGGCGCGAAACGCCAGAAGTCCGTCAGCCACTGGTCGTAGCCCCTTTCATCACGGATTGATGACCACGGCACGCGAGTCCGAGCGTGTCTGAGTTTGCATGATGGGCAACTGCAACGATCATCTTCGAGGAATCAATCCCACCCAGCAGGATGGGGGTCGTACACCTACCCTTTGCGGGCCCTCGCAGGCGATGCGAACATCAGCGGGCAATGAGTCAGTCTGCGTGCTCTGTCCGTGACGCCAGACATCGCTCGGCGCGGACGATACATGCCATATCCCTGGTCGCTTCTTCAAGATCAACATTGCTGACACGGTACTTGAAGGAGCCGGCATAGCTCATCTCCAGTTCCAGGCGTTCCAACCGCATTCGCCCTTCTTCGGTTTCCGCCCCGTATCGGTCGATCAGCCGACGGCGCAGCTCCTCGACAGAGGGTGGCAGGATGAAGATCGTTACGACGTTGCGAGGATACCGGTTCATCAACTCCACTGAACCCAGGACGTCGTAGGCACCGATCAGATCCAGACCGTCAACCATCGCAGACTCCAGCCTAGCACGCGACGAACCATACTGATGTCCATAGAACTCCTGCCACTCTGCCAACTCGCCGGCGGCCTTCATCTGCTCAAACTCCTCAGTGGTTGCGAAATGATACTCATATCCCTCCACCTCACCGGGCCGCCGATCCCGTGTGGTGTAGGTGACTATCCGTTCCAGGTTGGACGTCTCGGAGATGACGCCATCCATGATTGTGCTCTTGCCGGTTCCTGATGGACCGACAACCAGAAAGATCAGTCCCTCACGCACCAGATTCTCATCCCAGTCCAGCAGGTCAGAATCGACACCTCAGTCAATAGCGGCTTGAGCAGCCATAAAGCGCACCGCGAGCAGGTTCGAAACGTGGCAGGAAACAGAATCGAGACCCCATTCGTGAAAAAGCCGGACGGACACCGGATCTTGGGTGGGGATTCCGTACACTCCTATTTCAATGCCGGGCCGCGCCGACCGGGCACTGTCGACGGCCGACCGTATGAGCGAGCCCACGCCTTTCTCGTCCAGGGTCGAGAAGGGGTCGGCAGCAATGAGCCCCTCGGCCAAGAATGCAGGCAAAAACCTACTGCGGTCTTCGCGCGAGAGGCTGAAGACGGTCTGGGTAAGGGCATCACTGTCGATACAGAGGAAATCAGCTTGAGAAGCCAGCTCGCCCGCCACCAAGGCAGCGCGTGGAGTTGCGATTGCTGCGCCAACCTGGTACGAGACTCCAACCCCTTCCCGCTCCATTACCTGGTGCACAACTTCTCGGATCAACCCCAAGAAATGATGCACCTCGCCGCTGTCAACCACGAATGGAACGAGTATTCGCAAGTGCACGGGCGAATTATCCCCTGCGACGTCGCAGGTTCCCTCTACAAGGGCCTCAACTTGCGCCCGTACCACGCTGGGGACAGCGACTGCTAGACGAGCGCCACGCAACCCATACTCAGGGTTTGTCTGCCGCCACGCATCAATGGCCTGTAGCAACTGTTCGCGCTCGCCGATATCTTCTTTCCACCCCTGTTCCACACGAAGCTCGGCCAGCTCGGTCAGCAGCGTATCTCTCGGTGGGAGGAAGTGATCCAGAGGTGCATCCAGCAAACGCACCGTCACGGGGCGCCCACGCGCGGTCCCACAGATCGCTCGAAACTCCTCGCGGTGCAGCGCTTCAAGTTCATTCAAGGCCCTTTTCCTGGAGGTCGAAGACTCAGCCAGGATGGCATCGCGAAAGAGCGGGAGGAAATCATTATCATGGTACATGTGCTCCGTGCGGAGCAGACCTATTCCCTCAGCGCCCAACTCGTGAGCGACCTCGATCTCAGCCGGGGTGCTGGCATCGACCAGGACCTGCAGCCGGCGCATTTCGTCAGCCCAGGTGAGCAGAGTGTTCAGCTCTTCAACCTCGCCAAAATCGGGACTAACAACCTCTTTTCTGCCCTGGAAGACTTGGCCGGTGGTGCCATCAATGGAGATGTCGTCGCCCTGGGCGATGCTGACCTCCCCAAAACGCACCACTTCTTTGCTCAGATCAATCTCCAGCGCCCTGCATCCGACGATGCACGGCTTGTTCTGACCACGGGCCACAACAGCGGCGTGGGAGGTGGCTCCACCACGTTGAGTCAGAATGCCAGAGACCAGGGGCATGATGGGGGCGTCGTCCGCGCTCGCTTGCTGCCTGACGAGAATGACTGATAGGCCCTCGCTGGCCATTTGCTCGACCTGCGTGTCATCAAGCGCTACTTTGCCAGTGGCGGCGCCGGGGCTGGACTGGATGCCCTCAGCCAGCATGCCCGCCGACGAAGCGTCGGAGAAGATCGGGACAAAGACCTGTCCAACCGACTTGGGATCTACCCGCAGGACAGCCTCATCCCGGGAGATCAACCCGTCACTGGCCATGTCCACCGCAGTCTTGACCGCAGCTAGAGCCGTACGTTTCGCCGGACGAGTCTGAAGGATCCACAGTTTGCCTTCCTCGATGGTGAACTCGATGTCCTGTATATCGCGGTAGACAGATTCTAGTCGAGCGCCGATGTCTCTCAATTCAGTGAGGACGTCCGGAAGTTCTCGATCCAGGTGGCGGATCCCCTGCGGTGTGACCAGACCTGCGACCAAATCGTGACCTTGACTGTTCGGCAAGTACTCAGCGTAGAGCTGCGTCTCGCCAGTTGCGGGGTTGCGCGAGAATGCTACTCCACTACCTGAATCTGGTCCCAGGTTGCCAAAGACCATCACTTGGACGACCACTGCCGTGCCCAGATCATCTGGTATCCCCGCGATCTCGCGATACTTGGCGGGTTTCTCGGCAAACCACGAGTCCAATACTGCCGCAATGCTTCGCTCAAGTTGCTGGTACGGATCTTGAGGGAAGTCCTCCCCGGATTCCCTATTGAAAAGTGCCAGGAACTCGGCCACGATGGGTTGCAGTTCCTCAGCGACTTGCGCTTCACTGTCTTCATCAACGGATCCTCGCCGCCCATGGGTCTTGAGCACATCTGCGAAGCGGTCCTTGGGGATACCGCGTTCGGCGATCCCATACATCAGTATCAGTCGCCTGTAGGCGTCGTACCAGGATCGTGAACGTTGAGACTGGCTCACAAGGCGGTCCAGGATCTCGCTCGTCAGCCCCACATTGAGGATGGTTTGGAGTTGCCCGGGCATCGAGACAACGGGGCTGGAACGAACTGACACGATCAATGGTTCGATAGGAGAACCGAACACTGTGCCGGTCTTGGCTTCGAGATCCGCCAGGGCCTCTTTGACCTGGGTCCACAGAGCTGGGGTCAAAGAGCGAGAGCCAGGAGTGTAAGTGCGCCAGGCCTCCGTGGTGATGACGAAGCCGGGCACGGTCGGGATACCGAGGCGCGACATCTCCGCCAGGCCAGCGCCTTTGCCGCCCAGAAGCGGCTGCATCTCCTTACTGCCTTCATCGACGGGAACAACCCACGTCTCTCTCATCTTCACCCTCGGTCTGGTACACGTGCCCGATGCTGGCACCAACAAGCCGGGCGCCAAATGAACCAGCTACGTAGGCCTACCTCAGATCTCACACTAGTATCAGGTGCACAGGCCTAGCCTGGCGCGCTGCGGCGGTAAGCGAGCCTTGTGCTCGAGTGAGTGCAACACAGGATGCGCGACTGTCCATGCAATTGTGTTGGGCCACACCTGGAGGCGCTTTCTTGCCCAAGGTCCAGCATGATTATAGCGCCCTTTCAAGGCGAAAACAAGAGAAAAGCGCGAAATCAAGCTGAAGGACAAAGCAGGTCAACACTCGCCTACTTTCCCACTCGCTCTGCACCCGAAAACAAGGAGGTTCCTGTCGCCAAGGCGGAAGACTAGCGTTTGCTGTTATGCCGGCTAGCGTCCCTCCGGGGTCCAAGTGGCCTGTCTCTTTCCATTCCCCTTCAGTCGTCTTATAATCAGTCAGAGTTGAAAGGCCGCCGCAACAGATGTTAACAGACGGAGCTAGCTTGGACAAATGCTGCCCCGGCCGATGAGGATAGCGCAAATCACTCAAGAGGCGATCCGGGTCAAGACCTTCACCCTGGCCGGCGAACTCGTCGCGGACCCTGGGCAGTTCGTCATGGTCTGGCTTCCCAGGGTCGACGAGAAGCCCTTCAGTCTGGTGAGCGACGACCCCTTGACCTTGACGGTAGCCAAGGTGGGGCCTTTCAGCGCCCGACTGCACGAACTGAAGGTTGGGGATCGCCTGTGGATCCGTGGCCCCCTGGGGCGAGGATTCAACATCGCAGGACAACGGCCACTCCTGGTGGGTGGCGGCTATGGGGTGGCGCCCCTTGCCTTCCTGGCCAGCAGAGCTACTGAGGTCAGCCACAAAGTGGCCGTGGTCGGCGCCGCGACCAAGGATGACCTCTTCTTTGAAGCTAGACTTGCCGCATCGGGCTGCGAGGTAGTGGTGGTCACCGAGGACTGTTCCGCAGGCGAGGGAGGCCTCTGCACCGACGTCGCCGAGGCGTTACTCACTGAGCAGCACTTCGACGGCGTCTACGCTTGCGGGCCTGAGGCCATGTTGGACAAAGCCGAGGAGTTGTGCCGTCAGCACGGCATACCGGGCCAACTGAGCAAAGAAGCACATATGAGGTGCGGAATGGGCGTTTGCGGCTCTTGCCAGCGAGATGGCCTCCTGGTCTGCAGAGACGGCCCGGTTTTCGATCTCGAACCGGAGACTTCGCAAAGCGCTTCCCAGAGCTAGTATTGAATCACAGATCCCGCAGCACTACAGATGGTTGGAGTCCCGCAGGGATTTGCTGACCTTGGCGCGGGAATTCATTTCGGTGCGACCCTTCCGCAATCCCAGGACACCTCCAGGAAATCGAGTTCGCTAGCTCAAACCATAGCGCGTTGGGGTTTCTCAGCCCCGAACCCGCAAAGTTGACATTTCCCTGCAACTACTGTATACTTGACATCGGTAGTTTAATACCCTGAATAGAAATGACCTTCGGGGCAGGGTGAGGCCTTCCGTGGAAGGCCGATTCCCGATCGGCGGTATGGCATCGGTCAGGGGTGCCGAGCCCGCGAGCTACAGAGCAGATCTGGTGAGAGGCCAGAGCCGACGGTATAGTCCGGACGGGAGAAGGTGCAGAACTGGACTGGGAAGCTGTGTCTTTCCCGCGCCGCGTAGCGATGTGTCCCGAAGGTAACTCCTTCGGGATTTTTGTTTGCGTATCAGGACGGAGAAGATGAAAACGAGCCCAGAGATGATGCGCTCGCATCCTCCGCGCACAGCGGTGTCTGGCAATGCCAGTTCGCTGAGGAAGAGGTTGGGCAGAGTGTCCGATCGCTACAGGGCCTACTTGTTGGTGCCCCCGGCCCTACTCCTTTTCCTCTGCCTCTGGCAACTCGTTGTCATCCTTGGTTCGTACCCTACGTTCATTCTCCCTGCACCGACAGTCGTCTTCCGCAAGTTTCTCCTGGTTCTCAGCGACGGCACCCTCTTGCATCATGCGTGGGCCACTCTGAGAGAGGTGTTCATGGGATTGGGCTTGGGGCTGGTGGTGGCTACCCTCCTGGGCTATATCTTTGCCAAATCGAAACCCCTGGAACGGCTCCTATCGCCCTATATCGTGGCATCCCAATCCATACCGATAGTCGCCCTGGCCCCTCTGCTGGTTATCTGGTTCGGCTTCGGGCTGCTATCCAAAGTCATCGTCTGTGCCCTGACGGTCTTCTTCCCGGTGCTGATCAACACCATAGTTGGCATTCGGTCGGTGGATGAGAACCTCGTGGACCTGATGCGCTCCTACGGAGCCTCGAGACTACGGATGTTTACCACGCTCGAGATACCGGCTGCCCTGCCGGTACTCCTTGGAGGGCTAAAGATAGGCGTGACCCTGTCAGTCATCGGCGCGGTGGTGGGCGAATTCGTGGCCGCAGATGAGGGCCTGGGATTCCTGGTCAATCTGTCCAGGGGTCTCTTCGATACACCAATGATGTTCGTGGCCCTCTTCACCCTGGTGATCATCGCCCTGAGCCTGTACGGCAGTGTGGCTCTCTTGGAGAACAGGCTGCTATCCTGGCGGCGGAGCGAATAGAAAGGAGAACAAACGCAAGTGAAAAAGCTGGGTCTGATCGTGACTGCTGTGTCGCTGATCGTTCTGAGTGGCTGTGTAGGCACTGCTCCCCCTAGCACGTCCCCCTCGTCCACAGAGGTGACCCTGGCTATGGGGTACATCCCCAACGTCCAGTTTGCACCCTTCTACGTGGCGGTGAGTAAAGGGTACTTCGCCGACCAGAACCTGGAGATCGAATTCGACTACGGGATGGAGACAGACCTACTGAATCTCGTCGGCACTGATGCGCTGCAGTTTGCCGTTGCCAGCGGCGATCAAGTAATCCTGGCCCGAGGCCAGGGCCTGCCAGTGGTCTATGTGATGACATACTTTCAAAGGTTCCCCGTGGCCGTCGTCTCCCTAGAGGGAGTGCCTCTGGAAGAGCCTGCCGACCTTATCGGACGCTCGGTGGGCATTCCTGGACTGTGGGGCGCCAGCTACATCGGCTGGCTGGCTCTCCTTCACGCCGAGGGGATAGCTGAGCAAGAGATACCGCTGGAATCCATCGGCTATACCCAAGTGGCTAGTCTGACCGAGGGCCAGGTCGAGGCCGCTGTCGTGTACGCGGCCAATGAGCCCGTGCAACTGCGGCAGGCGGGGTATGAGCCGAACATCATCTATGTGGCAGACTACATGAATCTGGTATCCAACGGCATCATCAGCAATGAGAAGACCATCGCTGAGCGCCCCGAACTGGCAGTGGGATTGGTGCGAGCTGTTCTGCGGGGTCTCCGGTACACTATAGATCATCCGGAAGAGGCGTTCGAGATCTGCCTGGAGTACGTGCCGGAGGCAGGGGGGGAGAACAGCGACACCCAAATGGCGGTGCTCCGGGAGTCCATCGGATTCTGGGAGGGCGACCAACTGGGCTACTCGGCTCCCTCAGCGTGGCAAGCATCCCAGGAGTTCATGCTGGAGGTGGGGTTGACGGACGTCGAAACGGATGTGGATCAGATGTTCACCAACCAGTTCATCGTGGAACCGTAAGCAAGCATGTCCAAAGCGATACTGGCTGCCGAGGGAATAGAGAAGACCTACCTCAGTCGCGAGGGAGAGGTGAGAGCCCTCAGAGACATCTCTCTGCAAGTCCTGGCGCAGGAGTTCGTCAGCCTGGTGGGGCCCTCAGGCTGCGGAAAGACGACCCTCCTACGGATATTGGGAGGACTGCTCGAAGCTGACCGGGGCGCTGTCCTCATTGACGGCCAGATACTGACCCAACCGCGCCGGGAGATCGGCTTCATCTTTCAGAACCCGACCCTGATGCCCTGGCGCACCGTCCTGAAGAACGTTACTCTGCCCCTGGAGGTCCGAGGTATCAACGGCGATGCTAACAAGAAACGAGCGATGGAGTTGCTGGGTCTGGTCGGGCTGCTCGGCTTCGAGAACTCCTATCCTCATGAACTCTCTGGAGGCATGCAGCAGCGCGTAGCCATCGCCCGTGCCCTGGTCTACGAACCGTCCATTCTGCTGATGGATGAGCCCTTCGGCTCTCTTGATGCCATTACGCGTAACCAGATGAACCTGGAACTGCTTCGGATCTGGCGGGCAACGGGAAAGACCATACTCATGGTGACACACACTATCCAGGAGGCCATCTTCTTGGCCGACAGGGTGCTAGTCATGAGCGCCCGACCAGGCCACATTCGGGCCGCCGTGCCCATAGCCTTGCCACGCCCCCGGGACACCGACATCTTCTACAACGAAGAGTTCGCATCCCTCTACCACCGCGTCCGGGACATGATTTCTCCGGGTTGACAGGACATCTGAAAGAGGTTACCATTTCTCCACTCATGCAGGGGAACGATGATGGCCACAAGGTGCAACCTAAGGGCAGTCGCGGAATAGTGGCATTCAAGCGAAAAGAGGGTTTGTCGAGGAAGGGGACGCTGAAACAGCGTCCTTTTGCACAGCGTCTGGAGGAAGAGTGAGCGAGTGGTACCGCAGCCTGCCAGAGCGCAAAAGGGTGACTTATGGTCTCTTGCTCGCCATTATCTGCCTGACCGTGCCTTGCTATGTCTTGGGTTTCATCGCCTTGGCAATGGCCCCACCGCGTTTCACTCCCACGCCAACTGAGACGGCGACTCATACCCCCACCCAGACCGCCACACACACACCCACCTGGACGCCAACCCCGACCAGTACAGCGACGGCGACCAGCACGGCGACGCCAACGGACACTCCCACCGCCACCCCTACCGACACGCCCACGGAAACGGCAACATTCATTCCGACAGCCACACCCACAAACACGGCTACCAGCACGGCCACGCCGACCCATACAACTACAGTCACTCCGACTGATACGCCGACGGAGACAGCGACGTTCACCGTGACCGCCACCGAGACAGCCACGCCTACCAACGCGGCCACGCCCTAGATGACAAGGTTTCGACATAGAACACTGCACATCGGTTCCGCAGCCAGCTGATCAGCAAAATGAGACGCTTGTTTCGCCGCTACACTCAGCTAACGGTCTCGCAAAAACGCCTGTACAGTCTCCTGACGGTGGTCACCATCTTCGCGCTGCTCCTATACTGTCTGGGCATGTCCAGCTTCCTACTTCGCGCGTGGCTGGTCCCCCGGGTGGCAGTCCAGACTTCTCCAACATTCACCGCGAACGCCACTCTCACTGCGACAACCGTGATGACGCCTCAGCATAGCTCTACTCCGACGGCCACCTTGCCACCCACCCCGACTCAGCGGCCCATACCGACTTATACGCCCACACCCACCATCACGCCCACACTGGAGATCATCACCACAACGGTGATCATAACCGCCACTCCTGGAGTGACCATGACCGTCGTCATCTCGGCCACGGTGACGCCAACTCCTGTCTTGACCCCTACCGTCACGGTCACGACGGAGACATCCTTGAGGACGCCCGTCAACGTGGGCTACGCTGCACTGTCAACGTTTGAACCGAGGTTTATCTCAGGGCCTAGAGTCCGACACCACAGCCGAACACTCTCCATGTCGGGCCATACCCTTCGTGCTGAACAGCCCGTTCCGTGGCTGCTCTCCAGGGATGCCGAGAGATACGGCCACCTGCCCACCTAGGAGCAGCGGTGCTGCGCACACCCTGAGCTCCGCCAGGCCGCTGGCTCACACACGGAAGGGTGCTCTGCACGCAAGCACTACGGCTGAGGATTCGCGGTCACTTGATGGCTTCGCGCCACAAGCCATCAGACGATGCTGACGCTCATGCAAGACCCATTTGTCAACGAAGGCCTCCTACAGGAGAGAGTCGATGACAGGCTACGCTGCTTGACCTGCGAGCGGCGTTGCCTGCTCGCCGAGGGAGCATCCGGCTGGTGCCGTACTCGAACCAACATCGAGGGCACACTGGTCACCCTCACCTACGGCAATGTGTCCTCTCTGTCCGCCAACCCCATCGAGAAGAAGCCTTTGCATCATTTCTTTCCCGGCAGTGTAGCCCTCACCGCAGGCAGCTGGAGCTGCAATTTCGGCTGTCCCTGGTGTCAGAACTGGGACATCAGCAAATCACCGCCCCGCGAGGGCCGGCACATGTCCCCTGAAGACTTGGTCAACACCGCCTTG
This sequence comes from Chloroflexi bacterium B3_Chlor, assembly GCA_005223035.1. Classification (GTDB taxonomy): domain Bacteria; phylum Chloroflexota; class Anaerolineae; order UBA7937; family B3-Chlor; genus B3-Chlor. The sequence continues at coordinate 28,304 of NJBK01000032.1, forward strand.
CGTACCGATTGCCAGGGTACATCCATCAGTCTCAATGAGCCCACCCTGTCGCTTGAATGGTCACTGGACGTGTTCCGACTGGCGAGGGAGAGGGGGCTGTACAACACTTATGTCACCAACGGCTACATGACCGCGGAGGCCCTCGGCGCCCTGGTCGACGCCGGGCTGGACGCGATCAACGTGGATATCAAGGGGAATGCGGAAACAGTGAAGAAGCATTGTAAAGGGATTGATGTGGAGAAGGTATGGCGCAATTGTCGCCTGGCGAAGGAACAAGGCGTACATCTCGAGATCACCACTCTGGTCATCCCCAGTGTGAACCACGATGAGGAGACGTTACGAGGAATCGCCAGGAGGATTCACGAGGAACTGGGTGAGGAAACACCCTGGCACATCAGTGGCTATTACCCAGCCTACCGTTTCCAGGCGCCCCCCACTCCCTTGAGCGCTCTGGAGAGAGGCTGGCGAATTGGCAAGCAAGAGGGGTTGGCTTTCGTCTATCTGGGCAACGTGCTGGGGCACCGTTTGGAGAACACGTACTGCCCGGAGTGCGGCGAACTGCTGATAAGGCGGCATGGGCTGAGTGTTGTAGAGAACAGGCTCCAAGATTCGGCGTGCCCGGCGTGCGGACGGGCCATCCCTATCGTAGCCTGACGGTATAGGCCGCAGCCTGGGCTAAGATTCCCCTATCCCAACCTCCGGTCCCCTCGCCTGGGCCTTTGGACCAAGCCTATCTGGCATACTCGAAGGTGATGTCTGTGAACTGCCCCGCTACACTGCAATCCGTGAACTGAATCTCCACCGTATCAGACTGCGGCACAGGGTTCGCTTCACTCTCCACCATGTCAAGGAGGAAGGTGAAGGGGGAATGATAGTGCTCCTGCGCCAGAGGCGCAAACCCCCATACCCCGGGGTTCTCGCCCTCACCACTCACCTTGTACGCCACGTTGCCGGCGAAGCGCAGACGGACAGTCCTCCCGTTGACCGGCTCGCCCCCCACGCCCCTGATCTTGCCTCTCAGGTACACCGTGCCGCAGTTTGGCTGCGCTACCACGCTCCCATGTACATAGCGGAAATCCCAGTCACCCTCCGCGGTGGGGCTCGGTGTAGGAGTCGGAGTAGAAGTGGGTTCCGTAGCCGGGGTGGTTGGTGTAACCGTGGGGGGAGGTATAGTCGGGGTCGGCGGGAGCGGTGTCGAACTAGGAGGTGCCGGCGTGTTGGTATGTGTGGGCGTTTGAGGGGCGACGACCAAGGTGTTGGTCGCTATGGGCTCGAGCGTGCTAGTGGAAGTAGGCTCGGGCGTATTCGTAGGTGTCGGGCCTACAGGTGTTGAGGTGAAGGTCGGCTGCATGGTCGGCTCCCTGGAGGGGATTTCCGTCGGCGTGGGCACAGGGCGAGCCATCTCTCGCGAGGCCATCAGGAACAAGACTGTGAAGACGAACCCGTTGAGGAAGACCAAGATCCCCAGGATGAGCAAGTATCTCAGCTTCATTCCTCGCTCCTTTCTCTGTGCGACAGCCCGTCTCCTGCTGCCTTGTCACGGTATCACTAATGCCTGCCCCACGGAGATCGCATTCGGGTCATCCAGCCCGTTGGCCTGGGCGAGCTCATCTGGCGTGATGCCGTACGCGCGGGCGATCTCGCTCAACGTTTCGCCCTCTTGTACCACATGAATCCTCTGACCAACTGTGGACGATGGGGTTGACAACGGCGCCGCGGTCGGCTCTTCACCAGGTGTCGGTACCGGAGACGATGGTATCAGCAGTAGCTGTCCCTCCCGCAAGGCATCGGCATCTCCCAGATCATTGGCCTCCACGATGGCATCCACACTCGTGCCGTACATGCGGGCTATCTCGCTCAGAGTCTCGCCAGGCTGCACAACATGCATGCTGGGCGTGGGCGAAGGCGGAGGCGTAGGTTCAGCGGTCGCACTGGGCTCGGGTTCGGGTGGCAAAGTGGGTGTGGCGACAACCAAGTCTAGGGGTGTGAAGGTGGGTTTGGGCGTCCTGGTGGGCGTGGGCGTTGGTTGCCGAGTGCTCAACACCATCAATCCCAAGCGGCTCAAGATGAGGTAGTTGATCAGTAGCAGAACTGCGACCAGGGCGATTTCACGGCCCCTACTCCTGATTGCGCTCCATATGGTGCCCCCTCGGCTCGATGGATTCATCTTTGCTATCTCTGCCTTTCTCCGCGTCGATTATATCACGGCCAATCGAGGAAGGTCAACGGTTCCAGGTGCACCACGGTGTCTGTCCCTGCGGTTGGGCTAGCCTGCTTGTGCAGATTATAGCTCTTTTCGGCGCCAAAGGGCCAGCAGTCCCTTTGCCCATCTGCTCACGGCAAAGCGGCCATGGTATGACGCGCCGGTCCCATTCACTTGGGGTCTGCCGGTTCTGGAAGGCTTGACAAGACAGGATGGCTGGCATAAGATATGGATCAACCACTAGGACCGCATCGGATAACTCGACGATAACGAGCGCAGCACGGGCTGGTGCAAGTGCAAATCAGCCTAGATGCGGATCCACCGCGCCAGAGATGCCCTGTTGTATAGGTTCAAGTGCAAGCCCTCGACTCTTCCTTCGGGCTATGTACCTTCCCTCTTGGTGTGGAAAGCACCGGCGTCCTCAACAATGGATGGCGCTCGGACCGACCAACTGGTGGACCCGCGCTGCCGCCAGGCAGGCGACGCGGGGAGGATCACCGATTCTCATCAACAATACACCTTCTTGGTAGACGAGCTGCCAGTGAGGCGCCCAATCGAGTTCAAAGACTGATTGACACAGTCAGGTAAGAATGATATACTTCGAAAATGCTGCAGAGACGTGTCAGCGGCAGGTCCATGCACCGCTGTTGACGCGCCGCAGAAAGGGGGTACTCGCTGATTTATGGTGTAGTCTTTAAGCCCGACGGCCAAGAGATCGAAGTCCCCGAAGGGACTCTCATCAGCGACGCGGCCAGTACGGCAGGAATCGAACTGAACATCCCGTGTGGCGGTCAGGGACGGTGTGGCCGCTGTGCTGTTGTGGTCGACCAAGGCGACGTCCAGCGCCGATCCACGGCTCGCCTTTCCCGAGAGGCGTTGGAGGAGGGATATGCGCTCGCTTGTCAGACGGTTATCAATAGCGATGTCGTGATCACTGTACCTCCGCAGGAGAAGATAGAGCGCCGTCTGCCAACGGCCCAGAGGGTGGCGAAGATCACTGTGCCTTTCGCTTATGATTGGTCACGGGATCAGACAGTCCAGAAGTATTTCGTAGCTATCGAACCCCCCGGCCTAGACGACAATACCGACGATGTGGCCCGTCTCAAGCGCGCTCTCCAGACGCGGCATGGGATAGAGGTGCAGGGTATGAGGATTGACCTGCAGGTGCTGCGCAAGGTAGCTGGGGTGTTGCGCGAATCTGAGTGGCAGGTCACTGGCGTGCTGGAGATGGATACTTGGATGTCTCCCGATGGTCCTCCTCGTCTTGTGGATTTGCTGCCCGGCGAACAGACTCAATCCTGTTGGGGGGTGGCGGTGGACATCGGCACTACCAGCAACGTGGTATATCTGGTGGATCTAGTGAGCGGAGAGGTGGTGGACACGGCTTCTGACTACAACGGCCAGATAGCCCGGGGTGAGGACATAATCTCGCGCATCATCTATGCAAGCAAGAGAGACGGCCTGAGGGAACTACAGGGTCTGGTGGTGGGAACCGTCAATAAGTTGCTAGGAAGACTGACTGAACGCAATGGCATAGCCGCCACCGGCATATACAAGATGACTGTCGCCGGCAACAGCACAATGATTCATCTCTTCCTGGGCCTGCCCCCTGAATCCATCCGCCTGGAGCCATACATCACTACCACTAATCAGCCGCCGCCGGTTCTGGCCGGGGACCTCGGTCTTGAGATCAATCCTGAGGCCACAGTGGACTGCTTGCCGGGGGTTGGCAGCTATGTCGGAGCCGACATCACGGCGGGCGTGTTCAGTTCCAACATCTGCACGGAGAAGCAGTTGAGCCTGTTCATAGATATCGGCACCAATGGTGAGATAGTCCTTGGTGACTGCGACTGGCTGATTTCGTGCGCCTGTTCCGCGGGACCTGCGTTCGAAGGGGCAGGGGTGCAGTACGGCATGCGGGCCACAACTGGGGCTATAGAGGAAGTATGGATAGACGAAAAGACCTTTGAAACTAGCTACAGAGTCATCGGCGATGAACCGCCGCGCGGGATATGTGGTTCGGGCCTGATCTCGCTGCTGGCGGAGATGTTCATCACTGGCATCATGGACAAGGCCGGCAACTTGAATGCTGGCCTCGACACCCCTCGGGCGAGGGAGGGAGACCACGGGCTTGAGTACGTGGTGGCCTGGTCCCAGGAGACGGCCACCGGACGGGATATCGTCATCAACAAGGTGGACATTGACAATCTGTTGCGGGCGAAAGCGGCGGTCTATGCCGGTTTCGCCGTGCTGGCACGTAGCGTCGGCATGGACCTGAACACTGTGCAGCAGGTTCTGATCGCTGGCGCCTTCGGGCAGTATCTGGATGTGGAGACCGCCATCCAGATAGGCTTACTGCCCGACATGCCTCGGGAGAAATTCAAGTTCCTGGGCAACACGTCCATTCTCGGGGCGTACATGTCGCTCTTGAGTCGCGAAAACCGACAACGCGTGGCGGAAGTGGCCAAGCGGATGACCTATCTGGAACTCAGTGCCAACGGTTCTTTCCACGACGAGTGGATCTCTGCCCTTTTCCTGCCCCACACCCACATCGCCAATTTCCCCTCGGTCATGGAGTTATTGAAGGATAAGGCGGATTCCTGAAATCCCGTCCCGACGCACCACACTGAAAAGGAAGGAGACTGGCCGTGCTTACCAGAGAAGAACTGCTAGCGAAAGCACAAAAACCATCAGAGGATGCGATGAGGCTCCATCCCTTCTACAAGGGGAAAATCGAGGTCGTATCCAAGTGCGTGATCCGCGATTTCGATGATTTTGCCCTTTGGTATACCCCCGGCGTGGCGGCCCCCTGTCGTGCCATCGCAGCCGACAAGGAGCTGGCATACGAGTACACTAACAAATGGAATAGTATCGCTGTAGTCAGCGACGGCACCAGGGTTCTGGGTCTTGGGGACATAGGTCCCGAGGCCGCTATGCCGGTGATGGAAGGCAAGGCCCTGCTCTTCAAGTATCTGGGAGGGGTCGATGCGGTACCTATCTGCCTGGACACCAAGGATGCAGACGAATTGATCGCCACTGTGAAGTTGTTACAGCCTTCGTTTGGGGGGATCAACCTGGAGGACCTCTCACAGCCAAAGTGCTTTCGCATCCTGGACACACTTCGCAAGGAGATGCAGATTCCGGTATGGCACGACGATCAGCAGGGCACGGCGGCTGTAACCCTGGCAGGACTGATCAATGCCCTTCAGTTGGTAGGGAAGTCCCTACCCGAAGCCAAGATCGCAATGGTGGGCGCAGGGGCAGCCAATATCTGCATCGCTCGGGTTCTCATGGCCGCAGGGGTGACGCCGGGCAACATCATCATGTGCGACAGCAAAGGTACTCTCCATCGAGGTAGGGCTGAACTCAAGGACAGGTACAAAGAGAAATGGGAGATGTGCCAGAAGACGAACAAGGACAACGTGCAGGGTGGCAGCGCCGAGGCCATGAAAGGCGCTGACGTTTTGATCGCACTCTCCACTCCCGGTCCGGACACCATCAAGCCAGAATGGGTAACAGACATGGCCACGGACGCCATCGTCTTTGCCTGTGCCAATCCCATACCCGAGATCTGGCCTTGGGACGCCGAGGATGCGGGAGCCAGAATAGTAGCCACCGGCCGCTCAGACTTTCCCAACCAGGTGAACAACTCCCTCGGCTTTCCAGGGATCTTCCGCGGTACGCTTGATGTCAGGGCTCGAACCATCACTGACGAGATGTGCATCGCGGCTGCGTATGAGCTAGCCAAGACCGCTCAAGACCAAGGTCTACGCGAAGACTACCTCATCCCCACCATGGATGAATGGCAGGTCTTTCCTCGGGAGGCGGTGGCCGTGGGCCTCAAGGCTATCGAGCAAGGGGTGGCCCAGCTGGATCTGAGCCGGGATCAGTTGTACGAACGGGCCAGCGAGATCATCAAGCGCGCCCGGGGGGAGGTCCAGGTATTGATGGACGAGGGGATCATCCCACCCGCGCCTGAGGAGTAAGCCGCTAGAACTAGCATCGAAGCCATTTCCTCCTTGAGGATTGTGGAATAATTTGGTATACTTCCTCTGAAAAGGTTTCACGCTGTGAAGATATTGGCATTCGCTGATCTGCACGGCAATCTCGATGCCTTACAGGCCCTACAAGCTGTGGAGAGCAAACCCGATGTAGTGCTGTTCCTGGGCGACATCGTCGGCTACGGGCCTGAGCCACAGCCTTGCCTGTCCTGGATCAGGTCGAACGCAACTTATGCTGTGCGTGGCAACCACGATGAGGCAGCCGCTCGAGACATCCCTTGCCGCTGTCCTCCCGAGCTGGAAGTCTGGTCGGATGCTGATAGGGAGTATACACGGCGGATGGTGAGGGGGGCTGATCTGGAATATCTGGGTGACCTTCCCTTGGAACTGACGGCCGACGTGGAGGGAACCAGCTTCTACCTGACACACGGCGCTCCCAGCGACAATCTGGGCAAGCCTTTGCCCTTGACCGAGGTGAAAGATAAGGAGCTTACCGAGGAGATTGCTCACCTGGGCGCCGACGTTGTCCTCCTGGGCCACACTCACGTACCGGCTATGAGGCAGATGGGCAGCACGATCTTGGTCAACCCTGGTAGTCTCGGCCAACCCCGACACGGAACCCCTAGTCCGACTTATGCTGTCTGGCAGGACGGCGAGATACAGATCAGACACATACACTACGACCTGAGCCCGGTTCTGCGGAAGCTGTCGCTGTTGCCCCTGGCGCCGGAGCACATCGCTCAACTGCAAGCGATCTTGTGGGAGGGACTCGGGTGAACAGTCGTTGCGTTGGTTTTGGACCTTGGTATGTCAACTCCGTGAATCGTAGTGCGGGCAAGGGCAGGTTCCTGGGCTGTCAAGCAACGGTGGGGTACAGCTAGGGAACCCACGTGCCGAAAGGAGGTGGAGGGTGACGCTTTTGAGTAGAGGGGCTGACTATGCCATCAGGGCAATGCTGGACGTCGCCAGCCAGCCGGAGGACGAGAAGACGGTAACCGAGCGCATTGCCGAGCGCCAGGACATACCCGGCGCCTTCTTGAGTAAGGTGGTCGCCCAGCTGACACAGGCAGGATTGCTGCGCACCCACAGGGGGGCTGCGGGGGGAGTTCTCTTGGGGAAGCCAGCGGAGCAAATAAACCTCCGACAAATAGTCGAGGCGGTTCAGGGCCCCATCGTGGTCAATCTCTGCACGGGGCCCTATGATGGGTGTGAGAGGGCGGCGTCTTGCCCAGCGTCCAGAGTGTTTCAGGAAGCGCAGAGGAACTTGGAGGAAGTGCTGGAGCGGGCGATCCTGGCAGAGCTGTCCAGCGAAGCGGCAAGGCTGACAGCCGCCCAGGAGCGCAGACGAGGGGCTGGATCCTGACCTATGGCATCGAGGGCGACCGTGAAACTGCGGCAAGGCACGCAAGGTCAAAGAGCCTCAGGCCTTGTCTACTACCCCGACAATGCTTTACAATTCCTCGTCCTAGTCCGCCGTCGGACACCCAGCCAGGCAGGCGCTGTGTCTCACTAACAAGGATAAGCACCCTATGCAGTTCACCAGAGGGGACGCACTCACCAGCCTAGATTTCGATTTCAAGGTCGAGGTGGAGAAGAGTAGCGGCGAAGATCTTAGTCGGTGCAATTACTGTCTGAAGTGCACAGCTGGCTGCCCATCCGCTCCTGCCATGCCCTATGGTCCAGCACAGATGGTGCGCATGGTGCAGCTTGGCTTGAAAGACGAGTTGCTGGAAACCCCCAGCATCTGGTTTTGCCTTCACTGCGAGACCTGTGGCGCCCGCTGCCCCAATGAGATAAGCATAGCCAGACTGACTCAGGCGCTGCGGCAGTTGGCAATGGAGGAGAAAGGGGACGTCCTTCGCGGAGATGCTGGCATTGAGGCCTTACGCACTTTGGGTGAGAATATCACCAGCGCCCACAACATCTCCGCCGATGACAATAGCCAGCGACTGATGTGGAGCGAGAACTTGGAACGGCTGCCCAAGGGGCTCGAAGGGAAAAATGGAGCCCACACGCTCTATTTCGTTGGCTGTGTGTCTTCCTTCTTCCCCATGACCTACGTCATCCCTCAGGCCTTTGTGCAGATACTTGAAGAGGCGGGGGAGAATTTCACGGCTCTCGGTGGCGAGGAGTGGTGCTGTGGTTATCCCTTGCTCATGGCTGGGATGGGTACTCGCGCCGAGGAGACCATACACCATAACATCGCCCAAGTTCGCGACATTGGGGCCCAAAGAGTGGTTACGACGTGCCCTGCATGCTATCACATGTGGAAGCACTTCTATGCGGAGATCATTGGTGAGGAGCTGGAAGTGGAGGTGGTGCACTCGACGCAGTTCCTGGCACAGTTGCTGGATGAGGGTCGTCTCAACTTGAAGGCCGTGGCCGGGCCGGTGACTTATCATGACCCGTGCGACCTGGGCAGGAAGAACGACTTATACGGTGCGCCTCGTCGCGTGCTGGAGAGCATTCCCGAACTCTCTTTCAGGGAGATGTCGGACAACCGCCAGGATGCCCTATGCTGCGGGGGTGGGGGAAACGTGGAGACCTTCAACCCAGAGTTGGTGGGGGAACTGTCCCAGCGCCGGCTTGGACAAGCCCTCGACACGGAGGCCCAGGTGATCGTGTCCGCCTGTCCGCAGTGTGAACGCACTCTAACTGCTGAGGCCAGGCGCGAGAAGGCGCGGGTGAGGGTCATGGACCTGGTGGAGTTCGTCTGGCGAGCGCTAGATACGAGTGAGTAGGCGCGAAGGAGAGAGACTCATAGGACTGTTGGCATGGGTGTGAAGAGCGGCGGTCACAAGGAAGGCGAGGTGCTCGTGATTGGGGCAGGGATCGCCGGAATGCAGGCATCCCTGCTACTGGCGGAGATGGGATCGAAGGTTCTTCTCCTCGACAAGGCACCCGCCATCGGCGGCTTCATGCCATTGCTGGACAGAACGTTCCCCACCAACACGTGCGGTCTCTGTTTCATGTCTCCCAGTATCCCTGCCC
>NJBK01000033.1 GCA_005223035.1 Chloroflexi bacterium B3_Chlor
GTAGAGCGGGGTAGCCGTTTGAAACAAGGCTCGTTAGGGCGCGATCTTTGCGCACGACTGTGCAGGTCCAGCACCCGAATCGGCCACGCCCATATGGGGGGGATGAGGGCTGCTGGATCATGGAGTCTTCATGCGAGGCGTCCTTGTAGAGAGCAAAGAGGGCCTCGGCATCAATGCTCCTCGGAATGGGGTTCTCCAGGAGGGTAGCCCAGACTTCTTCCGTCGAGTAATCGATTATTGGCGCGAAGATCAGCAGACCCCTTTCTCGGTCCTGTCGAAGGTAGTTATGGTTGGGCGAGCTATATCGAGCAATGGTTCGATCCCTAGTGGCGCTTTCTCCTTTCCGTAGTCCCAAGAGAAGAATGCCGCTTTCAGCGCCAGCGTCGCGGAAGAACCGGTTAACGGGATTCGTGCGAAGTCTTCGCGTACACCATCTGAACTTGTTGGTGGGAGGAGGATAGCCTCTGCCGATGACTTTGACGAGATATCTATCGCCCAGTGGCGGCGACACAACGGCAATGGACAGTGGAATCCCGTGGGCCGTGCATTCAGCCTGATACGCGGTGAGGACTGAGAGGGCCAGATCGCGGACCGGTGGCATCTCGACGCCGCTGTCCGCGTAGACGATTGTGATTCGGGTGCTCTTCCTCGAAAGACCGGCTAGGGCCATGTAGAGGAGCTTGAGTACCGCAGACGAGTCCTTTCCCCCGCTATAGCCGATGTACCACGGTGTGTTCGCGCGCGCGTACTGGGCAGCTATGAGCGAGATCGTTGGGTCATTGTGCTTTGGGGTCATCGGGTGTGGCCACGCTTTCCACGGGCTGACCAGATGCGAGGTTAAGGAGCTGCTCATACAATTCGTCTGGGTGACGCTGCAGGATGAAATCGAGCTGGTCGTTGGAGAGCTCTATATGCCTGGAGGTGACCTTTGGCATCAACACGAGGGCTGCGAACAGGTACGTAATGCATAGGCCCAATGCGACAACAAGGTAGTGAGGCATAGGCTTGAAAAGATAGGCGAACAGGTAGACGGGGATGAAGAATAAGGTTACGGCCATCACATCGGCAGTTGTGCTCCACAATAGACCATTCTGGTACACGTCCTGCGTCTTTGACTTCAATGACTCGTCGTTGTCTACGATGCTGTAAAAGACATGCATGAGTTGTCGGCCCTGAGTGAGGGACTCGACCTTAGCGCCTATCAGGTTGCCAGCGCAGAATGGTGCCGCTAGTTTCCCTTTGATATTCGCCTGGACCAGCGAGAGCGAATCTCTTAGGAAGGGGCCTCGGATGTTCATGATGTTGTACAGGTAGCCTATCGGAAACACTATCACAAGGTAGAGCAAGCCTTCGAGCGACCGCAGGAACTGGGACAGGTCCTGGAGCGATGACTTGAAGAGAAGGGAGGCAAAGGTGATGGTCATTACCCCAGGAACGATAAGTCTGAGTGTCTTCAGTGTTGTCTTGGACACTGCATGAATCCCCCTAGCGTTATCCTGGATCGCGCTGCCGCGCACCGGTCATTGAGCATCCACAGCTGGGCCGCTCAACTACTCAGTGCGCCGAATCCACCCTTGCTCCTTTGAGGGTGTGTTGGATGGAATCCTCCCGGCTCCCTGTGGGAGCTGCTTGTACAGAGACTTCTCGCGTAGTAGCTCTATACTGGCTCTTCTCGGAAATACGTGGAATGCATGATCACTATAGACCAGATGACAGGATAAGTCAACCCGCATTGGAGCACATCGTGGCAGGCACAAGTGACGAAAAGCTCCTCGATCGAATCCGTGACGCGGTCCGCCTCAGGCACTACTCCTAGCGCACTGGCCAAGCGCAAGTCAAGAGGATCATGCACTACATCTACTTCCACGACGTCAGCCAGACGGAGGAGATAGGCGGACCCGAGGTCGAAGGGTTCCTGACCCAGCTGGCGATCAGCGAAAACGTCGCCGCCTCGACCGAGAACCAGGCCCTCAGTGCCCTCTTCCTCGATGGATCCCAGGCCGAGTTGATCCCGGCTCCGCCGCCCGATGTGGTTGCAGGTTCCTCCGCACACCGGGTATAATCGTGCCTGACAATCACTCTGAAAGGATACCGGATACCATGGACCCTATAGCGTTCAGACTGCCCATCTTGGCCATACCGATCTACTGGTATGGCATCGTAGTGGTGACCTGCATACTGGTCGGCTCCTACGTGGCGACAATCGAGGCCAAGAGAAGAGGAGAGGATCCGGACCACATCTGGAATGGGTTGATTGTGGCCATCGTCTTCGGCTTGATCGGCGCTCGTCTATATCACGTCATCTCGAGCCCACAGGGGCTGGTTCGGGGTTTCGAGTACTACAGTCAGCACCCGGTCGAGATCTTCATGGTCTGGCAGGGCGGGCTGGGGCTCTTCGGCATGGTGGCCGGAGGGGTGCTGGGGATTTTCTTGTATACTCGGTGGCAGAAGCTTGATTTCCTGATCTGGCTGGATATCGTGGCCCCGGCCTTGGCCCTGGGACAGGCCATCGGACGGTGGGGGAACTTCTTCAACCAGGAGTTGTACGGCTACCCCACCACCGTGGCGTGGGGTATCCCCATTGACATGCAGTACCGGCTGCCACAGTTCACCAATCTGCCCGAGACAGCGCGTTTTCACCCCACTTTCGCCTACGAGTCAATCTGGAACTTCCTCGTGTTTCTCACGCTCATGTATGTGGGGCGGCGCTACGAGGAACGGCTGCTGAAAGGGGACGTCTTCCTGATGTGGTGCATCCTGTATCCACTGGGACGCTTCCTTGTGGAGTTCCAGCGCCCAGACGCCTGGATGCTGGGGCCCATTGCGGCAGCGCAGGCCGTCTCAATCGTAGTTGCGGTTGCGGCTGTGGCGATCATGGTGTACCGTCATCGCTTCCGGACATCAGCTGTGGAGCCGGAGGAGGTGGAGAGCGAAGCGTCATGAGAGTCTAGGACAATGATGGGACTGGGCGCTGGAGGGTGTCGTCCGCCGCGATGGCTAACCACCATGGAATCTAGAGGAGAGTGAATTGTTCGGACCGACACTGAAAACGGTGCAGGACCGGTTATCCGGCCACATAGCCAAGGGTTATGTGGCCGATATTATTCAGTATCATCGAATCCAGGCCAGCCCTGGTTTTCGCGGGGCAGCCCAATACTGCGAAGAACGTCTCAGGGAGTTCGGCCTTGATGCAGAACTCCTCGCCTTTCCCGCCAAAGAAGGGGTCTCTTGCTGGGCCACTCCCATGTTTCAGGAATGGGAGGCCAGCGAAGGAATGCTGTACTTGGTCGAGCCCGAGGAAGCTAGCAGAAAGCTGGCAGATTACGGTGAACTCAAGCTCAGCCTCATCCAGCGGAGTGTTTCCTTTGAGGGAGAGGCCGAGGTGGTACTCCTGGAAGATGGTGAGGAGTGGGCTGAGTATGAAGGCCTGGATCTAACGGGTAAGGTCGTCCTGAGCAGCGGTGACAGGGATCGCCTGCGCTACCTGGCGGTTGAGAAACACGGCGCAGCGGGCATCATCTTCGATGGGATGAAGGAACTGCCCAGGCTACGTAGTGCCATGGACCTCCCTGACGCTCTCCAGTACACCTCTTTCTGGTGGTATGGCGGAGAGAGGAAGTGCTTTGGCTTCGTGCTATCGCCCAAGGAAGGTGCACGCCTGCGCGCGCTGATCAGGCAAAGGCGGCGAGAAGGGAAGTCGCCGGTGAGGGTGCGAGCCAAGGTGGTCAGCAGGTTCTGGGATGGCGAACTGAACGCGGTATCGGCTCTGATTCCCGGCCAGACCGAGGAGGAGGTGGTCGTCGTGGCCCACCTGTGTCACCCGCAGTGGTCGGCCAACGACAACGCTTCAGGGGCAGCCACAGTTCTGGAGGTGGCTCGCACGCTGAAAGGGTTGATCTCCGAGGGAAAGCTGGCGAAGCCTCGACGAGGGATTAGATTCCTGCTAGTCCCGGAGATATATGGAACGCAGGCGTACCTGGCACACCACGAGGAATGCTTGCCTCAAATGATAGCTGGCCTCAACCTGGACATGGTGGGGGAGAACCAGGACCTGTGCGGGAGTTCTCTACTTTTGGAGCGCGTCCCCGAGCCAGCGGCCAGTTTTGCGAACGATCTGGCGGAAAGCTTGCTGGAGGAGATCATCGGGGAGATTCCCAGTTTCGCCGGCATGGGACGCTACTCCACGTTCCGTCACGCAATCACTCCCTTCTCCGGTGGAAGCGACCACTGTATCTTATCCGATCCCAGTGTCGGTGTTCCCTGTCCGATGATCACCCAGTGGCCGGACAAGTTCTACCACACCAGTGCGGACACATTGGACAAGGTTGATCCTGCAATGTTGGCGCGGGTGGGCAGCGTTGCTGCCACTTATTCATGCTTCGTGGCCAACGCTGGCCGGGAAGAGGCCATGTGGCTGGGCGAGGAGATCTTGTCCCGCTTCAAGGGACGCTTGCTGGCCCTGGTCCGCGTGGGTGTCAAGGCGGCCATGGCAGGCGAGGGCTCGCCGAGGGATAGGGAGATGCTAGTCAAACGGGTGCATTTCCTGACCGAGCGGAATGATCAGGCCCTGGCTTCTTTGCGGCGCCTGGGGGAGGTGGATGTGGCTCCTTTGCAGGGGGAGGCCCACGCCTTCGCCGAGGCGGAGTTGGCAAGGATCGAGTCGCTGATCCCGCAGTCTGCTGTGGAGCGACCGACGGGTCCGTGGGAGGAGGCTGCGGCCGAGATGGTCCCCCGTCGGCTCCATCGGGGACCGATAGACTTGAAGGACCACCTGAACGTGATGAACGAGGAGGATTGGGAGACCTGGTGGAGAATCTACAAAGAACATCCCGAGGCCACGTGGGTTTGCCCTCCTCTGCTACTATACTGGGCCGACGGGCAGCGCAATCTACAGGAGATCAGCGACCTGATAGAGCTGGAGGCGGGGAGCAGGAGGACTGAGATGCTGGTCACCTTCTGTCGAATATGGGAGCATCTAGGCTTGGTGGAACTATAGCGTGGGGCTTTCGTCCCTACTTACTCCTCAAAGGGGCAATGCGAACGAGAAGGTTGCTCCCCTGCCGGCATCACTTTGAGCCCAGACCTCTCCCTCATGGGCTTCCACGAGCTGCTTGACGATGGTCAGGCCCAACCCTGCACCCCCAGTGACCCGAGAACGGGCTTTGTCTCCACGGTAGAAGCGCTCGAAGACCAGTGGGAGTTCTTGCTCGTCCAACCCTGCTCCCTGATCAGTGACATCGACCTGTACCGCTTCTTCCAGTTCCGTGGCCTTCACCGTGATAGCTGCCCCTGCTGGGCTATGTCGTAGCGCGTTGTCGAGCAGGTTGAACAGCACCTGGCCGATCCGCTGAGGGTCGGCGTTCACCAGCGGTAAGTCGGCAGGCAAGTCCCGGACAATGGTGATGTTGTCCTTCCCTGCCCGGCGCGCCACACTCGCTACGGTTCGCTCGATCAGAGAGGCCAAGTTCGTAGGCTCTCGTTCGATCTTCAGCTGACCGGCCTCGGCAAGAGCGAGTTCCTGTAGGTCGTCCACCAACCGGGACAGAAGCACCGTCTCCTTATGGATGGCAGCGATGTTCTCCTCTGTAGGCTCAAAGACTCCGTCCACGATGGCCTCTAGATTACCACGCATCACGGACAATGGGGTGCGCAGCTCGTGCGCGATATCCGCCACCATGTTCCGGCGCAGCTTCTCTGCTCGCGCCAGGCTTTCAGCCATGTCGTTGAAAGCCTTGCCCAGTTCCCCAATCTCATCTCCGGATCTGATGTCCACTCTCTGACTGAGGTCGCCTCCAGCGATGCCCTGCGTTGCGGTCGTCAACTTGCGTAGCGGGCCCGTCAATTGCCAGGTCAGCAGAAGGCCCAAGAGAATCGCTACGGCGCAGGCTGCAGTGCCCACCGGCACGATCGTTCGACTGACTTGTCCTAGAAAGGCCGATTCCAGGTCACTGAAACTGTCCATCAACGGACTTGGTAAGAGGAAACCGATCGTCTGCCCTTCCACTGCTAGAGGTATACTGGCAGCTAGTTCATCCGGGGAGAGCTCTTGGCCAATGTCTACGCTTCGTGAGGGGGCGATGACCACACCATTCTCGTCGGCAAGCTTGAAGCGCCATGGTCGCGTCACACCGGGCATCATCCCGGGCAGCCCCCCCGGTCCCATTCCGTGGCCCATACGGCCTGGAAACCAGAACACAAGAGAATCCACAGCCTCCCAGCTCCCCTGGCTGGAATAGTATGTGGCGAGTGCTTCGGCCAATCCGGTTCGCTCTTCAGCCCGACTGCGATTGACGAAGCTCGCAAAGCTCCTAATGGTCACAACGCGAGGTATCAGGATGGATAATCCGACTCCCATTAGTGTCACAAGCACCAGAGCCGCCGTCAGTTTGAACCACAGGCTCCTCATGAGATCACCCCTCGAACTTGTAACCCACCCCGTAGATAGTCATGATGTGTTGAGGATTCCTGGGGTCGGTTTCGATCTTCTGGCGTAAGTTCTTGATGTGAACATCAATAGTGCGTTCATAACCCTCGTATGCGTAGCCCTGGGTTTGTTCCAGCAGTTGCGAGCGGGTGAAGGCTCTCCCTGCATCCTGCATCAGGGTCGCCAGCAGGTCAAACTCGGTTGGAGTTAGACTTACTGACTCGCCGCCGACTGTTACCGCATGTCGAGAGAGATCTACGGTGATGTCACCTCGGGAGATCCTCTCCGGCTTGGGGGGCAGGCCTTGAACCCGACGCAGCACGGCCCGAACTCGCGCCACCAACTCGCGGGGCGAAAAGGGTTTGGTCACATAGTCGTCGGCGCCGAGTTCCAATCCGACCAGCTTGTCGCTTTCCTCCACACGTGCCGTCAACATGACGATGGGGACATCGGATTCCTTGCGCAGCGCGCGGCAAACGTCCCAACCGTCCATCTCCGGCAACATCAGGTCCAAGACTACCAGGTCCGGCTTGTCGTGGCGGGCGATCTGCATCGCCTTCTTTCCGTCGTAGGCCGCCAGGACCTGAAAGCCGTCTTGCTCCAGATAGGCGCGCACCAGCTTCACGATGCCGGGATCGTCATCTACTACCAGTACTTTGCTCATGGCCTATCTCCCGCAAACTGCTGTATCCCTGGTCCGGATGTAAGTAATCATACTGTACGGTGGAGTGTATGTCAACGCGTCGGTGAGCCCGACCGCCATTCGCCTCGAGAGACCGAGGGCGCCTGCTATGGCCCCCACGAGATCACCCTCTCGTAGACACCAGTGTATTGGATCTCGAGAGACTCTGTGACATTTTCCAATATCTTCCTTTGCTTGCTGCCATCGGCGTTCATCACGTAGAATTCCCATTTCCCGCTGCGGTCGGAGAGGAAAACGATTTGCTCACCATCAAGACTCCAAGCAGGCGAGACGTTGTTGGGTCGCGGTTCGACGTAGGCGGAACTGCTGGTCAGAGGCCAACGACCGCTGCCATCGGCGTTCATGATGTAGATCTCCCAATGGTCATGTTGCCAGTGCATGAATGCGATGCGAGTCCCGTCGGGAGACCACACTGGGAAGTGGTCATGCACATTATTGGTCAACACGCTGTTGTTCGGCCCTTCTACCGTAGTCATGCACAACCCGTGGAGCTCGGAGGGGATTGCGCCGCTATCACCACCATCATAGACTAGCCATTCTCCATCGGCAGACCAGGTGGGGGAGAAGGAGAAACGGTCATTGTAGGGCTGGTGCAAGTACCCGTCGGCTACGTCTACGACACCGATGTGCCACTCGGTCTGAGGCCTAGGGGGAATCGTTCTGCAAAGTTCGCCCATGCACATCTTCATGGGCGCCGTCATGCCCTCGGTCTCGAAGTAGAAAGCTATCTGGGTACCATCGGGAGACCAGACCGGGGCTCGGGCCACATTGGAGCTGAACAGCAGTCTCTCGCCGCTGCCGTCGCCATTGATGATGTAGATGCCCCAGGGCGTTGTCCAGTGAGAGAAGGTTATCTGGCCACCCACGGGGGACCAGTCCGGATCCATGCCATCGGTGAGACGGGTGAGGTTGCTCCCGTCGGCGTTCACCGTGTAAATGTCGCCGCCACTAGCCACCTGAAAGACGAAGCGACCCTGCAGTTCATCTGTTGGTGATTGCTCAGGTGTCGGCGTTGATTCAGCCGGCATCTGCGCAGCAGCAATCTCCGGTGTGGTGGTTGGCGCCGGCGTGTCCGTTGGCTCCACGGGCTCGGGTGCCGGCGTGTTCGTCGGCACCGTAGCCGTAGCCGTTGGTTCCGGGGTCACCGTGGCAGTGGCCGTTGACTCCGGGGTCGGGGTAGCTGTGGCCGTCTCTTCGAAGACTGCCGACGGAGGCGTGGGAGCGTCCGTGTCCGCAGCCTCTGGCACCGTAACCTCTCTACAGCCGCACAACAGTACTATGAGCAAGGCAAGCAGCAAACTCCTCTTCATCATCACTAACCTCCTGTACACTCCGGTGCACTGGAACCGCGCACCTGCGAGTTGATCATCTCGCACGAAGCTCCTTTCGCCCGATCATCTATACCGGAATCCAGCATTGTCTGGGCGCCGGTCGATCACGATTCAGCCGCCCGCGTCTCCAGAAGCTCGATGACCTGGTCCGTGAAGGCTCTGCCGAAGCCCATGCCCATTCCGCCCCGCTCGGCCATGACGGTAGCCCGCTCCTCTGGACTGAGATTGCCGAAGCCACCAGAACCCATACCCGGCCTGCCCTCTCCGCCTCCGGGCGGCATCATCCCCTCTGGTGGGCGAAAGCCACCTCCGTCACCGGTGTGGGAGTCACCCTGGCGACGCATTCCGAGTTCCTGGAACAGCGCCTGCAGGTCTTCCCTACTCATTTCCTCGATGGCTGCCAGTTGCTCCGGTGTCATCGCCCCCTGGATCTGGTCGAGAATCGCTTCAATCTCCACTTGAGAGGCAGTGCCACTCTCCTGCAAGGCCCCGAGCATCTGCCACAGGGGCAGCAATTCCTGGGCCTGTGCTGGCGTCACAGCGTGGGCTGTTTCTTCCAGCATCAGCGTTCCCACCGGTAGTTTCATAGCCAGGGGCATCGCGAGATCATCGGATAGTTCCGCAGGCGCGGTCTGGGCCGCGTCGCTGGGCGCGGCGGTCGTATCGGCCTCGCCACCCCCACAGGCCGCCAATGCTACTGAAAGCACTAGGAGAATTCCGATAATCATTTTCCGTACCATGTTTTCCCTCCAAATGTGATTCGGTATCTGTTGGCTATTCATGTCGCAACGCTTCGATGGGGTCGAGCTGCGAGGCTCGGTTGGCAGGGTAGAAGCCGAAGAAGATCCCCACCCCGGCCGCCGACCCGAAAGCCAGCAGGATAGAATTCAGCACCACTACCGTGCGCATGTCGCTGGTCTGGCCGAATAGCCAAGAGCCACCTACCCCGACTGCCACGCCGATCAAACCTCCTACCAGGCTGAGGACCAGCGCCTCGACGAGGAATTGCAGCCGGATGTCCGAGGGCGCGGCCCCCACCGCCTGACGGATGCCGATCTCCCGCGTCCGCTCCGTGACGCTGACCAGCATGATGTTCATGATCCCGATGCCGCCCACCAGCAGGGAGACGCCAGCCACCCACGCCAGCAGGGAGCGGAAGGCTGCGGTCGTGGCCTCCTGGGTCTCGATGATGTCTTCTTGCGTATAGATGGTGAAGTCCGCCTCGTCCATCGCTGTGAGGTCGTGGCGTCGCCTGAGCAACGCGTCGATCTGTGTGATGGCGCTCTCGATCGTATCCTGGCTTTCGGCCTGCACATAGATGGTCATCACCCTATCGCCGAACCGTCGGCTGAAGCTGAAGCGGTCGAAGGCTACGGTGAGGGGAACGTAGACTCGCTGATCGTAGTCGGTCTGACCCACCAGCCCCTTCTCGTCCATTACGCCCACGACTGTCAGCCTGACGCTTCCCGCGGTGATACTCTGGCCGATGGGGTCAGCGTCGCCAAAGAGCTCTTGCGCCGTGCTGTAGCCCAGCACGGCAACCTTGGCCTTGCGGTCCAGGTCTTGCTGGCTGAAGAAACGGCCGTCGGCCAGCTCCACTCCGCGCACCTCCGGGAAATCGGGCATGGCCCCGATGACGTCAGTCTCGATGGTCGCCGAGTCGACTCGGACGATCTGAGAGCTGGCGATCTGTTCAGCGACCACGCCGTTGATGCCGCTCACATGCTCACCAATAGCCAGGGCATCTTCGTAGTTCAGCCCTTCGGTCTCAAAGCCTCGCCCTCCGTGCTCTCCGCCGCCAAAGCCCCGGCTGACCATGATCAGGTTGGATCCCAAGCCTGCAATCTGGTCGGCGATAGTCGCCTCGGTGCCAGCGCTGACACCCATCATGATGATCACCGCCGCCACGCCAATGATGATCCCCAGCATGGTCAAGAACGAACGCACTTTGTTGATGGCGATCCCTTCCCACGCAACTTGGATGGTCTGCCAGAGATTCATCTCACCCCTCCTCGCCGTCTACCACGCGCCCATCCAGAAGGTTGACAATGCGCTGAGATTGTGCGCCCAGACCTGGCTCGTGGGTGATCATCACAATCGTGCGTCCCCGCTCGTGGAGTTCACAAAGGATATCGACGATCTCCTGGCTGGAGCTGGTATCCAGGTTGCCCGTGGGCTCGTCGGCCATTATCAGAAGCGGCTCGTTGACCAGGGCCCGCGCGATGGCGACCCGCTGTTGCTCCCCACCTGACATCTCGTTCGGTCGATGGTCGGTCCGGTCGCCGAGCCCCACCGCTTCCAGCGCCTGTCGGGCCAGCGTCTCCCTCTCAGATGCGCTCCGTCGCTCACGACGGCCGTACAACAATGGAAGCATCACGTTCTTGATGGCAGTGCTGCGAGGCAGAAGGTTGTACGACTGGAAGACGAACCCGATTTGGCGATTCCGAATGCCCGCCAATTGCGCTTTGTTCAGCTTGCTCACGTCCTCGCCGCCCAGCCAGTACTGGCCCTCCGTTGGCCGGTCGAGGCAGCCCAGGATGTTCATCAACGTGCTCTTGCCCGAGCCCGAGGGGCCCATGATGGCCACGAACTCCCCTTCATGGATAGTCAGGTTGACTCCGTCCAGGGCGTGTACGGCGGCTGCCCCCATCCCGTAGACTTTGGTAAGGTCTTGCACTTCGATCAGATGCTCGTTCATTTGTCTACTCCGTCGCCACGATGCCGGTGCTCACCTCATCTCCCTGCTCCAACCCGCTGATGATCTCAGCATAGGCATAGTCCATGAGCCCGACTTCCACCTGACGCATCTGGGGTTCGCCGTCCAGCATGACGAAGACGGCGTACTGGCCGGGCGAGAGTTCCCGCAGCGCCTCCACCGGCACCAGCAGCGCGTTCTGCGCGCGTCCCGCGATAACCTCCACGCTGGCGTTCAGTCCGCCCGGCAGGGGCCAGAGGGAGTCGTTTTCCCCCTGTTCCAACGTGGCCAGAGCCTGTATCGTCGGGGCTCCCTCCATCTCCACCAGAACGGGATCTACGCGCACCACCTGCCCCGTGAAGGTCTCGTTGGGTAGGGCGTCGAAAAGCACTTCGACCTCGTAGCCCACGGCGATCAAGTCCAGGTCGGTCTCGTCCAGGTAGAGCTCCACGAGGGGTTCGGAGAGGTCAGCCAGGGTCACGATGCCTGTTGTACCCACCATCTCCCCTGCCGAAGCTGCCACTGCGATGACGGTACCCGAGAAGGGCGCCGTGAGGACCGTCTCCTCTAGCTGGATCTGGGCGGAGGTCAGATTGTGGCGGGCTTGCTCTACGTTCAGTTGGGCTGTTTCTACTTCCTCGGACGTTGCTCCCTTCAGCAGGTTGTTGAGATTCGACTGAGCCTGGGCGACGCTGGCCCGTGCAGCAGCGATCTGCTCCTCTGAGGCATCGGCTACCGCCATCTCGTAGTTGGCCCTGGCCTTATCATAGGCCGCTGTGGCCGACCATAGATCCATGGCTTGAGAGGACGAGCCGGCATCTGGCCGCCAGGAGACTCTGTCGTAGGCGGACTGGGCCTGCTGTAGTTGTTTCTCAGCGGTAGCCAGGTCGGCTTGGGCGATGATGATCTCCTCTGCGGAAGGCCCGTTGAGAAGGTCTTCCAGGGCCTCTTGCGCACTGGTCAACTGGAACTGGGCAGCGGCTAGATCCGCCGCATCGGGCGTCCCGGTCAGTTCAGCCAGTTGAAGTTCCGCCAGCCGTAGGTTGATCTCGGCCTGGGTCACCTGGGATTGGGCATCAGTGTCATCGAGACGGGCCAGGACATCACCGGCCTGTACTTGATCCCCCACTTCGACTAAGACTCCGGCCAGACGGCCGCCGCTGCTGGAGCTCAGATCCACCTCGGTATTGGGGATCAGAGTGCCGGTGCCGCCGGCCACGATGACCAGATTGCCCCGCCGTACCGTGGCCGTGTGGGTCGTCTCCTCCGCGGAGGGCGTCTCCCCTTGCACGTACCGCGCATAGTAGTACCAGCCACCCCCGGCGGCTACAAGCGCGATTGCGACAAGGACAACGACGATAACCACACGCCTGTCTCTGAATAATGCACTCACAGCACTCATCCTTTCTTTACCCTCCCAATCCCCATCTATGGGGAGAATCTGTCTTTGTCCTCCACGAATGATAGCATACAACCATGAAGAAACTGTTAAGAGACTATGAAGGTCAAGTGTGGATTGTTGTCTTCTAGTCTCCTCACACGGCATTTCCCGAAGCGGGCTTTCGCGTCACAACGTGGCAATGCGATCGACAACTGCCCTCACTGGACGACTCGCCACTGCGCCCGAGGTCTTCGACAACCCCGTTCGGCGTGTGGAACGACAGGGGGGGCGGATCCGGGTCCGCCCCCCTATGAAGGGTGGGCGCTATAGCTAATACCTGTACGCTTGTGGATCGCTAGCGCCCGCAGGTTGATACATGCCTACTGTTCTTGGGGAGTGCTGCCTCCGAAGCGGCCCCAGGGCCCGAAACCGGCGCGGCCGAAGCCGAAGTGTCCGCCGCGTCCCATGCCTCGATCGCCGCGGAAGAACCCTTGCTCGAGCCCCTCAAGGAGCCAGTCGGCCTGCTCTTGGCTGAGCTTCCCGTCCGCGACGGCTTGCTCGATGGCCTGTTGCATGGCCTCACTGCGGGCACCATGCAGGGCGTCCTGCACCACTTCGATATCGATCGCTTTCTCCTCGGCGATCTCGGCCACGGTCATGCCGCCATCATGTAGCTCGGTGAAGAGCCCCTGGGGGGTCAGGCCGAGGGCCTCGGCCACTGTGTCGAACATTGTCCACGAGCGGCCGCCCCAGCCGAACCAGCGTCCATTGCCACAGGGCCATGTAGGCTCACCCTCCTCAGCGGACACGGGGATCGCTCCATACAACACGCCGCCGACGAGCCCGGCCAGGATGACCACCACGGCAAACGAGGCAGCCATTCCGCCGACGATCCACCATCTCTTTGACGATTTCAATGGTTGTCACCTCCTTCCCGTATAGTGATTCGCTGTGTATTCTACAAGTACAATCCAATCATACGCCAGGATTGTGAAGAAGTCGTGAACGAAGTATGTCAATCTCGTGAAACCTTGCCTCTACCGGCCATGCAAAGCACCAAGAGCAGCCTGAGACTTCGCCTCTACCGTCAGTGGGCTAAGATGGCGTTGGCTTTCGCCTTGGTGAATCAAGGGCTCGGGTAAGCGGTAGGCACACTTGGCGCTAAGGCAAGGTGAGTGGCTCAGGCGGGGTCACGCGGGAAGCGAGGATTGGATCTAGGAAAGGAGCCGGGGTCTTTGTTGACTGATAGCCAAGGGTGCTTCGGAGACGCGACAAGCGAGTCTGGTGGAAGACTCTACTTTCTTTTACGCTTCTTTCTGCCCCGCTTTGGGAGTTGGTCGCTGTGATAGCCTGGAGCCAGGATGGCGCAAATGGTACAGACGGAGACATCAAGCATACGTGAGGCCAGGCGGGGATCGGTCTCCTCGATGGCTTTGCGCATGGTGATGACGGTGGGCAGCTTTGCTGCGTACCGGTGGTTGAGTATTTGATACAGCTTCTCTCGGGCCCAGTCGGTGGCGCTCTCAGTCCCTAGATCATCGAGGATCAGCAGGGGAGAGCTCTTGACTCCCTGGAAGAGTTGATCGTACGTTGCTGTGCTTTCGGGTCTGTAGGTGGCCCGCAGACGATCCAGAAGCTCCGGCACCTCCTTGAAGACAACGGGCTGTCCATTGTTCATGCAGTTGTTGGCTATGGCAGCCGCCAGGTGAGTTTTGCCACAGCCGTGCTCGCCTAGAAACACCAGCCAGTACTCAGGGTTCCTGGCGAACTCCTGGGCATCGCGCAGTGCATTTTCCAGACTCTGTTGCTCAGCCTTGGGCAGTTCCGGTCGCCGATTGAAACTCTCGAACGTCTTGTCGGCATAGAGGTGGAGACTGCTGAGCTGATCTGAATGGCCGCTACCCCGAAAATCGCGAGTTGTTATCCTGTATATCTGACACAGTTCGGGATCGGTCATACGCGAGCGCAGCCGCGGGTCTATCTCTTCCAGCAGACGGTTGCTGGTGATGACGGTGGGCAGCCTGGCGTTGTACCGGTAGTTGAAGAGTTGATACAGTTTCTCCCGAGCCCACGGAGTTGTCTGCTGGGTGCCCAGGTCGTCGAGGATAAGCAAGGGTGCCGTGAGGATCGCCTCGAAGCGCTGGTCGTAGCTAACCGTGCTTTGGGGGCTGTAGGTAGCTCGCAGGTGATCCAGGAGATCAGGCACCACGATGAAGAGGCTGGGCTGTCCCCGCTGTAGGCAATAGTTGGCGATAGCCGCAGCCAGGTGGGTCTTGCCGCAACCGTAGCCACCGAGGAGTATCAGCCAGCCCTGCGGGTTCTCGGCGAACTCTCGCGACCTGCGGTAGGCCTCCTTGAGCGTTTGCTCTTCGTGGGGCAGGAACCCGCTTAAGCGGAAGCTCTCGAAGGTCATTCGCGAAAGAAAGCCCAGATTGCTAGCCTGCCACAGGTCTTCCAGCCGTTTCTCTGCTATCTGCTCGATCTTGCACTGGCAGGGGATGGCGCGGCCGAAATCAGGGTGCCCGGGGGCTACGTCTCGCCGAAGATAGCCGGCGCCTCCACAGACGGGACAGGCTTCTTCAGGCTCAGTGCTTGATATGGTCCTTGTATTTCCCTTTGATGTACCGATATCTGTCTTCTTCAGAATATCGTCCAGCTTTTCCATCATCCTTGCCTTCGGTGGCCCATCGCTCCAGGATCGCACGGATATAGCGCCATTTTCGCACGTTCTGCCCCGTGGATATTCTGAAGGCTTCTTCGATCCACTCCGCAGGGTAGGTCTCCTCCGCCTCCTGGAGCTCCTCGGCGATCATCGGTTGCAGGGTGCCGATGTTCTGCTCGTAAAGGACGAAGATATTGGGGCGCTCCAACTCCACCTGGGGTTCCTCGAGAACGGCGGATAGCCCCAACTGCAATTCTCCCCGCCGGACCTTCTCCACGGCGCGGCGTCCGTGCTCTGTGTTGAGGAAATACCAGTCCTGCCTTTCTCCATCGTCGACACGACTGGTCAGATGGAGAAGCGTTCCCCTGTTCACTGCGCGCTCCAGCCCTTCGTCCACCAGTTGTTGTGGTGACTGGGCGGGCATCTTCAGCCCGCGCAGGAGCACGCCATCGTGGAGTAGTTCTTCCCGGTTGACGCAGCGAGGGTATCCTTTCGTGCGATGCAGCAGCCAGATGACGTGAAGCGTCACCTTGAGTTCTGGCACGCTGTCTATCTGGGGCAGGAGTTCACTGAAGAAGAGGTCGGGTACCGAGGTGAACCGAACCTTCCCAGCGGGGAAACCCACGAAACCCTTCATACTACACTGCCATCTCTTCGGGAACAGGCTCCAGATTGGCGAACCTGGCTTGTTCCTTCATGAAGCGCAGACTGAGCTGCCCCGTCGGGCCGTTGCGGTGTTTTGCCACCATGATGTCTGCGATATTGGGCTTGAAAGTGTCCTCTATGTACATCTCCTCCCGGTAGATGAACATGACGACATCGGCGTCCTGTTCGATCGAGCCACTTTCCCTGAGGTCCGAGAGGATTGGCCGTTTGTCTGCGCGGGATTCCACAGCCCTGGAGAGTTGCGAGCAGGCCAGCACAGGGACGTTCAACTCGCTGGCTAGAGACTTCAATTGCCGTGAGATGTATGATACTTCCTGCACGCGGTTCTCCATCCTGACGCCAGCCTGCATCAACTGTAGATAGTCTGCGATGATCAGGTCCATGGGATGCTCCGCATGAAGGCGCCGAGCTTTTGCGCGCAGCTCCATGGGGGCGATAGCCGGCGTATCGTCTATGTAGATGGAGGTCTCGGAGAGTTCGCCCATGGCCCTGGTTACCCCGGCCAACTCGTCCTCGCTAATGTCTCCTGTCCTGAGCCGCTGCGACTGGATCCCTGTGGCCCCGGATACCAGGCGCTGAACCACCTGTTGGGCCGGCATCTCCAGGCTGAAGAGGGCGACGCATCGCCCGTGCCTGCGGGCGGCGTAGTCGGCTATGGTCAGGGCTAGACTGGTCTTGCCGGTCCCTGGACGCCCGGCGACGATGATTAGGTCCGCTGGCTGGAAACCCCCGAGCAATCTGTCAAGATCAATGAAGCCGGTGGGTACCCCGACGGTCTCCCCCCTGTGTCGGTAAAGGTATTCGATACGGTCGTAGTAGTCGCCGAGGATGGTCCGTAATGCTACCAACTCTCGCTCGACGCGACGCTGAGCGACTCCGAAGATGAGTTGTTCGGCCTGATCCAGGATTCTGTCTTCGTCATCGCCTCTCTCGTAAGCCATATTGGAAATCTCGCCCGCAGCGCTGATCAGACGGCGGAGCATGCCCGTACGCTCGACTATGCGGCCGTAGTGCTGGACGTGGGCAGACGTCGGCACCGCGCTTATTAGAGAAGTCAAGTAGCCGGGTCCACCTACCTGCTCCAACTGCCCCCGCCGTCCCAGTTCATCACATAGGGTCACGAAATCTGCCGGCTGGCGCCGCTCATGAAGGTCTATGATGGCTTTGTAGATCAGGCCATGAGTTTCGCGGTAGAAGTCTTCGGGGCGTAGAAAAGGGGTGACTTTGAGGATGGCTTCAGGGTCGATGAGGAGGCTACCCAAGACCGATTGCTCGGCTTCTATGTTCTGAGGAGGTAACCTGGCTGCCGTCACCTTGTCATGCCTCCTCAAGATCATCCATGTCCAGAGTGTCCACGAAGTCGCGGAAGGCGGACAGTTTCGCCTGCTCCTCTTGCGTGAGGTCCGCGTCCTCATCGGTGGGGATGATAGCAGCCTTATCCATGACATCTTCAGCCACATAGATTGGCACGCCGATCCGTACAGCCAGTGCTATAGCGTCACTGGGACGAGAATCTATCTCCAGCTTGCGACCGTTCTGTTCGACTACTATCTCAGCATAGAAAGTGTCATTTCGCAGATCGTGGACGTGGATATGGGAAACGGAGGCATCCATGTGATGAATAACCTCCTTCAAGAGATCATGGGTCAGAGGCCGGGTCATCTGAACGTCCTGCAGACCGATGGTTATGGCATCAGCCTCAAAGGGCCCGATCCAGATAGGCAGATAGCGCTCTTGGTCTTCCTCCTTCAGCACCACCACGCGGTGCTGCGATAACATGCTCACCTTCACACTATCAACGCTCACTTTGATCATGAGAGCAGCCTCCTTCCCATGCTTATTCTCATTATACCACAAGCCTCGCCGGGGCACAAGAGGAATTCGAGATCACTGGCTATGAAGCTCAACGGAGCGATCACCAGTCTTCGATCCGCGGGCCGCACTCCGTCGGAAACCGCGCTAGTGACAAGAAATGGACCCCCTCAACGAGAGGGGGGAATCCTTCCCGTCACACTACTCTATCACGATGCTGACCAGACGGCCCGGTACGTATATCGTCTTCGTAAGCCTCTTGCCCTCCAGCCGCTGCTGGATGCGCTCACGGCTCAGGGCCAACTCCTTTGCCTCCTCCTCGCTGATGGTCACCGGTACCTCCACCTTGTCGCGTACTTTGCCGTTGACCTGGATGATCAAGGTGAAGACTTCTTCAGCAGCCAACTCTTCATCCCACTCGGGCCAGGGGTGGCGGTGGATGTTTTCCCCATCTCCCACCTCGGTCCACAGCTCCTCCGCGATGTGGGGCGCAATGGGGGCCAACAGCAGCAGGAGCGTCCTCAGCCCTTCCTCCAGGGCAGGGCTCACCCCGTGAGCATCTTTGTCCGCGACCAGGGCATTGCACAGTTCCATGCAGGCGCTCACGGCGGTGTTGAAGTGGAAGCGCTCTATGTCCTCAGTTACTTTCTTGATCGTCTGGTGGGTCTTCCGACGTAGTTGCCTCTCCGCCTCCTCAGGAGCCTCGCCAGGAGGTGCGTCTTCCATCACCAGACGCCATACACGTCTGAGGAAGCGGAATGACCCTTCTACCCCTTGGTCGCTCCACTCGGCATCCAACTCCGGTGGCCCGACGAAGAGGATGAAGGTGCGCGCTGTGTCTGCACCGTAGGTGTTCACCATGTCATCTATGGGCACAACGTTGCCCTTCGACTTTGACATCTTCTCCACCTTCTTGCTCTTTGGGTTCAGCTTGGTGATCATACCTTGAGTGAAGAGACGGGCGAAGGGTTCGTCGATGCTGGTCAACCCCATGTCTCGAAAGACTTTGGTAAAGAAGCGGGAGTACATCAGGTGCAGGATGGCGTGCTCCACGCCCCCGGTGTACTGATCCACTGGCAACCAGGCATCGGCCTTCTCCTTCCTCCAGGGCGCCTCGTCGTTGTGGGGATCGGTGTATCGGAAGTAGTACCAGGAAGAGCAGACGAAGGTGTCCATAGTGTCTGTCTCGCGGCGACCTGCGGAGCCACAGCGCGGGCAGGCGGTATGTACGAACGCGGGGACGGTGGCCAGAGGTGACTCGCCCGTGCCTGCGGGGTGGAAATCCACGTCCATAGGCAAGATGACCGGCAAGTCCTCCTCAGGAACGGGCACCATGCCACATTTGTCGCAGTAGACGATGGGGATAGGCGCCCCCCAGTACCTCTGTCGGGAGATGAGCCAGTCTCGCAGACGATAGTAGACCTTTCGTTCGCCTATGCCATGTTCCTCCATGTAGTCGGCGATGCGCTCCATGCCCTCGCTGGAGGGGAGCCCGTCGAATGCTCCTGAGTTGACCATGGTGCCTTCGTCGAGGTATGCTTCCTTTAGGTCCTTCCCATCCCAGTCGGGCGGGGCGATGACCACGGGTATGGACAGGCCGTACCGTTTGGCGAAAGCGAAGTCCCGAACGTCATGCGCTGGGACACCCATGATCGCGCCGGTGCCGTAGGTCATCAACACATAGTCGGCCACGTAGATGGGCATGCGCTCACCATTCATGGGGTTGGTGGCGTAGCTCCCGATTAAGATGCCCTCCTTTTCGATCTCGGCTGACAATCGGTCAATCTCCGACGCCTGTCGCGCCTTCTCCACGTAGGCATCAACCTCCGCCTTATGCTCGGGTGTGGTTAGCTTGTGGACCAGAGGATGCTCCGGAGCCAGCACCACAAAGGTCATCCCGTAGACCGTATCTATGCGCGTCGTGAAGGCTCCAATCTCCTCGGCGTGACCATCAATACCGAGTCGGAATTCGATGCCAGGGCTCCTGCCGATCCAGTTTTCCTGCATCACTCGAACCCGCTCAGGCCAGTGATCCAGCAGAGCCAGGTCTTCTAATAACTCTTCGGCGTAGTCGGTGATCTTGAAGAACCACTGTTCCAGGTCCTTCTTGGTGACAATGGCGCCACAGCGCTCGCAACGACCACCATCAAGTACCTGCTCGTTGGCCAGTACCGTCTTGCAGGAGGGGCACCAGTTGGCAGGAGACATCTTCTTATAGGCCAAGCCGCGCTTGTAGAGCTGAAGGAATATCCACTGCGTCCAGTGATAATAGTCGGGCAGGCAGGAGGTGACTTCTCTGGCCCAATCGTAACAGATGCCCATCTTGTACAGCTGTCTTTTCATGTCAGCGATATTCTGTTCAGTCCAGAGCTTTGGATGGATATCTGCTTGCAGAGCGGCGTTCTCCGCCGGCAGCCCAAAGGCGTCCCAGCCCATCGGATTCATCACGTTGTACCCACGCATCGTCTTGTAACGGGCAATAAGGTCGCCGATGGTGTAGTTGCGCATATGGCCCATGTGCAGGTCACCTGAAGGATAGGGGAACATAACCAGCGTGTAGAACTTCGGCCTCTCGTCCTCATCGCTGGCATAGTACAGTCTTTCGCGCTCCCAATACTCCTGCCATCTGGGCTCGATTTCTTGCGGCACATATTGCTTGCTCACGTTGCGCCTCCTCTTCTAGCTGCCATAGCTCAGAATATGAAGAAAACCCCCCGTCTCAGGGACGAAGGGTTTCTCCGCGGTACCACCCTGGTTGATAGATCATCTTAGCCAGCCGGCCAAGATATCAACAGTGGAGCTGAGGGGATTCGAACCCCTGACCTTCTCAATGCCATTGAGACGCGCTCCCAGCTGCGCCACAGCCCCACGTCATCTATCCACTCTGCGGCGTGATAACGGTTGCCAACCGACGCCGACTACTCTGCGAGGGACTGCACCTGCAGCCCACGCTTCATCGATGCGGCTCCCAGGCGAGTTCAGCCTTCAGGCGCTCCCCATAGCACCACGCCAGGCTTCCACCCTTTTCTCCGCCTGGCTCTCTGCGAGGGATGGCCTACTACTCCTGTTCTCAGCCTTTGCAGTATTGTCGACCGCCAGTGGAGGCAGGGGGATTCGAACCCCCGACCTCATCAGTGCGATTGATGCGCTCTCCCACTGAGCTATGCCCCCAAGGCCGCGACGTCGTTTTGCGGTTCTATCAACTGAATATAACTGAATATAGCAGAAGGGAGTGGAAAAGTCAAGCTGCTGGATGGCCTTGACAGTCTTGCGTCTTAGGTGGTATAATGATGTCTGCTTATCCACTCCGTGAATATTGCGATTGTGAATAGTGACTTCTGATTATGACCAAGGAAGTGTCTCCGCGGTGGGTGGTGCTGGGCCTCCTGGCTCGGAAGCCGATGCATGGCTATGAACTCCACCAGTTCTTCACCGCTCCTTCACCCCTGGAGCAGGTGTGGTACCTCGGCATCAGCCAGATGTACAAGCTGCTGAAGGAGTTGGAGAAGCAGGGTCATGTAGAGGTGAGCATAGAGCCCCAGGAGAGTCGGCCTGACAAGAAGGTGTATCACGTCACTCCCTCAGGGCGACAAGCCTTCTTGGAATGGCTCCAAACTCCGGTTAGCGGCATCCGTTTGATCCGGATAGAGTTCCTGGGCAAGCTCTTCCTGGCTCAGAGCTTGGGTCCTGAGATGGTGGAGCGGGTGATTGACATTCAGACGGAGGCCTGTCAAGCACTGCTGGCTGAGTTGGAGGAGAGGAGACCCGCCGAGGGTTTCGAAGATCTTCTGCTTCGCTTCCGCACGGGTCAGGTAGAGGCCGCAATAGGCTGGTTGGCATACTGCCGGAGTGCCCTTCCGACCTCCGGGTGACAGTATGATTGGCGGCGCATGATCGAGATCGAAGACCTGTCAGTTCGATACAACTCAGGGGAGGCGGCAGTAGAGCGATTGTCGCTAAGGATCGAGCTGGGTGAGTTCGTCTTGCTCACCGGTCCTTCGGGCTGTGGCAAGAGTACGTTGGCTCGCTGTCTCAATGGCCTTATCCCCCATTCTTCCGATGCCACAATGACCGGGCGGGTGATCGTGGATGGTGCGCGGACCACAGAGCACACAGTGGGGGAAATGGCGACCCATGTGGGGCTGGTCTTCCAGAACCCGGCTACCCAGCTCTTTGGATCGACGGTGGCAGAGGAGGTGGCCTTCGGGCCTCGCAACCTGAGTTTGTCGCCTCAGGAGGTGGCAGAACGCTCTCAGTTCGCGTTGGCGGCCACGGGGTTAGAGCACATGACTGACCGGGCGACCAGGACTCTTTCCACAGGCGAGCAGCAGCGGCTGGCGATCGCTGCGGTGCTGGCTATGCGACCAAAGGTCTTGGTTCTCGATGAGCCGACATCCAACCTGGACCTGAAAGGGACAAAGGCCGTTCTGGAGACCGTAGATCGGCTCCGCGATGAGTACGGCTTGACCATCTTGATCATCGAGCATCGGCTGAGCGAGGCGGGAAGCCTGGCGGACCGGGTGCTGGTTATGAACCATGGCCGGATTGTCCTCGATGGCTCACCTACAAGTGTGTTCCGTCAGAAAGAACTCCTCTCCCAACTAGGGGTTCGCTACCCCGGGCGGAGATCTCGGGATAGCTGGGCGGTTGGGCATCGCAAGGAGGCGATGGATCATCGAAGGGAGCGCACGCCGCTGGTCGACTTACAGCGCATAGAGGCGGGATACGAATCAAGGAGGGTCCTGAAAGACCTCAGCTTCGCTGTGTACCCGGGGGAGTTCGTTGCCTTGGTCGGGGATAACGGAGCTGGCAAGACCACTATCGCTCGGTTGCTTGCCGGGCTGATCAGGCCCAGGGGCGGGCGTGTCCTCTGGGACGACACCGTACATCGGTTGCCGCTTGGCCGCCGGGTGGGGCTTCTCTTCCAGAACCCCCTCCATCAACTCTTCTGTGACACGGTCGAGGAGGAGATAGCCTTCGGCCCACGGAATTTCCGGTTGTCCTCCGAGGAGCGGTTGGAAACGATACTGAAGGTCGCTGGTCTGAGAGAGTTGCGGCAACGGAACTCCTATGCCCTCAGTGTCGGACAGCAGCAGCGGGTCGCCCTGGCCTCCATTCTCGCCCTGGAGCCCGCGCTTCTGGTGCTGGACGAGCCGACCATGGGCCAGGATTGGGGGAGCTTGAGTCGGATCATGGACTTCTTGGTGGAGTTGAACGGACATGGCCAAGCCATCTTGCTGATCACCCACGACTACAAACTCGTTTGGCGTTACGCTGAGCGGATACTGGCTCTTGAAGACGGGCAGGTGTCGGCCCTCGGGTCTTCGACGGAGCCCTGAGTCGGAATCAATGGAAACGAGGAGAGATCGCATGAAGTTTTCGGTGCGTGAACTGGTCTACATCGCCATCTTTGGCGCCATTTGGGGAGCCCTCGAGCTGACCCTGGGCTCCTATATGCACGTCATATTCCCTCCGCTGGGTGACACCTTTGTTGTGGGGTTGATCATGGCCTCCCTCGGCGTGGTCGTGGCTCTCATTGGTCGCCTCTTCGTCCCCAGAAAGGGCTCGGTGCTGATGATCGGGATCGTGACCGCCATCTTGAAGATGGTAAGCATAGGCGGGGTCAAGTTGGGGCCACTGGTGGCAATCCTGGCCGAGAGCCTGTTGATGGAGGTAGGGCTTCTCGTGGCGCGGAAGCCCATGCGATGGAGCTTCATCTTCGCGGGGGCGCTGGCGATTACCTGGAACTTCTTTCACAAGTTCATCATGATGTGGCTCCTCTTCGGGAAGGAGGTCTACGAGGTCTACATGGGTATGGTGCAACAGGGTGCGTCGATGCTGCGTGTCGATGTGAGCTATGCCGCGGCAATCATCGTCCTGCTGCTGTTCATCCGCATCGCGGCCGGCGCTTTGGGCGGATGGGCGGCCTGGGACCTGGGGAGGGTGGTGCGTGGCCGTCTTGCACGGTAGAGCCCTGATGATGGGGGATCGGCGGATCATCTTCAGCAGCTACGGATACCTCTTCTTCTTCGGTGCAGCAGTGGTGATGGCCATACTCGCCACGGGAGCGAAGGTCGTTTTCGTCCTGGGAGGGACCCTCATCTTCGCCGCCCTTTTCCACAGAGAGGCGCTGAGGCTCTTCCTCCGGTGGCAACTGTTGTTCTTCATTCTCCTCACCCTTCTGCTTAGTCCCTTTGTCATCGGACAGAAGGACATCGCTCTGTGGGGCTTGAATCTGTCCCGGGAAGGTTTCTGGGCCGGCCTGTGGATGGTTTTGCGGGCTCTATCCATCGCCCTGGCGGCAGGTGTCTTCGCTGGGGCCGTTTCCGTCTCGCAGATGGCTCAACTCTTTGAGAGGCTGAGATTGAAGGGGCTGGGCTTTGCTGTGGGGGTGGCCACCAACATGCTACCCACCGTCCAGGAAACGATGGAGACCTCCTACAATGCCGTCCGCCTCCGCGGGGGATTTCGCCGCCACCGGTTGGAGACGCTCAAGCTGCTATTGGTGGCGATCATCGCCGGGTCGCTGCGCCGTGGCGATGACATCGTGTCCGCGGCCGAGGCCCGGGCCTTTGACCCCGCCAGGTCTCAGGGGCCTGCGTTGCACGGGACACGAGCCGATGTGGTACTCATGGGTGTGGTGTCCTTGCTGGGCACGGTGCTGGTGATGATGTGAGCGAGTGGGACAGAGTGGCTTCTTCGTGTGTGCGTGCCTCGATACGGCCTGCGCTCCGCTTCGGGCTACTCGGGATCCAGTCGAGCAAGTAGTCCTCCTTCGATGGGAGCGGCGAGGTGGGTGTGATTTCGCGTCGGGTTCGAAACCCGATGCTACCCGACGGCAAACATGCTGGAAGCACGTTCGACAACCAGCCTTTAGCCGGTTTCTGAGTCTGTAGCGCGGGACTTTCCGTCCGGCGCAAAGTGAGTTTGAAGCCTAGGAAGCAAGAAGGCGGGACACCAAGCCCCGCCTCTGGTCATTTCGAATCTATCGCACATCAGACCGTTGCTGGCTCGACCTCCTGAGCCACCGGCAGCATCACGCCCAAGACCCTCTCTAATGCCATGGTGTGGCTGCACACCGCACGTCTGGCGAAGAAACCACAATCGCAACTCCATTGGCCGTCCGAATAGGAAACAAGGTGCGTGTGGTGATCGCCCTCGACCGTTACCTTGAACTCACTGAAACTGATTCTGTCCAACTGCTCAGCATACCGCTTTGCCTTCTGGATCTTGCCGATCATTCCTGAGTCCACGCTTCACCTCCTATCGGTTATCTTGGCCGGTTGGATTCCTCCCAAAAAAGAACACAGGGGCACATCAGGCCCCTGCTTTTCCCAGACGTAACGAGTCTGAAGGGATACTGGTTGGGTCAAAACATCTCTCCCATCGCAGTCTATCGCTAGTATAACCGAACTGGCGTGATTTGTCAATGCAGCGAACCTTAAAGAAGCGGGTGAGCCTGACGCGATCTTCAAGGGGAACGCCCCCCTTGGCTTCTGTGGCCTGACGGGAGGACGTCATGAGCCTTTCCACGTGTTCGTCCGCACGACTCCTCCTTGCCCTGCCACAGTCGAGATGGTATGATTCGTTTAGCATACTGAAGGGCGGAGATGCTGGCTCGCTACGCACTCTGATTGAGCACGGGAGATCCATTGGAGGACCCTGTCACCGGATACACACCCTGAAGCCGAACGAGTGCAAGTCCAACTGCTTCCTGAGATGCCCTGCTGGCGGAAGCTCCAGCTCGTCGGCGAGATGACCCAGACCTGCTACATCCTTGCGCTCAGCGGGCTGCGCGAGCGTCACCCGGCTGCGGCGCCCAAGGAGTTGCGACTGCGCTTGGCGGTGCTGGTGTTGGGGCGGGAGACGGCGGCGCGGGCGTAGGGCGAAGTGCCAGAGTAGGATGCAAGAGGTACCGCCAGAACCGATTGCTGTCACCTTGCTCGTGCTGGACGTGCCGTATCTCATCGGCGGGCGGCTAGCCAGCGCCGTGCACGGCGTGGCGAGGGCCACTGTGGACGCAGACATAGTCGCCGACCTGCTGCGAACATGCCGAACCCTTCGACCGACGCCTATGGGCAGCGGCTGGACGTGTTGGGCTGGGACCACATCCGGCCGAGTTGCCAGTGCTGCTGGACACGTGGAAGGGGTAGATTTACGATAAAGGAGAAGAGACCGTGACAGAGACATCTCCACCTAAGCAGAAAGACGAGGCCGAAGCGGGAAGAGGTTCTGCCGCAAGGCTTGGGGGAGGGATCGCCGCGGCGGTGGGCAACACCGGGGGTTCCACCTTCAGCTTTCGAAACCTGGGCAGCGTACTCCTCTGGGGATTGGCCCCCCTGCTCGTCGGCTTGTGGCTCGCTCAGGCTATCGTGCCGCAGCCGGCGGTGGGCATCATTCGGCTCAACACAGATATCTGGGCTGAGAGCGCCGATCTGGTCGTGGCTCAGATTGAGGAAGCGAGGGAGGATCCCACTATCCAAGCAGTGGTGCTGCAGTTGGACTCACCAGGCGGTGAGGTAGCCGCCACCCAGAGACTTTACCTGGAGTTGCAGGCCCTGCGTCGGGAGATGCCCGTCGTCGGCTCCATTGACGGCATGGCGGCCAGCGGTGCGTTCTACATGGCCATGGCCACCGACCCCATATACGCGAAGCCCTCGTCGACCGTGGGCAACGTGGGTGCCTGGGGCTTCATTCCTCCCGACTTAGGCGTGAACGAGGTGATCCTGGCCAGCGGTCCCTTCAAGCTGACGGCCAGTAACCGCGATGAGTTCCTGCGCTGGATCGAGGGGATCAGGCAGGAGTTCTTGGAGACGGTCTTCAGCCAACGTGGTGATCGAATGGATATCTCGCGCGTCGAAGTTTCCTATGGGCTGGCCTATCCCGGCCGGGAAGCACTGCGTCTGGGTCTGATCGATCACCTGGGGAGTGAGACCGAAGCTATCTACACCGCCTCTCAACAGGCGGGCCTCGCCCATTACCAGGTGGTAGACCTGGAGGCGCGCGTCGTCGACGAACTGGCCGAGGACGAGAACGCGGAGCTTGAACCCTGGGTGGGCGGAGCAGATCCGGAGACCGGGCGGCGCGTGCTGCCGCCTGGCGCCTATCTTCTGTACGATATTCAGCTGGGAGGCGCCCCATGAAAACATGGAGCAAGATCCTAATCGTTCTCATTCTCATCGCTCTGCCGGTAGTCGGACGCGGGGTGTGGTTCCATCGCGGATGGTACCAGCCACCTCTCATCCGCGAGATCGACGAGGACCAGATAGAGGTCCTGCCGCCCGAGTATCGCTCCATTGCCGAAGAGGTAGAGGAGAGCGTCGGCCGCGTGGTCGTCGATCTGGCCCACGAGAACAACCTGGAGGTTGACGATCTCACCCCTTTGCGGGATCGGCTCATCGCTCGCGGCGCCGCTGTTGAAACCTTCGATGGCTTCAGCGCTTCTCTGGAATCTCAGTTGCGCGGCGCCATCGCCCTGGTGGTCGTTGCGCCCACGAGCGAATATGCGGGGTATGAGGTCGAGGCCATCGTGGACTTCGTGGAGGACGGCGGGCGGGTGCTCCTGGCGGCCGATCCCACACGCCCTGTCCCCTCAGAGGAAGAAGAGGGCTCCCTGGATTTGGGTGAAACCTTGTTCCCGGCCAGCGCCGTCCCGGCCATCAACAGCTTGGCCAACCCCCTGGGTGTGGTCTACTTTGATGACCATCTCTACAACTTGGTGGACAACGAGGGCAACTATCGCAACGTCAAACTGACGTCCCTGAGCGATGAGCACCCCCTTACCGAGGGTTTGGACACGGTGGTCTTCTTTGCCGCCCACTCCCTGCGCAGCGAGGGCTTATCCCTCATGAGCGGCGACGAGAACACGTTCTCCTCCCTGCGCACGGGGGAAACGGCGCTCACCGTCGCGGCACTGGCTGCTGACGAACGGGCGCTGGCCCTCGGCGACGTTACCGCCCTCACTGCGCCCTATCACACCGTCGCCGACAACGATCAACTCCTGAGCAACATCGCTGACTGGCTGGCCTCCGCTGAGCGGGTGTGGGACCTGAACGATTTTCCCTATCTCTTCCAGCGGTCGGTGGACCTGGTGCAGATTGCCGGGGACTTCCTTGACCCTCGTTTGATCGCTCGGACCGGTGCCTTAGAGGAGGTCCTTGCCCAGGCGGACCTCACTCTCAGCGTTCGCGACACCGCCGACCGTGACAACGACACCATCTTCGTCGGGACCTTCGAGGATGTGGAGTTGGTGGAGGAGTACCTGGATGAGGGTGGGGTTACGATCACTCTAGTTGAGGAGGAGGGAGAGGAGGGCGCCGCCGCGACGGAAGAGGCAGAGGAGGAAGAGGAAGAACCTCGGGACACCGTCGAAGTGGAGGAGTTGGGCAGTATCCCCATGGAGGGCACTACCCTCTTCGTCGTTGACCGCAGCGCCGACCGCGTGGTTGTGATCGCCCTGGCGGAAGATGGGGACTCTGCGATGGCAGCCCTTGACCGGCTGGCTTTCGGCGATTTCTCCGGCTGCGTAGAGAGCGACGACGTAACGGTTTGCTCCACAGGTGAAGTCCAGGAAGGGTTGGGGCTGGACACCGAGCGCGAAGAGCCTGAGGAGCGTGAGGAGGCACCGGAAGAGGGCGAAGGAGAGGCGGAGCTGCCCAGGATCGGCTCCCGTTTGGAGTCGGACGCCGCCCTGGCGGCCGGGGTACCCTGGTTGACCGAGCTGGCCGAGGAGGACTACGAGATCACCTCCCAGGCGGGTGAGACCTATACCTACACGATAACCCTGGACCGTTCGAGGGACGTGGTGTGGATGTACGGGTGGTGCGCCACCACCAAGGAGTTGTTGGGGGAGAACTGGGACAGCATCACCCTGGCCTTCAGGATGGACGGCGAGGAGGTGCCCCTGGGTACGTTTGCCACGCTGGAGACCGACATCGAGGACCAGGAATGCCGGCTGTATTACGTCCTGGTCACCGATTGGCCACCTGGAGAACACGTGCTGATCACCGAGGTCACCTTCGAGACCGAACTGGACGACGGCACCGATATCTACCCTGCTGGGACGCATTTCTACGAGCACATCGTGACAGTGGGCGGCTAAACGGCGCGAACAATTGAGCGTAATCAGGAAAGAGCCTCGGGGCCATCGGTTCGCTCCCAAGGCTCTTTTTCCTTACACCTCTGTCGGGGAGTCTTCCCGTGTTTGCCGCTTTCCTTGGAGGTTTGGCAACGTTTCTCAACCCGCTTCTCTCTAGCACACTTGACAACTGTGAGGACTAGTGGTACATTTAGTGCAGAAGGTACACAGTAGTCCTGCCTGTCGCAGGTGGAAGAGGCTCACCCGTAGCTGTTTTCTCATCCTGGACTGCGCGGCGTTGTGTAAGTGCTGAATCCGCATAGAAGCTGAGGCTTCTTGAGGCACAGCCGCACCTTCAATCTAACGAAAGGAGAGGAGAGCAGCTATGGAAGAGTCCAGAGTCACTGGGACCGTCAAGTGGTTCAGTGAGCGTAAGGGCTACGGCTTCATCACCCGCGATGAAGGCAAGGACGTATTCGTCCACTTCTCGGGCATTCGCGCTGGCGGACCTCGTTCGTTGAACGAGGGTGACAAGGTGGAGTTCACCATCGAGACTGACCAGCGTGGGCCCAGGGCCGTCGACCTGGAGGTGACCGAAGCCGCTCCGCCCCCAAGCTTCGACCGGTACTAGGCCGAGCTTAGGTGGAGCGAGCGAGCGTACGCGAACACGAGAGGGCCTCAGAGCGTTTGTTTGGCTCCTCAGGCCCTTTTCTTTGCCACGGGGCCGCGCCCTGAGCGCCCCCGTCAGCATCCTGAGTAGGCCGACACGAAGTGACGGCCGTATCGAAGGATCGAAGCATAGCCGCGACGCGGCATACCTGTCCTGAGCCTAGTCGAAGGGGGTGTGGTCCGGCGACGGCGGCGTTGACGATCCCGCCGCAGCATGGGGTGCTGGACTTCCTTACCCGACTTGACAAATGTGGGAATTTCTGGTACATTTAGGGCAGAAGGTACACATTTGTCGTTTGTCGCAGGTGGAATAGGCTCAGACGTAGCTGTTTTCTCATCCTGGACTGCGCGGCGTTGTGTAAGTGCTGAATCCGCATAGAAGCTCAGGTTTCTTGAGGGAAGCCGCACCTTCAATCCAACGAAAGGAGAGTAGAACAGCTATGGAAGAGTCCAGAGTCAACGGGACGGTTAAGTGGTTCAGTGACGGCAAGGGCTACGGCTTCATCACCCGCGATGAAGGCAAGGACGTATTCGTCCACTTCTCGGGCATTCGCGCTGGCGGACCTCGTTCTCTGAGCGAGGGTGACAAGGTGGAGTTCACCATCGAGACTGACCAGCGTGGGCCCAGGGCCGTCGACCTGGTGGTGACCGAGTCCGCTCCGCGCCAGAGCTACAGCCGGTACTAAACCGGGTCTAGCTGGCGCGAGTAAGCGCACGTGAACACGAGAGAGCCTCAGGGCGATTGTTTCGCTCCTGAGGCTCTTTTCTTTGCTACGGGGCCACGCCCTGAGCGCCCCCGTCAGCATCCTGAGTAGGCCGACACGAAGTGACGGCCGTATCGAAGGATCGAAGCATAGCCGCGACGCGGCATACGTGTCCCGAGCTTGTCGAAGGGGGTGTGGTCCGGGGACGGCGGCGTTGACAATCCCGCCGCAGCATGGGGTGCTGGACTTCCCTACCTGATTTGACAAATGTGGGGATTTCTGGTACATTCAGGGCAGAAGGTACACATTTGTCGTTTGTCGCAGGTGGAATAGGCTCACACGTAGCTGTTTTCTCATCCTGGACTGCGCGGCGTTGTGTAAGTGCTGAATGCGCATAGAAGCTGACGTTTCTTGAGGCACAGCCGCTCCTTCAATCTAAGGAAAGGAGAGTAGAACAGCTATGGAAGAGTCCAGAGTCAACGGGACCGTAAAGTGGTTCAGTGACGGCAAGGGCTACGGCTTCATCACCCGCGATGAAGGCAAGGACGTGTTCGTCCACTTCTCGGGCATTCGCGCTGGCGGACCTCGTTCTCTGAGCGAGGGTGACAAGGTGGAGTTCTCCATCGAGACTGGCGAGCGTGGGCCCAGCGCCGCCGACCTGGTGGTAACCGAAGCCGCTGAGCGCCCAAGCTTCGGCCGGTACTAGGCCGAGCCTAGGCGCCGCGAGCGAGCGCACGTGAACACGAGAGAGCCTCAGGGCGATTGTTTCGCTCCTGAGGCTCTTTTCTTTGCCAGCGGGACGCATCCTGAGCCGCGCCATCAGCATCCTGAGTGGGCGATAGCCTGTATCGAAGGATGCAGTCCGGCGCCCCGGACAGTGCGCCACCGTTTGGACAGTCTGCTCTTCAGTCTCCCCTGAAGCGAGGAGAATTCGGTACTCCCTCCCCCTACGATGCGGGAGGGCTGGTGGTTCGACCCTTCGACAGGCTCAGGGCAGGCAAGCTCACCATGTAGGTGGGGGTGGAGGAGGCGGCCGCCTAATCAGTAGTTGGGCCGCATGACTACAAGTCAGGCAGCCCTCCTCGAGAAGCATAGGTTTTCTTCAGAATAGTTTTTCCCTAAGAGGTAGATATGCTATCCAAACTCTCAAGGCTATTTCATTCCTGGGCCAGAGGCTGGCTTATTCTGGCGCTTTTCGCGGCGTTTGTGATTTTCGTCGCCGTTACACTGCCGGTCTTACAGGCTGCCCCTGGGGGTAGCATAGTGTCGTTAGACGCGCAATTTTTCTACACGCCAGAAAAAGCGTTTTCGACAGTGGCTTCCTATGGCGACGCAGGGCGCTTCTGGATCCGCATCTACTTGACATGGGACATCGTCAATCCCATCCTGTACACATTGGCCTTCAGCCTACTCATTTCGTGGCTTTTCCAGCGCAGTTTCAAGCCCGGGAGCAAACTGCAAAAACTGAATGTGTTGCCTGTCGGCGCGGGGCTCTTCGACCTGTTTGAGAATATCTGCATCGTGACTTTGCTTACGGTCTATCCCGCTCAACCTGCGGTCGTGGCCTGGCTAAGTACAGTCTGTACGATGAGCAAGATGAGCTTTTTGGGCGTGAGCACTCTGCTGATTTTGGTTGGGCTGGTCAAAGCGGCAATGAACAGGTTCAAGAAGCAGTAACGATTGACTGTTAGAAATCTAGAGGTATTGGAAGCGAGGGGTCATGTTCTGAGTTCTAAAGGACAACGATGCGGCCCAACAACGGCTTGCACCCGACACGGCTATCGCCGCTTAAAATCGGCGGCCACACGCGCTTTGTAGTTGCTCTTGTGGCGAAAGCTCTTTCCCGCAGCCGCCGCGCGGGTGAAGCCAAACTTGCGCGCGTGGAGTTCTTCCGTGGGGAGAGCAACGCTTCATGAGACGAGGCGAAAGACCCCATACCAAACCATTGCCAATAGCCCCAATGCAAGCGTAGTCGTAATGCCGATTGTAATCGCCAAGACTACCACTACAGTGCGCCGGAACATCAGCCGCTTGGCTTCCAGATAGGCTTCCATTTCGTCCTCCTTAGTAAGCGGAATAGGAATATCTCCCGGCAACTCCGTCTTTGCCAAGTCCTGTGCGATATTGGCGAGTTCCGGGTCAGTGGCCAGGTATTCTTCAACGAGGGTGCGCGTATCTGCACTCACTTCATTGGCTACGTATAGAGGCAGCAAATCGAGAATCACATTTCGTGTGATTTCCATATCAAGAAACCTCCCTTTCGACACAAGTAGTGAGCAGCTTCTTACGGACGCGGTGCACTTTTACTTTGGCAGATGACAGTGATAATCCCAGAACACGGGCAATTTCGGCGTAGGGTAGTTCGTGCTGAACGCGTAAAATGAAAGCCGCACGGTCGATCTCTGGAAGTGTCTGAAGAACTCTATGAACTCTTCGTAATTCGAGACGAGACTCAACCAGTACATCCGGCCCAGGTGCCGGGTCAGGGTGAACGTCTTCAAGGGCAACCTGACGCTTGCTTTTTCTCTGTTGTTCCAAGAAGACATTGCGGGCGATCGTGAAGAGATATGCTTTAAGGGTTTCGGTGCGAATAGT
This sequence comes from Chloroflexi bacterium B3_Chlor, assembly GCA_005223035.1. Classification (GTDB taxonomy): domain Bacteria; phylum Chloroflexota; class Anaerolineae; order UBA7937; family B3-Chlor; genus B3-Chlor. The sequence goes on from NJBK01000033.1 coordinate 32,720, forward strand.
GCTGCTGTTTACCCAGGCGCGGACAAACGTCTCAGAGGTTATATCCTCTGCCTCGGAACTGTTACCCGCAAGCCAAAAGGCAAAGCGGTAAACTTCAGGTGCATAGGATTCGTACAGGCCTTGGAAGTTGAGCATAACTCCTCTCTGTATATAATATGCATAACCGAGCGAAAAGTTACAACGGGTTTCAGAATAGCTCACGAGTAGATTGCATCCTTGCACGCGGCTGAACCTGGTCGTTAGCCGACCACATCTTGGTGCCCGTGTTTGAGACGGGAGCGACCACAATGAACCGAAAGCACAAAGGGAGCAGGCGGATGGACACAACGACTCTTGTTCTGGTTGCCGTTGCGGCGATACTACTGGCGATTGCCTTCTGGCAAGGGCGCGACTTGCCCTTGGCCGGGCTGCAGGCCGCTGGACGTACGCTATGGCGCAACTTGCCCATGCTGTTGGCTAGCTTTGTCATAGCTGGGGTGGTGCAGGTACTCATCCCCAGGGATCTTATCACCGGCTGGCTAGGCACCCAAGCTGGGAGCAAGGGTGTTCTGATCGGCTGCGTGGTCGGTGGGCTGGTGCCCGGTGCGCCGTACGCGGTCTTCCCTATCGTGGCGGCGCTCTACGAGGCTGGGGCTGGCCTAGGCGCCGTGGTGAGCTTTGTCTCTGCCTGGTCGCTGTGGTCAGTGTCGCGCTTGCCCCTGGAGATGGCCTTGATCGATCCCAAACCAGCGCTCGTTCGCTACGCCATCACCTTTGTCGTGCCGCCCATCGCCGGGCTGTTGGCCCAGGCAATCGCCCGGCTGCTATGAGTTACACATTGACCCTGCCTGTCGTTGGGGGAAGAGGCTCGTCCGTAGCTGTCTTCTCATCCTCAGCAACGGCGTCATGCACGGGAGACCTCCGAGGTCTTGGAGTGGCCAGGCAGCGCGGGCAAGGGCACGTGAAGACGAGAGGGCCTCAAGGGATTTCCCTTGGGGCTCTTTTCTTTGCCACGGGCACGCATCCTGAGCGCCGTCCTGAGCCCGGTCGAAGGGTCGAAGGGCGTGTCGAACCATCGAACGAGCGGCACGGGCAGCGCCACGATCAGCAACCCGTGGGGGACCAGCGCCAAATGGTGCTGATTTCCTATTGACAGAGTTTCTGACGTGCGCTATAATGTGCTCGCCACTTGCAGGGTGAGCACCCTGCCAACATCTCTTCTTCGACGAGGCTCGCCTTGCATGTCGGGGCGGGCCTTTGTGCTAGATTAGTGCGGGAAGCAGCGCGGTGAAAGGAGTAGTCGAATGCTGCCAGGAAGGCGTGACTGCAGCCCGGCGGTGGTGGCCGGCGACGGAACCCTGATCCCACTGGAGAGAATCCCCCTCAGGGAGACACTGATCAAGGAACACTTCCCGCAGGACTTGATCAGGCGCAATCCTGACCTCCTGCCCGTTGCTGAACTGGAGCCGACCTTCGCTCCGCTGATCACGGTCGGGTGGGAGGTGGACGCCTCGCCAGCCGGCAGCATTGACGTCCTGTGCATCAACCCCGACGGCCGCTTGACGATTGTGGAGACCAAGCTCTGGCGGAATCCACAAGCCCTGCGCGATGTGGTCAGCCAGGTGATAGACTATGCGAGCCAGGTGAGTCGGTGGTCGTACGAAGATCTGGAGCAGCGAGTCGTGGCTTATAACCGGCAATTCCGAGGCTCGGCGATGGGTCTGTTTGAAACGCTTGTCCAGGAAACCGGAGATCAGGGGCTCGATGAAGCCCACTTCGTAGATCGAGTGACGACGCATCTGCGACGCGGGAGGATGCTGCTCGCTGTGGCTGGAGACGGGATCCAACAGCGGCTCGAGGACATCACAAGCTATCTGCAGGTAACGCCAAGCCTTCATTTCACGTTGATGCTGGTAGAGATGCAGTTCTATCGGCTACCGGGCGAAGAAGACCGGATGCTCGTGGTACCGCAGTTGGTGCTTCGAAGCAGGGAGGTGGAGCGAGCCGTAGTCACCGTGAGAACCGCCGAGCCGAATATGGCTACGGTGGAAGCGCCGCCGCAGCTAGGCGACTTAGCGAGCGCCCCGCCGGGAGCCAGCCTGCGAGTTGACGACGTCCTGGGCGAACTCGAGCCACAGGAAAGGGAGTTCGTGGAGAGCGTTATGGCGGACGTTGAGCATTTGGGGGTCTATGGTGACCCAGGAGACCGGGACCTCATGCTCAAGCTACCCAATCCGGCCGGCTTCGGTAGGGATGCAACTCTGCTCAAGATCAATCCCGAACAGCACGTTCTGTACGAGGATCATCTGCCTCGGCAACTCATTGAACAGTGGAATATCGCCCAGGAGGAGGCGGTCGCTGCGGCTCGGGAGTACTATGAAGCCGTCATCGACCTGTACCCAGGGCGGGAGATGCCGATGAACGAAGAGGGTCACGGCGAGGCGTGGCGGCCGCACATACCCATTTCGACGGCCATAGAAGAAGCGACCGAGTTCAGAGACTTGCTTAGGAAGAGCGTCGAACGCCTCGTTGCCTTGGGGGAGCAACCGCGATCCAACACCGACTCCCAGCACTGAGCCACGCCGGGGTCAGCCGGCTGTTCGCCTCAGGGCAAAGCTGGAGGCCGGGCGACGACGTACAGGTTAACCAACTGAAGGAAAAGAGCACAACGGGCTACGTCATCAGGGCATGGATTGCTTCCTGCCAGGGGAGGGTGTAGTGCAGATTCGAGTGGTTTGCGAGATGACACCGCGGGAATTGGCTGACGCAGTAGATGGATTCCGCAAAACGTACGTAGACGACTGGGAAGACTGGCTGAATACCACGGCCTCGGAACGAGTCTGCAAGTTCGGCAGTATCCTCCGCAAATGGCAGGCAACCAGGCCACTCGAGATGAGAAGGACGCGCGTAGAAGCCGAACATGAGGCTCCGTTCTTGGAAGACCTCATCGAGCGTGCTCAACCATTCTTGGGTGTTGTGGAGGGTATCAGTCTCACAAGCCTTCATGGTATTCAGCCGCTCCATTGCGATGCCATGCATGAGCTGTGGAACATCTTCAGGCAGCTTCCCGTATCCGACTCGGCAGGCTGCGTGGGCATCTCGAAGGCAGTACTCCTGCTCACAAATGGACGAATCGGACCTGCATTCGACAGCAACGTGAGAGAGCGGCTCGGAATGGGGCGCATCGAGAGCCCCGAGGACTGGGTCACCGTGCTTGTCCAGATTGGCTTAAATGCACGTGGTTTCGAACAACACCAGGGCATGCGCATATCTGAGGCTGTCTCACCGCAGTTTAGGCATCTGGGAACGGGGCGCCTCTACGACATGGTTCTGGGGCCACGCGAGAGTAGGACTTAGCGAGCGACTTCGGCGGTGCGACATCAGTCCACGGCGCGGATGTGGATGGAGACGGTGACACCGACGCTTTGGGAGCCGCGTATTGGGCGCACGACATGAGCTGGTGGGAGAACGTCACAGACAAGTTGTACGTGCCCCTGGCGTTCAAGAACTACAGTTGGTGACCAGGGCAGTCTAAGACTTGCAGGACTACGGCGCCGCACGAGCGCGCGGTTGTCAATCCGGCTGGTCCCACCGGTTCACGCAGCTAGTGACAGTGGGTGCGTAGGCGCCGCGAGCAAGCGCACGTGAACCCCGGAGGGCCCCAGAGTGCTTGTTTCGCTGCTGAGGCCGTTCTGTCTGCGATGTCGCGCATTTCCGGTTGGCAGGGCGGGCTTGGCCTGTGGTATAATTGGCTAGCCCAGTGCAGGGTGAGCACCCTGCCATGATCTGTTCTTGGATGAGGCTCGCCTTGCACTCTGAGGCGGGCTTTTGTTGTCCTTGGGGTGACGGGCGATCCCGTGGCAGGACGATCGGCTGCCCAAGCGCGCGTTGGAGGAGAAACATGGATATCACCGACAAGAGAACTCAGAACCGCAGGAAACTGCAGTCCCTTCTGCGGCAGCTCTTCCAGTTTGACAGCGCTGATCTGGACTTTGGCATCTACCGGATCATGAATGAGAAGCGTCATGAGGTCGAGCGCTTCATTGAGAACGACCTGCTCGACGCGGTGGACGAGGGACTGGCCCACTTCCGGACCGAGGAGCGCGTGCAACTGGAAAGACAAGTGGAGGAAAAGCGTGCCCAAATCGCGGACGAAGCGCTTGACGAGACTGGCGCGGTGCGGGAGGAGTTCGCAGCATGGCCCGTCTGTGTAGACTATGCGGCGCTGCGCGAGCAACTTCAGGGTCTGGAGATCGCCGAAGAGACCGAGGCGCACGTTTTCAACGATCTTTACACCTTCTTCCGCCGCTACTATGACAACGGCGACTTTCTCACCGAGCGCCGCTACTCGTCCAAGGAAGCCAAGTTCTCTGTGCCCTACAACGGCGAGGAGGTGCTGCTGCATTGGGCCAATCGCGACCAGTACTACGTGAAGACCACAGAGCGCT
>NJBK01000061.1 GCA_005223035.1 Chloroflexi bacterium B3_Chlor
CGCCCTCTCTCAGCGGCGTGTCCGACCGCCAGGGCTTTGCCTGAGCAGCCGCATCAGATTCTCACGGGTCAAGAGACGAACGTTGCCACTCGGCGCAAGAAAGGGCTCTACGTCGGGGATGACGCGGCCCCAGACTACTGCGTCGAGCCGCCTGCCCACCAATTCCCGCCAATTGCGCTCGGTCAAATCCGGCCCACTCCACTCTGTCTGCCTCAGAGCGTTGTTGAGCAGGGTCAGGTTAGGCTCAGGCCAATCCGGGTCGCTCAGATACCACAATAGATCATGAATGTCCCTGCCCTTGGTGTAGGGTCGATGCAGGATGGCGTGGAGTTTTCCGGCAAGTAAGGACGCGCGGTCGTGATGCTGGAGGTGAAGGGTCACGTGGCGACGGACAACTGTGGTGGCCAGCACCGCTCCCGCCGGTGGATTCGTGTCCACCTCGATCTTGATCCACAGTACCTCGTCGGTATGAGGCGAGAGGCCCAACTCGTACATCAGCCCAGGAAAGCGGATAGACGCACTTTGCACGGCCTTCTGCTCGCTCATTCCGGTACGTACAACATACCCCTCCGCACGCAGATGCGCCTCAATAGCGCTGAGATACCGAGGTAAGTCATACTGCGCCTCGTCCCGTTCCAGTACGAAGTCGAGGTCTTCCGAGTATCGCGGCGTGACGTAGAGGAAACGCAGCGCTGTACCCCCGTGGAACGCGAGGGGGATCATCCCACCCGCGCTCTGGAGACTATCCAGGATCCTGGCCTGTAGATACTCGCGGACTTGATTGAGCGCCTGGCCCACTGTGGGCGAGGCCCGAACCAGGTCGGCGATGTACTCTTTCATACCGTTTCGTACTCCGACGATTCTGCGCGCACCAGATCTGCCACGCGTGCGGCTGCCCGCCGCAACTTGGGCTTGTTGAAGAGCTCGGCCTCGCGCTGCAGGGTCTCCAGATCCAGACGGTCGAGGCGTTGTAGACGCAATTCCACCAAGTAGTCTGGGGAATCAGCTCCCGGTGTCAGGTACACCAAGTCTAGCAAGGCCTTCTCTGGGGTAGCGACAAACGCTCTTTGCCGTCCCGCCAACTCCACCATCTGATATCCGCGGAACAACTCACGTTTGATTTGACGGAACTCGTAGCTTCCCAGCGGTGTATCCCAGCGGCGACGCTCCCCGGTGGTGACACTGGTAGTAACCGGCACGTATTCGGGGATGATTCCATAGTGCGCCAGTGCCGACTGCGAACTGACGTAGGACGCACGCACCATACGATTAGCAATAGCAAAAGGATGCGGTTTGACCTTCTGATAGGGTGGCGCCAGCGCGTACAGGTCACGCCGCAGTCGGTAAAGGCGTCCGCCCGTTGCCCACACCGACAGCTGGCGCCGCACGTCCGCGAGGTGCACGTCACCAGAAAGCAACAATCCAGTGTCAAACACGGGCTCGTCGCCCACGATTTCGATCAGTCGCCGGAATCTCATACGCTTTCTTACACCCTTACTCGTATTCTGCGCGGTGAGTGAATTTCACCGGCGTTTTATGCCGTAAACGGTATATTACTCCGGTGGATTCATCACACACAAGTATAGAATACCACAAGTGGTGTCTTGTCGCCATACATTGCCCGGCTCGTGGCAGGGCTGTGAGTACGGAACCTTCCGGCGCGGCGGAGCTCAGCACTGCGAGGCTTCCCGCTCGCTGTCGTTGGCAAGTACGCTGGCCCGGTGATATCATTGGAATGCCGAGCACTCGGACACCGCCAGAGACCCGCCGTCAACGTTTCATCGGATCCAACCAGTGCCGGTGACACGATAGACAAACCAAGTAAGGAGACCAGTAACCATGGCAGTCGAGAAAGTCGGAGAGAAGTACAGGTGCAACGTCTGCGGCAACGAGGTGGTAGTCACCGCCGCCGGTGGCGGCACGCTCGTTTGCTGCGGCGAGGACATGGAGAAGATCGAGGGCTAGACTGGAGCCTCATCACCACCGAAGGCGGGCAGGACTACGTCTGCATCCGCTCCGTCGCCCGCCCGCGCTGCGGCGCCGTCATTTCTTCTGCATGGCTCGCCAGACTCTCTCCGCCGTGGCCGGGAACTCGTCGATCCACACCCCTACCGCGTCGTGGATGGCGGAGATGATGGCCGGCGCGGTGGGCAAAGTGGTCATCTCCCCCACCCCCTTGGCCCCGAAGGGACCCGTGGGATCGGGTACCTCTACAGTGACCAACGTGAACTCCCGAGGCATGTCCATCACTGTAGGGATATAGTAGTCACTGAGGTGACGGGTCTTGGCCACCCCCTCCTGCTGGATGTATTCCTCGGTGAGGGCGTAGCCAAGGCCCATATGCACGCCTCCGCCAGCCTGCCCCCTCACCATCTCCGGGTTGACCGCCTTCCCCACATCCTGGGCGGCCCAGAACTTGAGAACCTCCGTCTCACCAGTCTCAGAATCCACCTCCACCAGGGCGATTTGAGAAGCATACCCATAGCTGAAGTGAGGCACGCACATCCCCGTCTCGGGATCGTAGGGCTTGGTCTCCCGGACGCTGAGCCCACGGAACTCGTGCTCAGCAGCGACGAACGTCTCACCTGTCTCAGCCATCAGTATCTCGTCGCGTTTCCGGAGGGCGTCCTGGCAAGCCCGTACGAGGGCATTGCCGGAGATCCAGACGTGGCGAGAGGCAGAGGAGCTTCCAGAGTCGGGGGCGCTGGCAGTATCGGCCATGGAGACGCGCACCTGATTGTAGTCTACGCTCAGCGCCTCGGCAGCCATTTGAGCCAGCGCAGTCTGAACTCCCATCCCCACATCGCAGGCGGCGGTCTGCACGGTCACTCGAGCTATCCGCCCCGATTCATCCAAGGCAAGTTGCACACCCACCGTAGACTTGTCATCGGAGCCGAAAGAGTAGCCGACGTTCTTGAGGCCGCAGGCCACGGCGATACCCGGCCGCTTGTGGGGCGCTGAAGGTGGACCCAGGTCGGGTCTGATCCAGCGTCCATCCTCCTCCTTCCAGCCTCCCGCCAGGGCGGCCTGTCTGAGCGCCTCTCTGATCCCCACGCCTTCTGGCATCTCGTGTCCCGTCAAACCGATGGAGCCATCCTGGAACAGGTTCTTCATCCGAAGTTCCACCGGATCCATACCCAGCGCATCGGCCAGCTTACTCATCTGCATCTCGTAGATGAAGGCGCTCTGCGTGGTCCCGAACCCTCGCATAGCCATGGTGACGGCGTTGTTAGTGTAAACGGCGTAGGCATCCACCTTAGCGTTGGGCACCACATAAGGGCCGGCAGCAAAACTGGTGCCAGCCTCGATTACCGGGACACTGGTGGAAGCGTAGCCCCCCACCTCGGCCACTATCTCGATCTCCACTCCTGTCAGCTTGCCATCACTGGTGGCGCCCGTTCTGTATTTGACGTAATACGGGTGACGCTTGCCCGTCCTCGTCATCACCTCCGACCGATCGAAGACCATCTTCACCGGTCGCCGGAGCAAGTAGGCGCAGAGAGCCAACACGTGTTGAATATGCATATCCTCTCGTCCACCGAAGGCTCCACCGATAGCAGGCACTATCATTCGCACCTGGTCTTGAGGCAGATCCAACATATGGGCAATCTGCGGGATGTCATGGCCGGCCCACTGAGCGGCAGAGTTGACAGTCACCCGTTCATGGTCGTCTATGTAACCTATTCCGGCGTCGGGCTGCATGTACACGTGCTCCACGTAGGGCGTGATGTAGTAGCTCTCCACCACCACGTCCGCCTCGGCAAGCCCCTTCCTCCAATCCCCCTTGCGGATCTTGATGTGCCGGATGACGTTGGTATCGCCACGCTCATCGTGCACGAGGGGCGCTCCTGGCTTCATGGCCTCTCGGGGGTCGCTCACCACCGGCAGTGGCTCATACTCCACCTGCACCAGCCGTCGGGCCTTCCGGGCTGTGTCCTCGCTCTCTGCCACTACGATGGCTATCCGGTCCCCGAGCCAGCGCACCTTGTCTCCCTCCCCAACCAAGACCGGCTGATCGGGGATGATGATCCCGTACTCGTTCACAGGCACATCCTCGGCGGTGATGACCTTCACCACGCCGGGTAGAGCCTCCGCCTGGCTCACGTCTATCTTCGTCACGCGAGCGTGGGGATGCTCACTCCACACCACCTTGGCGTGGAGTTGACCCTCCATGTTGAAATCCTGGGGGAACTTCCGGCTTCCACGCACCTTAGTTGCCGCGTCCTTCTTGGGTACGCTCTGCCCCACGACTCTGGTGCTCATCGAGCACCTCCCTTCTCCGCCATACGCTCCGCTGCTAACTCGATGGCCTCTACGATCTGATAGTAGCCCGTGCAGCGGCACAGATTACCGGAGATTCCCTCGTTGATCTCCTCCCGCGTGGGATGAGGGTTCTCGTCCAGCAACGCCTTGGCAGACAGGATCATGCCAGGGATGCAATAGCCGCACTGGGGGGCCGTCACGTCTATGAAGGCCTGTTGGATGGGATGCAACTGGCCTTCCTGCGGGAGTCCCTCAATCGTGGTTACCTCACGTCCCTGAGCTTTGAGGGCTGGATAGATGCAAGAAGTGACCGACAGGCCATCCACCAGGACAGTGCAGGCTCCGCACTCCCCCTCCCCGCAAGAGATCTTGGTGCCGATCAGCCCCAACTTGTCGCGCAGGACGTGGGCAAGTAGATCCCCAGCCCCCACTTCAACGGAAGCCTCCTTGCCGTTTACGATCATGTTAAGAGTTGCCATTCTCGCCCTCCTCTCCACAAGCCCTTGCAACGGCTCGAGTAAGAGCGCGCCGCACCAGAACCTCCACCATACTCTTTCGATACTCGGTGCTGCCTCGTAATAGAGAGTAGCGAGGCTCAGCAGCCTCAGATGCGAGCTTCGCCGCCTCGGCTACAGCAGCTCCATCGGGGGCTCGCCCCACCAACGCAGCGGCGGCCTCGGTGGCCACAAATGGCGTGGTCGCCACAGGGCCTATCGCGATCCGCGCCTTTTCGATCTTGCCTCCGTCGATCCCAAGCACAACTGCGGTATTCAGAATGGGCAAGATCAGAGTTCTCCGCTTGGCCAGTCGCTCGAAGGCCCCGGCTTCTCCATCTCGCAAGGCTGGAAACCGCAACTGTGTGATCATGGCTTCGCAGGAGTCGACGGTGCATCGCCCCACCCCTGCGTAGAGACTGGCGATGGGCGCCCAGCGCCGCCCTGTTCCCTCGGCGACCTCCGCCTCGGCATCCATCGCGAAGAGGGCCATCGCCCCGTCGGCGGCCGGCAAGGCATTCACCACGTTGCCCACGAGAGTCCCCACGTTCCGAATCTGGGGGCCGCCCACCGAACCGCAGGCCTCGGCCAGCACCCCCGCAAGAGAACCGATCAACGGCGAGGCGGCCACCTGGGCATGCGTGACCTGGGCCCCGACGTATATCAAACCGTCCCTCTCCTCCACGTGATCCAGGCCCGGGATGCGGGTGATATCCACTACTACCTTGGCTGGCACTTGCCTGCGTTGGCTCTGGAGAGTCAGGTCTGTCCCTCCCGCAATGATCCGCGCCTCACCCACGTGAGCCTCCAGCATCTCCAAGGCCTCATCCACGGACTGAGGAAAGAGGTACTCATCCCACATATGGCATCCCTCCTTCTGTCAACCAATTGTGACGGTCAGCAGTCTTCGGCATCCCATACCGCCTAAGGCTGCGATCTTGGTGCAGGCTCCAGCAGCACGGCTACAGTGGCGAAATGGAATTCTCCAGAATCGCCGACGGCGGATTCAGCGGTCTCTGCCGGCGGACTTGTTGCGGTGGCTGTAGGGCCAGCCGTTGGCACGGGTCCACCTCTTGACGCCGGGGTAGCAGCCCCGACGAATATGAGAATCAGGGTGGCAGTCTCTTCAGGCAGAACTCCAGCCGCAACGGAGGAGATTTGGGTGGCCACAGCCTCGGGTAGTGGCCCACAGGCCATGACACCGCCCATGAAACAACGACTATGACGAAAGGTATCGACCGCCGTGTCACCGAATTCTCCTCGCACAGCGCATTGACCAACCACGCGGAGAAGCGCCGAGATCTCTCATGGCTGGCCCCGACACGAGGTTTCGATCTTTGCGCCACCAAAATGATTATATCACGGGAGGGGCAAAAGAGCGAGGCTTCCAGCAGAACGCCCCGGGGGCTACCACGTCGAGGGCACCAAGATTGATCGCCAGTAGCGGAGAATCGCCCTTGGTGATAACATTGCTGAGTAGCCTGGAGGAAATCGAAGCGGGACTGTACGATAGGTAGGCACTGATGTCCAGGCACCGCAAGGCGCTAGTAGTGATCGCGCCCCTGCTGGTCGCGGCTGTGTTGGCCTGCGACATTCCCATGGTGCTTCACGGCGGGACACCAACGCCAGAGGCGCCCACGCCGATACCCACCCTATCTCCCCCACCCACGATTGTCCCCTCACGTTACCCACAGGGACCCATCATCCTCTCCCATGGCGACTACGACGTCACGCACACGGTCACGCTCATCAACGCAGAACCCGGCACCGCTCGCCGGTTGACTCTGTGGGTGGCGCTGATCCGGAGCCTGGAGCCTTATCAGGAAGTGCTAGCCAGCTGGTCAGACCCTTCGGAGTACGAGGTAGTGGAGGACGAGTACGGCAATCAGTACGCCCGGTTCGACTTCCAGGGTGTTGGTCCTGGCAAGCGAGTGGTTGCCAGGCTCACCTACGAGGTAAGGGTCAAGGAGTTGGCCTACGATCTCTCGCAATGCGAAGGGGAGATGCTCGACTCCTTCCTCCAGCCGGACACCTACGTGGAATCGGACGATGCGAAGATCCAAGCCCTGGCCGACGAGTTATCACGTGGGCAGGCCAACCCTTGCCGGATCCTAGAAGCTCTGTACGACTACGTGAGGCAGCAGATCACCTACAGTTCATACGAGGAGGGAGACCGCGGGGCAGTCTGGGCTCTCGGGTATGGCCGCGGCGACTGCACCGAGTTTGCAGACGCTCTGCTAGCCCTCAGCCGGGCGGCGGGAATCCCGGCCCGGTTCCTCGAGGGGGTTACCTACCGTGAGAGCAGGAGTGCGGACCTGGGCCAGATCAAGCACGACTGGCTAGAAGCCTATCTGCCAGGTCATGGCTGGGTACCCCTCGATCCCACCTGGGGCCGTTTTCCCGAGAGAGGGGATGCCTACTTCGCGCGCATGAGCCCCGACCACATCGTCGTCACCGTGGGCAGAAACCTGCCCACCCTTGGCGGCTACCACTACTTTCACTACACGTGGTCCGGCGCAGAGGTAAGCATCTCCCACGAAGAAGAGTGGAACGTATCGCGGGTGGGCTGACGGCGATTGTGAACTTGTGTCTGGAGTCACTGACTGAGGCGATGACCGCAGTAACCAGCGCCCGTCTGTCCCCGCGGGCGGCCCAGCCACATGTCCCTCAGGATCAAGCGTCCCTCCTCGTGGAGTGAAAACAAGCCGCTTCCGTCCACGTCATCGGGAACGCAGTTGCCACCCTCGATGACGAGATCGAGCGTGCCCCGCGGGAGGTCGTATGCGTACGTGCCCCAGTAGTCGACGTAGATCTCAAAGGGCATCCAGGTGACACCGAAGCTGCCGTCGGCACGAAAACGGAGCTCGCCAATGGGCTGCTCGGGGACGACTTCCTCCCCGGTGCCGCATGCATACTGAGCCTCCTCCCTCCAGAGACCGACCAGTGGATTGTCCTCTGGAGTGAAGACGTGCACCTCGACCGACACCACCCGCCGCCCGTTGTCCACATCGGCGCTCACCGTGAACACGCTCCCGCTCAGCGTCTGAGCGTCCACGGTAAAGAAACCTGTGTCGGGGTCAATGCTGGCGCCTTCGGGTGGATCCACAGACCAGGTGGCACAAGCCTCCACGAGCTCAAGGATATAGCAGCACTCTATGACGCCAAGGGAAAACGTACGAGTCTCTCCCGGACGCATCTCCATGGTCTGGTCCACGGGATCCATAGAGAGCGTCAAGCGGTCCAACGTGTCCTCGTCGAGGACCACGGTGCACTGCGGGCCTGGGCTCGGCGTCGCTGTCTCCGCCGGCGCGGGCGAGGGAGACAGCTCAACAACGGCGGTCTGGATCCCCCCAACCGGCGGGAGCACGTTGCGCACTCACTGCGACGCGCAAGAAGTCGCTACCATCAGCACCAGCATCAAGATTGGCACCAGGAGTGCTCGTTTCACCGCTCCCCTTCGTTCCAGGCCCCAGCACACAAGAAAAAGCACGCTCCAGAGCAACTTGCTGGGTGCCGACTACATGATGACGCAGGTGGTCAACGTCTCGCCATTATAGCTCGGCCGCGGACGGCTGTCGAGGTCAACCGATGAGAAATCGAGGGCACGCCCAGTCACCAGTGACCAACTCAGTCCACGTCCAGCGCGCTGTCTCCTGCGTGCCCGCGCGCACCCGCTGGCCGCAAACACCGCGCCCATCCAAATCAGAACCGACCCCCGCGCAAGATGGGAATGGAAACGGCCCCTTCCCACTCAGAGGGGATGGGGCCGTTGGTGGCGTCCAAGTGGCTCGTCGACTCAGTGACCGCTGCCGGACTGTCCGCCGCGTTTCGGCTCACTCGTCGGCGCGGGCTGGTCGGGCGACTGTTCGCCGTGGGGACCTGGCGTACCTTCCTGACGATGCTGATGCTCTTGTTGGGTCCGCTGTGCCTCGCTCGTCGGTGAGGCCGTGGGGGTCTCGGTGGCCACCGCCGTCTCACTCGGCGAAGGCGACTGCTCCCCGTGTGGGCCAGGCGTGCCCTCATATCGGTGCTGATACTCCTCTTGTGACCGCTCCGGATCGCTCGTTGCCGTCGGCGACCCGCCTCCGTGGGGACCGGGGGCGCCGTTGTAGCGGTGCTGATACTCCTGCTGGAACCGCGTTGGATCGTTCGACGCGTCACCGTTACTCTGGTGAACGCGTTCCATGATCTGAGAAGCCTGACGGAGCCTGGTCTGCATCTCTTCCCTTGCTCCGGTTCCGGCCTGCTCCAGCACCTGCTGATGCTCCCGGGACCTCTCCATCACCCGCTCCAGCAGCGCTGGAACTTCCTCAGGTCGAGCCTGGGCTATCTCCGCCATAACCTGTTCCATCTGCCGCGTCATACGTGTAAGCACAGTATCGGGGATGACTTCGCCCTGGTTCGCCAG
>NJBK01000034.1 GCA_005223035.1 Chloroflexi bacterium B3_Chlor
CCCGATGTGCTGGACATCGGTCACCTGGCCTGCGAAATCCGCCTCACCTTGGACTGTCCCACCCGAAGGAGCGCAACCCACCGCCAACACCAACAGCGAGATCAGCAATCCGAGTAACGCCGAGAATCTCGTGCGCTTCATGACGTACTTCCTCCAAGGGATTCCCACTAATCTGCCAGATTCAGCTCAACCCCGCCGACACCGACCTTGAGGTTGAGGCGAAGAGTCACGTCTGACTGGCCATAGGCGTCGTTCACGTAGGCGTCACCGTCCCTTGTGAAGCCGTCGGCATCTACCCCGCCGAGACCTTTCTCGACCTCGACCCGCACGCCGACGTCGCGCGGCAGCGTTACTTTCACCCCGCCAACGCCGCCCTCAATGTTGGCGTCAAGGTCGCTCTGCCAGTCGCCGCTAAGATCTATCTCGGCGCCGCCAACACCCAGCCCGATGTGGAGTCGTGAGAGATTCAAGTCACCCAAGTCGAGATTGCCGCCGCCGACACCCAGTTGGATGCCCAGATCCATGGGCACGTCGTTGTTGAGACGCACGTCCCACTCATAGCGGATGTTCGGGGTCGGGACCACGCCCATGGCCGATGGCTGCCTCACGGCTAGCGTGCCCTGGCTCCCAGTAACGGCGTACTCCACCTCGGGCTTCCAACTGTCCTGGCTGTAGGTGAAGTCGGCCTCCATCAACTCGTCAGCGCCGCCGTCAATCAGGAGCACCCCGACGCCCATAAAGATTTCGACACGCACCGACTCCGCCCCACCCAAACCAACGGACTCGTGATCAGTCCCCGCGGGGCCGGCGCCGACGCAGCCAGTGGTCAGCACCAGAATGGTGACGAACAACAAGCCAATGACTACTGAAAACCTTCTGTTCATGGTTCACCTCCATTGCTCTCTCAAGTACGTCTGCAGCGAGCGCTGCTTGGCATATCCGAACCAGGTCACAATTGTACTTCAAGCAAGGTAGAATGGGAAGCGGTTCCGACGAGGGTGTTGAAAAACCGTTCATAAAGCTGCTGCTGGATTCATCCTGAGTAGCCCGTAGGGCGTATCGAAGGGTAATCCAGCGGACGGCGAGATTGCAGATCCCGCCGCAGCATTAGGGCGCAGGGCATCTTCCACACTCTCTCTATGGAGGTGCCGAGTAGCATCTCTAGTGCCGCTGAGGATCGGAATAGCGGTGTCTGGCCACGGCGATCTGAGAGCCCCAGGCAGCTTCCACCTTCTCGCTGCACTCCCGGAAGAACTCCCGATGCCGGTCCTGAGGTGCCAGCAAGAACAGCACCCGGGGCGTGCGGAAGGAGTAGACCTCCTGCGCGCCGGTGTTCTCCGCCAACTCCCGCGCCAGAGTGTCGATGAACGGCTCCCTCTTCACCCGAGGAAAGTGCTGGTAGATGAGAAGGGAATGTCCGGCGGAGAACGAGTCCCTTATCTCGTGCCAGTACAGGTACTTCGAGGAATCCTTGCGACCGTAAGGCTTCGACTTGACCTGGATGCCGTTGTCGGGATCGAAGAAGATCAGATCGCACCCCTCAGTTACGCCCGCGAAGGTGTCGAAGTAGGCGGCGCGACCCTCAGCGTCATTGGGGAGCAGCCCTGGCGCAAAGCGACACGAGGACAGTATGGCGACCGTCTCGACGCCACGGACGTCGCGCAGGTTCTGTACGAGGACAAGGTCTCTAAGATGGTCATACAGTTCGCGATCATAACGGCGCCACTTCTCGGGCTGATGGAGGTAGTCGGTGAATGATCCGTCGGTGCGACCATCGTCGGGGGTCAACATCCAGCACGCGGCGGTGGTGATCTCCCCGTACCCGGAGAACAGCCGAAGCAAGCCGTACTTCCGATAATCGTTGATGTCACCGAAGTACTGGTTCTTCATGAACCTCAATGTTCCCCACTGACGACAGTCGCCCCATCTGACACCCAAGCCACTGCTCGCCCCGGCTACCCATTTCCGTCACCTGGTGGAGGGCGGTGACGATAGGAGAGGGCAGTGTCGCGCCCACAATCATGTCTTCCGCAAGATCCTTCGACAACACCATCATCACCACCACCATGTTCACCATCACCACCAGCGTGATCACCATCACCACCACCATGATCACCAACATCATCATCGTCATGATCGCCGTCGTCGGCAGAGTCGTCGCCGTCATCGATGTTGTCTTCATCATCGCCGCCGTCGTCCCACTGACCAACGTCATCGTCCGATCACTGCAGTCTGAACGGCGTGTTGCTTCATTGGCGTCCGTTGGTGCGGCGCCACGCCGAGCCCTCACCCAGTGTCTTTCCGCTCCGCCATACATCCGCGCGCACGTGTGCGATGTCGACTCTTGCCCTGCGGCCCCAACGGCCGTCACAAGTGTCATTGCTAGTTCGACCCTCCAGTCGCCCGGGGCGGGCGTAAATCCAGATGCACCGGACATGTCTGGCCTCGACCGTTCCCCCGGCCGCCCTGCTGAGGGTGCACCGGCAGTGCCGCTGGTGCGCGACACCGTGGCCTTGTTGTGGCGGCAGGTGTGCAACGGGAGTCACAGAGGTGACTACGTGATCCAGAGTGGGTAGTGCAAAGAGACTCAACAACATCAGTGGCAATTGTGCGATGCGGGCAGGAGCTTCTCAAAGCAAGCTGAGCAACCAAGACGTGAAGATGCCGATGAGCATGGCCAATAGAATGCTGGAGAGGGTCCCTATCAGGTAGTACTCAGCGAATTCCCTGCACTTCAACTCCTCGAAACGGGCTATAGATTTGGCGGCTACGATGACCGCAAGCGCCTCGTACTGCCCTACTAGGACGAAGGTTAGTGCAAGAAACCTTTCCAGACAGCCGATAGCGGCGCCTGCGCCTTTGAGTCCTCCCGCCTGTGTTGTTGGGTACCTGGTCAAGATCACGTGACGTACGACAGCATGGCCGAAAGCAACGGCGAGCACATAGGACGAGAAGTAGATCAACATTCTCGCGATAGTGAGCTCAAGGCATGTCATTTGACACCTCTGTAAGGCATTTTTGCCTTACTTCCCGTTGTAAGGCATTTTTGCCTGACTCGCTGTTGTAAGGCTATTTCGCCTGACTCCGCCCTGGCTCCAAAGACATGGACTCTAGCCACCTATTCACTACAGTCTCGCCTTCGGTGATCAGGTCCCAATCCCCGGCCTTCAATATGTCGCGCACTGATTGCTTCGCAATATCGAAATGATTACCCAACTGCTCATAGGTATGATCTGGATGCAACCTATAGTAGTGCAATACCTCCCGTTGCCTGTTTGTCCAGGAACTCTCCAGCGCTTGGATGAAGTGCAGCAACGTATTGATCGTCTCATCGGCTAGACTGGTTGTATCCGAAGATCTTAGCACGACGTTGCGCTTTCGCTTCTTGCAGAACTCTAGCGCACTTCTGGCTCTGTAGAAGGCATTTCCCCTCATGCCGATGTCCACATCCAGTGGCTTCTCGATATCACCAACCCCAATCCCACAGTAGAATCCAACAGGCAATCCGCCCTTGATCGAAACATAGGCAGCATATGCGTGCTTCGGATCT
Source organism: Chloroflexi bacterium B3_Chlor (assembly GCA_005223035.1). Taxonomy (GTDB): domain Bacteria; phylum Chloroflexota; class Anaerolineae; order UBA7937; family B3-Chlor; genus B3-Chlor. Next base: position 3,551 of record NJBK01000034.1, read on the forward strand.
CTGAGCGCCCCTTGGAACTCATCTCCGACAGTCGGCACGAACTCGACCAAGACGTCATGTGAGAATTCCGTGTTGATCTCCTCCAAAGCAGTCTCCAACTGCTCGAAGACGCTGCCCCATTCATCCAGATCTCTTGACCGTTTTATGTCGCCAATCAGAACACAGCGGGCTGACATGTCGCTCTCCTATGTTGCAGTACGATGGTTCTGCCCTGTTCCGGTTTCCTCCGGCATCAACCTTGCTCCATGAGTGCGCAGGACTCGTCCGCACAGCAGAGGGTGCACTCCGCTCACCAGCCTCTGGCATTCACTTCAATTACACTGCTATTGTATGACAGAGCAAATGACAAGTCAACTCCTCTCTGCAACCCGATACGGGTGCTCACCGCCATTTTGACCCAAGGGCATGGACCTGGCAATGCTAGAGCGAGGCCAGCCCGCTACTGGCCTCCACAGCCGAGGATACAGCTGCGTGCCCACCCAGTACAGAAACCGGGAGTAGACGTAGTGACACGAAGCGGAATACCGCACAACCCTTCCCGCAAAGACTCGCTTGAGGCGATAGCCGCCCAACAACCTGCGCCTCAGATGGCACCCAGCCACGTCTCGAGCATTGGCTCGTCACTGTAGCGCATAGCCATCGTCGCTGGGAAGTCACTGAATCTGCACACCCCTAGCCCGCAGACCGCTAACCAGCGCCACCCGGCCGGACACCGAGAACCTCACCTGCCCCCGCGTAAGCATCCGGCCGCCGTCCACGTTGACCATGTACTCATGCGCCTCAGTGGGCCGCACAGCGAGTCTCCGAACGGTCCTGACCACGGCACCGTACCTCTCGGGGTCGTCAAGGATCGCGCCACTCCGCGCCGCCTTCATCTGTCTCAGTGCAGGGCGGAGCCCCTTGTAGCGCAGGGCGATGACCCGGAATGATCCGCCTCCCAGAGGCAGGCCCCGCCCGAGAGGCAGCTCGTCTCCCAGGTCGCCGTTCAGCACCAGAACAGCGCCCCAGATTTCTGGAGGAATCTGGAGGTCATCCAGGGTCAGAGACATCGAGGGCACGCGGCCCAACAGGAGTTGAATCCGCCACCAGGCCGTCGCCAGAGCCAGGCCAACGAAGAAGGGACCCAGGTCGCCCAGGAGCGCCCCGAGGACTCCCTTGTAGACTTTGATCAACCGGCTCTCGGTGAACCGCGGCACCTCGCCGAACACCCCCAGGCCACCAAAGCCCACCAGGTACCGCCGTTGCACCGCACCATCGGGTTCCGTCGTCTCGACGGCCAGAATATCGGCCTGGACCGACCGATCAGCCTCGATGCCGTCGAGGATGGCCTCTACCGCAGCCTGGAGCTCATCCGGGATACCCAGCCTCTTGCCGACCAGGTCGGCGGAGCCCTTCCGCAGAAACGCCAGACGCAGGTCCGGCGGCACAGCGCCTTCCAGGTGGGCGCCTTCCAGCACCGCGTTGAACGTGCCAGCCCCGCCCGCCGATACGATCGTGCGACCACCCTCGGCTACGATGGCGTTGGTGATCGCCCGGGCCTCGGCGTGACTATCGGCTGTGTGGACGCGTACCGGCCGCGAGGTCCGCGACTCGAACTCTGGCCCGATCTGCTGCACCTTACGCTGATCCTGAATCGAACCGGACATGGTGGTGGCGATCACATCGATGGTATCGGGTCGTGTAGGGTCGCTGGTCTCGATGTTGGGCTCAGACAGGACGTGCTGCAGCACGCCGTCAACGACGATTTCCACCGCCTCCTCCAGACTCATCTGGTCCACGCGGATCATGGTCACCGCGATTCCGCGCCGCTCCTGAAAGAGGTCGCAGACCCGCGCGTAGCCACGGCCTAATCCGCCGAGGAAGGCCTCCGTTTCGTGCACCTGCAGGGCCTTGCCGCGTGCGCGGATGCGCGCCATAGCCACAGCAGGGTCCAGATCGAGGAGGAAGACCAGATCCGGGTACCTGAAGCGAGTCAGCCGCAGCAGGTTGACCAGCGCCAGCTGCCATGCTCGACGCATGTACCGGGGTAGCTTGCGGAGCGGAATCCTCTCCTCACCAGCCAGATACTGGAGCGCCTCGTAGAGCTCCTCATCATCGCCGAGCAAGTCTTCCTTGTAGAAGTGAGCCACGGACCAGGCAGCGGTGTTGACGAGAGGTTGACCATCCGTGAGAATGGCGTCGGGCGGCTCATGTGTGGTCACGTAGTCGCGAATGTGCGCCCGCTGGTTGAGCTCGACAAACTTCAGATTCTTGTACAGGCGCCGCGAGCGAAGACCCTTGGCGAAGCCTCCGACGATTCGAGCGGAGCGGCATAAAGGGATGTCCAGGCGCTCCCGGAGCGGCTCGTCCGGCCCGCCGCTCAACACGTGATCGCCGATGCCCACCACCCGGATGCTGTCGGCCAGCTTGTTGAGCGCACCATGAAAAGTAGAACTCTTGCCGCATCCGTCCATGCCCACGATGGACGCGACGAGGGGCTTTCTGGTGATCATGCGATCTTCTTCCGGTTCGGTGGCACGCTGGACCGCTGTCGTATAGGAGAAACGGTACTAGGTCGGTGGCCCGATTTGGGAGCCCGTGTTTCCTGCCTTGGGCGCCCCCTGTCGGGATTCACCATCATTTGGCTCATCCACTATTATACCACACCCGAGGGGGAATGTCAGGCGAGCTTGCGTGCGTGTGGAAGTTATCGCAGGTGGGCTGTGGGGCCGTAATGAAAGAACTCCGCCAAGAACTTTCACTAGGCTGACCCAATGAAAGCCGGCTTTCACTCCATGATCTCAAGAATTCCCGCGGCCACGTAGACTCGATTTCGCTCCCCCCCAGTGATCTCTTTTAGGATCTCCTTCTCCTCCAGACGCCTCAGTGCCTGCATGGCCGTGGGATGAGATACACCGAACCGTTTCTGCACCCCGGTTGCGGAAAGCATAGGTGATTCAAACAGCGAATCCCCGAGTCCAAGAATCCAACCCGACACACGCGCTTCCTGCAACTGTACGCGCCATCCGACCTGTAGGTCCTGCAGCCGCTTTGCACGCACACTGGCATCTCCAGCCTGCTCTGCTGCGCCGTGCAGGAAGAACTCCACCCACTCGCGCCAGGCGCCCTGCTCGCTCACCCCCATGAGCAGATCATAGTAGTCCTGACGATGCTGTTCGAAGAAGGCGCTCAAGTAGAGTAGTGGTAAGGGCAGCACCTCCCGCTCCACCAGCAGAAGCGAGGTGAGCAGGCGCCCGATGCGCCCGTTTCCATCCACAAAGGGATGAATGGCTTCAAACTGGTAATGGATGAACGCCAGGCGCACCAGTGGAGGATAGTCTCCCGCGCCACACAGGTACCTCTCGAAGGCATCAAGAGCTCCCTGCATCTCAGGGACGGGTGGTGGCACGAACTCGGCCTCGTTCAACGTACACCCTGGTGGCCCGATCCAGTTCTGCGTCCGACGGAATTCGCCTGGAGTGGCATGCTCGCCACGCACCCCATCCATGAGACGCTCATGGAGTTCGCGAATGAGGCGCAGGCTCACCGGCAACGTGTCTAGGCGTTCCAGCCCATACTCCAGTGCACGCACATAGTTAAGCACCTCCCGCACGTCAGATTCTGGGGGCGCGGGTCGCGCCAGGCCTTGGAGTGGCAACTGTCCCGCTTCGTAACCGTACAGGTCAGCAATATCGGTCTGAGTGCCTTCAATGCGAGAAGAGAGAATGGCTTCGCGCCGCACAAACGGACCGACGAGCAGATGCGGATTCGGCATGTTGCGTCCGAGACCGGCCAGCTCGCCCAGAGCGAGATCCGCTTTGGAGAGTGCCAGCACCAGTTCCGTATCCCAGCTCAACGAGGGCGGCAACTCGTGGGGCACAAAGGCCCAGTAGGCCCCCTGACCCGCACCAGCCCTTACCACTTGACCTGCTGCGCTCTTGTGAAAGCGCTCTGGATCCATCGCCCACCTCTCCCCCACGCGGAATCAAGCACAGTCGTACCTTGCCCAGCCTGACATCATATCACGATTACAGTCAAATGTCGAGGGTCCATTGATAAGTGGAGGTCGGCGCTCGTGTTCTACGACCACACCCAAATGCAGTCAGGCTAGCTCCAGCGGTGCTCAGCTCACGAGGAGTTTGCGCACCCACCCATACCCTTTGGTACTCAGCCAGTAGAGAACGGGTGAGTAGACGTAGTCGTACGAAGGGGAGTACCGCACAACCCTCCCCCCAAAGCCACGCTTGAAGCGATACACCCCCCACAGGCCTCCCCGCTTCAGCACGGCTTCCATATCCTCGTCTCCTGAACCCGCCTCATCTGGGATGCCCCACAGGTCATAGGTGGTGCAGCCCCGCTCCTTGGCCCAGCACATTGCCCGCCACTGGAGCAGGTGGTTGGGCATGAGGTTGCGGTAGTGGCTTGACGAAGCACCGTACAGATACCAGGCCCTGGAACCCATGGCGAAGACCATCAACCCGGCCAGGAGTTCTTCACCGTAGTATGCCAGGGGCAACTTGGCGCGATTCTTGGGAGCGAAGATGGACCATGCCTGCCTGTAGTACTCCTCATCGTGGATGGCAAAGGCGTCCCTGTCCTTGGTTTCCTCCAGCAACTCATATAAGAGGGGTATGTCCTCTTCCCCTCCGTCGCGCACGGTCACGCCTTTACGCTGGGCAAGGCGGATGTTGTAGCGGGTCTTGGATTTCATGCGTTTCAGGATCTCCTCCGGGTCCCCATCCAGGCTCACCACGATAGTGGTGGAGGGCTGGATGGCGCGCTTGGCGCTCCGGAATCCGTGCTCGGCAAGGAGCTGTGCCAGTGGAGGTTCTCCCTCCACGTCAGGCTCTATCTTGAGAAAAGTGACACGCCGCTCCCGGCCGAACTCGCGCAGCATCGTGAGTAGCCGCTGCCAGGTCTCAGCATCTTCGGCGTCGGCCACGGGACCCTTGGGCACATAGGCCATCTTGCCCAGGGGTAGGTTCCGCACCAGAACTTGCGCCAGCCCCTGGGGCTCCTCCCCAGCCTCGTCCCAGGCCACCAAGCGCGCTGCCTCCCAGCCGAAACGGCTCTTGAATTCCCCCCAACCCCACGACTGCAGTAGATGGCCGCCTTTCTTGACGACGAACGCATCCCATTCCTCCGGGCTGGGGAGCCTCAATTCGTTGCTGCCTACTTGGCCCGCTTCCATGAAGACTTGCACCTGCTCGCAATCTGACATACAATCTGCGGTTGGGTCTGCTGAAGCCTATTATAGCCACTGTCCACTGTTTTGACCAAACTAAGACCCAGCTAAGACCACGTTTTGACCTTTTGTTGTTAAGATAGTGGTTGTGCGATTCGCCAACCATGGATACGCCCCGAAGAAGCCTGTGAACCCGCTGACAGGGCTGTGTTGGCAAAGGGGCTCTTGCCAAGGAGGTTGTGTCTGTGACAGACTATGCTCTTATAGGACTGCTCCTGGTCGTAGCCGCCATCTTTCCGCTCATCGCCATGTTCTTCGGCTTCATCTTGCGCCCCAGGAAACCAGCCCCCATAAAGAAGTCCACCTACGAATGCGGTCTCGAAACCATCGGTGAGACGTGGGTGCGGTTCAGGGTTCAGTACTACATCTATGCCCTGATCTTCGTCATCTTCGATGTGGAGACGGTTTTTCTTTACCCCTGGGCTGTAGCCTACAACCAGCTGGACCTCTTCGCCCTGGTCGAGATGTTCATCTTCCTCATGATTCTGCTCGGCGGGCTGCTCTACGCCTGGCGCAAGGGCGTTTTGGAATGGGTGTGACCTTCACCGCGTCTAGAAGTACAACCCAGGGCTAGGGAAGGGAGTCAAGATGACCCAAGAAGACACCGTACCGCCGGAGTTGAAGCGCAACGTATTCATTGCACCGGTCGACTGGATATACAACTTGGGACGGGCAGCATCGGTGTGGCCCGTCATGTTCGGTGTGGCCTGTTGCGCCTTCGAGATGATCGTAACGGTGACCTCGCGATTCGACCTGGCTCGCTTCGGGATGGAGTTCCTCAGAGCGTCACCTCGGCAGTCGGAACTGATGATCGTGTCGGGCACCGTCACCAAGAAGATGGCTCCCCAGGTCGTTCGTCTATACGACCAGATGCCGGAGCCGAAATACGTTCTGGCCATGGGCGCCTGCGCCATCTCCGGCGGCCCCTTCAAAGACGGCTACAACGTCGTGCCGGGCGTCGACAAACTGCTCCCGGTGAACGTCTACGTACCAGGTTGCCCGCCCAGGCCCGAGAGCCTGCTGGACGCTATCCTCAAGCTGCACAAGCAGATCAGAGCGGAAACTATCCGCACCTCACCGTGGTACCGCAAGGACGCGGATCGTGAAATCCCCGTTCCTGAGTACGGACCACGGGGCCTGGTGCTGCCGAAAGGGGACAAGAGCTGATGACCGCCAAAGAGACCTTTGACCGCCTGGCAGCAAAGTTCCCTCAGTTCCCGCTTGGGTACTTGGAGGGCAAGGACACCGCTATCTTGGTGAAAGGCGAGAACCTGGTGGGGCTGGCCCAGCATATGCGCGACGACGAGGAGTACGACTACTGCTCCTCCATCACGGGCGTGGACTATCCGGACCGCTTCGAGGTGGTCTACCACCTCTACTCCACGAAGAAGGAAGGCGGGCCGGTGATACTCAAGGTGCATGCCGAGCGTGAGAACCCCATGCTCCCCTCGGTCGTGTCCATCTGGCCGACCGCTAACTGGCAGGAACGTGAGGTCTGGGACCTGATGGGCATACGCTTCTCTGGCCATCCAAACCTGACGCGGATCCTGATGTGGGAGGGGTTCGAGGGCCATCCTTTGCGCAAGGATTTCCCTGGTAGTGAGGACGAATATATCTTTGGCTAGCGCCTAGCGGAGACCGAGACTATGACTGAGTTGAAGACCGAGACCATCACCATCAACATGGGGCCGCAGCACCCCAGCACCCACGGCGTGTTTCGCCTGATCCTGACTCTCGACGGGGAGACCGTTGTGGACGTGGAACCGGTGGTGGGCTACCTGCACCGCAATCACGAGAAAATCGGCGAGAAGAACAACTGGATACAGAACACTCCTTTCACCGACCGCCTCGACTACATAAGCCCCATGTCCAACGAATTCGCCTACGTGCTGGCCGTGGAAAAGCTGGCCGAGATCGAGCCGCCGGAGCGAGCCAAATACATCCGCATCATCATGGTGGAACTGAACCGTATCGTCAATCACATGATAGCCGTCGGCTTCCTCCTCAACGAGTTGGGCTGCTTCTTTACCCCCATGTTCTACTGCCTCCGGTGGCGGGAACTGGTCGTGGATCTGTACGAGATGACCGCTGGCTCACGCATGATGCCCAACTACTTCTGGATCGGAGGCGTATCCGCCGATCTACCGGAGAAGTTCCTTCCCGAGTGCAAGGAGTTTGTGGACGCTGTACCGGGATTCATTGATGAGTTGGAACGGCTGCTCACGGACAATGAGATCCTGCAGATGCGTTGCCGGAACGTGGGGGTCCTGCCTCCCGACGTGGCTGTAGAATACGGGTGCACTGGCCCACTCTTGCGCGCCTCCGGTGTGCCCTACGATATTCGCAAGGCCGAGCCCTACTCCATCTACGACCGTTTCGACTTTGACATCGCGGCAGGTACTGTGGGAGATGTACTCGACCGGTATTTGGTGCGCATCGCCGAGATGCGGCAAAGCGCAAAGATCGTCGAGCAGGCCCTCAGAGACCTGCCCGAGGGCGAGACCGCGACCCCCAAGAAGAGGAAGTTCAGACCACCGGAAGGCGACGTCTACCATCGGATAGAGGCTCCCAAGGGTGAGCTAGGCTTCTACCTGGTGAGCGACGGCAGTGAGAATCCGTACCGCTACAAGATCCGTGCTCCGAGCTTCGTGAACTTGCAGTCGCTGCCTTACATGTGTAGGGGGCACAAGATAGCCGACGTGGTCATCATAATCGGCAGCATCGATATCACCATGGGTGAGGTGGATAGATAGGCTAGGGGTGTGGCATGGAAGCAATCCAAGGAATATTGGAGTTCATTGACCAGATCTTCGTCAAGCTGAGCTTCTGGTTCTCTGCCCAGCTCGCGAACTTCTTGCCGGACTGGGGCGTGACCTTCATCATGATGTTCGCCACGGTCCTGGTGCTGATCGTCTTCGGGCTAGCATCTATCATCTGGATCAATGTCTTCGAACGGAAGATCATCGGTCGCATTCAGGATCGGTACGGCCCCAACCGCTTCGGCCCCTGGGGGTTGCTGCAATGTGTAGCCGACATGATCAAGCTGCTCACCAAGGAGGACGTCACCCCCACCAAGGCCGACCGCTTGATCTTCAACCTGGCAGCAGTGGCACCGGTGATCCCCACCTTCATGATTCTGGCGGTCCTGCCCTTCGGCCGGGGCATGGTGGCCGCTGACTTGAGCATTGGCTACCTCTACATCGTGGCGGTCGGCTGCCTGGGCACCATCGCCATCTTCATGGCTGGTTGGTCTTCCCGCAACAAGTACGCGCTCCTTGGCGGGATGCGCACGGTGGCCCAAATGATCAGCTACGAGATACCCATGGTCCTGTCCGTCGTGGGCGTGCTCCTCCTGGTTGGTTCACTATCGATGGTCTCCATCGTGGAGGCCCAGGGCCAGTGGCGACTGCCCTTCGTCGTCCTGCAGCCCTTGGCCTTCGTGCTCTACTTCACCGCCGCCGTGGCGGAGGTGAATCGCTCGCCCTTCGACCTTCCGGAGGGCGAGTCAGAGATTGTGGCCGGCTATCACACCGAGTACTCTGGCATCAAGTTCGCCATGTTCCTACTGGCCGAATACATCAACGCCTTCAGTATCTGCGCCATCGCTACTACGGTGTTCCTGGGAGGATGGCAAGGCCCCATACTTCCATCTTGGGCCTGGTTCTTCATCAAGACCTACTTCCTGTACTTCGTGCTCATCTGGATGCGAGGCACGTTGCCCCGCCTTCGGGTTGACCAGTTGATGAACTTCTCTTGGAAGACTCTCGTGCCGCTGGCCCTGGCCAATCTGATGCTCACCGCCCTGGTGGCGAAGCTGGTTCCGCAGTATAGCCATGTGGGTGCGATAGCCTTCCTGGTGATGAATGTCGTGGTCATCGTATGTATTGCCCTCGTCAAGTATCCTCGCTGGAGGCGCGATAGGCGAGAAGTGGTCCTGGTGCCGAGGACCGCCACACCGCAAGTGGACAGCTCATAGCAGGATAGGTGAAAAGGGCTCGCCACGTGCCGATGACTGAGAGGGATTGAACTATGCTTGGTTTTGGAATACTCAAAGGGATGTCGGTCACCCTGAGGCGTTTCGTCGACACCTACGTGGGAGATTTGGGGAAGTTCCCCTGGAGGTATCGGTCACGGCCGGTGTACAAGAGGATGGGCATTACCGAGCGCGGTGCCTTCACCATCCAGTACCCTGAAGAGAGAGTAGCCATGTTCCCCCGCTATCGGGGACCGCTGATGCTGCTTACAGATCCGGAGAAGGGGATCACCAGGTGCATCGGCTGCGGGCTGTGCGAGCGCACTTGCCCTACAGAGAGCATCAAAGTCACCAGGGCGGAGGAAAAAGTCGACGACCAGAGGGTGCCAGAGACTTACGAGTATGACATGAACACATGCATGTTCTGTGGTTTCTGTGTCCAGATCTGCCCCCAAGATGCCCTGGGGCACTCTCCAGAGTTGGAGATGGGCACCTACAGCAAGGGTGACGCTCTGATCCTCAATCTGGACCAGATGCTGGAATTGGGCCGCAAACACGCGCCCGGTGGAGTATGGCCTTTGGAGAAGGAGGCAGAGCCGTCATGAGCGTTGAGCAGGTTGTCTTTCTCGTCTTGGCTGTGGCCGCCGTGGGCTCAGCCGTGGGGGTGGTCATCAGCAGGAACATCTTCTATAGCGCGCTGCTGCTAGTCGCCTGTCTCTTCATTGTGGCTGGGTTCTACGTCCTCCTCGAGGCCCCCTTCCTGGCGGCTGTCCAGGTGCTGATCTACGTGGGCGCCATCGCCGTCCTCATCATCTTCGCCATCATGCTCACCGAGAGAATGATGAGCAAGACCGTGCGCGGCTGGAACGAGCAGTGGTGGATCGCCCTCATCGTCACGGTCTGCCTGGTGGCAGTGATGCTGTATGTCGTCGTCACCGCCAACTGGCAGGTGTCGGATGCAGCCACACCTAGCGATGCCATCGTGGCCCTCGGTCAGACCCTTCTCAGTACGTACGTTCTGCCCTTCGAAGTCGCCTCTGTGATTCTGCTGATGGCCTTGATAGGAGCGATCATCATCGCTCGGGAGGAAGAGCCCGTGGGGGTCGTCGGCGAGCAGAAGGAAGAGGAGAGGTAAGGAGCGACAACGATGATCCCCTTGAGTTGGTACTTGATCGTAGCAGCAATCCTTTTTTGTATTGGTCTGTACGGGGTCCTGGCCCGACGCAACGCCATTGGCATCCTGATGGGCATTGAGCTGATGCTCAACGCGGTGAACATCAACCTCATCGCCTTCTGGCGCTACATCACGCCGGAGGTGCTCACCGGCCAGGTCTTCGCCCTGTTCGTGATCACCGTGGCGGCAGCGGAGGCGTCCATCGGCCTGGCTCTGATCATCTCCATCTTCCGCAACCGGGAAACTGTCATCGTCGAAGACGTAGACATGATGAAGTGGTGATACTACGCCCACCTTGTGATGGAGTAGTTCAGTAAAGAGGTAACTATGGAAAATCTTGTCACGTTAGTGCCCTTGATCCCCATCGTTCCCTTGCTCACCTTTGCGATCATCGTGGTCTTCACCAGGCGGAACAACAAGCTGAGCAGCTATCTGGCCGTGGCCGCTATCTTCATCTCTTTCCTGATATCCATGGTGATCGTCTTCAACGCTGTAGCCGGGATGCCCCATTTCGCGGAAGAGCCAGCGGTCCATCTAACATTGCTACGCATTCCCACGGGTGCTACCACCCTGGACATCGGTGTGCAGATAGACCCGCTGACGGTGGCTCTGCTCTTCATGGTGCCCACCGTTTGCCTCATGATCTTCATCTATTCCATCGGCTACATGGAGGGCGACCCACGCTACTCCCGTTTCTTCGCCTACATCTGCCTCTTCGCCACCGGCATGTTGGGCCTGGTGGTTGCCGACAACTTGCTGCTGCTATTCATATCATGGGAGGTGATGGGGCTCTGCTCCTATCTGTTGATCGGTTTCTGGTTCGAGAAGCCCGAGGCCATGTGGGCTGGCCTGAAAGCATTCATCACCACCCGCATAGGCGATGTGCTCCTCATGTTGGGAATGGTGATCCTCTATTCCCAGACAGGAGCCCTGAGATTCGAAACCGTGTTCGAGGGCGTGGAGCATCTGGCACAGACAAACCCCAATCTGATGTTCATCACCGCCCTGCTGGTCTTCGGCGGAGCTGTGGGGAAGTCGGCCCAGTTCCCGCTGCATGTCTGGCTCCCCGACGCCATGGAAGGTCCCACTCCGGTCTCGGCGCTGATTCACGCCGCCACTATGGTCGCGGCCGGGGTGTTCCTGGTGGCACGAATGATGCCCATCTTCGTCGTTCTCGCCGGGATGCCGGCCCTGGCCTGGGTGGCTGCCATCGGCGCCATCACCGCCTTCTTCGCCTCCACCATCGCCATCGCTCAGGACGACATCAAGCGGGTGCTCGCTTACTCCACCATCAGTCAATTGGGATACATGATCATGTGCCTGGGCATTGGCGGGTTCGTGGCCGCGGTCTTCCACCTCATCACCCACGCCTTTTTCAAGGCTCTGCTGTTTTTGGGTTCAGGCTCAGTCATCCACGGCGTCGGCACCAACGACATGATGGAGATGGGCGGTCTGCGCAAGAAGATGCCCTACACCTTTTGGACGTTCTTGGTGGGCATGCTGGCCTTAGCAGGCGTGCCGCCGCTGGCCGGATTCTGGAGCAAGGACGAGATTCTGGCCATCGCATTTGTTCAGAACCCAGTGGTTTGGGTGATGGGCACCCTGGCCGCCTTTGTCACCGCCTTCTACATGACCCGGCAGGTGTGCCTTACTTTCGCCGGTGAGCCTCGGAACGAGGACATTCACGCCCACGAAAGCCCACCAGTGATGTACGTTCCTCTGATCGTTTTGGCGGTAGGCGCAGCACTGCTGGGGTTGCTCGGCGTCCCCGCAGACTTCCCCGTCCTGGGGCCGCTGCTGGGCAACAACCCCTTCCATCACTTCCTGGCCCAGCAGTTCCACCACTGGGACTACGTGCACTTGCCCCACGTGGGCTTCAACGCCTCGGTGATGCTCATCTCAGTCGTCATGGCGCTGGCAGGCATCGGCCTGGGGTATCTGATTTACGGTCGGAAGCCCCTGGGCGCAGGCCAGCGAGATCCCCTGGAGCGGATGGGTGTCATCTGGACCCTCTTGAGGAACAAGTACTACATTGATGAGATCTACCGCGCCACCATCATCCGAGCGGCCATCGGAGTAGCCGATCTCTTCCTCAGCTTCGACCAGGGCATCATCGACGGTATTGTCAACCTCATCGGCAAGCTCACCGAACGCTGGTCCTGGGTCAGCGGCCTGTTCGACACCTACGTTATTGATGGTATCGTCAACGGGGTGGGCCGTGTGACCTCGGCCGTGGGCCAGGAGTTGCGGTATATCCAAACCGGGCGTGTGCAGAACTACATGATCATGGTCGTCATCAGTCTGCTCTTGCTGGTGGGTGTATTCCTGTATATGTGAGTAATCTTCAATCTTCGAGGAGGATGCATAAATGGAAGGCTTGCCTATTCTGACCTTGATTACCCTTACACCCCTACTGGGGGCCCTGGTCGTGTTGGCGATACCCAGGGGGAACGAGAAGGCCATCAAGCTTTTCTCGGTTCTAGTGAGCCTGATACCTCTCATCCTGTCGATCATGGTGTGGTTCAACTATGATTCCCAGGCAGCAACCCTCCAGTTTGTGGAAGAGTATCAGTGGATACCTACCCTGAACATCAAATATCGGATGGGAGTGGACGGCCTGAGCGTGCCTATGGTCTTCTTGACCGCACTACTGACCGTCATCTCCCTCTATTACTCTTCCCACGTCATCAAAGTGAGGGTCAAGGAATTCTTCTTCTTCTTCCTCCTCCTGGAGATGGGGATGATGGGGGTCTTCACCTCCCTCGACTTCTTCCTGTTCTACGTCTTCTGGGAGATTGGGCTGGTACCCATGTATTTCTTGATAGGTGTATGGGGAGGCGAACGCCGGGAGTACGCGGCTATCAAGTTCTTCCTGTATACTCTGTCCGGCAGCGTGCTCATGCTCCTGGCCATCCTCGCCATGTTCTTCGCTGAAGGCACCTTCGACATCATCGAGATGGCGGCACGCCAACCCTTTTCAGACAATTTCGTCCTGCAAGCCATGGCCTTCTGGGGCATTTTCGCCGCCTTCGCCATCAAGGTGCCCCTCTTCCCGTTTCACACGTGGTTGCCTGACGCTCACGTCGAAGCACCAACCGCGGGTAGTGTGATCCTTGCTGGCGTCTTGCTTAAGCTCGGCTGCTACGGCTTCCTACGCGTCCTCCTTCCGATCTTCCCGCAGGCGTTCCAGGTGTATGCGCCCATCGTCGGCATCCTGGCCCTGATCAGTATCGTTTATGGCGCTCTGGTCTCCATGGCCCAGTGGGACTTGAAGAAGCTCATCGCCTACTCCTCGGTCAACCACATGGGCTACGTCATGCTGGGCATCGCCGCCGCCGCCTACGCCGGCTTCAACATGAGCACTGACCCGGCGCTCCTGGACAGCGCGACGATAGCGGTCAACGGAGCGATAATGCAGATGTTCACTCACGGCATCATCACGGGAGGCTTGTTCCTCCTGGTGGGTATGATTTATGAACGGACCCATACCAGGGATCTGAAGGCCTTCGGAGGTCTAGGCACCAAGGTGCCCTTCTACTACGCGGTGATGCTCACTACCTGCCTCGCCTCTCTCGGACTGCCCGGCCTGGCTGGCTTTGTCGCCGAGTTCATGGTCTTCCGCGGCGCGGTTGCCATCATCCCCTTGTTGACCATCTTCGGGGTCTTGGGTGTGGTGGTTACCGCTGCCTTCTTCCTGTGGAAGGTCATCCAGGGGATGTTCCTGGGCCCGCTCAACGAGAAGTGGGCCGGCCTGCCCGACATGGAGCGGTATGAGCTGCTGTGTATGGCGCCGTTGATCTTCTTCATGTGCCTGTTCGGTCTGTACCCAGTGCCGATACTCAACATCATGAACGACACCGTCTACAACCTGTTGCACACCCTGTCGCTGATGATAGGCGGCTAGGTCGGCGAGAGTTGCTCTGACGAATGGAGGTTCCAAATTGGACTGGGCTGAAACCTTGATCTTGCTCTCACCGCAACTGATCCTTGTAGTCTGGGCCCTGCTGGTCTTGGGCCTGGATCTGCTGGTCACGAAGGCCAAGGATAGCCTGGCGTACCTGGCGTTGGCAGGGCTTGCCCCGGCCTTGGGAGCAGCTGTGTATCTCCTGCTACAGCGCACTGGCCAGAGTCTTCTGTCCGGGATGGTGCAGGTTGATGCCTACTCCCTGTACTTCACCGTTATCGCCTGCCTGGCTTCCGGGCTGGTGATACTGGCCTCCATGGAGTATATGAAGGCCCGGACCCGCTATCGAGGCGAGTTCTATGGCCTGCTGCTGCTGGCTACTCTGGCCATGACCCTGATGGCCGCCTCGACCAACCTGATCATGATCTACCTCTCGATTGAGTTCATGAGCCTGACGTCGTACGTTTTGGTGGGGTATTTCAGGGACGATCCCAAATCCAGCGAGGGCGGGCTGAAGTATTTCCTCTTCGGGGCCGTCACCTCGTCGCTCATGCTCTACGGCATGTCCCTGATGTACGGAGCAACCGGCACGACCGATTTGGCGGAGATTGCGACCAACCTGGCGGCCATGCATGCCACCATGCCTCCGATGCGATGGCTCATCCTGCCCGCCATCTTGTTCATGTTGGCTGGCTTTTCCTTCAAGATGGCCCTGGTGCCGTTCCACCAGTGGTCACCCGATGCCTACGAGGGCGCGCCTACGCCGGTCGCCACCCTCTTGTCGGTGGGGCCCAAGGCCATGGGCTTTTCCATCCTGTTGCGGGTGTTGATCACAGCCGTACCACTGTTCCAGTTCGATTGGGTGGCTATCCTGATGGGCATCTCCTTAGTCACCATGACTTTGGGCAACCTGACCGCCATGCGCCAGACCAACATCAAGCGCATGTTGGCCTACTCCAGCATCGCCCAGGCGGGATATGTCCTTGTAGGCCTGGTGAGCCTGGTTCCCTCCAGCATTGGGATCCAGGGCGTGCTTCTCTACCTGATGGCCTATCTCTTCACCAATGCGGGAGCCTTCATCGCCGTGATCGCCTTCTCCCACGTGACCAACTCCGATGAGATCGCCGATTACGCGGGCTTGGTGAGGAGGGCCCCGGCCCTGGCGGCCGTGATGGTGGTCTTCTTTATGTCCCTGGCGGGATTACCTCCCACGGCGGGGTTCGTGGGCAAGTTGCTGGTCTTCGGTGCGGCGGTGCAGGCGGGGTACTACTACCTGGCGATCGTAGGCGTAGTCAACAGCGTAATCTCCGTTGTGTACTACTTCAACGTGGTGCGCCAGATGTTCTTCCTCCCTCCCACTGTGGAGGGGCGCTTGTCTCTTCCTCGGTTCCCAATGGCGGCGGTGATCATCTGCGTGGTACTGGTTCTGTTGATTGGCCTCTACCCTCAGCCCCTTATCGACTTGGTCAGCCAATCGGTGACGCTGTTGGCCGTGATACCGTAGACAGGTCCTCTGATTGGTTCTCTGCACAGCGATGCCACCCCTCATGGGGTGGCATTTCCATGTGGCGAGCAACTGCTTATAGTATGCGCTTTGGCGCACTGTCGCGGTTGGACTTCCCCCAATGATACACACGGCGTGCAGTATCCAATCAACCAGATGCATCTGGATTTGTGAGCGTTCTGGGTAGTTGCTGAACGGAGTGATGCAGCCTAACCAAGGGAACGCGTGTCTTCTGACCGCCTGGCTGCACCGCTCCCTTCGATGCGGCCTTTGGCCTACTCTTCGACGGGCTCAGGGCGACGCTCAGGGTGCTCGGTGGCTAGCAAACTACCGTCCACGTGCTTCAAAGCCTGTCATCTCGGTGAGGGCAACGCTAGCATCCTGAGTGCTGCTGAACGCAGGGATGCAGCCTATCGAAGGATGCGACTCTACAATCCCTGCCTCCTTCCCCAGCCGCATGCTTCGATACCTGCTTCTGTATGCCGCTCCCTTCGATACGCCGCTTCGCGGCTACTCAGGGTGAGCGGCTGCTCAGCACTACTCAGCATGCTTCCCCGGGTCCCGGAACTTCGCCCCGGTAGCGCAAGTAGGCAGCTTGCGCTACACAAGAAGCGCGGGAATGAACCCCCGCGCTATTCAGTGAGATCTTGGAAAGGCGAACCCCATGGCGGCTTCACCATTCTGAAGCCTTTCACCTCGGAGTGCCCGGCGACTCCCTCAGTATCCTGACTGCTTTCCAGTTATGCTCTCTATCTCAACCTTGATAACCGCTACCCTGCTGATCTCCTCCTCAGGATATTCATACGACTTGTCGGAATAGTGGCCCACGATGATGTCTAGCGCCCTTCGCTTCTCCTTCGGGTCATCAACCAGGAAAACTTTCCCGAAGCCGACGACGCTGCGGTATCTCACCGTCCAGTCACAAGCCTTCTTGCCTTCGACCAGCTGCACGTCAACGTCCACCTCAAAGCAGACGCTGCTATTCTGCTTGATGATCTCGATCTTCTTGCCCTCCGGAGCCGAATGGAAGTATAGGCAGTTGTCAGCGTAGCCGAAATTGAGTGGCACGATGTACGGTACATCATTATCAGAAAAGGCGACCCTGCACACGGTCGCCCTCTCCAGTATCGATTCTATCGCGTCCCTATCTTTGATTTCCCTGTCTTTTCTTCTCATGTGAAATCACCTTTGTCCCCCCAGTTCTCAGCCAGGTCTGAGTGTAGGCCGAGAATTCATCGGCGATGGTCGCATCAAACGTGATGACCAGGCGCAAAGCCGGCTACGGCCCGTAGGCCTCCGCCAGGTACTCTATCAGCGTTTGCGCCTCAGCGTCGGTCAACTCGGCTCCCTTACCCCTCATCCGCCCGACGGTGGCTTCCCACTCAGCCTCGGTCTTGCTTGAGGCCCTCACGCGATCAAGAGTATGACACCTCGTGCAACGTTCCTGGAGCAGCTCAGCCCCGCTCGCGGTCGACGAAGGCGGAGAGACCTCGGAAGGCTGTTCCTGACCACCGCAGGCTACAGCCAAGGCCAAGACTACCAGGCTAGCGAACAGGATCGAGAAGAACACGTTTGCCTTGCTCATCGTCGTCTCCTTTCACCACAGCAAACAAGAGTACCAGAGCGCACTGGTCATGAAGCACCCCAGCACCGAGAAGCCGGCGATCGTGCCCAGAACGAGGGTGTAGCGCAGATATCTGCGTAAACGTCGGGTCACGACCACTTTCATGAACATCACCGTCGCCGCCAGAGTCCCCAGAGCGGCGTGTAGGATGACTCGCAGCGAATAGGTGCCATAGGAGAACCGGGTTGCGCAGATGAGAGCGACCCCAAGTGTCAAAAGCAGCGTAGCGTCACCGCCCCAACGGTGCCAGCTGCGCAAATAGCGGATAGGAAGGGGAAGGAACTTCAAGTGGCCGCGTAGCCGAAGCCCAGCAATCGCCTGACCGATGGCGAGGACTAGGACGATGGTGGTGAGAATCGACTTCATCATTTCCAGCGACATCGGCGGCACCCCTTCGGAAGCGGCTGGACGACTGCGCCCATCATAGCCCATCTCCGCCGTCGCTGTCAAACACACTGGCACCACGTCGCACGCCTCTTCGACTTGACAAATACATCAAGACTTGGTATACTACTGACAGTACGGGAAGTACTAAACAGCCGAAGGAGGCAAGGAGAATGAGGAAACATCTGCTAGTGGGAGCCATGGCGGCGGTTGTCCTGGCACTCCTCGTACCCGGGATCGCGTCGGCGCTCGGGCCCAGCATCAGCGGAGACGTACAATACACCGGAAGCCACACTGGCAAAATCTGGGTAAGAGCTTTCTCAGGACCGCCGCCACCTGACAAAGCCACCCAAATCCCCGGGCCCGGACTCTTCATCCTGGCAGATTTGGACTTTGAGGTCTACCACGTCTGCGCGCACATGGACGTCAACCCGCAAGATGGCCCTCAGGCAGAGGACCCGCTGGGCTGCATATCGGTCGATCTCACCCACGGCGAAGTAGGCCGCGTTGTGATCGTCATGCAAGACCCGAAGCCGGAGTTCGTCCCCGAGCCTGGCAGCCTCTTGCTTCTTGGCAGCGGCCTTATGGGGCTGGCCGGGTATGCTGGCCTCCGTCTGCGGAAACGATAAACGCGAGTTGCAGCAGGTCGCACAACTGAAGAGTTCGAACGAAAGGGCTGCGCTCCCTGGTGTGGCCCTTTCTATTCTGCCAGAAGGGGATCGCCACCCCGCGTTCCAGCGGCGCCAACGGCCTGATACATGGGCAACGCTTTCTCCTGGACCGAGGTTGACTCACTCAGCCCGTTCTGACGGTGCGTCGAAGGGAGAGGACGCCGGCGGTCTCATTTCCTATCCGTGTGTTCAAACCGTCGCGACAGCGCTTCTCTCACCGCCTCGTGGTCGCTCCAGGGATACTCCGTCGTACCGAAGCACATCGACTGTTCGTGCCCTTTCCCGGTGACGAGCACCAAGTCCCCCTCCTGCGCCATGTCTATGGCGAACTGGATGGCCTCGCCCCGGTCGCCGATGCGCCAGTAGTCAGCCTCTGCCTCCCTGCCCACCTCCTCGCAACCGTGGGCGATCTGCGCCATGATCTGGTCTAGGTCCTCAGTGCGGGGATCCTCGGCCGTTATCACTATCTTGTCGGCGAGCCTTCCCGCTATCTCTCCCATCACCGGCCTCTTCTCCCGGTCGCGCAAGCCCGCGCAGCCGAAGACCACGGTGATCTGACCTTCGGTCATCCCCCGCGCCGCCTCCAGAGCGTTTTGGAGCGAATTGGGGGTGTGCGCGAAGTCTATGACCACCTGAAAGGGCTGACCCAGGTGTATCCTCTCCATCCGTCCTGTCACCTGGCTGACCGCCCTGATCCCCTCCTGAATGTGCACGACAGGGATCTCCTGGGAAACGGCCACGGAGATAGTAGCCAAGGCGTTGTACACGTTGAACCGGCCAACCAAGTTCGTCTCCACGGGAAAGGTGCCCTGCGGCGTCACAGCGGTGAAGGAGATTCCTGATGCCGACAGGACGATGTCCCTGGCAGTGAACTGCGCGTCCCCGTGCAACCCATAGGTCAGTTGTACATCGGCCGGGATATCGCGCAGGTAGGAAAACGAGGGATCATCTACATTCAGGACGGCTACCTTCGGTGTCTGTGGCTTGCGAACTGAAGTCGCGAGGCTGCGGAAGAGCCGGGCCTTGGCTTCACGATACTCCTCGAACGTGTCATGATAGTCGAGATGTTCATGGGTGATGTTGGTCACGGCTGCCAGATCGAAGTCGCAGGCCGTGACCCGATGCTGGGCCAGCCCATGGGAGGTAGCCTCCAGTACAGCGTAGTCGGCTCCCGCCTCCACCATCTGCGCCAGGTATCCCTGCACCTCCAGCGCATTTGGCGTAGTGGTGTGCAGGCCAGTATCATATTGGTCATGGCCGATAACGGCGTTGACGCTGCTGATGAACCCCGCGGTGTGTCCCGCCACTTCCAGCACGGACCAGATCAGATTGACCGTAGTGGTCTTGCCGTCCGTGCCCGTGACGCCGATAACACGTAGCTTCCTGGAGGGAAAATGATGGAAGGCAGCGGCCATATGAGCGAGGGCCTCCCTCGCATTGGGAACGAGAATGCAAGGCAACGGCCATAGTTCCCCCAGGGGTGATCTCAAGTATCGGTCGTCCTCGATAACTACGGCGACGGCTCCGGCCTCGATGGCCTGAGGTATGTAATCATGCCCGTCGAACTCAAGCCCCTTGAAGGCAACAAACAGGTCGCCCCCCTCGACCTCCCGGGAGTCGAAGGCCAGGCCCTCAATCTGAACATCTTCTATCTCTGCTTCCATCTCCCAAGGCAGAGCGGAAAGCAACTCTTGAAGCTGTATGCCCATTGCGGCACCACGACTCAGCTGCGACTTTCGGGGACACCACGATTGGAGCCCGCGACATTATAGCATTGATCTGCGTCAGTTGTCCATACAGAAGTGTTTCAAGATCCCGTGCGAACAGCCTTGTCTAGGACAGGCAGGAGGAACCCGGCTGTTTCCGTGCGGGGACAGCGCGAACGAGGATCGCCCCAGACCCGGGAGGTTCAGCAGTCGCGTCACGACGTCGCTTGTGCATGTGCTGGGAAGTAATCAGGTCCTTGCACAGAGTGGCTCCCGTGCAGAATTACCGGAGGGCCACGCTCATCGATGCGCTGAGATTCGGTCAATCGGGGTAGTTGCGCAAACTGAGGGGCAAGTGCAAGGAGATCTGCAAATCGAACCAGCCCAGGGTGACTTGCTGATTGTCCTCAGCTCCCTCCGAATCCTCGAGACGCAGAGTAATCTCGTCGTAGCCGGTGTAGCCCGGCGGGCTGGGCTGGAACGTCAGTACATCGTTGGCGCTACCTTGCCCAAGGACATTGCAGTGATGCGCCCCTTCCACGTACCACTTCAGATCGGGGCCGCCCTCCTCACGGTCGTTCTCATAGGGAGTCAGGTCGACCTGGATCGAGGCGCCGACCTGGGGGCTATAGCGATCAGGAACGTGCGGGTCTATCCAGGGCCGCCTGTTGCTGGTCATCCACCACGCCTCCCAGGCGTATTTCCGCACGAATTCGTAGGATAACCAGGCATAGCCCTCACAGCCCCAATAGGCACCCCAAGAGTTGACTACCTTGAAAGCCCCAACACCACCGAAATAGTCGTCATATCCAACGACAGCCACCGCGTGCAGTCCATAGTAGCTGGTCGGATTTGAGGGGGGCCCGATCGGAACGTTGCACACGTACGCGCCAGCCCAATAGAACTCGTCGTATAGCGGGATGCCGATCACAAATGGGTCGTCGTCTGCCAACCACTGCTTCAGCGGAGTTACGTCATTATTCAACTTCGGACGGCTAGGAGGGCCTATGTTGATAAAGAAGGCTCCGTAGTCAATACCTCGGTAATCCAGAGCAGCGTTCTTTTGAGTCACGTCAGGTTGGATTTCACAATCGTACGGATACCAAGGGAAGATGCTCATCGGAGCGTCACCCGAGTTCACTATGAGTTGCAGGGCGTCGCCGATCGTCGCACCATCATCGCAGCCCGGGTCCCCCGGATCCAGTGGGGGGTCACCGGTTATCTGGTTGTAAACGAAGCTGGGGCTGAAGATGTGATCGTAGTTCGGGCCTCCGTTGAGCAAACCCCAGCCATGCTCCAGCCACTCCTGGTAAGTCTTGTAGTAGTAGCTCGTGGCCCAGCCGACACAGGTGTTCGTCCGCTCCTGATACCCCACAGGTGGTATGCCTTCTGCTGATGGTTGCCCTGCGAGCATCGAGGAGGACTCCGTCAGGTCAACGGCAGGCGGCAACTCGACGATAGAAGCTATCTGGGCTGGCACAGGGACTATGGGGTGCTTGGCCGGGTCGGAAGGCACAAGACCCAGCCCATGCTCCCCTCGCGGTGTCTCCCTGAGTGGTTCGACAGTAGGCTCGTCCTGGAGCGACGGCGCAAGCTGAGTCCCCATGGCGAAGATGGGTCCCATAGCCAAGGCCACGATGATGCCCAGCAACAAGGGTAGCGCCGCCAATTTGACTACCATGGATCCACTGTGCGTCGGGATAGTGCCTTGGTCCCTCATGTTTGCGGTCTCGTCACTTGCCTCCTACCATCAAGTATAACAGAAAACTTCCGCATCACAAATGACGCAACCAGGTCAACGGGACTCTGCAGCGTGCCTCTCAGACTAGGAACCCCCACTGGGTCGCAGCGATGCGAGTGAGGCGGTGGTTTTCCAGTGATCTGCGGATAGCGAAAGGGGATCGGAGGACAACTGGGGTCCTCCTTGTGTGCCACCCCGGGCTTGCGAACTAGGTCAGGGGCTGGAAAGCCAATTTCAAATCCAGCTCCAGTTCGTCCTGCGGCACGGTCACACTGCGGTGGAAGGCAACCCCCGGTTCAAACTGCCGCAGTTTCACGCGCACGTGATCAATCATAGGCGCGAAGCGGGGGAGGTCAGCGTTCTCCCAACCCGGATCTTCTGCTGGTACTCTGATGGTCAGGGCTGGCGCGATCTCGAAGCACAGTTCTCCCGCCTCGTTCACGTTCAACGGAATGTGGGCCTCAGGTGTAAGCCGCAGTCCCTCGGTCGCCGTCTCTGGTGCGCCGACGATCTGGCAATCCAGCAGGTTCAACTCTCGTATCAAGGCGATGCCGTGGTCCCCAGCGATTTCAGTCGGAGCTTCGTCGCTACTGACAATCTGGCGCCCCTCTGTCACCCTTTCCAGGTCGAAGTCGGCGACCAACTGAACCTCCATCAGTGACGACGGGCCCTTGCTCACCTCAATCTCAGCTTCCACCCGCCAGTCTGGCTCTCCTACCAGCTCCACGATGGCCTTCTCGTACTCCATGGCAGCTAGTCGCATCTTCTCGGTCAGGGCACCCAGTTGCGCCAGCCCGGCCATCGCTTCCTGCAATCCACCCAACTCCTCCAGGGGCGGCGCGTCAGCCATGGCCTTCCGCAACCGGCCCATAGCTTTCTCCAATTCCTCGGCCAGATTACCCAACTCAGGCACTTCGAACCCGTCTCGCTTGACTTCGGCCACTGTTTGCTCAGTCAATTGCTCGGTCTGCAGCATTATATATATGGATTTGATAACACTGTCAACTGCACCGAATGCGCGAGTTTGACAAATCGACCATCCTGTGCTATCTACGGGCTTGAGGCATCAGAGCCCCGCGCTTGCCTGGTTGTCCCACGGAGTCCTTCATGAGTCACAACGCAGCGCTCAGCAGAACACTGTCCCTGCTTCTGCTTCTAGCGGGTACAGCTTGCTCCCAAGCAGGCGGCACCGCCGCTCCTGCCTCTCCCAGCCCCCTACCATCGCCTACGGCCATGCCCTCTCCGACGACCGCACCAACTCCAACCATCTCAACAGAAGAGGCCAGGGTCGAGGCGCTGCTCGCTGACATGACGACAGAGCAAAAGGTGGGACAGTTGTTCGTAGTCTACTTCACAGACCCCCATTTCTCACCAGACCTGGCGGAGATGATCACCCAGTACCATGTCGGTGGGATCATCATCTTCGGACGCAACGTCACCACTCTGCAGGATCTAGCGGAACTGATCAATGAGGCCCAAAGCGCAGCCGTGACCACCGAGCCAGAGATTCCTCTCTTTGTGGCCACGGACCAGGAGGGTTGGCCCATACTGCGACTGTGGGAGGGCGCCACGGTCTTCCCCAGCAGCATGGCCGTCGGGGCCACGGACTCCGTGCTAGATGCACAACTCATGGCTGGGGTCATGGCTGCCGAGCTCGAGGCGGTGGGGATCAACATGAATCTGGCCCCCGTGCTCGACGTGAACACCAATCCTGCCAACCCCATCATCGGTATCCGCTCCCTTAGCTCCTCCCCGGAACTCGTCTCGCGCCTGGGGACGGCGATGATCGAGGCTTATCAGGCGCAAGGGATCATCGCTACGGCCAAGCATTTTCCAGGGCATGGCGACACAAGCTTGGACTCCCATTTGTCCCTGCCCACCATCAGCCACGATCTGGCGCGCATGGAGGCCGTGGAGTTGGTGCCCTTTGAGGCCGCCATCTCCGCGGGTGTCGATTGCATCATGACCGCCCACATTAGTGCCCCCTCCTTGGATCCCGTGCCCTATCGCCCAGCCACCCTTTCACCGCCCGTGCTACAGGGCCTATTGAGAGAGCAGATGGGCTTCGAGGGCCTCATCGCCACTGACTCGCTGGGAATGAGAGCCCTCACCGATCAGTACGACGTGCCCAGCGCAGCCTCCCTTGCCTTTCAGGCCGGTGCAGACCTGCTGATGTTTGGCGATGACCCTGGTCACGATCCGTCGGAGCAGCGGGCGGCCTATCAGAGGGTTCTTGGACTGGTTGAGCAAGGTACGGTCCCCATGAGCAGGTTGGACGACTCCGTACGCGGCATTCTGCTCTTGAAGGCCAGACGCGGCATCCTCGATTGGCAACCGGTGGTTGTCGATCGGATCGTTGAGCAGGTGGGCACCGCCCAGCACCTGGCCGCAGCTCAGCAGGTGGCCTTGGACTCCATCACCCTGGTCAAAGACGAAGACGGTTTGCTGCCGCTGGACCCCCAATTCTCTACACTGGTAGTATATCCACAAGGCGGGAGGGGACTAGCGGAGGCGATGCAGAGACATGGCTCAAGCATCCGTGTGTTGGAGGTCAGCCAAAGGCCGTCCACTGCAGAGGTCGAACAAGTCGTGGTTCAGGCGCAGGGCGCAGATGTGGTGGTGCTGGGCACATCGAACGTCCAAAGGTTTGCCGAGCAGGCTCGGCTCGTGGAGTCCCTACACGGGCACCATCCTCTCATCACCGTGGCCTTGGATTCGCCTTACGATCTTCTGAGCTATCCCCAGGTTTCGACTTATCTGGTGACTTATGGTCGCGCTCCGGTTTCTCTAGAGGCCTTGGCGGAAGTGCTCTTCGGCCTACAGGCCCCCAGGGGGCGTCTGCCGGTGGAGCTACCGCCACAGAGGTGACTCGCCAGGCCAGCCTCTCTGGCAATTCGCGCACGGTTTGACTTTGAGGTTGCCCTAACGTAGAATGGCGGATTGAGGGAGAGCATCGACACCGTGCACCGTTTATCTGAAGCCCTGCAACGCTGGAACGAAATCGTCTGGGAGACCCGAGAAAGCCTTGTGCGGATCTGGGTTCGCCTGGATGCGAGGAGCGACGGCTGGCTGGGCGTCGGAGAGCGGTCCTACAAAGGATTTCTGCAACACCAGGGCACCGCCAATGCCGCGGCCATCGCCTACTACACGCTCTTTTCCCTGTTCCCCTTGACGTTGCTGCTCATCTCGCTGGGCAGCTTCGTGCTGAATTCCCAGGAGGCGCAAGAGCGAGCCCTGGCCGTGGTAGCGGGTTATTTCCCAGCGGCCGTGGAGCTCGTACGCACCAACATCGAGCGCGTGCTGGAGCTTAGAGGCACAGCCGGCGCCATCGGAGTGCTGGGTCTAATCTGGTCCGCTTCAGGCCTCTTCGGCGGCCTGAGTAGAGCCATCAACAGGGCCTGGGATGTGCAGACGCCTCGACCCGCGTGGGCGGAGCGGGCACTGGCGGCAGGGCTGGTGCTGCTGAGCGCTCTCCTCTTCTTCCTCTCCCTCTATTCCACGCCTGTCATTGAGCTCGTATCCCGCCTGTCGAGTGTCCTGCTGAGTAGCTCACCCGTCTCTCCCAGCCTCGTTATGAACCTGGCCAGCAAGATCCTACCCTACTTGCTGACAGCCCTTTCATTCTCGTTCTTCTACACGGTCCTGCCCAGTACGCACGTTGCCTGGGTAGAGGTCCTGCCAGGCGCTCTGTTGGCAAGCTTCGCATGGGAAGTGGCAAAGATCGGCTTCACCGTCTATCTGGGCGGTTTCGCCTCCTACAACCTGGTGTACGGGTCGGTGGCAGCGGTCATCGCTGTCTTGCTCTGGTCATACATCAGCGGGGTGATCATCCTGTTGGGGGCCGAGTTCACCGTGCAGTATGCCAAACGGCGACGGCAGCGGTAACCCGCGAAGTCAACTGAAGAGGGCTCAGGTGCGCGGCAGAACAGGTATGACCTCGGGAAAGTGGGGTCTTCAGGGAAGAAGGTAGATCTTGTTCATCGCTATCAAGAACAAACAGCCCAGGACGACGACGTCCAAGAAGAACAAGACGGCAAGTATCATCCAGTGCTGGATACGGACCTCTTCAACCACCGCTGTCGCCCTCCTTTCGCTAGCTTGACTCCACCCAAGAACTTGGTGAATCACTATCGTGGATCACAGCGACGTGACCCCTATGTCGCTACACAGACATTGTACCACAAAGACTAGCCAGGTGCAATCCCCGGACCTTCGACCCCGGTACGCGTGTGTTTGAAACCCGACCCTGCTTCTGGCACGCTTACCTTCACGTAGGACCAGATGTCTAACCCCATGCGAGAGTCTAACCCAACACCCCCCACCACCGTTTGTGGTATAATCTCCCTGGAGAAGCCTGTCATCAGTCCATCGGAGCCGTCATCCTCCGAAAGCAATTCGGGGCATGGGCTCTCATGGTCGTCTTGCCATTCCCACAACCCGCATCCTTCGATACGGGCCACGGCCCACCCGTTCGACAGGCTCAGGGCATCGCTCAGGATGCTGTTGTCGATACGGCTTCTGTCCCGAGGCTGTCCTGAAGTCGCGCTGAGACTCACGAAGAGCCCATCAAAGGACACCCCTTTCTGGAGGTCCCGTGGACAGGTTGGCGACAGGACCGCCTCTCGGAGGTCGCAAGATGGAGAACAGTGAGATAGCCCAGGTTTTTTCCGACATCGCCGATATGTTGGATATCAAGGGTGACGATTGGTATCGCATACGCGCCTACAGGCGGGCGGCCGAGGCCATGGCCCACTACCCTGAAGACTTGACCAACCTCTGGGAGGAAGGTCGGTTGGAGGAGATACCTGGCGTGGGGAAAGCCATCGCCGGCAAAGTTGACGAGATTCTCCAGACCGGACGCTTGGAGTTCTACGAGCGGCTGAAGAGCGAGATACCCGACGGGGTAGTCTCGCTGCTGGGCATCCCTGGCGTGGGTCCCAAGACGGTACATCGTCTGTACAAGGAACTGGGCCTGGTTAGCGTCCCCGACGTCGAGGTCGCAGCCCGCCAGCACAGGCTGCGCCACCTTGAGGGGCTGGGCGCGAAGTCTGAGGAGCGTATCCTGCAGGCGATAGAGATGATGCACCGCATCTCTGGACGCCATCTCCTGGCTACCGCCCTGCCCGTGGCCGAGGAGATAGTGACTGGGCTCCGTGAATGTCCTTCCGCGAGCGGCGTAACCCCTGCGGGGAGCCTACGCCGCTATGCGCCCACCGTTGGCGACGTAGACATCCTGGCTGCCTCCGGCAATCCGCAAGAGGTCGTTGACCACTTCGCCTCCTTGCCCCAGGTATACGATGTACTGTCTCAAGGGGACACTAAAGCCACCGTCATGCTGAATAGCGGGCTGCAGGTCGACCTGATGGTCCTGGAGGAGGCCCACTATGGCTCCTTGCTCCAGCATCTCACAGGCTCTAAGGACCACAACGCGTCCTTGAGAGGCCTGGCCCGAAGACAGGGCTTGAGCCTGAGCGAATACGGCTTCCGGCGCGAGAACGGTACCGTAGCCGCTTGTGCCTCCGAGGAGGAGGTATACGGCACGCTGGGGCTGGACTGGATTCCGCCGGAGCTAAGGGAGGCAAGCGGTGAACTGGAGGCGGCCAGCGAAGGACGTCTGCCCAGCCTCGTCACCGACGGAGACATCAAAGGTGATTTTCACACCCACACGCTCTACAGTGATGGGGTGAACACCATTGAGGAGATGGCCCGGGCGGCGATGGCTCGTGGCTATGAATACCTCGCCGTCACCGATCACAGCCGGGGGCTGGGGGTGGCGGGAGGCCTCACGCTACAGGAGTTCATCCGGCAACTGGAGGAGATCGCTACGCTGAACGAGAAGCTAGCCCCCTTTCGCATACTATCGGGGGTCGAACTTGAGATCAAAACTGATGGCGACTTGGACTTCCCCGACGAAGTCTTGGCGGAGTTCGACGTCGTCGTCGCTTCAGTCCATCTGGGACTGCGCCAGGATGAGGAGAAGATGACCGGTCGAATCATCGCCGCCATGCGCAATCCTCACGTGCACATCATCGCTCATCCCACGGGGCGGCTCCTGGGGCAGAGAGAAGGAGTGGCGATCGACTTCGAGGCCCTCATCAAAGAGGCGGCCATCACAGGCACCATGCTCGAGATCAATGCGCAGCCCAACCGGCTGGATCTGGATGGGGAGCTAGCTCGGAGGGCAACAAAGCAGGGAGTGATGCTCGCTCTCGGTAGCGATGCCCACCATGCCGACGGCCTCGGCGTGATGAGATTCGGGGTGGTCACAGCGCGCCGCGGCTGGGCCGAGCCGGCCAACATCGCCAACACGCTCTCCTGCCAAGAGTTGCTGGCTGAATTGAAAAGCGGGAAGGGCTAAGCCCTCCCTGTCCAGCGGAATATCAATACGTAGCCGTTCAGTTATCCCCTTGGAAAGACCACTTACGCTCTGCGGCTGCGCCAGCGCAGACCTGCGTAATCCCTGTCGTCGGCCTCTCAACAGTAGCCGCAAGCCTAGACAACCACGCGACGCCATTGGCCACGCTTGACTTCAAATGCTTGGCGAACGAGCTCCAATCAAAGATATGTCCAGTACAGGACTCATCCGTGCGCATGAACGTGGTCAGGCGGCGCCATGTTTCCGAAGGCGTTGATCACTACTTCGCTCAGGGCGGGGTGTATGACCTGGGAATCAGCCAGGGGCATGTAGTCCTGGGATCCAGCGTTCATAAGGTATGCCACCTGCTGCACCAGGATTGCCGCCTGCGACCCAACTATGTGGCAGCCCAGGATCCTGCCCGTACCCTGCTCCACCACGACTTTCACCAGGCTGTCGTCCTCCCCCATGGCATACCCCTTCGTAACGTCCATGTACCTGGCCCTGCCCACAAGTATCTCGTAGCCTTCGGCCTTAGCCTCTTCCTCCGTAATGCCCACCCCAGCCACCTGGGGATAGCCGAACACGGCATGGGGAACCGCATGATAGTCGACTGGCTGTCTATGATCAGTGAAGGCGTTCATCCACACGACCTCAGCCTCGTAGTTCGCTGTGTGCCTGAACATGTGTTTGCCAAGGGCGTCCCCCAGGGCCCAGATGCCGGGCTTGGTCGTTTCCAGATACTCGTTCACCGTTATCCAGCCGTGCCTGTCGGTCTCCACACCGGTTTTTTCGGGCTTGAGGAGATCGGAATTGGACCGAACTCCCGCTGCCAGCATGACCTCATCAGCTGTGAACTCATAGGTCTTGTCGTCCTCACCGCTCAATGCTGCGACGACCTTCTGATCACCCTTCCTTCCAACTCTCACCACCTTGTGATTCGTGCGAATCTCTGCATACCTGGAGAAGCGTCGTTCAACTATCTCCGATATCTCTGGGTCCTCCGCTAACAGAAGGCGGGGCATCATCTCAAGAAGCGTCACTTGCGTTCCTAGGGCCGAGAAGAAGTGCCCGTACTCGCAGGAGATGTAACCGCCGCCAATGATAATCAGGCTCACAGGCAGAGTCTCAAGCCCCAGCACGGAGACGTGGTCGATGTAGCCTGTGTCTACCAGGCCCTCTATGGGCGGCACCACCGCCCTCGCCCCCGACGCGATCACTACCTTGGGGGCGGTAATCGTCTCCTTGCCCACTTTGAGTTCATAATCGCCGACGAACTCACCTGTATCCCGGTACCATTCCAGTGCCTCGACCGCGCTGACACTCAGTTCCATCTGCTCCCTGTCTTCCTCGACAAAGGATCGCATACGCTCCATCATCAGACCAAAGTCCACGTTGGCTATGCTCCCCTCGACACCGATCTTCTTGGCCTCGTCCAATTCCCGTATCACATCGGCTGGGTAGAGGAGGATCTTGGAGGGTATGCAACCTGTGTTCAGGCACGTCCCACCCATGAGGCCATGTTCAACCACGGCCACCCTCATCCCCGTTTGCAGGGCCTGGGAGGCCACGTTCATTCCGGCTCCTGAGCCAATGACGATAAGATCGTACTCTTCCATCGAATCTCCTTCCCTTTTCCAATGACCTCACATCGCCCGCAGTGGTTCGCGGGCTTCATAGTGGTAGATCCCTCCACCAACCAATGTGAAAGGGAAACATGACAGGCCATGGGTTGGACGTCAGCACTTTGCGGAGTGCACACGCGGAGAACAAAACCGGTACAATCAGTCTACCTCCATAGTTGAGCGTGCTGTCGACGAAGATGGGAACAGTGGGTCAAGCTGCCGACCGCTTCATTGCCTGGTTCACGCCGACGCCAAGAGCCAGGTGGGCAACCCAGGCTCCTGTGAGAAGGACGACGAAGCCAGCTATTGTGCGGATTACCAGTAGGTTGTCAAGTCTGATCATTCCTCTGGGCAAGTCCTTCACACATGTCCTTGAAGTAGATGGTCTGCCCCTCCGTCTCTGGTATGATTGGATCTGACTCAACCTTGCGGAATCCACACTTCTGGTAGAAGTGGTGATTCTTGATCGCCCAATCGGGAGTTGCAAGGCGCCAGCTCTTGGTCTCGGGGTAGGTTGATTCGACGAATCGCCAGGTTTGCCTGCCCACCCCGATGTCCTGAAAATGGGGGTCTACAAACATGGTTCCGAGCACATTGTGCCCCGGTTCGAGAATCCAGACGATTATTGCGCCGATGACTTCACCCTCCAAGACAACCTTGTAGCCAACGCTCTCCCGATAACCGAAGAGCCACCTGCGGAAGAAATCGCCGTTGTCGTACCCCTCAGGGCCTCCGCGTTCTTGGCCCAAGTGTTTTCGAGCATCATCGTCGAAAGCCCGGGTCATGACAACCGTGAGCTCGGGCATATCGGCCTCAGTGATCAGCTCGAAAGAGAGTGCAAGTTCCTGTGGTTTCATCTTGGTTCTTGTGGTCTCCCTCTTTGCACTGCGCCTAAAAGATCCCAGGTATGAACCGCCAACGAGCTTTCTGCATGTATTCCATGACTACGAGATCGTACTCTCCCGTCGAATCTCCTTGCCTTCTCCGATATCCTCACCTCACGCGCCGTGGTGTCCGGGCTTCATACGTGGCCGGCGCTGGCGGTTCACTCGACAGGGCAGGCCAACGCTGCGTTGGCTGCAACTACAGATTGACCTGGTTCTCAAGCTCTTTGAAGGCAGCGCCCCATGCTCTTTCGAACCACTCCCGGGCCTCTTCCCATTCAGCTGACCCCCTCCAGCCGGAGTGAATGAGATGCGCCTCCGTACTAGGAACGGAGTCATCCTCACGGGGCATGAAAAACACCACGACATGAGTCAGTGGATCAGCTTCGTTCATGAAGTGCTGGTATTGAGCTGGCCCCTTCCATTCGAAACAGAGGAACTTGTCGCGCTCGATCGCCGTCACCTTGCAGCCAATTGTGCTGTTGATCTCCTTGTCGCCTGGGTCCCAGAACAGTTCGTACTTCCCGCCGACAACCGGCTCGACCTCTGCCAGAGCAGTAAGCCAGGACTCCAGCAATCCATTGACCGTGAACATCTCGAATGCACGATGGGAGTCGCACCGCAGGCGAGCTCTCTGGTAGATGATCTTGTCCATCTCTGCCTCCTCTTCTGCACGTCTCAGTGCGGGCCAGTGCCTGGCCCTGAAAGTGCTCCTTCGCCACGATATCTCCTTCCCTGAGTTCTCAGAGTCAACAATGACTCGTTAGCTCCAGAATATTCGAACTCCACCAAGTCGGACCTGGAAGTTCAAGATCCCTGGTCCTCAAGCCACGCGGTGTCGTTCTCTGCGGGCTTGCTGATCTTGAACACGACCACCTTGAGATCCTCATCCGACTGGTTCCAGAGACTATGGGTATCCCCTGGACTGCAAATGAAGGCGTCACCGGGCCCCGCCAGAAACTCGCTCCCGCTGATGGAGATGAGGCCTTCGCCCTCAAGGATGTAGAAGACCTCCGTCTGCTCCCTGTGCAGGTGAAGCCGCTGCTTGGTCCTCGGCGGGATGGTGACCACCTGAAGCAGATGGCCCTCTTCCTCGAAGTCCTCGGTGGAGAAGATGATCTCTCTGGAGTAGTCCTTCTCCTGAACCCTTCTCCCTGCACCCCTTGGCATGTACCTCATG
>NJBK01000004.1 GCA_005223035.1 Chloroflexi bacterium B3_Chlor
CGAAGGAGCCCTTCAACACCGACTCCTTGGCAAACACGTCGTAGATGTCGTCGAAACGGTCGAGGTACTGGTCGAAGGTGAGGTACATGATCCGGCCCACGCTGACCTTGTCGGTGGGTTTGGGGCGCCGGCGGCAGTCGTAGACGGCGAACTCCTCGAAGTCGGTGAGAATGCTGAGGGGCAGCTTGGCGCTCCAGGCGTAGCGCCGCAGTTGATAGGCCGGGCCGACGTCGCCCTTGACCGGCACCGCGGGCTTCTTCGCTTCCAGGAAGAACTTGCGCACCCCACCGACGCGGAAGCAATAGTCCGGCGCGCGTGTGGCCCCACTGACCTTGATGGCATCCTCGTGGACCACGTCCTTGTACTGCTCGGCGTAGCCCCGGACGTTGCGCACGTCCCACCCGAGGGCCTCACAGAAGGGGTCGATGAACTCCACGCGCACCTGCGCTTCTTTATACTCGGCGCGCTTGTAGGCGTCCAGGTTGGAGGCGAAGCGCTGCACGAGCTTGTGGATCTCTTCGCGAGCCTGCTCAGGCGTGGTTACTTCAGCCGAACCGCTTTCCGCGCTCAAGGCTCCCTCCTGTCTTCGCACAGCCGTTGACGCCCCAGGAACAGGAGTTCCTATCGCTTATTGTATCACTTCTTCGGAGTTTTGTCATCTCGGAAGGGGGAATGGTGCGGAGAATCACTTGCTCTATGCGCGAAGCGCGTGGAGATGAGCGACGCGGTGGGGGGACGGCATGTCGTGCCCGTCGCATGCGGCGCGCCGTCCTGAGCCTGTCGAAGGGTAGCCCGGAGGGCGTATCGAAACAGCGTGCGGAACGGACTCCGACGCCGTAGAAGAGCGAGTTGTGAGAGGCGTCTAGGGGCCGCTTGGCTTCTGAGGCGAGGCCGGACGATCCTTCGATCCTTCCACTCCGCTCAGGACAGGTGCGCCGCTCCCTTCGACCCTTCGTCGGGGCTCAGGGCAGGTACGGCCTACGGCCTGCCCTTCGATATGCTGCTCCGCAGCTACTCAGGAGCACTCAGGGTGCGCGGCTCAAGATGCGTCCAGGGGGGGCGATGTGCCGCTAGCGGCTCCGGTTGCCTTGACTTTGGCCTCACCGCAGGATATGATAGGCTGGAGATGAGAGAGGAACTGCTGGAGTCGCTAGTCTGTCCCGCGTGTGAGGATGGCTCGTGGCAACTGGAGTCTGACCAATCTCAGGGAACCGGCGTTGTCGAAAGAGGACGACTGATTTGTGCCACCTGCGGAGCACGCTACCTTATCAGCGACGGCATTGTCGATTTGCTGCCCGACCCCGACGATCTCATCCTCCGAGAGAGGGCTGGGTGGGAGAGGTTCTTGAAGGGTGCGACAGAGGAGTTGGACGATGCGTGGATCCTGGCCCTACCGCGGATTGATGGTAGAGTCACCTCGAATGCTGAGAGTATAGCCCATTGGGGCAGGCAGGCCAGCAACTTCGAACAGCTGATTCAGCACGTGGGTCTGTCGGGAAACGAGACGGTGCTGGAACTGGGGGCCGGTCGCTGCTGGGCCAGCGCGTTTCTGGCGCGCAGAGGCTGCCAGGTAGTGGCCCTCGACGTGGTGAGGGCCAGGGAGGCGGGAGGGTTGGAGACGGGCACAGTGTATCTCGACCATCATACCCCGTACTTCGAGCGCGTCCTGGCCAGCATGGAGAAGCTGCCCTTCCGCCAGGGGACCTTTGATCTGGTCCTTTCGGTGGCCAGCATTCATCACACCACGCTCTTGGCTCAGGTCGTAGCGGAGTGCGGTCGTGTCCTCAAGACAGGGGGAAGGCTGGCCTTGACCAGTGAGCCTTGTATTCGCATCTTCAGGGAGAAACGGGTGGAGAACGCGGAAACGGATGCAGGCATCAACGAGCACGTCTACAACGTCCTGGACTACCGGAGAGCTTTTGGACAAGCTGGTCTGAAGGCCACCTTCTACCTGCCCGGCGCGCTGCTGGCTCTGTTGCAGGAACAGAGGCCCGAGATCAGGGCTGGCAGGTTGAAGACGTGGCTTCTTGGTCTGACAAGGCTGATGTGGCGCGGAGAAGCCATGCGTCGGGTTCTGCGGTCCCAGCTGGCTAACCTTCTGGGCCTTCTCTTGCTGGAATATGGTCTCACCGCCATCGCCGAGAGGAGACTTGGGATGGGAGTGCAGTGAGAATAGCGATCGATGCCTCGCCGGCTGCCAAGAAGCCGCGCACGGGGACCGAGTTCTACACCCTCCATCTGATCCTTGCTCTGGCCGAACTGGACGCGGCCAACGAATACACCCTCTTCTTGAACGACGAAGTCCCCGAGGAGTTCGCGGCGCTGCCCTCCAACTTTCTCCCTCAGCGTATACCACAGCGCTGGCTCTGGGCTCAGACCAGATTGGCTCGGGAGCTGCGCAGATACAGACCCGACGTCTTTTTTGCTCCTGCCAACGTGATCCCCTTCTTGCATCCGCCCAGGTGCGTGGCTACGATTCATGACGTGGCTTTCCACTACTTCCCCGAGTGCTATTCCCCGTTCGTGCGCTGGTATCTCGAGGCAACGACGCGTTTTGCGCTGCGACGTGCCCTCAAGGTCATCGCCGTCTCGCGGGCCACAAAGGAGGACCTGGTACAGATCTACCATGGGGAGGCGTCCCGCATCGAGGTCATCCATTCTGGCGTTGCGGCCTCGAGGGAAGAACCGCCCTCGGCGGACGAGATCGCTTCCATACTGAATCGCGAAGGGATCACGCCGCCCTATCTTCTCTATGTGGGTCGTCTGGAGGCGAAGAAGAATGTGGCGCGCATCGTGCAGGCGTTCCTCAGGCTCAAGGAGCGAGGCATCCCCCACAAGCTGGTGCTGGGGGGCAGTCCGGGGGTAGGCTTCGCCGAGATCAAGGCGCTTGTTGGAGCATCTCCCTTCGTACAGGATATCATATCGACCGGATACGTGGGTGAGGAGAAGAACTGTCTGTATGCCGGGGCAGACGTCTTCGTGTTTCCCTCGCTGTATGAGGGGTTTGGCTTCCCCATCTTGGAGTCCTTCAGGTATGGCACTCCTGTGGTCACGTCCGACACGTCTTCCCTGCCTGAGGTGGCGGGTGATGCGGCTTTGCTGGTTGATCCCTTCGATGTGGAAGAGATAGCGGAAGCCGCCTGGAAGGTAATCCACGATCAGAAGCTGAGGGTGAGGCTAAAGGAACGGGGCTATCAACGCCTGCGGGAATTCGACTGGAGGGCAACGGCGGCAGACGTGCTGAGAGTCCTAGAGGAAGCCGGGAGCGGCGGCGGGGAGTAGAACTTCAGATGATCTCCGACCTTCTCATTACCACTGCGAACATAGTCATGGTTAGGAGGAGTATCGCACTCACCACCAGGTACACATTGCCGTATCCGACTGAGTTGGCCAAGACGCCCGTCGCCAGGGCCCCGAAGGCGATGCCGGTGTCGAAGCAGAAATAGAGGAGGCCCAGAGCCGTCCCCCTGGCCGTGCCGGGAGCACTGTCAACAACAATCGTATCCAAGCCCACGCGTGCACCCCCGAAGCCCGCCCCGTGCATAATGGCCATCGTTACAAGTGTGGCGAAGCCATATGCCCAGTTGAGGCCTGCCATGCTGAGCGCCAGCACCGCGAACATCGGCAGGATGACGGGCACCCTCCCTAGTCTGTCCGATAGACGACCTACAAGGAACCTGGATAGGATGATCACGATACCTGATGCGGTGAAGAAGAAGCCCACATTGCCCAAGCCACGATCACGACCAAAGAGGGGCAAGAAGGAGTAGATTGCACCGTAGCTGAGTCCCAGGGTCAGAGTGGCGAGGGATGGAGCCAGCACGCCCCGCAGGCGTACGACATCCAGTAACCCCACTTCCGTCGGATTCCCCTTCTGATCAGTGGTGCTCTCCCTCGTCGGTTCTTGAAGCAGAAGAGCGATGACGAGGCTGCACAGGGCGGTCAAGGATGCGCAGACGAACAAGAAAGGGAAGCTGACACGCTCGATGAGCCCAGTGCCAAGGGGCGAGGCAAGGATCATGGAGACGGAGGGGGCAATCCCTGCCAATCCGATTGCTTCTCCCCACTGAGGGCGGGGAGTCACATCGGCGATGAGGGCGAAGTAGGCCGTGGTGAAAGCGGCGATGCCGACACCGTGGAACATGCGCGCAACGAGTAGCGCCGGTACTGAGCGCGCCAGGATGTAGGACAGAGGACCCAGGACGAACGCGCTGGCGCCAATGAGCAGGATCGGCTTTCGACCCCAGGTATCGGCTAACCGCCCCATGTAGGGACGAGCGACGATAGCAGCCAGGGCAAAGCTCGCCATTGCCAGCCCCACCTCAGTGGCTCCGCCTCCGATATGCTCTATGTAGAGGGGTAGGGGAATGATGAGGAGGTGGATGCTGGAGAAGAAAAGGAAATTGGAGAGGAAAGCCAGGTAGAACGTCGGGCTGTATCCCCCAGGGAGGGTCTTGTGTTTCATGGAGGCTGGATTCTCCCCTCGGCCGCCACGGACACGGGGGACTGCTCCACGAGATACTCCTCCATCGCCTCACGCAGGATAGTAGGCGCGTCGTAAGTAACTTTCCTCTGATCAAGCTGAGTGTACTCGGTCAGTTCTCCCAGTTCCCAATCAGTCGCGGCCACGCTGTACCGCCGCTCCAAATCCAGAGGTTCCATCCCGACCAGGACCTCTACCACCTGCTCGTGCGGGTCCCCGTAGGGGTCGTAGGTCACCTTGAGGCCCGAGACCTGTGGGATGCCCTGAGGGTTTCCCCGCAATGGAGCTGGGCGCTCCTGGGTGACGTCGGGTCGCAATGCGTAATTCAGCGCGTCCAGTAGCTCCCTGCCGCTCATTTCTGCTCGGCCGGGGTTGGCGGTGGACGACGAAGCCCTGCAGAGGTCTCCAAAGGTCACCATGCCTGCCCTCAGAGCCTCGTCGAGCATGCCGGTGACGACGAAGGCGATCTCTGTCTCCATCCTGTCCCGGAGCACGTCAGCCAGGAAGTTGCCCAGAGCGCACTCCTGGAAGTAGTTGATGTTGAGAAACGTGGTCGTCTGACCGACAGGGCGCCCAAGCAGGCCTTGCACGTGCTGGATCTGCTCCTCCATGGCCTCTATGATCTTGCCGTCTGCTTCCGACGTGTCGAGTGGCAACAGCCGCCCGCTCCTTCGCAAGATACGACCGGTGGACCTATCTATCTCCAGATCAATGCGGCCCAGATGGCTTCCGTAGGCGCCAGCCTGGGCTATGAGTGTGTCATGCACCACCAAGGGTTGCTCCAACGTGTCGTGGGAGTGCGCCCCGATAATAAGGTGGAGACCATCGACGGCTTGGGCCAAGGCCTTGTCTTCTTCCAGGCCCAGGTGGGACAGCACGGCGATGACGTGGGCTCCTTGTTCCCGCAGATGTGCGGCCAGTTCGCTGACGACAGGCGCCGCGTCAAAGCTACGGGCGCCGAAAACGGCAAAGGCGTTGGACAAGGCGGTGACACCGATGACTCCCAGCTTGATTTCCCCCAACTCCAATAGCTGGTAGGGTACGGCTCCTTCCACCAGTTGCCCTGTCTCAGACCACGACAGATTGGCCGCCAGAATGGGATAATTGGCCTCCTGTGCCAGACGAGCAAGGTTGCCCGGTCCGTATGTGACCACCGCCGAGTTGCCGGCAACTGCGGCATCGTATCCCACGGCGTTCATCATCGCTGCAATGGCTGTACCCTTTGTTACGTCGCTCTCCAGAAGGATACGATCCTCGGCGTCGCCCGCATCCCAGAGCAGCGCGTGGCCTCCATGGCTGGCAACCTCTTTGCGGATCCGCTTGGCCATCGCGCTGATGAAGGGCAGTTGCTCGATGCGACCGTGGAGATCGTTGGTGTGGAGGATAGTCAGTAATGTGGTATCTGACGGCATGACCGGCTACTTGTTTGCCTTACTCCTCGGAGAGCTTCAGTACCGCCATGAACGCCTCCTGGGGGATGTTCACCTGGCCTATCTTCTTCATCCTCTTCTTGCCTTCCTTCTGCCTCTCCAGGAGTTTGCGCTTGCGAGTCACGTCGCCGCCGTAGCACTTGGACAACACGTTCTTGCGCAGCGCCTTCACCGTCTGACGGGCGATGATTTGGTTGCCTATCGCTGCCTGAATAGGCACGGCGAAGAGCTGGCGGGGGATGGACTCCTTCAGTCTCTTGACCAGGACACTACCTTTCGCATACGCTTGATCTTTGTGCATGATCAGCGACAGAGCATCAACAGGCTCGCGATTTACGAGGACATCGAGCTTAACGAGATCTCCGGGACGATAGCCGACGAAGGCATAGTCCAGGGAGGCATAGCCTCGGGTACGCGATTTCAGTTGGTCATAGAAGTCAACGATCAGCTCTCCCAGCGGCATCTGATAGGTCAGCAGCACTCGTTGGGGGTCAACATATTCCATAGCCTCGTACTCCCCACGGCGGGACAGCACCAGGTCCATGATGGGGCCTATGTAGTCGTCAGGGCTGAAGATACTCAGTTTCACCCAGGGCTCTTCGATCTCCTCGATTTCCGTCGTTGGTGGCAAGTCAGCAGGTCGATCGACCTTGACCAGTTCCCCGTGGCCAGTGAGGACGTGATATTCTACACTGGGCGCAGTGGCCAGTAAGTTCAGGTTGTACTCCCTTTCCAGGCGTTCTTGGATGATCTCCATGTGAAAGAGGCCCAGAAAGCCGCAACGAAAGCCAAAGCCAAGAGCCTGCGAATCCTCTGGCTCGTATGCCAACGAGGCATCGTTCAGATGTAGCTTATCGAGGGCGTCTCGCAGCAGGTGGTAGTCCTCGGCCTCTATGGGATACAGCCCAGCGAAGACCATCGGTTTGATGGGGCGGTAGCCGGGCAGAGGCTCTTGGGCAGGTTTGTCGCCAGTAGTGATGGTATCGCCCACGGAGCAATCCCGGACGTTCTTCAGGCCCGTGGCCACGTAACCCACCTCAGCCGTGGTCAATTGATCCACAGGGGTCATCTGAGGGGTGAAGATGCCTATCTCCAAGGGCTCGAACGTCCTATCGCCTGACATCAGTGTCAGCTTCTCTCGACCCGTCAACTCACCGTCAACGATACGTATGTAGGCCACGACACCTTTGTAAGGATCGTAGTGGAAGTCGAAGATCAGGGCTCGCAGTGGTCCCTGCGAGTTGCCCTGGGGGGCTGGCACAACGTTGACGATGGCTTCCAGGACTTCCTTGGTGCCGATACCTTCCCTGGCCGAGGTGTGCAGCACGTCTGCGGCGGGAATGGCCAGCAGATCCTCCATCTCGCGGGCAACGTCATCGGGGCGGGCCCTGTCGAGGTCGATCTTGTTAGCCACAGGGATGATGGCCAGATCGTTGTCCAGGGCCAGGTACAGGTTGGCCAGGGTTTGCGCTTCAACACCCTGCGAAGCATCCACGACGAGGACGGCTCCTTCACAGGCGGCGAGGGCTCGGGACACCTCATAGGTGAAATCTACGTGACCAGGGGTGTCAATGAGGTTGAGTTCGTACTCCTGGCCGTCCTC
This sequence comes from Chloroflexi bacterium B3_Chlor, assembly GCA_005223035.1. Taxonomy (GTDB): domain Bacteria; phylum Chloroflexota; class Anaerolineae; order UBA7937; family B3-Chlor; genus B3-Chlor. Next base: position 7,517 of record NJBK01000004.1, read on the forward strand.
AGCCTGGTAGAGCATGCGCACGGCGGAGGCCTTGATGGTGACACCCCTCTCCCGCTCCAGGTCCATCTGATCCAGTACCTGGTCAGCCATCTCGCGCGGAGAGATTGTGCCTGTGTATTCCAACAGGCGGTCTGCCAAGGTGGACTTGCCGTGATCTATGTGCGCTATGATGCTGAAATTCCGAATCCGATCTTGATCGATCACTGAAGATCCGTGGTCCTCCAGTACTCCTTACTGATCGCTGTGCTCTGCCGAGCTTCGCTTTGATTATACCTGATTGCGGTGCAAAACGGAAAGGCTTCAGTCGCTTGACAAGCGAGACTGCGGGATGTTATAATGTTCAAAGTTGGGAGGTGCTGACGTGACCGGTTACTTGCGGATCGTGCAGATGATAATCTCCATATGTCTAATCGCAGCCATTCTTCTCCAGGTCAAGGGACAGGGCTTGGGAGGCATCTTTGGAGGAAGCGACAGCGGGATCTACAAGACCCGCCGTGGGGCGGAGAGGACCTTGTTCAACCTGACTGTCGTGCTCGTGGTTCTCTTCTTCCTTTTCGCGCTTGCCTCGGTGATCTTGCAACCTTGATGCCTTGGCGCAAGACTGGCCCTGAACCTAGGCCCGCAGAAGGAGACGAGTTTCACCTTTGACAAGACACATTCGTTGGCAGGCTATCATCGCCCTCTTGGGGGTCATTCTGGTCGTGACGCTGTTGGGCTATATTGCCTATACCACCACGACGGTGATTGTCCCCGACACAGGCGGTACCTACGTAGAGGGCGTTGCTGGACGACCCAGCTACATCAACCCCATCCTCTGCCAGTACAACCAGGTTGACAAAGACCTGGTCTCCCTCGTCTTCTCGGGCCTGACAGATATCAACGAGCGAGGGGAAGTAGTGGCCTCTCTGGCTAGGGATTGGGATGTGTCAGACGATGGCCTGGTCTACACCTTCTATCTGCGGCGCGACGTTCTCTGGCACGACGGCGAGCCCTTTACCGCCGATGATGTGCTCTTCACCGTCGAAGCAATACAGCACGAGGACTATCAGGGTGCGCCTGAGCTGTCCGAACTGTGGCGCACGGTTACGTCTGAGAAGATCAACGACTACACCGTCAGCTTCACCTTGCAGGCGCCTCTGGCCACTTTCCTGGATTACACCGTGGTCGGCATATTGCCCCAGCATCTCCTGGCCCACCTCCCGGCCAGCGAACTACCACGGGACCAGTTCAACGTTCTCCCAGTCGGCACCGGCATGTTCAAGATAGGGGAAGTGAGCGGCGAACACGTGATCCTGGAGGCCTACCCCGACTACCACGGAGAGAAGCCCCTACTGTCAAAGATAGAGTTCAAGTTCTATCCTGACTATCAAAGTGTCTTCGCCGCGTATCAGCAGGGCGAGGTGGAGGGTATAAGCGAGGTCTTGCCTGAAGACCTGCCACGGGTTCGCAGGGAGGAGCATCTGAACCTGTACTCGGCTCGGCTGTCAGGCTATACATTGATCTTCCTGAATCTCGATCTGCCCATCTTCGAGGAGAAGCAAGTGCGTCAAGCTCTTCTGTGGGGCATTGATCGACAACTCATCATAGACCAGATCCTCGACGGGCAAGGCATCGTGGCCCATAGCCCGATCGTGCCCGACTCCTGGGCCTACAACCAGGACGTACTTGAATACGACTACGACCCAAGTGGGGCCCGCGAGTTGCTTACCGACGCTGGCTGGGTAGACATTGATCGTGACGGAGTGCGGGAAAAGGACGGCATGAGGCTAGAATTCAGCCTACTTACCAACAAGGATACACTGCGGCGCCAGATGATAGAAGAGGCGGCACGGCAACTCTGGGAGATAGGCGTCAAAGTCGTACCGATAGTTGAGGACAGTTCGTGGGTCGTGAACGAGGCGCTGCGCCCCCGGAATTTCGATGCGCTACTCTATGGTTGGGGTAACCTGCCCAGCGACCCTGATCCCTATCTGATGTGGCATTCCACGCAGAAAGGTGGTGATGGACAGAATTACGCCGGACTTGACAACATGGACATAGACCAGCTGCTCGAGCAGGGACGCCAGAGCACCGATCAGAGCGAAAGAGCGGAGTTGTACCGGGAGTTCCAGGATCTGTTTGCTGAAGAGGTGCCATCGCTGCTGCTATACTACTCGGCATACAATTATGCCGTCGATGAGATGGTCAAGGGCGTGCAACTAAGTCCCATGATGGATCCGAGCGACCGGTTTCGAACCATTGCTCAGTGGTACATCAAGATCCGCAGGGTGATGGTGAGTCAAGCGGGACAGGAATGACTTGACAAGCCAACGGGATGAGCATATACTTCATAGCGCGGAGCCGAGGTGGCGGAACAGGTAGACGCGCTGCGTTCAGGGCGCAGTGGGGGCAACCCCGTAAGGGTTCGAGTCCCTTTCTCGGCACAGAGCAGCGGAGCCCCGACGTATTTCGGGGCCTTTTCGTATCGGAATGAGCCATGGACCGTGCTTGATGTGATACCTTGCGCTTCGAGGGAACCATTTCCCCTTCCGGGGCGTCTATGTGATGGAGGGTGGCTCGTAGTAACCTTCTTGGACTAAACTGATCAGGAGGTTGAGTGAAAGTGTCGAGAATAACGACCATTATCGCAGCGGTGGCGCTGGCACTGCTGGCCGTCGTCCTGGTGCTCCAGTTGCTGCTGGTTGTGCCTGGAGTCGGCAGTATGCGGGCTGGCGTCGAGGAAAGGGGTATCATGGTCATGGGAGAGGGGAAGGCGTCCGCTGAGCCTGACTTGGCCATGATCACGATTGGTGTCGAGACCAGGGCGGGCACAGCCAACACGGCGGCCGAAGAGAACACCCGCCGTATGGCACAGGTCATGGATGCGTTGCAGCGGAGAGAGATAGCGGACGAGGACATCCAGACCGTCGATTACAGCATCCGGGCGGAGATAGACTGGGATGATGATGAGCGCCGGGTAATCGGCTATGTAGTGTCCAATTCGGTGCGGGTGAAGGTCCGTGACGTGGATCAGGTGGGGGATGTGCTGGATGCGGTGACCGATGCCGGCGCTAACAACATCCACGGTATCCAGTTCACTTTTGATGACCCTTCGGAACTGCGTGAACAGGCTCGAGCCGAGGCGATGGCGGATGCTCGAGGCAAGGCCGAAGCTCTGGCCACGCTGGCTGGTGTGGGTTTGGGCAAGCCCCGCATCATTAGCGAATCCTTCGTGGAGCCGCCCTTCTATCTGGAGCGAGCCATGGCTATACCGATGGAGGCGGGTGGAGGTGTGCCGGTATCCCCAGGACAGCTGGAGGTGAACGTACAGGTGCAGGTCACCTTCGACATCCGCTAATCCAGGCTCTGGTCGATCCATTACCGGCAAGGACTGGAAGAGGCCGCTTCAACGCCACTTGAAGCGGCCTCTTTTGCGTGAGGCTGGTTCCTATGGTATACTTGGAGCGAGATGGCACCGTCCTGGTGACGACCCATCTGCCAGCTATCGCGGAGTGCTGGGTAGGCCGCGAGCCTAGGAGCCCCAAGGCTAGCGACCAGCGGAGAACCTGACGTTTATGGCCACATAGGTGGAGATGATAACGGCACGATCACATTCGTACAGAGCGAGCTAGGAGCAATATGATGAGCGTCTGGAAATCCTTGAAAGAAACCTTCTACCCACCAGCGCCGGAGCCCCTCGGCAAGGGGATGTTCCATTACATGACGCCCAACGGGGCTGAGGACAGGTTCCGTCTGCATCTGCGTGTGGAGGACGATGGCGAAGGGATACTGGTGATCAACGCTGCGAAAGTCTTGCACCTCAATCAGACCGCGACAGAGCACGCCAAGCTGATCCTGGAGGACAAGGACGTCGATACGGCTGTCAAGGAGATGCGACGGCGGTATAAGGTCCCGCCGGACACGGTGCGGAAGGATCATGAGCACCTCAAGGACACCATCCTCACTTTGGCCACCACCGATGACATCTGCCCCATCTCCTACCTGGATGTACAGCGGATCGAGCCTTTCGATACACCCGTCTCGGCGCCTTATCGTATGGATCTGGCGCTGACCTATCGTTGCAACGCCGACTGTGGGCACTGCTATGTTGGTCGCCCGAGGGATATGGAAAGCCTGAGCACGGAAGAGTGGAAACAAGTCATCGAGAAGCTATGGGACCTGGGCATACCTCATGTCGTCTTTACTGGGGGCGAGGCTACTCTGTACCCCGACCTGGCTGAGTTGATCCGGCACGCGGAGGACGTGGGATTGGTGTCCGGGGTCCTCACCAATGGCATCAAGCTCGCCGACGATGACTACCTTCAGGACCTGGTTGACGCCGGTTTGGACCATATCCAGATCACCCTGGAGTCCCATGACGAGAAGATCCACAACCAAATGGTTGGCGCCGATTCCTGGAAGCAGACGGTGCAGGGCATCAAGAACGCTGTCGCGACCGACGTCTATACTATCACAAACACTACCCTCACCACTCTGAATGCCCCCGACATCGAGGAGACGATAGACTTCCTGGCCGAATTCGGAATCCAGACGTTTGCCTGCAATAGTCTGATCTATACTGGCAGGGGGCCGTCCAGTGGCATTGGCATTCCGGAGGAGGAGCTGGAGGGGCTCATGGTCAGGGTGAGGGACAAGGGGATGGCCAGTGGCATGAGACTGATCTGGTACACGCCTACGCAATACTGCGAGTTCCATCCGGTGCAACTGGAGCTGGGGGCCAAGTTCTGCACGGCCGCCAGGTACAATATGTGCGTGGAACCCAGTGGCGACGTGATCCCTTGCCAGAGCTACTACTCGAGCCTGGGGAACATACTGCGGGACGACTGGGAGACTATCTGGAACCATCGTGATGCGCTGGCCATCAGGAACAGGGAGTGGGTGATGGAGAAATGTCAGTCCTGCGACGACCTACCCCTGTGCGGCGGTGGGTGTCCCCTCTACTTGGTGAACAAGGGTACTCTCTGCGTGGAGAGCACCTCGACGGCAGTTTAGCATTCACTCTGTGGGAGCATTCACTCCAAAGAGCCGTCAGTGACCGGTCTGCCTGATGTCTAGTCGTCTCAGCGGATATTGTGGCCCAGTCGGATGGAGCATCGACGGTGAGCCTCACAGTTGAGGAATGGGATCGGCAGTTCATCCGCCAGGCGCGTTGGACCCGAGGCACCCGCTCCCGTCTCTACCGCCAGGCGGGGTTGCGGAGGGCGATGGCGGTTCTGGATGTGGGATGCGGCACCGGTGTGATCACCCAGGAGGTGGCGCGGACAACCGATGGCCGGGTGACAGGCTTGGACCTGGATCCGGCGATGATCAGGTACGCCGCGGATAGGGTCAAAGAAGTGCAGTGGACGGTGGGAGACGCTCACTGCCTGCCGTTCCCATCGGAGACCTTCGATCTCGTGATTTGCAGTTTCTTGTTGCTGTGGACGGAGTACCCGGGGCTGGCCGTGGAGCAAATGGCTCGCGTGGTCAGAGAAGGTGGGGTGGTCTTGGCTACCACTGAGCCCGACTACGGAGGGCGCATAGACTTCCCTGACGACATCGCTCTGGGACCGTTGATGGAGGAATCCCTGCGCCGCGAGGGGGGGCATCCCCGCATAGGCCGCCGCTTGAAGGCTCTGTTCTCTACGGCTGGATTGGATGTCCGGACGGGGGTGATCCCTTCGACTTGGGATGACCGCCAGCTGCGGGAAGAGTTTGAAGCGGAGTGGGATTTCATCTTAGAGACACTCACCAATGTTGCGGACGAAGCGCAGCTTCGCAAATATCGGCAGAGAGCGTGGAGAGCCTTGCAACAGGGAGAGCGTCTCATTTTCATGCCCAACTTCTGGGCACTGGGAAGGAAAACCAGGGCAGGTTCTGCGTAGCAGACCAGATCTCTCGGGGAAGGAGGGATTGCCATGTCTATGCTAAAGCAAGAGGATAGGGAGGAAGTCAGTAGGCAACTGGAGGGACTCGCAAACTCAGTGGAATTGATCATGTTCACCCAGACTATCGAGTGTGAGTATTGCGCGGAGACGCGTGACCTCGTTGAGGAGGTAGCTTCTCTTTCCGACAATGTGGACGCGCTGATATACAATTTCGTCACCGATAAGGACAGGGCAGACGAGTATGGGATAGACAAGATACCCGCGATCGCCGTGGTGGGTGAGAAGGACTTTGGCGTTCGCTTCTACGGCATCCCTGCCGGGTACGAGTTCACTTCTCTGATAGAGGCGATCAAGATTGTGTCGACCGGGCAGTCGGGATTGTCCGACACTACAAAGGAGGCGCTGGCCGAGATAGACGACCCAGTCCATTTTCAGGTGTTCGTCACCCCCACTTGACCCTATTGTCCTGGCACGGTCGTGCTGGCACACAGATTGGCGGTGGAGAGCGACCATATCACGGCTGACATGGTGGAAGCCACGGAGTTTCCTCAGTTGGCCATAAACTATCAGGTACGGGGGGTGCCACGTACCGTCATCAATCAGACCCAGTTCGTCGACGGAATGGTGCCCGAACCAGTCATACTCCAGATGTTGTTGATGGCTCTTGGAAGGCTGGAGGGGGAAGAAGCCTCCGCTGAGGACTAGTGTCTTGTCTCGGCCCTTGCACTGTGCTCTTGATCATGGATACGTTGTCTGGCGAAGCGAGTACACCTGGGCAGGCAGTCCATGGTGAATCCAATGCTTGACCTCTCAATCGTTATCGTGAACTGGAACACCAGGGATCTTCTGCGCGATTGCCTGAGATCGGTGTATGAGAGCGAAGGTGAATTTGCCTTCGAAACCATCGTGGTGGATAATTGCTCTCAAGATGGTAGCGCCGCCATGGTGCGTGAGGAGTTTCTTCAGGTCCACTTGATAGAAAGCGAAATAAACAGGGGTTATGCCTACGCCAATAATCTGGGGCTTCGCCGCCTTCAAGCTCGATACTATCTTCTCCTTAACCCCGACACCGTCGTACCACCTGGGGCCTTGAGGGATATGCTTGCCTTCATGGATGCTCACCCCGAGGCTGGAATGGCAGGGCCTAAGCTGGTCATGGCTGATGGCAGGCTGGACCTCGCATGCCGGCGCAGCTTTCCGACGGCTGAGAACTCCTTCTACAAACTCTTTGGCCTGAGCCGCCTGTTTCGAAACAGCAAGCGGTTTGGCCAGTACAATCTGACCTATCTGGATCCCGATGAGATGGCGGAGGTGGACTCAGTGGTGGGGGCTTTCATGATGGTCAGGAGAGACGTGATGGAGCAGGTGGGAGATCTCGATGAGGAGTACTTCATGTACGCTGAGGATCTCGACTGGGCCCTCCGCGCCAAACAAGCTGGTTGGAAAGTCTACTATTATCCCGAGGTCACGGTGTTACACTATAAACGGCAGGCGAGCGACCAGAATCCGGAAAAGGCCCGCCATGAGTTCTGGCGGGCAATGCATGTCTTCTATCGCAAGCATTATGCCAAGGAAACGCCGTTATGGCTTCATTATCTCGTTCTCGGGGGGCTGGCTTTGCGCGGGGGCACGGGCATGCTGAGGGAGATTACACGCTCGGAGAGAAAGCAGGTGGCCACGGAGGGTGAGCGATGAGGGATAGGAGCACGGTCCTTCTTGCGGGACTCCTAGTGCTTATTGATATCGTGATGGTGGGCTTGGCTTTCATCTTCTCCTATTTCCTGCGTCTCTGGAGCGAGCATCTGATACCGGCGGATGTTGGGTCTTTGCGGAGCTATCTCGGTGTCATTCTGATTCAGATACTGACCCTGATCACCGTGTTCTTCCTCGCCAAGCTATACCATCGTCAGCGCGGCCTCTCCCACATCGATGAGTTCTACGCTGTTTTCGTGGCCGTATCCGTCGGCACCATCATGTCCGTGGCCTTCAACTCCTTCATCATCAGAAATGGACCGGACTATTCCCGGCGCATGATCGTCTTCAACTGGGCACTGACCATTGTTCTGGTCACTCTTGGACGCTTGCTTTACGCCCGCCTGAAATGGACCGTCAGGAGTCGCGGCGTAGCGAGCGCCCGGGTGCTCATCGTGGGCACGGGGGAGACGGGTCGGATGATCCTGCACGCTATCCAACGGTCTCCCGGGCTGGGGTACGAGGTCGCAGGAATGGTCAGCCAGGATTCCCAGGATGCAGATCTTGGGGTTCCCGTCCTCGGGAGTACCGACCAACTGCCTTCTCTTATCGATTCACATGGCATAGATGAGGTCATCATCGCTCTTCCCGAGGCCACCAGCGAGGAGATCCTACCTATCATCTCTGATTGCCATCGGGCAAGAGTCGCTACCATGGTCTATCCCAGCGTATTCCAACTCATAACCTCTGATCTAAGCATCGGCCACCTGGGCGGTCTGCCCCTGCTGACGGTGCGGGATACCGTCCTCAGGGGTTGGAGGTTGACGTTGAAACGAGCGATGGATATCGTGGGGAGTGGCGCGGGACTGGTGTTGGTTTCTCCTTTCATGGTGCTCATGGCTCTGCTCATCAAGCTGGATTCCCCTGGAAGGGTTTTCTATACGCAGGAGAGAATGGGCCTGGACGAGAAGCCGTTCCAGATGATAAAGTTCAGGTCTATGAAGGAGGGAGCTGAGGACGAGACGGGACCGATTATGGCCGTCAAGGAGGACCCGCGGCGTACCAGGTTAGGGGCTTTGATACGTCACTTCTCCCTGGACGAGCTTCCTCAGCTGATAAATGTCTTCATGGCGGAGATGAGCCTGGTGGGGCCCAGGCCGGAGCGACCAGTGTTTGTGGAGCAGTTCAAGCAGATCATCCCTCGCTACGTGGAGAGACATCAGGAGAAGGCGGGCGTGACCGGCTGGGCTCAGGTCAACGGTTTGCGAGGCGACACTTCCATTGTGGAGAGGACCAAGTACGACCTGTACTACATTGAGAACTGGTCCATCCTCTTCGACTTGAAGATCATCATCAAGACGTTCTTCGTTTTCTTCCGGGACAAGGCGGCCATTTGATCGTTGCCTCCCAAGGCGGGACACTCTGCCAATGCACCCCATGAGGCGTCCCTATCCACCCGGAACCGAACTCCATTTTGGGCCAGAGCAATCAAGCTACCACTTTCCGGTGAGGACAAGAGATGCCCGGTCGCAAGCCTGAGGTCATTGGGGACCGAAGGGGGCTCGGACGTAGCCGTCCACACCGGGGCCGAGCCACAAGAGGAATGCAGGGAGCCCATATGGTCCGTGGGAGGGCGATGTCGAATGGCACCCATCTCCACAGCCGACTTCGGACTTGACAATGGTGGCACTCTCGTACTAAGATAATAGATGGATATCGCGGAGCACACGAAGCACATTGAGACGGTTGGCGAACCTGACCATGTGCTTTTCCCTTTGTTGGGACTGTCTCATACGCTAGAGGAGAATGAAGATGATAGAGGTTGAGAACCTGACCAAGTACTACGGTACCCTGGCCGCGATCAAGGATGTGAGCTTCAAGGTCGAGGACGGGGAGATCTTGGGCTTTCTTGGACCCAACGCGGCAGGGAAGACCACGACCATGCGTATCCTTACGGGCTTTATGCCTCCGAGTTCCGGTGCGGCGAGGGTTGCTGGATTCGACGTTTTCGAGGACTCTCTGGAGGTCCGCAAGCGAATTGGCTATATGCCGGAAACAGTGCCTCTCTATCCCGAGATGACAATCTCCTCATACCTCAATTTCGTAGCCAGTATCCGCGATGTAAAGGATCGCGAAGAGCAGATAGAGAACATCATGGATACGTGCGATATTGCCCACTACGCGGACACGCAGATCGGGAAGCTGTCTAAGGGCTATCGACAGCGAGTGGGATTGGCTCAGGCGCTGGTGCACGATCCAGAGGTATTGGTTTTGGATGAACCGACGATTGGACTAGATCCAAAGCAGATCCTCGAGGTACGGGAACTGATCAAGACTCTGGGCGGTGATCGTACTATCATCCTCAGTACCCATATCCTGCCCGAAGCGAGCCAGGTCTGCGGTCGAGTCGTGATCATCAACAAGGGAGAGGTCGTGGCGGAAGGCACTCCAGACATGTTGACCGCCGAGTTGCAGCAGGCTGAGCGCATATTCCTCCAGGTGCGTGAGCCGGCGCCGGACACAGTCAGTCAACTGGGCCAGCTGCAAGGGGTGATAGATGTCGAGGACAAGGGGGAGGGGAGCTATGAGATCGCCTGTGCCCTCGGCACGGATCACCGAGCTGAGATCTCTTCGCTTGTGGTGCAGAGAGGCTGGGGGTTGCTGGAGCTACGGCGGGTGGGCATGAGCCTGGAGGAGATTTTCCTGCAGCTCACCACAGTCGAAGACGAGGAACAATACGAGGAGGCAGCGTAGATGAAGAACATGATCATCATCGCTCAGAAGGAGCTAAGGGCCTATTTCGCCTCTCCAATAGCCTATGTGGTGATAGCCGCCTTCTTGGCCATCATGGGCTTTTTCTTCTGGTTGATCGTTTCCTTGAGCCGCGAAGCTTCTCTGCGGGGGGTCTTCGCCAACATGGCTATCACCCTCCTGTTCATCGCCCCGGCGCTCACGATGCGGCTCTTGGCGGAGGAGCAACGGTCGGGTACCATAGAACTGCTCCTGACGCTGCCGGTACGGGATTGGCAGGTAGTGCTTGGGAAGTTCCTAGCTAGTCTGGCCGTTCTTGCACTGATGCTGGCTCTGACTCTCTACTATCCAGTTCTCCTTCTACGTTTCGGTGACCCTGATCGAGGTCCCATCATCGGTGGCTATGTGGGGCTACTGCTGCTGGGGGGCTCCTTTCTTGCCATAGGAGTTTTCACCTCCTCTCTGAGTCGCAATCAGGTGGTCGCTGCCCTGTTGGGGTTCGGAGCGATGCTTATCCTTTGGCTGATAGACATCGCAGGACGCCTCCTTGGCCCGCCCGTGAGCGATGTTGTGACCTACATGTCGTTGTCTGATCACTACTTTGACTTCATCAGGGGGATCATTGACAGCAAGGATGTCATATTCTACCTGAGCGTAATGGCAGGCTTCTTGTTCCTGTCGGTAGAGACACTGCAGTTGAGGAGGTGGCGATAGATGCGTGCGTGGTTACAGAGACTCGCCGTACCGCTGGGCGTGGCGGGGCTCCTGGCGTTTGCACTGGCTCTAACGATCTATCTCCTGACTCGAGAGTTGGACCTGCGTGTGGAGGTTCTCCTGGGGGTGGGCGTGGTGCTTCTGGCTTTGGTAGCTGTAGCCAGACCCGAGATGATAAGGACCGCCCTCACTGGCCGCACCGCCCGCTATGGCTCCAACATGGGCGTTTTCATCGCGGCCTTCATCGGCATCTTGGCCCTACTGAACTTTGTGTCTGACCGACATCACCGCCGCCTTGATTTGACGGAGATGGGTGAGTTTACCCTCTCACCCCAGACGGTGCAGATCTTGTCCAATCTGGCTGAGCCTGTCAAGATCACCGCCTTCTTTGTGGAGGCGAATCCTCGGCGACAGAACCTTGAGGACTTGCTGGTCGAATACGCCCACCAAACGGACAGAATAGACTATGAGTTTGTGGACCCTGATCTGGAGCCTTTCGTAGCTCAGCAGTACGGGATCACGTCCTACGGAACGATTGTCTTCGAGAGCGCGGGCAGGAGGCAGGATATCTTCGGGATCGACGAGCAGGATCTGACCGGCGCCATCGTGAAGGTCCGGCGAGAGACGCAGAAGGTGGTCTATTTCCTCACCGGGCACGGGGAGCGGGATCCGAGCGGCTATGACCAGTCGGGATACAGCGAGGTCAGGGATGCCCTGGAAAGAGATAACTACGTTGTCAACACAGTCAACCTGGCCATTAGCAGCACGGTGCCGGCGGATGCCTCGGTCCTGGTCGTGGCTTCACCCGGTTCGGCTCTGCTTGAGCAGGAGAGTGAGGCTATCACAGCCTACCTGGGTGATGGTGGCAAGGCGCTGATCATGCAGGAGCCGGGTGCCGAGGTGAACCTGGCCGAGGTACTGGCTGACTGGAGCGTCGAGTACGGAGATGATGTGATCATAGATCCGGACCGCGCACTCTTTGGGATGGATCCTTTGTCGCCTGTGGTGGATCGGTTCACCTTCAGTGAGATCACAAGAGATCTTCCCAGTGTCGTTATCAGTACGGCCAGATCTGTGACTCGCACCGTGGAGCAACCGGAGAATGTTTCCATTCTTGCCCTGGTGGAATCCAGTGACGGTAGCTGGGGGGAGACCGACTTCGAGGCCTTGCGAAGGCAGGAGGCTCAGTTCGACCCTGGGCAAGACACGCCGGGACCTTTGGCGATGGCTATGAGTGTAGAGGTCCAAGGTACAGGGGCAGAGGCAGCAGGAACCCGCTTGGTCGTCTGTGGCGATTCAGACTTCGCTGCTAACTCCAGCCTTATGCTGGGGGGCAACGGAGACCTTTTCCTGAATGCGGTGAACTGGCTCGCCGAGGAAGAGGAATTGATCTCCATACGGCCCAGGCCGCCGGTGTCTCGCACGCTGATTCTCTCGCCAGGGGAGGCTCGCTTCCTTCAGTATTCTAGTCTCATCTTCTTACCGGCCGTCGTTGTGGTGGTGGGAGCGGCGGTTTGGTGGAGGCGGAGGTAGCCGCGATGAAACTCCAACAGCGAAGCACCATTATCGTAGTCATCGTTTTCGCCCTTCTGTTGGTTCTGGTCTATCTCGTGGAGATTCGGGGTGGCGAAGAGGCGCCCGGAGTAGGAGAGGGCAGAGTCCCGGTCTTTTCTTTTGCGGTAGAGGATGCCGTGCTGCTGGAGGTGACGGACTCGGATGCCGGCGAGACGGTGACTGTCAGGCGATCGGTTGGGGAAGCGTGGCGCATGGTGGAGCCCTTCGAAGCAGAAGCAGATGATACTAGGATCGAAGGCTTGCTCGGGAGACTGTCAAGGCTGGAATCCACCCGGGTGATACAGGGGGCAGACATAGATCTGCAGGCCTTTGGCCTCTCTGAACCTTCCTTGGAGGTCGAGGTGGGCCTGGAGAGTGAGGAGACCCAGATACTCCTGGTGGGGCAGGAGAATCCCGCTGGGTACTCACATTACGTTCAGAGAGAGGGACAGGAAGACGTCTATTTGGTGGGTTCGTCTACCGTCGCGGACTTGGAGCGGCTGGTGAGCGAACCGCCTGAGAAGCCCACACCGATGCCCACGGAGACGTTGGTGCCTACAGTGATCACTGCAACACCTACGGTCTCTGGGGCTGGGACGCCAACTGTCATATCTACACTGACTGTGAGGCCAACCTCTACGGCCGAGGAATAGCTGTCCCGAATAGCTGGCATAATCCATGTGGAAGCGGATCGCTCTTTGCCGGAGCCGCCGTAGGGCCCGGTCGTGTGCCGGGCGAAGCCCTCCGCCACGGTGGGCACGACTACCTCCTCAAGCTATCCACGTCCGAGGAGATCTTGGCGAGCGTGGAGAAGGGGTTGGCCAAGCGCAGGCAACGGTTGCACCAACAGGCTCTGCTAAGACAGATGGGCGATATTGCACGTGAGCCAGCAGATCGAGATCTCGAAGTCAGCAAGGTGGCACCAGAAAGTCAGCAATACCCGCGCTTTCTGCGAGCTGGAGACTTGCTGCTGGACAGAGAGAAGCTCATAGCCACGCTCCGAGGCCACCCTCTCAGCCTGACTCCCAGTTGGTACAAGCTATTGCTTTGCCTCATGGAGAAGGCTGACAGCACTGTCAGCTTTCGCGAGTTGGCTCAGGCTATCCACGGGGACGAGTACGAGGAGATGCTCGCCAGAGACGCGATCAGCACGCATTTGTGGCGTCTCCGGCGCAAGCTTAGCGCAGTGGCTGAAGGGAGGGACTACATCATCAATGTCAGGGGCAGGGGGCACAAACTACTGAGCCACTAGCAGCCGTAGCACCTGCTCGACTGATCGGAGGGCGCTTGACGGTCTCGATGCCGTCAAGCGCCCTTTCTCCTTTTTCTGGCTCGCGTCGGGATGGCTGACGAAACTGGAACACTTTCGTGAGGATGCTGGAAGAATTCGAGACGATGTTCTCCGGTATAGTAGTCAGTGCAGGGCAGCTCAGGGTTTCCCGATGGAGATAGCTTCAAACGACCATACCCGCAGCTGGCGGGTGGTACCAATGGCCTATTGACTGATTGGGCGACCGGACGGTATAATACAAGATAGAGCCCAATAGAACAGAAGTCAGCGGGAGAATGCGTAACAGCAACTAGCATCAGAGAAGTCTCGCAAAGCATAAACCAGTGCAGTTGCAGTATCTGTGGCGTCTATGTGCCTACTTCGATTCCCCAGCCACAAGAGCCGAGCCGAGAGGGCTTGAGCGTTGTCGGTTCGGCTCTTGTAGTTGAGGTTCGCTTGAGCAACCGCCAGATGGATGTACGTAGGGACATACTGAGGGAGGGTGAGTCAAAGGTCAGGACGATTGGGCGAGTGACCACCTGGGGGAAAGCGATGCGCAGCGTTCGACCTGGAGGACTGCTGCTCGACCCGGAGAGCGGGGGATTGGGGGGAGGCAAACAGTATGTGTGGAAGAGAAGACTCGGAATCCCGTTGCTTGTTGGGGTTGGGCTGATGTTGACGGCAGCGGGCATTGCCTATGCCGACTTGAAGGCGGTGCACCGGGGGGACGGGTGGGACGAACGTTCCAATCGCGAGCAGTACGCACACAGCCTGAATGACGTTACATGTGACGACCACTGATATTGAGTTGTGCTGGAGACCATCACTTGCATGTGACTGCGCTGCCGTGCACGAGAAACCTCCGTCGAAGTTCAAGGCTCACTACTGCATCACCGAGGTCAAAGAATCAATGGCCTTGCGCCGCTGGCCCCTTTCCAGATTAGGTGTCACTGTTCAGCTACCCATGCCAGACACAGGACTTGTGTCGGCAATTGGACGAGAAGTCCAGCTTAGCTACCCGAAGGGTCGGAGGTAATGGATGACTGATAGGCGCATACTCGTCGTTGATGACGAAGAGAGCGTTGTCTTGACATACGTTGACGAGTTGGAACAGGCAGGATTCAGGGCACAGGGTGTCACTGACAGTGCCAAGGCGGTTGAACTATACAAGAGGGAGCGCTTTGACCTGGTGCTCGCCGACCTGAAGATGGCTGGCGTGGATGGGATGGGGGTGCTGCGAGCCATCATGGAGTACGATCCTGAGGCCCGGGTGGTGATAATGACTGCCTATGGAACGGTGGACATCGCCGTAGAGGCCTTAAAGACTGGCGCACGTGAGTTCATCAGCAAGCCCTTTGACATGGATGCATTGGTGGGCAAGCTCCGCAGCGTCCTGGAGCAGCAGACCGATGAGGCGGTGCGTGGCAATCTACGCGACTTGGGGCTGGCTAGCATCATCTCGGTCAATTGTAACGAAATGAACCAAGCAAAGCTGGTAGTACGGCGTCAGGGTCGGGTGGGTACGATCCATTTTGAAGGGGGGACCATTGTCCACGCGACCCTTGATGATGAGGAAGGGGAGGGGGTGATCTATGAGTTGTTGTCTTGGGAGGACGGGAGGTTCTCATTGGAGCAGGGCGTTCCACCGCCCAAGCGCACCATAGAGGCGGACTGGACGGGTTTGGTGCTGGAGGCCATGCGCCGCATCGATGAAGGTACGGGGGAATGGGACCTGGGATGGGATGAGGATGAAGCCCAGCAAGAGGAGAACATGGATAGGATCGCCAAGGCCCTGGAGGCGCTGGAGGGAGTCGACGGCGTGGTCATCTGTTCGCAAGGCGCCGAGCTGCTGGGCCAGGCGACAGAGGGTGATGCGATCAGGAGAGCGATGTTTACTGCGTTCGTTGGGCGCCGTGCCGAGACGCTGGGTGCTCTTGTGCATGGCGACGAACTGAGGCAAGTCGCTCTGGCGTCAAGGGGGCGGAGCACGATCATCGTTCCATATGGACAGAACTACGCTGGCCTGTCTCTTGTTGAGCGAACGTCCGCTGAATCCGTGACTCAAGGCATCCAGACGGTTCTGCGCAGATACCGACAGGGATAGGGAGGACGAGAATGATCTTTCCCAAAGGGCAAACGCTGTATGAGAATCTCAACACCTCTTTCACCAACTTCAGCGAGTTGCTCCTGGATCTGAAAGCGAATGGCTTCATGGGCTACATATCGGTCAGTTTCTGGGAGTACGAGGGCATCTTGTTCTTGGACAGTGGCAACATCGTCAACGCCGTTGAGGAGAGTGGGGGGGCGAGAACCACTGGGCAGGAGGCTGTGGATGGCATCACTGGCAAGATCAACGAAAAGGACGGCACGATCAGTGTCTATGCTCTCTCGCCGGACGTTGTGACCATGCTGGCCAGCGTAGTGAGAAGCGAAGTAGTTCACAGGGATCTAACCACAGACTTCACGAGCCTGGACCAGTTGATCGCCAAGCTGCAGAGTCAAGGACATACCGGCTATGTCGAGGTGGCGTTGAAAGATGAGAAGGGAGCTGGAATCATCTTCCTCCAAGACGGACTGGCCATCGAAAGCATCCTCTCCACCAATGGCAATGCTGTCTCCGGCGCCCAGGTCCTGCCGCGGATAATCGAGACAGCTTCCTCGGTGGGCACTGCCTTCAACGTCTACCGAGCCTCTGTGGCGGAGGCTTTTGAAGAGAGCGCAGCGGTGATGGCTGGTCTCGAGTTGCCTCAGTTGCTGGAGGTGTGGCAGGAGATCATTGCCTCCGTCGAGAAGACGATCGATGTGCGCTCAGCCAAAGGGCATTTCCTGAACACTTTCAAGGACATGCTCATCGAGAGAGCCGATGATTATCCCTTCCTCGACCCGTTCGCGGCGGAGTTTGAGTACAAGGATGGCCAGATCTCCTTTCATGGCTCATCGGTGAAGAACTTCAGCCAAGCCCTGGGCGAATGCCTAACTGCGGCGATCAGCAAGCTGGCGGCAGAGGCCGAAACCGCCGGAGTGGACCTGACAGCCACGATAAGGAGCGAGTTAGCTGCGGTGAAGGAGCGGCACGCCGAGGCTATCGACAAGTTCGCGCTGGCGGCGACCATGCCTGACCTCCTGCCCTAGAGGGGAAGGGAGATGGAAGCGAGTTTAGCAGAGATCAATGGCGTGCCGGGGGTACGCGGCTCGTTCATCTGCGACAGTCGTGGTGAAATGATCGTCAGTGCTGTCGCGACCGGCCTCGATGCCGCACTCGACGGCGTCGGCCGCGAGGTGACTCAGACCATGGCAGCCCTGGAGATGATCGGAGAGGCGAAAAGCGAGTTGGATTTCGCGTACTCGAGGACGCGAGTGGTAGTCCACGATCTGGAGAAGGCAGTACTCATTGTCCTCTGTGAGCCCAAGGTCGACATTTCCTTACTCAGGCTGACTCTGAACGTGGTCACAACGCGACTGAAGGGGTATCGCGACATACAGGCCCAGCTTGACGCCAGGGAGGTTGAGAAGGAAGTGCTACGAGATGACATCGATGACATGTCCTGGCATCTGCTGGAAGCACTGGGCGAAAGGAGGTGAGCAATGCCCGAAGCTTTGAGTGGTAATCTGGCCCAGTTGCCGTTGCTGGAGATCCTGAAGCTGCTGAGTTCTGAGGGCCAGACGGGTCGTCTGTCCCTGTCCAATGGCGCTAGTAAGGGCGAGATCTTCCTGCGGGAGGGCAACGTGGTGCATGCGGCGAGCGGCGAGCACATATCAGAAGAGGCCGTGTACAGTCTCATGGGCTGGCTGCAGGGGGGTTTTCGCTTCGTTCCCGACGTGGGTGCCCCCGAGGAATCGGTGACGACGCCGACGGAGCAGGTGTTGCTGGAGGGCGCTAGGCGGGTACAGCAGTGGGGAGAGATCAAGAAAGTCATCCCTTCCACCGATGTTGTCTTCAAGCTGTCTCCCGTGGGCGCATCCGGCACGGTGAATCTCGAGGCCTATGAGTGGCAGGTGGTGGCCCGCGTGAACGCGGCGCGGACTGTGGCCCAAATAGCGCAGGACTTAGGTGAAGACGAATTCAGAGTGGCCAAGGTGCTCTATCGTCTCGTATCGGCCGGCCTCCTCGAGGTGGGGGAGAAGCCGGAAGCACCGCTCAGGCCTACCATCAACGGTGGTTTCTTCCGTCGACTAGACGGCGAGTTCACCGAAGTGATGGGGCCATTGGGCCCTGTCATTATCGACGACGAGATTGCCGCACTGGGCGAGACGCGGGAATCCTTCCCCCGTGACAAGGTGGCTCAGCTGATCGAGCGTGTTAGCGCTGAGATACAGGACGCGGAGAAGAGATCTCGGTTCCAAGGGATCATGCTGGAGGCAATCAGAAATCTCTGAGGCCTGTCGGCTAGGGATTGTAGTGTCCGCCCGAGTGAGCGTCACGCTACGTAACATAGCAGAGGGGAGAGGAGAGTGAAATGAGACTCACAATCGCGAGAAAACTGTCCATAGCTTTCGGTGTAGTCTTGGCGCTGATGGTCGCTGTCGCCCTACTGGGCGTAGTAAGCCTGAATAGGGCAAGCGCCGTTGCCGAGGAGATAACTGAATCGCAGGTTGTTATGCAAGGCCTCGATCGCTCCTTGGAGTACTTGCTGTGGGAAAGGGTGGAACTTGGGCGTGTTTGGAGCAGGGGAGAGACGGAGCACGTAGCTCGTGCTGAGGAAATCCGCGCAGAGTTCGACGCCGCTTGGCAGGTCGTACAGACGCACCGCGGGGAGGAATATGCCAGCATGATGGACGCTATCGAGCGTGAGCACGAGCTCTACGGGGGGCTGTTGAAGGAGGCTGCTGCCATATTCGAGGCGAATCCCAACGACCTTGCGGCCGTCTTGACCAAGGTTGGGGAGGCCGACGACTTCTTCTACAGGACCCTGGAACCGGCGACTGAGCTGCTGCGCCAAGAGGAACAGGCCAGGGTGCAACAGACCCAGGCGTCTTTGCGCGCCTCTGTCAATAGGATGGTCGCCGTGGCGACTGCAGCCGGTGTGATTGCCCTGATCGCGGGTGCGGCGGCTGCTTACGCCATCAGCCGCGGTATCTCCAGGGCAGCCAGCCAACTCAGCTTGGCGGCCGACAGGATCAGCCGGGGCGATCTGGACGTACCGATCGAAGTCAAGACTGGCGACGAGATGGAGACTCTAGCCGAATCGATCGAGCGGATGAGGACCAGCCTCAAGGCGGCCATCGAGCGGATGCGGAGGCGGCAGGCCGTCGCCTAGATGGCTCCGCTAATGACATCACAGGGCAGGGAACAGAGAAATGTGGTCTCTCTGTCTCCCTGCCCCGCCACAGCAGACAGTGCGAGATCATGGGAAAGGGGCTGTCACCATGGCAGGGAGCACGGGGATGAATAGTCGCTCCGAACCACTCGCCAGGGTGATTGACGAGATCGAGTACATCCTGTCCCACCTGTTGCAGAAATCGAAGGCAACGTGCGTTCTATTGGCCGACATCAGCGGTCAGTTGATCGGCTCTGCAGGAGAGATATCTCAGCTCGATCCTGGCGCGGTGTCGGCTTTGTCAGCCAGCGACATCTCCGCCACGGCCGGCGTTCTCTCCTACCCCGTTCACTGACTCACGCCCGCGTGCCTCCCTCCCCACAACGAGTTGAGACTTGGCCTGCCATCGCGCCATAACTGGTTGCCAAGGACACGTGCAGTTTGCCACCATTGTGGTGAGCTTGACCGTGCTGCCCGGCTATGCTATAATACTGAATCCTACGTCTCTTGGAGAAGCGACGGACTCCTTTGGAGAGGTGATCATGGCGTGCGATGAAGCGTCTGCCGGTCCGAGCAGGAGATTTGTGCTAGTTGAGGACGGCCCTCATCGCATTCCCCTGATGAAGGCAGTATTGCCCCAGAACCCGACCCTCCCACTGAGATCGAAGCGCTAGACACGCCTGGCGTGGCCGTGAGGCTGGCTGAACGGCAACCCTATGATCTAATCATGGGGGACTATGACCTGCCGGAGGTAGACGGCCTGGAGTTGCCGGAGCAGATTGTGGCCACACGCTATCAGATTCCTGCGCTCACGGTGACTGGTCAGGGCGGTGAAGAAGCAGCCGTACTGGCGACGATGGCATTAGCCTATGACCACATAGTCAAGTCCGCCGATTATCCTCGACGTCTGGCGACAGTGGTGGAGGGCGCTCGGTGCGGTTCTAGAGGCACTGGGACTGGAAACGGGGGCCATCCATCTTCTTCATGAGAAGAGTCAAACGCCGATCTTCAGAACCGGTCGAGGCAGTCTGGCGGATGCAGGGGATGCCCCCTTAGCGCGGGGACGATTGACAGGATCGAGGACATGGCCGCGTGCACAACAGGTTGAATACTTCCAGGTACGTGGCGAAGGGCCAGAGGCAGGACAATTACCAACGGCACTCAGCGGGTCGCAACCAGCGAGAGAAGTTTCGTGATCTCGACCGCTATTCTCACGGAGACGCAAGATAAAAGACGAGAACAAGACAGGAAGCCGGCTACAGGATGAATTGACAGCGTTGCGCCAGCGGGTTGCTGAATTGGAAGGACTGCAAGAGGAGCACAGGCGGGCGGAGGAGGCAGCCAAAGTTCACTTTGCAGAACTCAATCAGATATTCGACACCGCCGCTGACGGGATGCGAGTGATTGACAAAGACTTCACCGTGCTTCGAATCAATGAGACGTTTTCGAACCTAGCGGGCACAAGTAAGGATGAAGCCGTGGGCGCGAAGTGCTATGAGACGTTCCCCGGCTCCTCATGTCATACGCCAAGTTGTCCTCTGACCCGCATACTTGGCGGTGAGGAACGTGTTGAGTGTGATGTGGAGAAGGAACGGAAGGGCGGCGTCAGAATCCCTTGCATTGTGACGGCAACCCGCTTTCGGGGGCGTGATGGCCAATTGAAGGGCATTGTGGAGAATTTCAAGGACATCACCGAGCGGAAGCTGGCGGAGGAGGAGATTCGCCGACGAAATGAGGAACTGGTGGCCCTTAACGCGATCGCGGAAACCGTGAGCCAGTCTCTGGACTTGACCGATACCTTGGAAGGTGCCCTGGACAAGGTACTGGAGATCATGCGAGTCGAGGCCGGAGGCATATGTCTGGCTGACGAGGCCAGGCAAAGGGTGACCTTGAGGGCCCACCGTGGAGTGTCTGAGGAGTTCGCGAGGGAGGTGGGGGATCTCGAAATCGACGAAGAAACCGTGCGGCGGGTGGAGGAACTCGGCAGAGCCGGAAAGATCATCTTGGTGAGCGAGTTACTCCTGAGAGACAGAACACTTCTCAAGGCGCTGACAAGGGCAATTGCCCGGGAGAAGTTGCGCTCGTATGTCCAGGTGCTGATCCGCATCAAGGGATCTCCCATAGGCCTGTTGGTCGTGGCGAGCCGTGACGGGCGCCAGTTCACCGCTCAGGAGGAGGAACTGCTATCCACAATAGCCAACCAGATCGGCGTGGGCATCGAGAACGCCAGGTTGTACGAGGAGACCAAGCGCAGGGCAGGGGAATTGGCCGCGCTCTACGATGTCTCGCTTGAGGTGGCTACCCAGCTGGAGGTTCCCACTCTGCTGCAAACCGTAGTCCAGCGAGCTATAGCCTTGCTGGGAGGGGACGGCGGCGGTTTTTATCTCTACGACGAGGAGAGGCGAGAACTGGAGCTCTTCGCGGCCGAGGGCTTCGCCGGGTGCCGCCTGGGAGATACGCTGACCCTGGGCGAGGGGGCAAGCGGAAAGGCAGCCCAGGGTGGAGAGCCGCTAGTGGTGATGGACTACGCCAGATGGGAGGGCAGGTCTTCCCAGTTTGCCGACCAACCCACCCGCAACTTGGTGGCTGTCCCTGTCACGCGAGCCGACGCACTTCTGGGAGTCCTGTATGTTTATGACCTGGATCTGGAGAGGAGATTCGATGAGGGAGACGTCCGCCTGGCCACTCTCTTCGCCAACTACGCGTCTGTCGCTATCGAGAACGCCAGGTTGTACGAGGAGACCAAGCGCAGGGCAGGGGAATTGGCCGCGCTCTATGATGTTTCGCTGGAACTGACCGGGCAACTGGACTTGCGGTCGGTGCTGAATGCCCTCGCGCAGCGAGCAATCGACCTGCTGGGCGGACTGGCCGGAGGCCTCTACCTGTACGATCCACAGAGGCAGGATCTGGAACTCATCGCCGGCCGGTTCCTGCACAGGGACTACACGGGTCTCAGACTGTCAATGGGCGAGGGCGCGTGCGGCAAGGTGGCCCAGAGCGGAGAGCCTCTGGTGGTGACGGGCTACCATGAATGGGACGGGAGGTCATCCCAGTTCGATGAAGGACAAGAGTTCAACGTCTTGGCCGTCCCCATCAAGCGAGGAGAAACACTCCTCGGAGCTCTGTATTTCAATTCCCCCGATCCGCAGGGCAGTTTCGACGAGGCAGACATCCGCTTGGCCACTCTCTTAGCCAATCAGGCAGCCATCGCCATCGAGAACGCTCGACTCTTTGACCAACTGGAACGCAGGATCAAGCAACTGGCTGCCCTGCACGAAGTCTCCCTCGATGTGATCGCCACGACGGACTTTTCGGAGGCCCTGCCAACCATCATGCAGAAAGCTGCCCAGTTGCTCGATGCTCATGGGGGAGGCATATACCTATCCGACTCCGCGACACGGCAACTGGAGTGGAGAGTCGGCTACGGGTACGAGAAGGACTACACGGGCATGAGACTTGCCTTGGGTGAGGGGCTTGCAGGGAGGATTGCGCAGAGCAAAGAGCCTCTGTTGGTGGACGACTATAGCAATTGGGATGGACGATCGCCTCAGTGGGAGGATGAGCCAATTGTGGCCGCTCTCGGAGTGCCCCTAAAGCGAGGTGACCGGCTACTGGGTGTCCTCTTCGTCGACCGTTGGGTACCCGGTTCCTTCGATGAAAACGATCTGCAATTGGCGACCCTGTTCGCTAACCAAGCGGCAATCGCCATCGATAACGCACGGCTGTACGAAGAGAGAACGCGCAGAGCAGAAGAATTGGCGACTCTCTACGACATGTCTCTGAAAGTGGCTGGCAAGACCGAGTTGTCCGAGGTGCTACCCAGGGTCGCATACGAGGCTGCGCAGCTTCTCGCCGCCGACGTAGCCGGCATAGACTTGTTCGACTCTCAGGCGCAGGAACTGGAGTTGAGAGTCAGTTTCGGATACGAGAAGGACTATGCCGGAACAAGACTTGTCTTGGGCGAAGGTCTTGCTGGGAAGGTCGCCCAGAGCAAAGAGCCTATGATGGTCGACGACTACTCGGGTTGGGAAGGACGGTCACCTCAGTGGGATGAGGAAAAGCTGCGATCCGCGCTAGCGGTGCCTTTGCTGCTGGGTGATCAGTTTCTCGGCGTGCTATTCTTAGGTCGGCAGGTACCGAGGCCTTTCGACGACAATGACCTGCAGTTGGCGACTCTCTTCGCCAACCAGACTGCAGTCGCTATCGAGAACGCCCGGCTCGTAGAAGAAATCACCAGCCATGGCAAGGATCTACAACTGCTGTCAGCCCAGCTCATCCGTGCCCAGGAGGAGGAACGCAAGAGGATCTCCCAGGAGCTACACGACGAGATGGGTCAGGCCTTGACGGCCATGAGCATCAACTTGGCGGCCATCGAGAAGGAACTGTCTCCAGATCTTGCGTCCGCGCTCGGACAGAGACTGGCCGAGACAAACGGGCTCATCGCACAGACCTTGGATCAGATGCGCGATTTGGCCCTGGACCTGCGGCCATCGATGTTGGACGATCTCGGTCTGGTGCCCACTCTGCGCTGGTACCTGAAGAGATACGCCGAAAGACTAGGTGTTGATGTGGAGTTCGAGGCCATTGATCTTGAGGACAGGTTACCTGCAGAGATGGAAACGGTGCTCTACCGCACCGTGCAGGAGGCTTTGACCAACGTCGCCAGACATGCGCATGCCAGCAGGGTGGATGTGCGCCTCAAGCGTGGGGACTCTACAGTCACCGTCTCAATCGAAGATGACGGCCAGGGCTTTGAGGTAGAGAAGGTTGGAGAGCGCGAACTGCAACAGCGAGGGGCAGGCCTCTTGGGTATACGAGAAAGAGTGGCCTCGCTGGGGGGCAGTTTCAGCATCCACTCGGCTGAAGGGCAGGGAACCCAGTTGTCCATCGAGATACCACTTCAACGGAGTCGTCCAAAGTGAACAGGATAAGAGTGCTGCTGGCTGAGGATCACACCATTGTTCGCAAGGGGCTTCGCTCGCTCCTGGATGCGGAGGCCGGTATAGAGGTGGTGGGGGAGGCGAGAGACGGAAGAGACGCCGTTCGGAAGGTTCAACTCTTGAGCCCCGACGTCGTGGTGATGGATATCGCCATGCCTGGTCTCAACGGCCTGGAGGGGACCCGTCAAATCAGGAAGCGGTTTCCTGAGGTCAAGGTTCTAATTCTGACCATGCACACCGATGAGGAGTATGTCCTTCAGGTCTTGGCGGCCGGGGCCTCAGGATACGTGGTCAAGCAAGCAGCGCCCAGGGAGTTGGTATCTGCGATCCAGGCGGTCCACCAGGGTGATTCCTTCCTCAGCCCCTCGATATCCAGGAAGGTCGTGGAGGCTTACATCCGGCAGGCCGAAGCCATGGCAGAGGAAGACAGCTACCGCAGACTCACCGAGCGCGAGCGAGAGGTCTTACAACTGATCGCCGAGGGTCACTCGACCAGGGAGATCAGTCAGCTCCTGTACATCAGTGTCAAGACGGTTGAGACCCACAGAGCCCATTTGATGGACAAACTCGATATCCACAGCATTGCCGAGCTCACCCAGTACGCCATCCGCAAGGGGGTGATAAGCCTAGGCCAGTAGCGATACCCGATCTTGAAAGCGACAGCCTGCACGGGGATGGCGCTTACTTCCCCTCGATACCGGTAACTCCCATGAAAAGACCCTGACTGAAATAGGGTCTTTTTCTTTGTGAATTCAGGTTTCTCCTGATAGACGGGACTGTCCGTTTTCCGTTATGTATAGAGGAGCATGATGTCTCTATGTTCGCCAAGCCAAACAGGGAGGGAACTATGCAGATAGCCAGGACGCTGGTTGTAGATGACGACGCTGGCTTTCGGCGTCGTGTGAGACAGTTCCTCGCATCTGAGCCGAGCATTGAGGTGATCGGAGAGGCGGCCGATGG
This sequence comes from Chloroflexi bacterium B3_Chlor, assembly GCA_005223035.1. Lineage (GTDB taxonomy): Bacteria > Chloroflexota > Anaerolineae > UBA7937 > B3-Chlor > B3-Chlor. Next base: position 32,523 of record NJBK01000004.1, read on the forward strand.
TCAGGAAGCCATACTCAAGGCCAGAGAACTCAAGCCAGATGTGGTTCTCATGGATGTAAGGATGCCAGGCACGAATGGAGTAGACGCCACGCGCCTGATCAACGACGAAATGCCGCGGATCAAGGTTATCGTGCTATCCCTTTACGACGTTGACGAGTACAGGCAGGCGGCAACTGCCAGCGGGGCCAGTGCCTACGTGCCGAAGAAATCGCTGGTCGACGAGCTGGTGCCGACTATTCAGCGCATTTGGAGAATACGGAGATCCATGACCTTCAGCCGACGCGAGAGTGACGGAGAGATGAGAATTGGACGACAAGGCCATCAGCATTCTGCTCATAGAGGACAACCCCGATGATGTCCGGCTAGTACGGGAGATGCTGGCTCGGGCGGAGGGTGCCCGGTTCCATTTGGAATGCGCAGATCGTCTTTCGACTGGACTAAGTGTCCTAGCTGCTGACGAGATCGACGTAGTTCTGTTGGATCTCTGGCTCCCCGACAGCCAGGGGCTTGACACGTTGGGCAACGTATTGGCCGAAGCACCACAGCTACCGGTTGTGGTATTGACCAGTATGGACGACACGGCGACCGCGGTCAAGGCAGTGCGGGACGGTGCGCAGGACTATCTGGTCAAAGGGCAGGTGGACAGCAACTTGCTGGCGCGCTGCATTCAGTATGCCATCGAGCGCAGGCGGGCCGAGGAGGCTCTCAGACGCTCGGATGAGTTCTCCAGGAGCATCCTTGACAGCATGAATGATGCCGTCTATACGATTAGTGTTTCTGACAACAAGATACTCGGATGCAACAGGGTTTTCTTGGAACAGTGTGGATTGAAGGAAGAGGAGGCTATTGGGAAGAAGTGTTATGAGGTAACCCACGGCCGGTCTGATCCGTGTACACCTCCGATTACTTGTCCTGTCCGAGCTACCATAGATGGCGCAGAGCACTCAGTAAGCGAACATGTGCACTATCGGGCCGATGACGAAAAGATATATGTGGAGGTCTGTGCCTCTCCAATCCGGGATGAAAGCGGGAGAATCATCCAGGCGGTTGTTGTATCGAGAGATGTCACCGAGCGCAGGCTAGCGGAGGAAGAACTCGAACAGAGTTTCGATCGATTACAGAGAATGCTGCAGGGCGCGGTCAACGCCCTGGCAGCAATGGCCGAAAAGAGGGACTCATCCACAGCAGGTCATCAGCAGGGTGTGGTGCACCTGGCCTCTGCCATCGCGGAGGAAATGGGCCTTTCGGAGGAGCGAATCGAGGGCATCCAGGTGGCGGGGATTGTTCACGATATCGGCAAGATATACGTGCCTGCTGAAGTTCTCAACAAATCCGGCAAGTTGACCGGAATAGAGTTTGCCATGATTAGGGCTCACCCCCAAGCGGGTTACGACATCTTGAAGACGGTAGATTTCCCCTGGCCTGTGGCCGAGATTGTGCTTCAGCATCACGAAAGGATGGATGGCTCGGGGTATCCCCAGGGCCTTCGGGGTTCGGACATTCTGGTCGAGGCACGCATCCTGGCTGTAGCCGACGTAATCGAGGCCATGCTCTCTCACCGCCCATACCGCCCGGCACACTCGACCGGGGAAGCGTTCGAGGAGATCTCAAGGAACAAGGGTACCCTCTATGATCCTGAGGCGGTGGATGCTTGCCTCAAGGTCATTATGGAGAGGGGGTTCCATTTCAGATGAGAGACTTGGAGGCCGAAGAGATCGCCACCACTTGCTGCCCAGGATATCTGTAGTTTGCCACCGTGGTGCTGAGCTTGGCAGTGCTGGAGCGCTACGGTTTGATACCATGTCCAACGTCTCATCGCGGAGTTGCATACTCACTAGGAGAGGCCATCAACGCAGGCGATGAAGAGTCTGACTGTCAGACCAGGAGATTCGTGCTGGCGGGGGACGATCCCAATCACATTGACCTGGTGAAGACGGTGTTCGCCTGGGCTGACCCCCTGACCGAGATCGAGGCCGTAACCATGCCCCGGGAGGCCCTGGGAAGGCTAGACAGGCAACCCTACGATGCAGTTCTGTTGGACTACGACCTTCCGGACGTGCACGGCCTGGAGTTGGTCAGGAGATAGTGGACAGAGCCTACCAGGTTTCTGTTGTTATGGTGACCGGTCGTGGCGATGAAGAAGTAGCGGTGCAGGCCATGAAGGCGGGGGCCTGGGATTACTGAGTCAAGCGGATGACCATGCCGCCAGTCTGCCAGTAATCGTGGCGAGTGCAGTGGAAAGGGACAACATGCGTCTGCAGCAGCAGGAACTGGAAAAAGAGATAGTCAGACGGAACAGGGAACTTACCGCCCTCGGCTCTGTTGCCGCCGCACTGAGCCGGTCGCCTGAGCTTGGTGACATGCTGCAGGGGGCGCTGGATGCTGTTCTAGAGGCGCTGGAATTGGAAGCCGGGGCCATCTATCTTCTCGATGAAAAGCGTCACGAGCTGACTTTCAAGACAAGTCGAGGGGTTCCCACAGGCGCACAGGAGCATTGCCGGGACAGTGATCTTTGGGCGAGATGGGCGAGTCGGGTGGTGCAATCCGGGGACGCAGAAATAATGGACGACACCTGTGACCAGCCGGAATCCATGCGGGAGGAGGCAAGGGAAGCGGGTTTAGAGACTATCGTAGGTGTCCCGTTGAGGGCGAAGGGTGTGACTCTCGGCGTCATGGAGTTGGCCACTTCCCAGCCACGGCCCTTCGAAGAGGAGGATCTACAGCTCTTGGCCACCATAGGCAATCAAATCGGCGTAGCTACCCAGAACGCCACGCTCGTGGAACAGGTAGAACAGCGGCTGGGAGATCTGAACAAGCTCTATCGTGTCGCGGCGGACATAGTCAGTACTTTGGATCTGAATGAGGTGCTCCGCTCGATCGTAGACACCGCTCAAGAAGTCATCCCCACGGCTGACAAAGCCATGATTCACCTCTTAGATGAGGAGACCGGATTGCTGGTACCCAGAGTACCCTCCGATCCCGAGCCCGATCCTCTCCGCAGGGCGAGCATGCATGTCGGCGAAGGCATCGCCGGACTAGTGTCGCAAGAGAGGAAGACAATCTACGTACCAGACATTCGAGAAGATCCCCGTTATCTGGACCTGGGCTCAGATATCCAGTCCCTTCTGGTTGCGCCGTTGTTGATCGAAGAGAAGCTTGTTGGCACTCTCACCGTGGATAGCACCCAAGCGAACGCGTTCGATCGTGACAATGAGAGAATGTTGACCATGCTGGCCAGCCAGGCGGCCGTCGCCATCGAGAACGCCCAATTGTATGAGCGATTGAGGGAGTCCGAGGAGAGATACCGGGCTTACGTGGAGAACGTCCCCGATGCCATCTGGGAGACGGATGCCAAAAACCGCTTCACTTATTGGAGTCCTCAGATCGAGAATCTCACCGGTTATGCGCCTCAAGAGCTTCTGGGACAAACCCCCTACGAGCGCCTGATACACCCTGATGACGTGAAAGAGTTCAGTAACAGGATTCAGCAGACGGTGGAAGAAGAGAGGCAAGAGTACACGCTAACCCACCGCGCCTTCCATCGAGATGGCACCATCTTGCAGCTTGAGACTAGCATCAGGGCGGTGCGACACGATGCTGGCAGCATAGTCAAATTCCAGGGTGTGTTGCGCGATGTGTCAGAACGGGTTCGTCTCCAGACACAGCTGCTCCACAGTGAAAAGATGGCCGCCCTTGGACGGCTGGGCGCCTCCATTGCCCACGAGATCAACAACCCTCTCCAGTCGGTGCAGAACTGCTTGACACTGCTGGGGGAGGAACTGCAGGACAGACAGCGACCGGACAAGCTGAACCAATATCTTGGCGTCGTTGGGAGCGAAATCGAGCGCATCTCTGCCATCGTGAGCCGCATGCGCAGTTTCTATCGCCCGGAGCACGGGGGGGTGCAACCTACCAGCCTCCACGCCGTCTTGGCGAGTGTGTTAGGGCTCGCCGGGAAGCAGCTGCAACACAGCGACGTGGCAATCGAGCGCGAGTTGGCGGAAGAACTGCCGATAATTGAGGCCAATCCCGATCACCTGAAGCAGGTCTTCTTGAACCTGGTGCTGAACGCCATTGATGCTATGCCAGAAGGTGGCACTTTGCGCATATCGACTGCTCAGGATCGGGTAGAAGCCGCCAGAGACGAACGGCTGTTGCCGGCAGTGCGCGTCGAGTTCAGCGACACCGGGGAGGGCATGCCCCCGGAGATACTATCCAGGATCTTCGAACCCTTTTTCACCACCAGGCAGGAAGGGACAGGGTTGGGGCTTTCTATCAGTTATGGGATTATCGAGTCCCACAACGGGCGCATCTCAGCGACGAGCCAGGTGGGAGTGGGCACAACCTTCACTATTCTGTTGCCGGTGGAACAAGCGTAGGGCAGAACCAGGGAAGGTGCGGACAGTTGCGAGGGGGAGTAGTAGTCATGGCTGCAACAGCGAAGATCTTAGTCGTGGACGATGAGGCGGGAATACGCTTCTCTTTGGAAGAGATGCTGACCCGGGACGGGCACCAAGTGGTGGCCGTGGAAAGTGGGGAGACCGCACTGGAGCGTCTCGCCGGGGAGCAGTTCGACTTGGCGCTGATTGACCTGAAGCTGAAAGGCATTGGGGGCATGGAAGTGCTGGCAGCAATGCGCCGGCAGTCACCGGACACTGCCGCCATCGTTCTCACAGCCCACGCCTCGCTGGAGACAGCGGTCGAAGCACTGCGCCAGGGAGCTCACGATTATCTATTCAAGCCTTGCAAGACAGTCGAGTTGCGTGAGAGTGTGCACACGGGCCTGCGCAAGCGTCAGCGAGAGTTGCGGCAGCGTGGCTTGTTGCGCCAACTAGAGCAGTACCTCGCCCGCAGTGCAGAAGATATCCGCGAGACCGTTCCGTCAGATACGACCTCGGGGCCGGTCGAGGAGCAGGCGCGCTTCCTGCAACGGGGTGGCTTGATCGCGGATCTTATGCGGCATCTAATCACTCTGGACGGCCACCTGCTGGAACTCAGCCCCACCGAGTTTGACCTGCTCGCCTACCTGACTAGCGAGGCCCCACGGGTTGTGCCGCCACAGGAGTTGGTGCGCGAGGCGCAAGGGTATGAATGTGAACCCTGGGAGGCGAGCGGTATTGTGCGGTACCACGTCTACCGCATTCGGCGGAAGGTGAAAGCTGCCACAGGACGCACAGATGTCATCCGCACAGTGCGTGGGGTGGGTTACACGATAGGCGAGTAACACGTCCGGCAGCGCCTGCCTGTGCGTGATGTGGGGGTCAACGATGATGGGGCGACCGAAAGAGGTCGCTCCTTTTTTGTCTACAAACATGATTGCCACAAAGTTGCCACGTAATGCTAACAGCACATGTCGTGATTTGTGCTATGCTGATTACCAAAGATGGGCTCGCGGTTCTTCGAACAGGGTCCTTCGATCTGCCGGCCGGTGACTGTTGAAGGAGGTCTGGCGACACAGCTATGAGAGTCCTCTCCAATTGGGATATCAGGGTGATGGAGGAGGAGAGGCATCGGTTGGCGCGCGAGTTCCATGATGGCCCTCTCCAAGCGTTGACTGCGATGGCGATCCGAATCGACCTGTGCAAGCAACTGTCGGCTGGGAATGATTTTGTGGCTTTGCAGAACGAGCTGGCACAACTGAGACTCGATTTTCAGAAGAGCATCATTGAAATCAGGGATGTGATGGCCGAGTGGCGTCTGCCATCTTTGGAAGGGAAGGGTCTGCGAGAGGCCATAAGTGACTATGTGCGCCAGTATGAAGTTCATACCGCAATCGAGGTGGGTCTCGATCTGAGAGGCGTCTCTGCCCCCCAGTTGACCGAGGCGCAGCAAGTGGCCATCTTCCGAATCTTGCAAGAGGCCTTGCGGAACGCCAGTCAGCATGCCGAGGCCTCCGAAGTGCGGATCGAAGCGGTCATGGAATCCGGCAAGCTGCAAGTATCTGTTCAGGACAATGGAAAAGGGTTCAACCTGCTCAGCGCCACGGCCAATTATCCCCAGCAGGGCCTAGGTTTGGCGGGCATGCAAGAGAGAGCTAAAGCTCTGGGGGGGGAGTTGCAGATAGACTCGCAACCTGGCCGGGGAACGATTGTCAGATTGAGCGTTCCTCTGGAGGATTCAAGGGGCGAGTTTGAGGAAGGTTCCGATGCGTGGCTGTCAGCGCCTGCGGAGACATGAGTCACTGAGCGGAGCGGCCCCGTCCAACTGCGGGAAGTCATGCCATGTTCATCAATCGGAAGCTTGGAGAGCTGAATCTCAAGGTGGTTTATTACGGGCCTGCTCTGAGCGGGAAGACGACCAATCTGGAATACATCCACGACAACATCGACCCAAGGTTGCGGACGGAACTGGTATCGCTGAAGACCCAGGAGGATCGCACCTTGTTCTTCGATTTTCTCCAGCTGGAGCTGGGACAGGTCAAGGGACTCAAGCCCAAGTTCAATCTCTATACTGTGCCTGGACAAGTCATCTATGCGGCCAGTCGCAGGTTGGTCTTGGAGGGGGCAGATGGGGTGGTCTTTGTGGCTGATTCGCAGGCAGACCGGTTGCGGGATAACATCGACCTCTTGGGCAACCTGGTCATCTATCTGTCCAAGAAGGGTCAGGCCCTGTCTGATTACCCCATGGTCTTGCAGTGCAATAAGCAGGACTTGCCCAACGCCATGCCTCCTGAGGAGCTAAGGAATCGCCTGAGGCAAGACAGTGTGCCCTGCTTGGGTTCTGTGGCCACGGAAGGGGAGGGTGTTTTCGACACTTTGAAGATGATCATCAACCTGGTCGTGGGCCAAGTAAGATAGGAGACCAATTCCGGAGGGGGAGAGTCGGGTGGCGGTCAAGGGCGATTTGCGGGACATGGATCTGAGCAGCATCATCTCCATCAACTGCAATGAGATGAACCAGGCTCGGCTAACGATCCGAAATGAAGGTAGGGAGGCGACCATATTCTTCCAAGATGGCAGTATCGTACATATGAGCGTGGGGTCGAAAGAGGGAGAGGAGGTGATATATGAAGTATTGGCCTGGGAGGAGGGTACCTTCTGGTTGGAGCAGGGCGTCCCTGCTCCCAAGAGGACTGTGACCACACGTTGGTCGGAACTCCTCCTGGAAGGGATGCAGCAGCTTGATGAGGGTGCAGCATTGGAAAGAGGCTTGAGTGGAGAGGAGGTGAATGAAATGGCCAAGAAGAGAAGCCCACTGGCTGCCCTGCTGGAAGAGATGGGTGGAGAGATCCCAGGTTTCGTGGCAGCGGCTGTGGTCGGCATGGACGGTCTGCCCGTCGCTGAGTATGCGACTAAGGACTTCGATGTGGAGACCGCCGCTGCGCAGTTCGCCCTGGTCATGAAGCTGGTCGAAAAAAGTGCGGCCCAGATCGGAAGCGACGAGATCGAGGACAACCTGGTCACCGCCAAAGACGCCTACATCCTCACCCGTTACCTGGGTGACGGATCGTACTTCCTGGCGACAGCCGTAGACAGGGACGCAGCCAGTCTGGGGAATGTGCGTCTGATGACCCGGATGTTCGGTTTGGGATTGTGGGACGCCATCCCTCGTCGGAAGTGAACACCTGTCAGTATGAGCATCTTGAAGAAAGGAGATACACAAGAAGATGGCAACAGATGATAAGAAGAAGGCTAACCAGCTGCGTCTGATGGGTATCACGATGCGCGGCGTCGCCCTGGGCATATGGGATGTGGTCGGCGAGACTGCCTCTTCCCTGGGCCCTTCTATCGGCGCTCAGACGTTGGAGGTGCTGGAGAAGGAGATGGGTCTGGAGATCGCTGGCGAGAAGCCGGAGGACGTGCTGACCGAGATAGGCCGCCTGTTCGTGGACGAGTTCGGCTTCGCCGACAGGGTCGACGTTGATTCAAGTAGCGGCTCCGTCAGCATGGTGGTCAACAACTGCAAGATGGCCACGCTGACCGGCAAGTTGATAGACGACGGGGTGGATCCTTTCATCTGCCCTTACCGTAACACCGGTCTGGCCGCCTTGAAGCGCCTGGGCTTGCACGCCCGAGCGCGAGTGGCGTTCGACCCGGCCAAGGGCTCGGTCATCACCTTCGAGCTGGCCTAGGGTTCGCCAGATGCGTTGGACATGGGGTTAGGGGCCTGAATCTGAGCCCCTAACCCCCCATAGCCGACAGATCCAAAACGCGCGGGGTCAAACATAGTGACCTCATTCAGTGCCGAGGCCAGCGTTCCGCCCGGTGATCGTACGTCCTCTGTCTAGCGCTTGATCACCGTCATTGAGCATGCTCGTCACGACCAGATGGGCGCTGGTGTAGCCTGGAGCGTCGCTGGCAGACGAAATCTAGGTAGATGGCCCGGCCAAGGTGGGGATGAGACGTTGGTCAGTATGCAGTCGCTGCTGTTCAAGGCCGAGGTGGGTCAACGTTCAGCTGGCCGATGCGTACAATTGAGGGCACGAGCATGAGGAAAGGAGGTTGACAGAATGAGCCCAAGGGCAAGAAAAGACAAGGACATAGAGAGTGGAGTAGAGGAGACCACGGTGGCCACCAAGATGGAAGCTGCGGCCGAGACGTCGGAAAAAGCCGCTGGGGTGGACGCCGCGGGAGAGGGAGAGGAAGAGTCAAAGGCCAAGACGGACACCGTAGCGGCGGGTGAGAAGAAGGCTGGCAAGAAGCGTGCCAAGAAAGTGAACCTCAAGTCTCTGGCCAGGAACCTGTATCAGATGGGACTGGACCTCGGTCTGCCACCCGATGAGGCTGCTCTTCTGACAAGCGAGACGAAGCTTCCCGCCTTTGTCAATCAGGAGGCCGAAGAGGAGTTCAAGGAGGGGTTGATCGAAGGCTATCAAGAAATGCTCAATGAGCGTGTGCAAAACCTCAAGCACCAACTGGGTGTTGGCGGCTAGGACGGCAGTTTGGCGCTGTGAGCCGGTTGAGCGAACGGTGAGATGAAAGAGCCCATCCTCTTTCGTCGCGATGACACCCTGACCCACGAGCAGGCCATGTACTGGAAAGACCTGCTGTACCGCACGGTCAAGATTGGCACCGAGGTGGAGTTCGCCCTGCCCAAGGGGGTTCAGAAGAAGGACTTCATGCCTCTTCTGGTGGAGGCGCTGCTGCCCACGCAAGATCTCTCCAACCTTGGCCCCCTGGGCGTGTACGAAGTAGTTGATGAGCATTGTGGCCTGGAGATCCAGGTCATCGGCCGCCAGCCGTATTATACGGCCCTCATTGACCAGTACTACCGCCTCTTTGCCACCTTACCCAAGGGCATCCGTGCTCGGCCCACCTGTGGACTGCACTACCACGTACTGACCATTGGCCTGTCGGAGCCGGTGCCGGACATCATCCTGGCCAACGTTTGGAATCTGACCCGCCGCTATGCTCCCTATCTAAGATTCCTGACCAGCGCCGGAGACAAGCCCGAAGCCCTGTGCCGTCGCCGCAACTACAACTCACACCTGGAGATGGTCAAACTGACTCCGTTTCCGATGACCATGGCCGAGATTCAGCAACGGCTGCGTGACAGCCGGGCGGTGCCGGAGCACAACAACTTCCTCAACCTGGAGAACATCGTTTTCAACGAGGATGGTTCCATCAAGGTCTTTCACTACGAGAATCGCTTCCCCGATGCCGACCTGACGCCGACCTCGATTGTGGCCAAGATTTTCATGTTCCTGGCCATTCTGCTCAAGGCGGTGGAGATGAGCCAGTACGGGGTGATTCATGTGGGGCGCATCAACGAGTGGCGGCGTAAGGTGGAACTTCTCCATCTGTTGAGCAACAACTCCGGCAATCTGGCTACCAGCGACACCAGCGGAGTGACGGAGGAGGTGATTGAGGAATTGCGGGCGGGGTGCCGGGAGATGTTGGACTTGACAAAACCGGTGTTCGCGCGCTTTGAGAGCAATCCCAGCTTTGAGGTGCTTTCTCTGTTGGCCGAGACGCCCATCTCGCTGCTGCGGGCCAGCGGGCGCGACTGGGATGAGATCGAGGATCTGTTGGCGGAGAGGGCGGCGATGGAGGCGGGAGCGCTGGATAAGACCGACCACTCGCTGATCAGGTGCATCGAGTTGGCGGAGTTGGGGGAGCAACCCACTCTGGAAGCGTGGAAGTGGGCCGTAGCGTGGGACTTACGGCTGACCCCCCAGGAGTTAGAGCGCCGACTGGAGCGCCTGGAGCGCCTGCGTCGAGTGCAGTGGGACGGGGATCTGGGGACGATCATCTTTTTGACTTGAAGGACTAGAGAAGAGGACTGGAGAAGATGTGTGGTCTGGCAGGAGTTCTGCTGTGTCCAGGCGAACGGACAGTCGAGCAGTGGCAGCGCCTAAGAGAAGCCTTTACCCAGAACCTGGTGTCCAACGAAGAAAGAGGGCGAGAGGCGGCGGGAGTGGCCCTTGTCCGGCGAGACGGCACTTATGAGTTGTTCAAAGAGCCGGTGCGGGCCTCGGAGTTGGTGAGGGCGCAGGGGTACCAGCGGATCATGTCGTTGTTGGACGGCGAGACAGTATCTCTGCTGGGCCATGCCCGGCTGCCGACAAAGGGCAGTCCCTGGAACAACACCAATAATCACCCGTTGATGGTGGGACACATAGTTGGTGTCCATAATGGGATGATCTTCAACGACGACGAACTCTTTGGCACCTTCGGGTTCCCTCGGCTGGGGGAAGTGGATAGCGAGGTGCTGTTCTGGCTGCTGAACAGCGTCCATCCCTTGAACAACGATGGCAATTACCTGAGCCTGGTGGGCAGACGGATGGAGATGGTGCAGGGGACGTTTGCGCTGATGGCGGTGGACCTGCGCCGACCGACCGCTCTGGTCGTGGTTAGAGGCATGATGCCGCTGTGTTTGCACTACGAGAAGTCGCTGAATGCGCTGTTCTTCTCCTCGCGCTATGTGTTTCTGCGCAAGCTCTTCGGTGACGCGGTGATGACCGAATTCGTGGAGCCGCAGCAGGTTTCCTACTTCGATGCCGGGCATCTGCTTGAGAGGCAGGACCATCCGTTTTGTTCGGTCAAGTTCGCCCTCGGTTCTTGGCGGCGAAGAATAGAGGAAGAGAGGACAGAGGGCTCAAGAGTGTAAGGATCGGCGGCCCCAGTCTCCCTGCTGCGGTCCAGCGGGAGTTCGGCGTCGCGAGGGGCAAAATGGAGGAAGAGGAGTATGGCAGCCATGAGTGGTCGTCGTCAGCTCCGCTCTGTTGAGGTCCAGAACCCGTGGCACAGCGGGTCGGAGTCGGTGGAGACGCTCGAACGACGAGACGGTCACTTTCCGCACTTGTTTCTCTGGCGGGGACGGGAGTATGAGGTGCAGGCGGTGGAGCGATGCTGGACCATCTGCCGCCGTGAGCAGGGAAACCGCGTGGAAGGCTATTGCTTCCGTCTCCGTTGCCAAGAGGGTACCTTTTACCTGTTCGAGGACGCGCGGGCTGGAACCTGGCACATGCGGCGACGGGTGCGGTGAGGACCCAATTCGTTCGGCCTTAGAAGATATCGTAATTCGAAGCCCGGCATCCAGTCGATGGGGAAGAGCCGCCGCCTGTGCTCTCTCAAACTCGCTATCGATTTCTGGGAGCGAAGGACAAAGTGCCACGTGGTCGCTGAGGACGAAGGTGCAAGGATTGAGCGGGGATCAATTGCTGGAGCCAGTGACATGCGTCTTGTGGCTGTAGACACCGTTTGGCAAATCTGGTCACTGACTTGATGGGGATAGGAACCATGAAGGAAGAACGGAGAAGAACCGCCCGTGTCCTCGTTGAGCATCTGGTATCTTATGTTGTCTTGGACGAGCGGGGAGGAACGGACGAGATGGGCATGGCGCGCACCCTGGACCTGAGTGAGGGAGGCATCGTGTTGGAGATGACGCATTCCCTTGATAGGGGCTCCCACCTTGAGATGAAGATGGTCAGTGGTGATCATATCCTGGAAGCCAGAGGGCTGGTTGTGTACAGCAAGTACCTACCTGACTACTTACCTGACAACCGTTGGCGCGTGGGCGTGTCCTTCACCGAGATCACTGAGGGCGATCTGGCCACAATCGCTCAGGAGGTTGAAGAGCGTCGTATGCAGGAGACCAGGGGAGATGCCTGAGCAGAGAGTGAGTTTCAATGAGGAGCAACTTGAGAGGATGGAGGCCTGTCTTGAGAATCTGCTGACCAAGAGCAAAGGGGTGGCGGTTCTATTCGCCAGCGCCGAAGGTCAGCCATTTGGACAGGTGGGCAGCCTCAGTGATAAGGACAGGATGGCGCTATCCACCTTGGCTGCGGGTAGCTTCGCGGCCACTGTGGCCATGGCCAAGTTGTTGGGACAGGCTGGAGCATTCCAGCAACTCTTCTTTGAGGGCCAGGAGCACAGTGTCTACTCCTCGGCTGTGGGTGAAGGGTCCCTTCTTACCATCGCCTTCGGCAGCAGCGCAAAGCCTGGCTTGGTGAGACTCCTGGCCCGGGAAGCCACAAACGAGCTACTGGAGATCGTACGCGAGGCCCGGGAGCAAGGGATGGAACAGTCTGTTGAGGACCTAATACACGCTGAGTTCGGCGAGTCTTTGGCCGACGAACTGGATGCCCTATTCCCGGAGGGAGGGGAAGGTATCGAGTAAGGCGCTGCCGGCAAGGAGTTGCGATGGCTGACGGTATCGACCGGCTGTTAGAGGAAACTCTGCGGGGGTTGCGACGGGTTTCGCCGTATGTGGTAGGTTCGGCGGTGGTTACGGGCGATGGATTTGTGGTCGCCTCTGAGCTACCCGATGAGAACTACGAGAAGAAGGTGACGGTGATGGCCATGGCCATGCTGACCATGGGGCAGGAGGCTACTGGTGAATTGGGTTCCAGCGATGTGGAGCGGGTCTTGGTGGAGAGCAAGGATAGCTACATCGTGATGGTCAACGCTGGCCCTGGCGCAATTCTGGCCGCTGTTGCGGAAAAGGAGATCATCTTGGGTCTGCTCTTTGTGGCCATCAAGGAGACAGTGGCCAAAGTCAACACACTGCTGTACTGAGGTAAGAGGCCATATGATGGACGAGAGACCTGAAGGAGCTACGCGTACAGGCGAACCCACTCTAAACCGGATCTTGCGAGAGATGAACGATGAGGGGCATTTCAAAGCATCGGTCTTGGTCAGCACCGAGGGGTTGCCCCTCTCGTCCGCGTCTTCGCCCTTTGATACTGAAACAATGGCGGCTATGGTAGCCCTGGTCAAGAACACGATCCAGCAGGCCAGGGAGCATATCGGGTTGGATGAGATAGACGAGGTCTCCATCGTTCAAGGTGACAAGATGCGCCTGATATGCCGGTACCTCGTCGTCGGGGACGAAGAATTGATACTGTCTGTTATCGCCCCACCTCATCAGACCTACCGGCGCCTGACTAACCGGGCTCTTAGGGAGATCAAGCGCGTCTGGAGAAGGATCTACGTAGCTTAACTCTGGGCCAGACTTACGAGTTGTTGGCGGGCGCTCGGATTGAGATCGCCAGCTTGGTCACCGGCGGAGACCCCATTTTGACAGAACATCTGTTGATAGACCCGCCAGCCGCGGCCTGTGCGGGGCAGGGTTTGAATATCGAGAGGCCTCACTCATTCGCGGTTGTGCTGCTAAGATTGAAGGAGAAGGTGACGGGCACGCTGACTCCGATGAGCCGTGTATGCCACCAGTTCACCCCTCAAGACGTGGGACTACTGAGTTCCATCGGCAGCCAGATCCGGTTAGCCACGTAGAACGCACGACTCCGTGATGAGACGAGACGACGGCCGCAGGAACTCTCAGCGATAGGAGAGATCGTGGACGAGCATTCATCCACGTTGGATTTCCAGAAGGTGATAGAGCTGGTGCTCGACAAGGCGATGCAGGCCACAGATGCCTCGGCAGGGGCCATTGCCGTAGCTAACGAGGAGAGAACCGGGCTTCTCTTGCTCGCGCACCGGGGTTACCCTGGCCAGGCGGATGCCAAGAGACCCTGGCGGTGGCGCATCGGGACGGGAATAGTGGGAAGGGTAGTCAAAACGGGTGAACTCTCCCTGGTAAACGATGTCAGCCAAGACCCTGACTACGATGACTTTGTCCCGGAGACCCAGTCTCAACTCACTGTGCCCATCATTAGAGAAAATGAGGTGGATGGGGCCATAGTCCTGGAGAGCCCCCGGCTGGCAGGTTTCAGTAGAGGGCAGACAGGCTTCGTTCAGCATCTGGCGGAGCATGCGGCCGTGGTCATGGGCAACGCACGGTTGAGTCAGCGACTGATGGAGTCGGAGGAGAGATACCGCATCTACGTGGAGAACGTCCCCTGTGTCATCTGGGAGGCGGATACCGAGAGTCGCTTCACCTACTGCAGCCCTCAGATCGAGAAGTTGATAGGCTACACTGCTGAAGAACTAGTCGGACACACTCCATACGAGTTCTTGATACACGCCGATGACGCTGACAAGTTCAAAAAGAGAGTTCGCCAGATGTCAAGAGAAGGAAGAGACGAATACACCTTGCGCCACCGGGCATTGCATAGAGATGGTTCCATCCTGCATATCGAGGTAGGCATCAAGCCGGTGTGGGATGACGCTGGCCGGGTGGTCAAGTATCGAGGCGCGGCGCGAGATGTGTCGCAGCTGGTTGAACTCCAGGCGCAACTCATCCAGTTGGCCAAGCTGTCGGGTATCGGCCAGATGATCTGTGGCGTGGCCCACGAACTGAACAACACTCTGACTACGGTCATGGGATACTCGCAACTCCTCCAAGTCACCGATGTGGATGAGGACGTCAAGGAGGACTTGCAGAGGATCTATGACGATGCCTTGCGAGCGCAACGCATCGTGCAGAACCTCCTCACCTACGCCCGTCAGAAGAAGCCAGAGCACGGGCCGGTAGACATCAATGAAGTCATCGAACACACCCTGGCTCTCAGGAGGTATCAACTGAAGGTGGACGACGTGGAGGTCGTCACGGAACTGGCCGAGAACTTGCCCTGGACCATGGCCGACAGCTATCGACTGCAGCAGGTCTTTCTGAACATCACCAACAACGCCCACCAGGCAATCCTCCAGATGGGTAAGGGCGCCTTGACCGTAAGGAGCGAACTCCTGGGTGACGATACTATCCGCGTAACCTTTGCCGATACCGGGCCGGGTATACCGCCAGAGGTACTGGACAAGATCTTCGATCCCTTCTTCACCACCAAAGATGTGGGCGCGGGCACCGGGTTGGGATTGTCGGTCTCTCACGACATCATTCAGGAGCACGGCGGACGCATCTGGGCTGAGAGCGAGCCAGGCCAGGGAGCGACTTTCATTGTCGAGTTGCCCGTGAAAAGCTGGCTGCGGGACATAAGTGTACCTTCTCTTGATGAGGAGTATGAGGGGCTACCCTCCAAGAGGCAGAGGATATTGGTGGTGGATGATGAGCAGAACATCGTGGACCTGATAGTGGAGGTGTTGAAGGACAGTGGGTATCTGGCTGATGGCGTCACCAGTGCCGAGCTAGCCCTGAGGCTGCTGCACCAGCACAGGTATGACCTGATCATCTCCGATGTCAAGATGCCCGGCATGGACGGCCCTACCTGCGAGAAAGAAGTGAGGGCGATGGATCCAGAGTTGGCTGAACGGATCATCTTCGTCACCGGTGACCTCCTGAGCCCCACTACACAGGCGTTCCTGGAGGAACGGGGGGGACCGTGTCTCGAGAAGCCCTTCGAACTGGAGGAGTTGGCGAGCCTGCTGAGGAGGGCGCTGAGCGACGATGAGGAGCGCTAGCTGCTCCTCCTTCGGGAATCGAGGGCCAGTTGCCCGAACAGCCTCGGCGACGCGGTGGCAAGAGGTAGTGTGATCTGGTCGGAGTGTCCCCGTAACTGCAAGGCATCCTTTCATTGGACAAACAGCACGGGAAAGGAGACATAGCATCGCCGAGAGAGATGTGGCGGACAACGCGTGTTGTGTCTCTATCAGAGTGTACTGATTGTAGCTCTCGGGCGATCCAAGGCTCATCGGACCGCTTTGTGATGCTTGAACCGCCGTTGAGATTGAAGCGCCCCATACTGCAGAACGCAGACGATGATCCAAGTGCGGCTCGGCGGTACCTCGTGGCGGAACTAGAGGACAGGCAGATAGGCCGGCAACGAAAGACGAGGACGGAGCCACCTTTCTCATAGCTCCGCGACGAAGGTGATGAGGTGCGCTGGCAAAGTTTGTGCCCGGGTGCCGGCTACTCAAGTTTGCAGGCTATGATCCTTCGACCATAGCGTGCCAGGCCAGCTTGAGATCCTTGATAGCTCGGTTGGTCAGTTGTCTATAGTAGCGTCGGTGGCTGGGCACCACAACGGCCAGGATGAAATCCTCACCGTTCATGGTGAAGCAGCGGCAGACCAGCCGTATGTGATCGCTGGCCCTGACAGAGACCTCGTCAACCTGGGCCAATCCGACATGCTCCCGTGTCTCTCGTGCCACACGTCTCAGCAGGGCGACCATTGCAGATGTGGTATCAACGTCATAGTCGGAGGGCACTGTGGCGATGGGTAGGCCATCACTGCTTGCGAGCACCGAAGCCTCGAAGTCACCTTCTTCGTTTATCCGCTCCAAAGCCTTTTCGAGAGGTCTGTCTGCCATTGGGCTAGATTCTGGATACCACCAGGTTGATTGCTGCTTTCAAGGTCTCTATCACCCCTACCCCCTCTGTCGCCACAGACTGGAACTGAGGGACGCCGTCGCGGGCCAGCTGCATCTGCAGAAGTGCAACGGGGGCTCTCGTTGGCAGATCTCGCTTGTTGTACTGCAGAACGAGGGGAAAATCGTGAAGACTCACCCCCAGTGCCCGCAGGTTCTCCTCCAGGCTGCGCATGGTGTCCATGTTTGCCTTGAGCCTATTGAGTTGAGAGTCGGCCACATAGACCACCCCGTCCGCACCCTGCAGAACAAGTCTTCGGCTGGCCACATAGCATGGCTGGCCCGGCACAGTATAGAGATTGAACTTGGGCTTAAGTCCTCGGATTCGCCCCAGTTCCAATTGCATAAAATCGAAGTACAAAGTGCGATCACCTCTGGTCTTGAGGCATATTAGCTCTCCTCTCTGCCTGGGATTGGTCCTGGAGTGAATGCACTGCAAGTTGGTGGTCTTGCCGCTGAGAGATGGGCCATAATACACAATCTTGAGGTTGATCTCACGCATTTTCCAGTTGATGAACATGGTGCCCCCTACGAAAAATGCGGTGATCCCTCTCTATCAAGCAAAGGCCTCATCTAGCCCCTGAGCCAGTGCGCCGCGAAACTCTCGGTCCACCACGGCGCTGGCCTTCTCCAGCCACGGTTCCAGCTCGGAGGCCACTTCAAGGAGTTCGTTGACTGCCAGTCTGGCGAAGATGCGCACCAAGCCGATTTGCGTCATCTCATCAAAGATGATAGCCAGCAAGAAACTCGCACCAATGGCAGAGATGTAGATGTGACGTCTCTGTCCCTCGTGGAAGAGGTAGGAGAATGGGGCTGGCTCGTCCAACTGTCTGGCTATCTCGGCGGTAGCAGCCATGTTGCTGGCGGTCAGCGCGGCGAGAGCGGACGTATCCAACCCCTCGTTGTTTCCTTTCTCACTGATCAGCTGTCCGCTAATGTCCGCCAACAGGACGCACAGGGCCCTACTTCTATTGAGCAACCTGTCGAGACAGTTCTCTATCTTGATAAAGGGCTCACGAGGGGGGATCAGAGTTTCCATCTTCCGTTTTCCTCATCAGTGGCTTCCTACTCTTCAGGCAAATCGTACCAGCGTCTAGCCTCGCCAATCCTGGCCCTTGCCTGCCAGCGCAGGGACTTTGGTGCAGCCTCGATGATCTCACTCAGCTGACGGGCCCTTGAGACATAGACTTCCTTCTCCCGCGCCGGGAGGAAATCATCTACCAGGTCGATGCTTTTCTCAATGTTCAAAGTAACGGTCCTATACCAACCCCAGTCGTCGCCGCACGTGGAGGCGATGAAGTCTGCGTCCACCTTATGTACATTGTCTCCTTTGCCCAACTCGTGATCGTAGAGAATGGCGTAGATGTCCCTCAAATCTTTCTCTCCCATCTGCACGATCTGCAGTTTCGACAAGAGCAAATCTGCCAATGGAAGGGTGATCTCGTGCAGCTCGAGGCGGTTGGTGAAGGACAGTTGGTGACACATATGAAAGGTGTCCACAAATACATCCAAGGCGACACCTTCTTGGGGATCTGAATACTTCAAGCGTTTATGTCCATGGAAGGCGTTGAAGCGGCGGTGGGGTTCGTATCCCAGAGTCTCTATCACTTCCTCCAACCCTCGCCGTTGCCTACCATATACGGCAAGATCAAGATCAAGCCCATCAGGCGGCAAGGTCATGTCAGCGGCGCTGGGACAGATCGCCTTGACGGCTATGCCTCCCAAGAGGCGCAAATGGACGCCTCGATTCTCAGCAGCAGCGATGGCCTGGCGGGCACGAGTAAGTAGCAGGTCGGCGGCATCGGCCGGGAGTTCCGGCTCAATCACGGCCACCTCTTCAGCCGCCGCTGGAGGAGCGCTTGGGACCGGGGCCTCTCTTTCTTTCAGGATTTCAGAGAGCTTCCTCGCAGCCACGTTGGCGGTGAGGTTCAGAAGAGGGACATTTACAGTACGCACGCAGAGGATATAGAGGCAGCCAACACGCAAATTCTTGACCACCATCCTCCCTTCTCCGAATACCAGATCCAACTCGTGGACCCTGCGCCGCCTTGTGGTCTCCAGTCCGTCGATGGTTTGCAGAATCGTGCGTGCTGCTGGCAAGAACGTGGCCTCATCGAAGACAGACGGCAGAGCACGGGCCACTAACCTGCCTTCGGGGTCGCAAACGAACGATCCGGTTACCCCCACGACGGCATTGATGTCCTGCAGTATCTTTTCCATGGTCGCCCCCAAGGAACTAGCCCAAGATCGTGGCCGCTTCGGCGCTAACCAGGGCCGGTGAAGCTTTCTCGCTCAACGACAAACCTGCAAAAAAGGCTGGCCGTTCTAGGATAAGCATTCTGTCTTTACCCATGGTAACCAGCCCCCAGTCAAAGGGCGTGAGACTCATGGCATTCCCGAACTCGGCGGCCGCATTGCCCACGAAAACGGCCACAGCGCCCTCCTTTTCCGGGTTGCCGTCAATGTCACTTGCGAAAACGATGCCATCGCGTGAGATGATGACTGATCCCTCGACGCCCATTACGTTCTTGAGTTCGTGAGCCAGAGTCGCCATCTCATCCGCAGCTGCCGGCAATTCCATCGCAGGTGCAACCTCTGCCGGTCGCTCAACCGAAGCTTGCTCTTCGTCCATGCGGCGTATTCCCTCCAGAAGGAGGCTGTTCCAGCTGGTGGAGACCGTTCTCTCGGACGGTATTGTACCGGCCTCCACAACGAAGGAGCCATCGGGCCAGCTCAGGAGTTCGTAGACAGCCTCTTCACCCACCACATCCCCCACCGCGGCATGAACGATGGCTCCGTCGGCGAAACAGATGATTCCCGTCTTGCCCTGGTACGTCAGAGACACCGTGGCGGTGTTCATCTCGGTACAATTAATCTGAATTATGTTCGTGAGGCCTAGCTCTTTGAGGCTTCCTTCAACAGGCACTTACGTCTTCCTTTCCTTGGGCTGCTGTCGACTTCTCTTGCGCCAGCGCATCAGGTCTCCTTTTTGCGGTTCACCCGATCTCCGACTCTGCATCGGGGGCCGGCTCCTTTCCTCGAAGACGTCGTCCAGCTCCTTACTCAGAGACGCCGCAAAGTCGGAAGCAAGGGTCTCTCTAGGCTTGGTGGTTTCTGTCTCGGCGACGATGCGCAAGAGATCCTGGATGCTTCTCTTGATGTAGAGCCAGACCATACCGATCTTTGGTGCATATGTTTGCCTGTCGAAAACGAGGACTAGAAAGAGACCGCTGGCGATGTTGGAGGCGTATATGTCGTATCGTTCGCCTTCGTGGAACGTAAGGTTGAAGGTTCTACGTGTCTCATTCAGCTGACGTGACATCTCGGAGGTCGTGGCGAAGCTGGCAGCCAAGAGGGAGACGATGGTGGTGATGTCCAAGTTCGCAGCACTCCCGGCCTGCGCGATGATCTGACCCATCGTATCCACCATAACCACGGCGGCAGCGTCAGCTTCGACAAGAAGCTCTCTTAGTCTTCTGGTAATGGCCTCCAGATATTCGCCTGAAAGAGATGAAACCCTTTTCTGCGCCATCTGCTTGTCTCCGCGGTAGATCGGAGGACGAAAAAGCCAGCCTTGTTTTCTTCAGCCCGACCCGAGCTGACCACTCAATTCGCTGCTCCCCCGGCAGCACATGGCATGCGGTCGCTTGAATCTGAGGGCTTCCAAACCACAGTATACCACATTTCTAAGGGTATGTCAATATCACCTGCCTTACTTGAGACGCGGGGCATCTCCTTTGTCACCCCCGAAGGCGTTCAGGCTAGCCAGCACCTCTGGAGTCAGCGGGTAAGCGTACAGTAAAGGTCGAGCCTTCGCCCACCTCACTCTTGACTTCTATCCTCCCGCCATGTCTTTCAACGATACCGTGGCTTATGGAGAGGCCTAGGCCTGTACCCCTTGCCTTAGTGGTATGGAAGGGGTCAAAGATGTTGGCCAGATCCGACACCGGGATCCCCTCTCCAGTATCGGTGAAGCTGATGCTTGCTTCACCACGTTTGTCATCCCAAACAGTGTCTATGTACAGGTCACCACCTTCGGGCATTGCTTCAACAGCGTTGATAATGATGTTGAGAAATACTTGCTTGAGGAGACTGCTGAGGCCGTTCACCAGGGGCAATCGCGAGGTCGCGTGTCGATGCACCACTACCTGCGCGTGTTGGATTCTCTTTCCAGCCAGAGACAGAACATCGTCGAGAATGGCCTGGATATCTACTGGTGCCACGCTCTCCGTGGAGGGCCGATAGAAATCCAGTATGCGTTGCACCAGATCAATGAGTCTTTGGACCTCTTCTTGTGCCATGGAGAGATAATCCTGCCGTCTGCTCTCATCCAGGGAGGGCTTGTGAGTGACCAGATGCAGACAGTTATGAATCGCCTGCAAGGGGTTGTTGATCTCATGAGCCAAGGAAGCAGCTAGCTTCCCGGTGGCGGCCAACTTCTCGGCCCTTACGAGTTGGATCTGGGACTTCTCCAACTCGCGGGTGAACTCGGCAAGCTCAGTGTAGAGGCGAGCATTCTCCAGCGCGACGGCGACCGTAGCCGCCATGGAGTTCAACAGCTCCAGGTCTTCGTGAGTGAATTCCCCATCCAGTTTATTGACGAGTTCAATGGCTCCGATAATGTGGTCTTTGATCACCAGGGGTACGCACAGGACGGAGCGGCACTCCAGGCCAAACTTCTCACTGGCTTCTCGATAATGGCGCGGGTCAGCACTCACCTCAGGAACCAGGACAGGTTCTCCCTCCTTGACCACCCACCCAGCGATCCCTTGTCCTACCTGGAGCTTCAGCGGCGCGGTTTGTCGCACATCACCGTGCAGACTCATGCGAAAGACGAGTTCGTTCGTGGTTTCGTCAAATAGCAGGAGGGAGCCAGCCTCGGCCCTCACAATCTCATTGATACCCAGCATAGCCAGGCGAAGCACTTCATCGAGGTCAAGTGTGGAAATCACGACTCGCCCCAGTTCATTCAGTGCAGCCAGTTGGCTGGTTCTGTTCTTGGTTGCCTCGTGGATGCGGGAGTTCTCGATGGCGATGGCAACTTGACCGGCCAAGACGGAGAGGAGTTCTAGATCATGGTCGCGGAAAGGGGAATCGGGGGTAGTCTTGCTGGCGTTCAGCACCCCGATGATTCGTCCTTTGATCTTGAGCGGCACACAGAGGGCGGAGGCCACGTCCTCTCGGTGCATGGCTTCGCGTACGCTAGGCTCAACCGGGGCGTCATCGGTTAGTAGCAAAGGCTCTCCGTTCTCGATCACCCAGCCAGATATTCCTTCCCCAATCTTCGCCTTGGCGGAACCTATGACCGCTTTGGGCAGCCCTACAGCAGCCTCGACGCATAGCTCTTGCTTCTTCTCATCCAACAACATGAGGGAAACCACATCAGCGCCGGTCTCTCGCTCAACGATCTCGAGGATGAGTTCGTAGAGGCGTTCAATCTCCACCTCGGACAGTAGCGTCTCGCTGACCTCGAGGAGAGGCAGGAGAGCCCCAAGGCGCTCCCCATTCCGATACGGAGCCTGGACGTCTGGGATGTTCATGGTGGACATAATCATCCTCCATTGGTATTCTATCATCTTTCTTCCTCGTTGACAACAGTACTATTGTCCTAGTAGGCGCGCAATGCGCGCTGCGAGGGCCGTGGCTTCCCCATCGAAGGACCGGCTCGGGAACCTTTTGGTGGCTTTCTGCGTCTTGTAGTCGAAAGAGATCTAAGTGGGCCACAGGACCCCGACGCAAACTGAGAGGAGGCGAAAGATGAAATCGAAAATGCTGCTCATAGTCCTCGTGCTTGCGGGGCTGCTTCTCTCCACTGGCGGAGCGGCTTACGCAGATGGTGTGGTAATAATCGAACCTCCGCCTGGTGTACCGCCCCCTGACACCCCCAATCTGGTCGTCAAGTACCATCGGGTCTCGGTGGATATCAGCGATCAGGTCGCGACGACCGAAGTGGATCAAGTCTTCCTCAATGATACTCGCTACGATCTGGAAGGGATCTACATCTTTCCCTTGCCTGAGGAAGCGGCCGTCTCGGAGTTCGCAATGTATGTGGATGGTGAAAGATGGGAAGGGGAGATCCTACCTCGCGACGAGGCGCGCAGGATATATGAGGACATCGTGCGCCGCCGCCTCGATCCGGCTCTTCTGGAATATGTGGGGCGTGATACCTTCAAGGCCAGCATATTCCCCATCGAGCAGGGCGATGAACGCAGGGTGGAATTGACGTACAGCCAAGTATTGGAGAACGACGGAGGGCTGATCAAGTATGTCTATCCCCTGGACACCGAGCGTTTCTCTGCACGCCCCCTGGAAGAGGTAGTAATCACAGTACGAGTTCACTCCGCACAGCCGATTAGGGCCATCTATTCTCCCAGCCACGACGTTGCCATAGACCGCGTAGATGAGCACACGGTTAATGTCAGTTTTGAGGCCGCGAATGTCCTTCCCGACCGCGATTTCGAACTATACTACACCGTCTCCGACGACGATTTCGGGTTGAACCTCCTCAGCTACCGGGAGCGTGGAGGGGATGGCTTCTTTTTGCTGCTGGTCGCGCCCAAGGTCGAGGTGGACGAGAGGGATGTGGTAGCCAAAGATCTGATTTTCGTCCTTGATACCTCTGGGAGCATGGAGGGAGAAAAGATAGCTCAGGCCAAAGATGCTCTGGAGTTCATCCTCGACCATCTGAACCCCGAGGACCGCTTCAACATCGTGGCTTTCAGCACAGGTGTGAGGACCTACGCTAGAGGGCTACAACGCGCGGCGGAAGGCGATGACGCCCGCAGGTTCATCGACGATTTGCGTGCCGTCGGCGGGACAAACATAGACCTTGCGCTGGCCGAGGCTCTGGCCATGGCCGACGGTGAGCGCCCGCAGATCATCATCTTTCTGACCGATGGCTTGCCCACCGAGGGAGTCACCGATACCGATAGGATTATCGCCAACGTGAGCCGGCAGGCTTCAGAGAACATCAGGATCTTCGCCTTCGGCCTGGGCGATGATGTAAACACCTTCTTGTTGGATACCATCGCGCAGGACAACCGGGGAGTCAGTTCCTACGTGCGCCCTCGTGAGAGCATAGAGGAGGAGGTGTCCACTTTCTACGCCACGGTGAGTATGCCTTTGCTGGCGGACATAGACTTGGACTTCGGCGACCTGCGGGTCGAAGATACCTATCCCTATCCTCTACCCGACCTGTTTGCGGGCACCCAGCTGGTTGTGGCTGGCCGCTACCGGGAAGGGGGCAGGACGGACATCATCCTGCGCGGCGAGGTGAACGGAGAAGAGCAAGAGTTCGTGTATGAGAACCTCCGCTTCAGCGATAGAGGTGGTGAGACCTTCATCCCTCGGCTGTGGGCCACGCGGAAGATAGGGTACCTCCTCAATCAGATAAGGTTGCACGGTGAGGGGCGGGAGTTGATCGACGAGATCGTGGATCTGAGTGTGCGGTACGGAATCATGACCCCGTACACCTCCTTCCTGGTTGAGGAAGAGCAAGACATCTTCACCCCTGAGGGGCGAGAGGAAGCGGCCACGGAGATGTGGCATCAAGCCACGGCCGTCCCCGCGCCGATGGTCGGTGCCGGGGCGGTACAGGACGCCGAGAACCGAGAGGCGCTACGTTCGTCTGAGAAGGTGCAGGACAACACCGAGCAGATCAAGTACGCCAGGGACAAGGTATTCGTCCTGCGGGATGGCATCTGGACCGACACCACCTATGATGGCTCCACTGAAACGGTGAAGGTGGGCTTCGGCAGCGATGACTACTTCGCCTTGTTGGGGACCCACGCGGGGTGGGGGCACTACTTCTCCGTGGGGCAGCAAGTGATCGTAGTGCTAAACGGAGTGGCCTACCAGGTGTCTGAGGGCGACTATCCCTCGATAGACATGCCGGCCACGCCGCCTTCCCCAGATACGGTTCTTACCCCGTGGGACCTACTCGTAGAGCTAGTGCAATGGCTGTTGAGCCTGCTGCCCGGATAGCCTGGACATCTCAAGAAGAGACATCGAGGAGGCTGGGAAACCAGCCTCTTCGTATTTTGGGAGTGGGACGTAACCATCATTCACCACAGCGGCGCGGGGAACGAGGATGCGCAGCCATTCCTGGTAGGTCCGGCCAAATGAAAACCGGGCTGTGCTGGACAACCGTCTCTAGACAGTTCGGCTGCTCGTTTTCCTTCAAAATCTGTGCCTGCCTGCGATCGCGGTATGGGGGCCACCGTGGCCGATCAGCGACTCTGATCTGTACCGAGCGGACTGGGCGACCTGACTTCCACGGACGAGTGCCTTCTGCAATGATCATGGGCCTCTTCATCGCTGGCCAAGTGCCGACGTCGTCGCATGTCTGATCGGCCACATCGTGCTAGATCATAGTGGCCGTGCCACATCGTCAACTGAGAACTGAGGTCGCTATGACTGCCCCCTGCAGGGAGGGAGGGAGCGAGAAGACAAGAAAAGCCGGGGCCGACTCGCCCCGGCTCTTGTCAATAGACGACGGATGCCCTCAAGCCCTGGTGAAGGCATAGCTGAGCTGGCCGTTGGGGAGGGTGATGGCCTCCGTTTTCATGGGCATCCCTATCGCCAACTCGTCGTCTGGTATGTCCTTGGCGATGCGGCCGAAAACCTTGTGGTCCCCGTAGTCGAGAAGGGCGATGGAGTAGGGTAGATCCTCTTCGAACCCCACTGGGGCATATGTCAGCTTGCTGAAGCTAACCAGCTTTCCCGTACCGGTGACCTCGAACCACTCGATATCGCTGGACAGGCACTCTGCGCAGTCAGCCACGGGAGGGAAATGGACCGTCCCGCATTTCTTGCATTTCGTGCCCATCACCTTCCCCTGCTCCAGATGGCTGATGAAATCGTTGACCTTGGAGATCGAGGTGAAGCTGACGGTTCCAAACTTCTTGAACCGATCATCAACTTCCCTTTTCTTCTTCTTCTTCGCCATCTTATGACCTCCCGAGGATGGTGACGTTGCCGTAGAGCCCAACGCCGCCGATATTGTGTACCAACCCGATCTCAGGGTCCTTTACCTGCATGGGCCCGGCCTCGTCCCTCAGCTGAAGCACGATGGTCCTGATTTGGGAACCACCTGTAGCTCCGATCGGGTGTCCCTTGGAGAGAAGCCCTCCGTCTACGTTCACCGGTGTCTTGCCTTCTTTGTAGGTTTCTTTGGCCTTGATGAGTTCCTTCCCCTCTCCTGGCTCGGCGAAACCCAGATTCTCGTAGGCCATCATCTCGGCGATGGTGAAACAGTCGTGCACCTCGGCCACGTCAATGTCCTCTGGCCGCACTCCGGCCATCTCGTACGCCTGTTTTCCTGCCTCGATGGCCACGCTTAGTCCGGTGAAGAGGTCCCGTCCAGCCGTGTTCACCGTATCTGAGGCAGCTCCCAACCCCAGGATCCAGACGGGCTTGTCGCATAGAGCGTTGGCCTTCTCCTCGTTGGCCACGATGATGCATGAGGAGCCATCGGCATTGGCGCAGCAATCGAAAACCTTCAAGGGTGTAGCCACCGGAGGCCTCTCGGGATCGAAGATCTGCTCCATGGTCACTGGCTTTCGGTAGACGGCCTTCTCGTTCATCTGGCCGTAGGTGGCGGCCTTGATCCTTATCAAAGCCAGGTCTTCCTCGGTGGTTCCGTATTCCTCCATGTGTGCTCGGGCGTACATGGCGTAGTACGCTGGCATCATGGTGCCGAAGGGAGACTCCCACTGGATGTCTGCGCCCCTCCCCATTCTCTCTTGGGATTCCGCCGAGGTGATTTCGGACATTTTCTGGAAGCCCAGCACGCATACGACGTCATGGAGACCGGACTTAACCAGTGAGTAGGCAGTCCTCACACCCATGCTGCTCGATGAGCAAAGGCTCTCCAAATAGAAGGTGGGCTGAGGTGTAAGACCGAGATACTCAGCGATCACGCCCGCTGGAGACCTTTGCTTGTCGTACTCTGGAGCAGAACAAATAATGGATGCGTCAATATCCTTGTTCGATATCTTCGCATCCTCCATGGCCCCCTTGAACCCTTCGTAGGCCAGTTCCCGGATTGAGCCGGGATATCCGCGGACAAAGGCGCTTTGTCCGACTCCAATGATCCCTACTTTTCCCATACATGACCTCCTATTTGATTTCGACGATCTAATGAAGCAAATGCTTGGGGTTTCAAATACCGGATACCGGCCAGTTCTGTATAGCCCAGGCCAGCTCCTCGGGGCTGGGGGTTGCATTCCCCAGCTTCCGCACCACCAGCCCGGCTGCGTAGTTAGCCAGGTGAACTCCGTCAGTGGCACTCAGGCCCGCGGCGAGCGCCAGGGTCATGACCGCGATGACTGTATCACCGGCGCCCGTTATGTCGAAGACCTCGGTGCGGTTGGCAGCTGGGACATGCAGCGTGCCCTCCTCACGGCCGATCAGAGACATCCCTTCGTCACCCCGCGTGATGACGATGGCCGATGAACCCAGGTCGGCCAGCAAACCTTCCCCCGCTTGTTCGAAATCAGCGTCGGCCCCTAGCTTACGGCCTAGCTGGGCCTCCGCCTCACGGCGGTTGCATTTCACCAGGTCGAAGCCCTTGAACTTGTACAGGTCGCCTTGAGAATCCACCGTGATCAGCTTGCCATGATCACGGGCGACGCGCAAGGCCGTGGCGATGGTCTCCTCGTTCACCACACCCGTCTTGTAATCGGAGAAGAGCAGGGCGTCGACGCGTGGAGCTATCTGTTGCAGGTGGGCTACCAACTCAGCGGTGACGTTCGCATCAAGGGGGCGACGCTCTGCCTGGTCTATGCGGGCCAGTTGCTGGGGAAAGACCAGGGTGCCCTCAGCAACTACGCGGGTCTTGGTGGTGGTGGTGCGAGCCGGATCGGTCACGACGCCGTCGGTGACGATCCCTGCCCCGTGCAAGTGGTTCACTAGCTTGCGGCCAGCGTCGTCATCGCCGATGACGCCTAGTTGGTGAGCGGTACTTCCCAGAGCGCTGATGTTGTGAGCGGGGTTGGCAGCGCCACCAGGTAGGTAGAAGCGACGATCAAACTCCAACACCGGGACCGGTGCCTCTCGGGATAACCTTGTGGCTCGACCTACGATGTACTCATCGAGAAAGAGATCGCCAAGGACCAGGATGTTCAGATCCCGGAGCCTCGGCAGCGCCCTCAACAGAGCATCTTTGTCCACTCGTCTTTTTGTCATAGTCCTGTGTCGGAAGGCCCGGCGGGAATTGTATCATCCGCCAGAGATAAAGTCAACGATTGGCTCCCTTGAGGATGTCGACAGCCACGAGACACCGCTGCCCTGTGTGGATCTCGCAGGCTCTGTGTGGCGAGACTGGTGGTGGGGTGAACCCCACTTGCTCCAGCAAGACGTAGAGATGGCAGAGAGGCAGTCCCATCACGTTGGTGTAGCAGCCCTTGATTCTGGCCACGGGACGGAAGTCTCGGTCCTGGATGGCGTAAGCCCCCGCCTTGTCGAACGGTTCATCCCTGGCGATGTAGTCAGCGATCTCTCGGTCTGAGTAGTCTCTCATCCATACCTGCGTCTCGACTGCCTGCACCGCGGGGGATCGGCCAGGCCGGTCATGGACGACAATCCCACTTGTGACCTCATGCTTGCGGCCCCGCAGAGCGTGCAGCACGGCCAAAGCCTCAGCAGCATTGTCGGGCTTGCCCATCACTCGATCTCCGAGCACAACCAGCGTGTCGGAAGCCACGATGACCTCTCCCTGCCGAACGTGGGCCACCACCTCAGCCTTCATCCGAGCCAGCCCCATGGCTGTCTTCTTGACGTCCTCGTACTTGGCCGTATCCTCCTTCACTCGCGGGACCACAACCTCAAAAGGGAGGCCCAGCAGGCCGAGTAGCTCTCTCCGGCGCGGCGAACCCGAAGCCAAGACGATCCCTCTCATGTCTTTTCCAATTGCCACAAACGTGCTATACTTCTAGCCGTGAAACACTTCGCGAAGAGGGAAAACGTCCTCGACTTTGATCTGCCGGAGCATGTCGATCTCCTCCTGCTGGCGAACCCCACGGACCGCCGGCACGTAACACATTCCCTATTCTGTTCTCACCTTGCCAGCGTCGGCGAAGGCAGATTGGCTCATCCCGTAAGAGAACCGCTGGCGGAGTCCCTTCAGCTCAAGGGCATGTCGCACCCCGACACAGACACCATGATTCAACGAAGAAGGGTAGCCGATGCCGGTCATTGATTTTCACCTCCACATCATGGACCCTGCGAACCTGCGGCCTTGGGCCAGCCACTATCTTCAGAGTTCCAGCGGCGAGGAGATGGACTACCTGGGTCAGGTCATGGCCTCACCCGAGCTATTGGTCCAGATGTTGCACGATAACGGCGTGGACTACGGAGTAGTCCTGACCGAAATCAGCCCCATCACCACTGGTGTAATCAGCAATGAGGCTGTAGCCGAGTTCTGTGATGGCCAAGAGGCCCTGATCCCTTTTGCAAACATCAACCCCTTCATGTCGGCTAATCTCGCCCAGGAGTTGGAACGTTGCGTCCTGGAAATGGGGTTCAAGGGACTGAAACTGTACCCCACCTATCAAGGCTTCTATGCCAATGATAACATGATCTACCCGCTTTACGCCAAGGCTCAGGAACTGGGGATTCCGGTGATGATTCACACGGGGTCATCCATCTTCACAGGAGCGCGCTTGAAATATGGCGATCCCTTATGGATAGATGAGGTGGCTGTGGATTTCCCTGAGTTGCCGTTGATACAGGTTCATAGCGGTAGAGGGTTCTGGTATGGTCGAGCTTTCTTTCTCGCGCGCCTGCATCGCAATGTGTACATGGAGATCGCCGGATTGCCCCCACACAAGCTGCTGGGCTATTTTCCAGAGTTGGAGAAGAACGCAGACAGAATCGTTTTTGGTTCCGATTGGCCGGGGCTGCGCAGTATCAAGGCCAATGTCGAGGCCATCAGGTCCTTGGCCATCAGTGAAGAGACAAAGGCCAAGATCCTTGGAGGAAACGCGGTTCGTCTGCTGGGGCACGCACTGCCTGGCAAATAATGTTGACGTCACGATTCGAGGAACTGGAGAGCTGAGGAGGGGTGCGGGCTCACAGCACGGGATAGGGAAAGAGCGGTATGTTGGAGTGGAAACCTAGGCGCCTCCTGGGCGGTGGCATTGGCACCGGCGCTATGTTGGGTATCTTACTACTAGATGGTCTGCTTCTCCAAATCTTGAGTAACTCACCCATTTCCATAGCATCCTTCGTTCTGGGGCTGTTGATAGCCCTTTCCCTACCGCTGTTGGCCATTCTTGGGTTCCTGTTGTACGGGTTGTTTAGCCTTCGATATTTGATGGGGCGGGACAGCCTGGAGATATCATGGGCCAGGCGCCAGGAGATTATACCTTTGGCGGCCATCGAATCCATCGCTTCCGTGGCAGACTTGGACGACAGAATCAAGGCCAGGGGTCTGTGCTGGCCAGGCCATTGTGTCGCTCGAGGGCGCGACGACAAAGGCGGGGAAGTCCGGTTCTACTCAACTGGTCGCCGCGCGCAAGAAGTAATGATCGTCACCCCAGTAGTGGCCTTCGTCATCTCCCCCAGCAACCCTACAGGCTTCCTTGCGGCTGTGCGGGCTCGGCGACGGCTGGGCCCTGCACGGGATTTGCAGCAGACGAGAATAGAACGCGGGCTGGTGGGTCTCCGCATCTGGCGTGACTGGAAGGCTCTTGGGCTAGCGGCGTCAGGAATAGTGGCCAACGCTAGTCTTTTCGCCTACATGACCCTCCGCTACCCCCATCTGCCTGAACTTGTTCCCCTCTTGTCCGAGGCGGGGCAAGTCAAACTGATCGGGGCCAAAGAGGAACTCCTGGAGCTTCCGATAATAGGCCTCACCGTTCTTCTGGCGAACACCGCGCTCGGATTCGCCCTCCATCGGTGGGAACGGCTCGTCACTTACCTTCTGGGCTCAATTGCTCTCCTGGTGCAGATCCTCTTCTGGTCGGCCGTGATCAGCATCATCCGTTGAAAGCGCTCTCGAGGATACGCTCCTGTGGGGCTATTCCTGTGAGGCCGCAATGGGAACGGGCCTGAGGCGCTGGACCAACTGCTTGCGTCGTTTCTGGAGCAGCCGCTGATAGGGGGCCGAGAGGATGTGTTCTGCGGTCATGATCAAGGCGTCTTCCCGGTTATCGGAGTAGTAGCGGGGCTGGCTCCCGACGACCTTGAAGCCGTACTTGTGGTATAGGCTCTGCGCGGTGATGTTGGAGACTCTCACCTCCAGGGACATGAGGCGGGCATTCAACTGTATGGCTCGCTCGATGGCTGTTACCAGCAGCAACTGGCCTACACCTCGCCTACGATACTCAGGATCAACCGCTATCGTGCTAATGTGCGCCTCGTCACCAGCTATCCAGAAACCACAATACCCCACGACCGAGGTTCTCCGCGTTCTCGTGCTGTGCGTCCAGTGCTGCATCCACTGCAGGAGGCCAGAGTCTCTCTCCTCAGCTTCCTCCTCGGGCGCCTCAGGAGATCGCCGCCGAGCCACGAAGTAGTGCGCCAGGCGGTTCTGCCTGACCTCGTATCGGTAAGCGCGGGGTGGCCAAGGGCTTGTAAAGCTGACCAGCTCTATCTCCACCACCTCTCCAATGTCCTGCACCCGCATGGGCTCCACAACATAGGGTAGATCTTGTCGGTCCATGAATTCAATCACCGTCGCCAGGATGGTGTAGATAGAGGGGTTCCAGGCTTGCCACGTCGTCCCCTCCACGGGCTCGCAGTTGTCTCCAACCCAGTTCGGCCAGATAGCCCGCCCGGCGCAGGGAAGAGGCTGGAGAGGCAATCGTGACTAGGCTGCCCAGCTTTTCTTCCAGCTCCCTCCTGACAGAAGTATCTATCTCGCCGCAGAAGAGGGTCTGCGAGTCGATTCGAGAGGCCAACTCCTGGACAGCGACCAAACGATAGTCGGTCGTCTGTTGCCACTTCCCACCGCGTTTCTCATAAGAGGCCGCACAGATGCGCCCCCTGCCCGCCTGGATGATGGCGCAGATGGGGAAGTCCTGTTCGTAGTGGGCGTAGGCCACGACATCCAAGGTGGGGATGCCGACGATGGGTATGCCCAGTGAGAAGGACAGGCCTTTGGCCACGCTCAAACCTATCCTCAGCCCCGTGAACGATCCGGGTCCCAGGGCCACCGCCAGCGCGTCCAGTCGCTCCGCAGCGATACCTTGCCTTTCCAACATCTGCACGACAGTGGGCATCAGCTCCACCGTGTGGTTCATGGAAGTATGCCAGGTGGATTCAGCTCTTGGTCCTGTTGCTGGATCGTAGAGGGCCACTCCTGCCACTTCGGTAGCGGTGTCAATGGCTAGGACGGTTTGAGCCATGCTCAATATTCCAATGCCTTTCTCAAACGACGGAGCAGTTGACAGTAGCGCTGACCTTTGGCCTGAATAGAGATGCTACGTTGTTCCTCGCCTTCGTGCTTGAGCATGATGTATAAACACTCCGCAGGTAGAATTCCCCTCGCCTTCTCGGCCCATTCGATGACACAGATTCCATCGGCGTAGAAAAACCCGTCAATGCCCGCCTGCACAATCTCCCCGATGCTATCGAGGCGGTAGAGATCAACGTGGTAGAGGGTGCCAGTTCTGCTGTAGTACTCGTTTACCAGGGTGAAAGTCGGGCTGGTTATGGCCTCACTGACCCCCAGGGCGTCACCGATGGCCTGGATGAGAGTGGTCTTTCCCGTCCCCAGCTCGCCTTCCAGGCAGATGACCTCTTGTCCCTCCAACAGTTGGCTGAGAAAAGCCCCGAGTTGCCGGGTCTCCGACACACTGTGGCTGACCAAGGTCAAGCTTTCACGGTCCACAATAACGTCTCGCGATACGCCCGTCGCCGATGGCGAATTATATAGCCTTTATTGGGGATACACAAGTCTCGAGCGCCAAGTTGTCTGCGTCAGTGCAGGTGAGACTTGGAGTTCCCATGGATCCGTCTCTCGCCACTGTGAGCCAAAGAAACCACAGCGGTGCGGCCGTTGCGGGCAGCCTTGTCGGCAGCACTGCCTGTTAGCAGTGTTCTGAGAAAGCCCGACGCTCTCGTGCTGCGGCGGAATTCGCGGCCCTACTGGTAGCCCCGGCCAGTCCCTGCCGGACTCCAATAATCCATCGTGCAGCGGGATTTGCAGTTCCGTCCCTGCTTTGAGAAGCGTTCTTCGACACCCTCCTGGCAGCCTGGCTAAAACCGGCGCAGTGTGGTAGTATTGCGCTGTTGTGCGCTACTTGATTATTTCCGACATACATGGCAACCTTGTCGCTCTTGATGCGGTCCTGGCCGCCGCGGACTTGGAGACCATAGATCGAATATGGTGCCTCGGAGACGTGGTTGGCTACGGGCCCTCTCCCAACCAGTGCATCAGCCGCCTGAGGGCGTTTTCGGACCATCATTGTGTTGCCGGCAATCACGACTGGGCTGCCATTAGCAGGATAGACATCGCGGAGTTCAACCCCAGCGCTCAAATGGCCTGTCAGTGGACGGGCCAGCAGTTGAGCCCGGAGAATAGGGACTATCTTGAAAGGCTGCCCACGAGGATTGTGCAAGGCAACTGTACTTTGGTGCATGGAAGCCCTCGAGAGCCGGTTTGGGAGTACATCATCTACCCCTCGACGGCACAACTCAACTTTCAGTTCTTCCATAGCCAATTGTGTTTTGTGGGTCACACCCATGCCCCTGCTGTCTTTCGTGAGGAAACCTCGACGCAGAAGTTTGAGATCAGCATTCCCGTCCCGGATCAGCCGATACCTATCGACGACAAACGCTTGATCGTCAACCCAGGCAGTGTGGGACAGCCTCGAGATGGTGATCCGCATGCCGCCTATATGATCTTGGAGGAAGAGGCGGGGATCATTGAGTATCACCGGGTGTCCTACGACATTGCGTTGACACAGGATCTGATGTTGGAGAAAGGGCTCCCGGACAGCCTCATCAGCCGCTTGACTTTCGGCTGGTAGCCGCCTTGGGGGAACTTCTTTGCTGCCATACACGTCTTAGGAGTAGAGAGAAGGATAGCAGGAGGGTGATGATGAGAAAAGCTATCTCGCTGGCGGTGTTTGTGATTCTGTCCGTGGTGCTCGTCGGATGTGCGATGGGAGCACCTGCCCCACTGGCACCGGAGGAGATGGAGAGGGGTTTCGATAAGGGCTTGCAGGTGGCACCTGAAGCCCCGCCACCGATGCCTGCGGCGACCCCTGCGCCTTATGGCGGGGCCGAAGACCTGGTGAGCGACCGCATGATCGTGCGTACCGCAAGCTTATCCCTCGTGGTTGAGGACACAGAGGAGAGCTTGGAGGTGATAGAGAACCTGGCTTCGGAGCTGCGGGGATACATATCTGACCTTCGCACCTGGCGGGTCAACGACCAATTGGCTGCCTCCGTCACTTTGCGGATCCCGGCGGAATCGTTCGATGAGGCCAGAGAGCGGATCAAGGATCTGGCCACGGAACTCGAGAATGAGAACGTCTCCGGCCAGGACGTAACCGAGGAGTATGTCGATTTGGAGGCTCGTTTACATAATCTGGAGGTCGCTGAAGAGGAACTGCTAGAGCTATTGGCCTCGGCTCAGGAGACTCATCGGGATGCTGACAGCATATTGGCCATATATCGGGAGATAACGAACGTCAGACAACAGATCGAGCAGATCCGGGGCAGGATGCAGTACCTGGAGAATGTATCCTCTCTGGCAACCTTGACCATCAATCTCACCCCGGAAGAAGTCGAGGAGCCAGTCGTCGAGCCGGGGTGGGAGCCGTTGCGCCAGGCGAGGGATGCGTTGCGCACTCTGGTGAATGCCCTGAAGGTTCTCGTGGACTTGCTGATCTGGGTAGTGCTGTTCTTCCTGCCGATGGTGGCCATCCTGTCTCTGCCCTTCGTCCTCGCTTGGCTGGGCTGGTACGCATGGAGGCGTAGAAGAAGAGGTTCGAAAGAGAGCTAGGTCGCAGCAGGGGCGTGGTCAGCACCACGCCCCTTTCTCTGCAAATTGAAGCGTCATTCGCCATCTTCCTGGTCTGGCCTTTCTTGTTCCCCTGTGAGTTCGGTGTAGGTCGCGAACCAGTCGAGGAGTTCGTGGGTCCTGCTTTCCCTTCGTTGGTTTCTTTCCCTCTCCCGATAGGCATCCATGCGGGCGAATACCTCATCTTGAACGCGGCTCGGGTGGTGCACCCAGTCGAAAGTGAAGACTGCTTCCCTGCCCGCAGTCTCGATCACCACGTTACCGTAGTCGAAGAGGTTTGCCATGATGCCCGGGATCTCATAGCCAATATCCTGGATCATGGCCAGGCTGGCCTCCCTTCGCTCCTCGCGCAAGCCTAACGGAAGTTTCTCCAGATCTATGATACGGTCATGTGTCAGCTGGTAGATATCGTTTCTCCAGTCCTCGTATCTGTACCATAGGAGAAAGAGACCGACCACCATCCCGAGGAGAAACGCGGTCCAGAAGTAGTTGGCAAAGCGGGGTACCGGCGGGAGCAGGTCGAGCGCGGCCGCCAGTCCCAGTTGCAGCAAGATGAAGAGCAGTAGCAAGGGAGCAGCGATCTTGTCAATCAGCCTGAACCAGTGTTTGCGCCACGTGACGACCCCGTCCTTCTCGACTCGCGTCTCGGGGATGAGATAGCTTCGGCATCTGCGTAGCAAATCGACAAGAAGCGGCTCCGTATCCTCGGTAACAGCAGATGGATCGGCGTGTGCCTCGGCCGGGGCTTCTTTCGGCTGTGCTGCTGGTCGCAGTTCTCCCTCGACTTGCTCCAACTCCAGCTCGAGCCTACGCCGAATCGCTTCTCTCTCCATAGCTGTTTCGTCAACCCTGGTGAGGTCCAATTGCTGGAATATCTTGTCCCTGACCCAGGCAGCGTCCCCTATTGTCTTGAAGACGATCCTTCCTGTCGCTCCGGCTGTCTGGATGCTCAGATCGTTGAAGCCCAGTAGCCTGGCTGTGATACCAGGCATCAAGATGAAGATGTCTTGAATCCTCTCCAGTGGGGCCTCTTCTCGTGATTCTCGGAGGAGAATCACTTTCTCGATGTGGACTACTCGCTTGTTGGTGACTGCGTAGTAGTCGTTCCGCCAGTTGGCGAAGAGCCAAGCAACCAGGGCAAGAATGCCAGCGCCGATGAGTGTACACACCATGTAGAGCAGAATGCCGATCCAGTTGAAGTTCAAAGCCAGTAGTAGGGTGCCCACCAAGGCCAATAGGGGGAAGATCAGAACCCACAAGCTGCGGACAAAGGCGAAAATGTGCTTGCGGGATAACACTATCAGCACCTCTCCTTCCCGTTGCCAAGGGAAACGGCGGGTCAGCATCGTCTTCCGGCTCTCAGCCTCCGTATCGAGAGTCTTCCTAATAGAGGGGTGTTCTTTCAATAGGCTGTCGAGGTCTCTCTTCGACAGGTAGAACAGGCTGGTGTCCTCCAGCGCTTTCACAGTGGTACCTCTGGGCTCACCGGTCAGAAGGGAGCGCTCGCCGAAGAAACTGTCATCCGCCAGATGCGTGAGAACTGTCTCTTCTCCAGTCTCCTCCTTGGATAGCAGCGCAACTCTGCCAGAGTCTATTATGTAGAGGGTGGTGTTCAACTCTCCCTGCCGGAAGATGGTGCTGCCTTGCTGGTAGCGAGTGCGCCCTATGACGGTGGCAATCCGCTGGATGTCTTCGGCGGACAGGTTCTCAAACAGGGGGACCTTTCTGAGCCGGGCCAGCTTGTGAAGGCCAAGCGCGTCGCGCAGTCCGGGAGAGTGTTCCAGCAGTGCGTCGAAATCCCCCTTTTCGAGGGAGAGCAGGAGCGCAGGTTCCTCCACCTCAATATTCACATCCCTACGGTCACCCGAAAGGAGGGAATGCTCACCGAAAGAGTCGCCGCTTTGCAGGTAGTTCAGGGTTTTCTCCCTGCCACGTTCGTCTCGAACCCACACTCTCAGCCGACCAGAGACGACCATGTAGAGGCTGGTGTCCAGCTGGCCTTGGCGATAGACTGTGGTCCCCGGGCGGTGTGATCTCTCCTTCACCAACCCAGCTACCTGGCGGATGTCCTCATCAGACAAGGCACTGAACAGGGGGATTCTCCTCAGCTGGCCTATCCTGTCCTCCATCGTCGTCTCCTAGAGGTACTCCTGCAGCTTGCAAGCGACGGTCTTGTTCATACCTTGCACCGTAGACAACTCCTCGAGAGTTGCCCGACGGATGGCTTCCACCGACCCGAAACGCTTCAACAGCGCACGCCTGCGTTTCGGACCAATGCCCGGTACCTCCTCTAAGACGGAGGTCAAACCTTGTCGGCGGCGCAACCGCTGATGGTATGAGATGGCAAAGCGGTGGGCCTCGTCACGCAGATTCTGCATGAGCTGCAGCCCGGGAGAGTCGAGCGGCACAATGATGGGGTCCGGCACACCGGGCTTGAAGATCTCTTCTCGCGCCTTTGCAAGGCCGACAATTGGCACACCCTCCAGGCCGTATTCGGCCAGCACCTCCAGAGCAGCGTTAAGCTGACCTTTGCCGCCGTCAATGACGATC
Organism: Chloroflexi bacterium B3_Chlor; assembly: GCA_005223035.1. GTDB lineage: Bacteria > Chloroflexota > Anaerolineae > UBA7937 > B3-Chlor > B3-Chlor. The sequence continues at coordinate 69,651 of NJBK01000004.1, forward strand.
AAGTCTGGCAGCCGCGCCCATGTCTCCTCGGCAGCCTCCTCCCTCACGATTGCTCTCCTAAAGCGGCGTCGAAGAACCTCCTGCATCATGGAGTAGTCATCGGGCCCTTGCACCGTTCGTATCTTGAAGCGACGATATTCGCTCTTCCGAGGCATGCCCTCGACGAAGACCACCATGCTTCCCGTGGCCGCAACCCCTTGAATGTTGGAGATGTCATAGGCCTCTATCCGCATGGGCATAGCTTCCAGAGCGAGGCGCGTCTGTAGGTCGCCTGCGGCGGCTAGAGCCCTGTCCTTCTCAAGTCGCTCTCTGGCCATCAGGTGGCTGAGGGTCTGAGCGGCGTTTTCCACCACCATCTCTATCAGCTCCCGCTTTCCTCCCCGCCGTGGGACGCGTAGCGCGACTTTCGTACCGCGCTTATCTCGCAGCCACTGCTCTATGATACGCGTTTCGTCGATGTTGGTGGGCAATAGTATCTCTGGTGGCACATATGCCGCGTGATCGTAGAACTGCTTGATGAACGAAGCCAGTATCTCCTCTGCTTCCACGTCATCAGCTCCGTCCAGTAGGAAGTACTCGCGGCCGATCAGTTTGCCGGCACGGATGAAGAAGACCTGAACACATGTCTCTCCGTCCTCGCGGGCGAAGGCGATGGCATCCTCGTCATCTATAGATGTAGAGAGCACCCTCTGGCGCCTGATGACCTGTTCGACGGCGTGGATTTGATCCCTCAGGCTGGCTGCTTCTTCGAAGTCCATCCGCTTGGCTGCGGAATCCATACGATGCCTCAAGGAAGCAACAATCTCATCCCGTTTGCCCTCCAGGAAAAGGCAGACCTGCCCCATCATATCACGATACTCTTCCTTTGAGACGGCCCCGATACAAGGACCTAAACAGCGCTTGATGTGATAGTACAGGCAAGCACGATCATCAGTGCCCGTTATCTGCCTGTTGCAGGTCAGGTAGGGGAAGATACGTCGCAACAGGTCCAAGGTTTGGCGCATGGCGCCGCTGGACGTGTAGGGGCCGAAGTACCGTGCTCCGTCGCGCAGCATCCGACGAACCACCTGGACCCGAGGGAAATCTTCTTGCCAGGTGACTCTGATGTAGGGATACCGCTTATCATCCTTCAGGCGAACGTTATAGCGAGGACGGTACTTCTTTATCAGGTTGCATTCCAGGATTAGAGCTTCCAATTCCGAATCCGTGACGATGAAGTCCACGTCAGCTACGTTCCACACCAGGCGCTGTACCTTGAGTGGATGGGCGGCCGAGGCATGGAAATAGGAGCGTACCCGGTTGCGCAGGTTTACTGCCTTACCTATGTAGAGGACCTCGTCGGCCTCTCCCTTCATCAGATAGACACCGGGCCCGGTTGGTATGGAATTGAACCTATCCTTGATATTGGGGATGGTCATCCCTGTGTGCTCTACTGGGCTGGGGACGCGGGCTCGCCGGGTGCAAACAGAATCTCTATCCAATTCTACACAAGACATGCCACGGGTGTCAACTCCATCCGAGGCACACTTTGCTCACATGGGCCAGTTATGGTAGAATAGCTCAGGAGGCGATAAGTGTCCAGACAGAGGGTTTGAGGGGCGAGCCTCTCCTTGTCGCTGGGAGGTAAGAATGGAATTGAAGCAGTATCTGAGAGTGTTGGTGCGCAAGTGGTGGATAATTGTGCTGGCCTGTGCGATCACAGTGACCAGCGCAGTGGTATTCAGCGAGGTACGACCGCCTATCTATCGTTCCTCGGCTGTGTTGCAGGTGATCCCGGCCAGGTATGACTACGGGCAGACCCTGGCTGCAGAGCTGTTGCTGAGACAGTTCGCGAACCAGATTCACACCACCAATATGGCTCAGCAGGTGGTAGATGAACTGCAGCTTGACATAACGACCGACAAGCTCCTAGGTCACGTAACAGTCGCTCCCATACCAGAGGATTTTCTTATCCAGATAGATGCGGATAGGGCTAGTCCAGAGGAAGCTCGTGACGTGGCCAGCGTCTTTGCCCACGACTTCGTGGCCTTCCACGCGGCGCAGATAATGGACATAGACCGCCGGGATCGGGTCAAGATACGCATCCTTGAGGACGCCAGGTACGGTTGGGTGCACTGGCCTAAGACGAAGACTCTGGCTCTGGCAGGGGGCGTGCTGGGACTGCTAATCGGACTCTTACTGGCTTTCGGCTTGGAGTATCTCGAGTCTGATGTACTCAGGTCTTCCGAGGACGTCGAGCGGTATGTAGGCGTGCCGGTGCTAGGCTCCATCCCCACCATTGGCGGTAGCGAAGGGGCGGGGAGTTCAAAGTGGAGAAGACGCTTTGCTCTTCCATGGTTGAAGTAGCCCCTGAGGGGTCGCCTGGTTTCTGAGGTTGGCAGTTGCCGGCAGTCGTTGCGATGATATAGACATCGCTGTATAATCATGTGCCACGTACCCATACTGGAGGCTTGAAATCATGGCTGTGAACAACCGGTCGGACAGTCTGGTCACTCTTACCACACCCCGCTCCCCCATCAGCGAAGCATATCGCACGTTGCGCACCAACCTCGAGTTTTCCAGCTTGGACAAACCCATAAAGACGATAGTGGTAACTTCTCCCGGGCCCGAGGAGGGAAAATCAACGACCTTGGCCAATCTGGCCGTCACGCTGGCTCGGGCCGAGAAAGAGGTCATCTTGGTGGATTGCGACTTGAGGCGACCTTCGCAGCATGAGATCTTCGGCGTGCACAACGGGGTCGGCCTCACCACCATGGTCGTAGACGATGAGGCTATGGCTGATCCCCCTCTCCAAGAGACGAGCGTCTCGGGGTTGTGGCTCTTACCGAGTGGCCCTCTTCCTCCTAACCCATCAGAGCTGGTAGGCTCCCGTCGTATGAAGGAGATCATAGCTGTCTTGTCCCAACGAGCAGACATCGTCTTGTTCGATGCCCCGCCGATCATTGCTGTAACGGATGCTGCCGTCCTGTCCTCCGAGGTGGACGGGGTGTTGATGGTCATCAACGCCGGAGGTACCAAGCGAGATCATGCCCAGAAGGCGAAGGCCTTGCTGGACAAGGTGAACGCCCATCTTGTGGGAGCGGTTCTCAACAATGTGAAGATAGACACCAGTCTACATAGGTACTATGCTGAGCAAAAGGGCGGCTAAGAGATGAAGGCAATGCGGGTATAATGAAGGCACTGATCTTGAGTGGGGGTAAAGGCACTCGCCTATACCCCATTACTTATACTAGCGCCAAGCAACTGGTACCTGTGGCCAACAGGCCAGTACTCTTCCGGGCCATAGATGCCATCGTGGAGGCGGGCATCACCGACATCGGGATCGTCGTCGGCGATACCGCCCCCGAAATCAAGGCCGCAGTCGGCGATGGCTCCGAGTGGGGGGCCAAGGTTACTTACATCCAGCAGGAAGCGCCACTAGGGTTGGCCCATGCGGTCCTGATTTCGGAGCACTATCTGGGCAACGACAGATTCGTCATGTTCCTCGGGGATAATGTCCTTGAGGGGGGTATCGCGGACTTGGTCACACAGTTCGCCGAGGGCGACTGGAACTCTCAGATCGTGCTCACAAGGGTGAACAACCCGCAGCACTTTGGTGTGGCGGAATTGAGGAACGGTCAGGTAGTGCGGCTGGTGGAGAAGCCTAAGGAGCCGCCCAGCGATTTGGCACTGGTAGGCATCTACATGTTCGATCGGAACATCTTCGAGGCGGTGAAGAACATCAAGCCTTCGTGGAGGGGAGAGTTGGAGATCACCGACGCTATCCAATACCTGGTGGACCATGGATACAAGGTCTATCCCTACGTACATGAGGGATGGTGGATAGACACAGGAAAGCCGGGCGACATGTTGGACTGCAACCGCCTCTTGCTGGAGACCATTGAGTCTCACAACCTGGGCACTGTGGATGAGAAGTCCAGTCTCTCGGGGCGCGTCATCATTCAGAAGGGTGCTGAGATCATCAATAGCACCATTCGTGGGCCCGCTATCATTGGCGAGAATAGCCGGATTGTGGACGCCTACATAGGTCCGTTCACCGCTATCTTTCATGACGTTCTGATCGAGAACAGCGAGATAGAACACTGCATTGTCTTGGAGAACTGCAAGATCACAGACATCGGAACTCGCATCGAGGATAGCGTGATAGGGCGGAATGTCGAGATCACTCGCTCGCCCCTGAGGCCGAAGGCCTACAGAATGATGATAGGTGACAACAGCCAGATTGGGATATTGTAGCAGCACCGTGCAAGAGTCCATTCTGCGGTGTATGGGGAATCGGGCGGATGGTGGTGGCGTGAGAGTTCAAGAGATTGCTCGTGTGAAGGAAGCCCTGCCCGTATGAAGGAAGCCCTGCCCGTATGAAGGAAGCCCTGCCCGTATGAAGGTAACACTGGTTTGGAGTGGGGGGGGAATAGACGGCTTCAACAGCGCTGGCAAGGGCATGTCGGGGGGGTGGATTGGCCACGGACTGGCCTTGCTCTCAGCCTGTGCCAAGCAGGCGGGCCACGAGGTGAACCTGATAGACCGACGAGCCCTAAGGGATTGGGACCATTTCCGCCAGGAGATACGACGCCGAGCTCCGGATGTAGCAGGATTTGGCATGCTTAGCGTGGACTTCAACCCTGCCATGAAGGGCGTCGAACTGGTCAAGGAAGCGAATCCGAACACTATTACGGTGGTCGGCGGGCCTCACCCTACTTTGGTGCCTGACGAGGTCTTGAGCAACCAGCTGGTGGATCATTTGGTCACGGGCGAGGGCGAGATATCCTTCATCGAGATGCTGCACGAGCTTGAGCGGGGCGAGAAGGTTGAACGGCTGATCGAGGGCGAGAGACCTAACCTCGATGACCTGCCGTTCGCTGATCGGGACATCTACCTGAACGAATGGCGGAACGCCGGCTACGATTATGACTCGCCAGAGGCTCCCCTCTCGGCCGAGACGCTTCCCCCTTTTGTGACCATCATCGCTGGCCGAGGTTGTCGTTACAATTGTGCCTTTTGCAAGCCAGGCGAGGACATTCTCTTCGGCAAGGGCGTGAGGCGACGAAGTGTCTCTCATGTCATAGCGGAATTGAAGCAACTGCGGGACAAATATCGCTTCAACACCCTGATGATTCATGACGACTGTCTAAGCGAAGATCGAGCGTGGGTGACAGAGTTCTGCGACCAGTATGAGGCCGAAGGGTTCACCCAACCCTTCTGGTGCCAGGCGCGTGTCGACCACGTGGTCAGACACGAGGACATGATCAGGCGCATGGCGGACGTAGGCTTGGAGGGACTGTTCCTGGGTTTCGAGAGTGGCAGTGATCGTATCCTCAGGTTCATCCGCAAAGGTACCACTGTTGCCAAGAACTTGGAGGCGGCGCGCATTTGCCGCAAATATGACATTCGTATCTGGGCCAACTACATGCTGGGGCTGCCGACAGAGACCGAAGACGAGATCAGGGAAACGATCACCATGTTGAAGGAGATCGATCCCGATTACTACAGCCCGGCGTTCTACACGCCGTATCCGGGCAATGATCTCTATGACTATTGCATGGAGCATGGCCTGTCACTTGTCAAGGATCATGACGGCTACAGCCGCAACCCCACCGAGCCCAAGATCAAGGGCCACGATCCTGAGTTTCTGAGATGGGCTCTGAAGGAGTCCCAGCGGAGGAAGGTGCGTAGTACCATCAGCCGAAGTACTAGGTACTACTTGAAGCGCTACGCTTCACCCCGTAAGGCGATGGCCAGGGCAGGCAGGATGATGAAAGGTCGGCCTAGAGGGAGGGGACGAAATGGTCAATCCATCGGCGGCCAAGAGATTGAGGTATGAGAAAACGCTCCAAGCGATAGGACGCCTTGCAGAGAAGCAGAGGTTGCGCGAGATCTGCATACTTGAGGTTGAAGGAGGTGTGGTGCTTCAAGGACAGGCCCTTGTCACCACAAGAGATGGCTATCATCTTGTCTCGAAGACCAAGGTGCTCAGCCACGAGGACCTCGCGCAGCTGATGCGCGAGCTGTGAGCAGGGGTTCGCAGGCCTAGAGAGGGGGGACTGATGCAGAAGCTCTTCCAGGGCATGGCCAAGACCGACTACCAGGATGTCTTGAGAACCATAGGTCATTACGCAGACCAACACGGTTTCACCGGTATACGACTCATGGAGACTGAGGATGGCCTGATCCTTCAGGGCAAGGTAGGCACTGGAGAGGCCAGAGGGGAGAAGAGAACGGAGACGTATCTCCTCACTGTTCAGGATGTCAGGGATTTGATGCGAGAGGCTTACACTCGTCGGGGTACGAGACTATAGCTTGCTCAGGCGTTAGTCCCAGAGGAGGTCCGGAATATTGGAGAACTTGCTCATCACAGGAGGCGCTGGTTTCATCGGCAGCAACTTCGTGCACCATATCCTCGACAAGTACCCGGACTGCAAGGTGATCGTGTATGACAAGCTTACCTATGCCGGCAACCTGGACAACTTGCAGGATGTCGCTGATGACCCCCGCTATAGCTTTGTCCGAGGGGACATTTGCGACATGGAATTCGTTGAGGACGTCGTCCAAGAGCACAAGGTTGACGGCATAGTCAATTTTGCTGCCGAGACCCATGTGGATCGCAGCATTCTCGAACCGGGCAGTTTCATCCAGACGGACGTCTACGGTACTCACGTTCTCTTGGAAGCCGTCAGGAAGTTCGGCCTGAGGAGGATGGTGCATATCTCTACGGATGAAGTCTACGGCAGCGTCGTCGAGGGGTCGTCAGTGGAGACTGATAACCTTCTCCCGAATAGCCCTTATTCCGCCAGCAAGGCTGGTGCAGATCTGATGTGTCGTGCCTACCATGTCACCTACGGAGTCCCGGTGGTCATCACGCGGGGCTCGAACAACTTCGGACCCTATCAATACCCAGAGAAGGTAATCCCCCTGTTCATCACCAACGCCCTGGACGACAAGCCCTTGCCCCTCTATGGTGATGGGCTAAACGTGCGAGACTGGCTCTACGTTCTCGACCACTGTGACGCCATCGATTTGATGTTACACGAAGGGCGGGACGGCGAGATATACAATGTCGGCAGCAACCATGAGCTGACCAACCTTGAGTTAACGGAGACCATCCTCGAACTGATGGGCAAACCAAAGAGCCTCATCCAGTTCGTCGAGGATCGGCCAGGCCATGATAGACGATACTCCCTCGATTCCACCAAGATTCACGGACTGGGATGGCGGCCCAATCATGCCTTCGAGAACGCATTGGAGGGGACGGTACGCTGGTACACGGAGAATCGGTGGTGGTGGGAGAAGATCAAGTCAGGCGCATATGACAACTACTACGAGAGACAGTATGGCACGCGGCGAGTTCTTACCGGCTCTTGAAACTCACGACAGCCCGATGCACACCTGAGGGGGCCCGAAAGACGCAATAAGAGTCCTGCAGTATAGTCTCCATCCGATGGGATATTGGAGCACCATCGATGGAGACTTTCTCTGTCTCTTTTCCCAAGGGCAGTAAGAGGCTGACCTCTAGGGCCCTGGGGTGGCTTGAGCCGTAATCGAGGACAATGAAATCGCGGTGATACTTGTAGTCGTAAGATACGTACAAGCCGCTGGCTGGTTGAAGGGCCCGGATCTGGCCATCGTGTTTCCTGAGGCGAGGCTGTACGCTTGCCTGATCCCTCTCCACTGTGACTCCGAAGAGCCCGCGCACGACAGCTTTGGCCACAGTAGCTGCGGCACTGGCATAGTTGTCTGATCCCCATCCCTCGGCTGTCGACGGCATTTGCCATTCGAAGACCTGTCCGGGATGCAGTGCCCAGTCCTGAGCCACCATCCTGAGATGGGCCAAAGCCAAGGCCGAATGGCCGCTCTCAAACTCGGCAGTTATCTGCATACCACCCCACCAGTCCCACTGGCCACCGTTTTGGTATTCTCCCGGCGACATCTGCACGTGCGCGAAGAACCCCTCTGGATAAGGTGGGTATAGGCTAAGGCCAGGTTTGCGGGATCCCGCAGCCAGTCGGGCACTTTCCAGATTGGAAAAGACCCTCTGACTACGATGGAGATCGCTGAGGCCCACATTGGCGGCCAGCGCATTAGAGATGCCTATCATTTCCTCCTCTGGAAAGTCATGTGCCAGAGGAGTGAGGTGCTTGTGCACAAGATAGAACCCCCCCTGCGGGTTCCATAGCTTCTCGTTCGTGGAGCACCGTAGCCGCTCGGCCCGTCTCTGAAGGTCGCTAGCGCGGACTCTATCTTCTAGCATCTGGTTCATCTCCGCCAATTCCAGGAGGGCGCGGTAGGTCAAAGCCTGGTCATAGCTGGAATAAGTCCAGTGGTCGGTGTCGGCGTCCAGGTCCGTGGCGCTGACCGAGGGCTCGAATCTCACGTCTCCCCAATCGGTGGTGTGTCCTCGCTTGATGAGTTGATGAGTGCTGTCGAAGCGGCGCGTGTAGAGCCACTCTAGTGCCCGGTTCAGCCGCGACATGATGGTTTCCCCTTCGAGTTCCTTCTGTAACCAGTCTATGCCGCCAGCGATCCGGTAGTATTGATGTGCAGCGTGGATCAGATGTGTCTCTTCGTCGGATACGGCGGTGGCTTTGTCGATGTGGCCATCAGGAGCAATGACCGCGCTGATCGCGCCATCGCCAGGGATATCCCCATCCGCGCTCTGCGTATCAGCTCCGTACTGGCGCCGCAGGAACTCCTCGATAGGAGTTCTCAAATAGTCATCGCCGTAGAAATACTGCAGTGTGGGTATCATGGTGGAGGTGTCACGAACGAAGATGATTCCATATTCCTGAGCTGGCACTAGGCCGCGGACGGGTCCACCAGGGCCCTGAAACTCGGTCTCGCACAGTCGGAAGGTATGCACAACGTTTTCTCTCATGGCTTCGATGGCGGGGTAGTCGGGCAGGTACCACGCGGTCGCTGTCGGGGGAAGGCTGAGTTCCTGGTGGCTCATAGGCGGCAGAGTCCCGGATGTGGGCGGCTCTCTTGAAAGGATCAGGCGCTGCGGCAGGACTACCGCTGCCAACACAGTTGAGAGCAGAACCAGGAAAGGAATAGCCTGCTTCTTGCCTTCGCACATTTTGCCGAGAGGGGTCAGATTTCCGGTTTGCCCGTTGGAGGCACGGTCCTGTAGATTAGGTACGCCATCCACAGCGAGGCTGCCGTCAGTAGGCTGCGGAAGATGGCAATGACAGCTTTGTAGTTTGTGTACGACTGAATGATCAATTCCGGCGGGGTCAGTTGGGAGAAAAGGCCCGGGTTGAGGGGCAGGAATAGCCACCATGTCGTCTGAGAGCCCCAGTTCAGCAGGTAGACAGCGTAGCCAGCGATCTGCACCAAGTGGAACCACAGAAGTTGAGGCTGGTCAGCGATTTCCAGAGCCAAGAGAGGCAAAAGCGCGAAGAAGTATTGTGGGTTGAAGAAAGCGAGTGAGAACATGATCAGGAAAACCATGGTGGAGTACCTGCGAAGCACCGCATAAGAGGACAAGTCTCTCTCCAGGCTGCTGAACAAGAGGAGCCCGTAGGCGATAACGAAGAGCACAAGCTCGTCGTGGAGGATGATCGGCAGCTTGGCTGCGAGCAAGAACTGTCCGTGAGCGCGGTCCAGGAGAGCAATCACCCGAGGTAGTGCCCCGGAGAGAAGCGTCAGCAGGACGACTCCGATGAGAATAAGAGCCCCCAGGAGGAGACGTTTCTGCTGCCTGATTTGCTTGAACGCTCCGAATAGAAAGAAGGGAGCCAAGGCCGCATCTATCACGCGCGATAGCAAGGCGAGGGCCAGCCCTGCCAACGAAGAAAGCGGTCGGACACGGTCGAAGAAGTACAGACCGAGTAGGACGAAGAAGGCAGCCACGGCATCGTAGCGGCCATAGAGATATGAGATGTACAAACCGATGGGATTGAACATCCAGAAAGCGAAGGCGATGATAGCCCTCCGGGGCCGCCTGCGCAGCAGTGCAAGCAATAGGAAGGCGCAGCCCAGATCGAAGGCAAGGTGAGGGAGTTTCAGGATGAAGAGGGTGATGTGGATTCGCGGCGCGCTGGCAATCTGCATTCTCAATTCGAAGGCTCCCTGATACTCCTCCTGACCCATGAGCCTCCATTCATCAGGCCAGACGAGTTCAGATGGGGATAGAACTCGCTGAAACAACCATATCGTGGCGGTGTAGAGTAGATGGGGAATGGGCTGTACTGACAGGTCCTTGGAAACCTCGCCGTGCAGGGCTAGGTTCTGCGCGTGGTATGTGATCCAGAAGAGGTCGGGATGGAAGGAGATGGGCATAAGCGCCACGCGGACCAATAAGCCCAGGGCCAACAAGATGACGACAATCCTGTTGAACGAACAGTTTTCTTCTTGGGCTGAGAGGAACGAGGTGGAGGAAAGCTTTCTAATGCTGTTCATGATCGCCTACAGTTTTTCGACCACGCAGCCCATGTCCCTGTAACGGGGAGCGCCAGCCACGGGATCACAACAGAGATCGTCTATCAGCCAGTTGGCGTTATGTTCGCCTGCCCAGCCGTGCGGTATGGACACCGTTCCTGGGTGTATGGCTTCGGTTACCTTCGCCTTGAACACGGCGGTACCTACCCTTGTCTTTATCGTCACCTCCTCGCCATCGGCCACTCCTATCTCTGACGCCCGAACCTGGCTGAGCTCGGCCAGGGGCAGCGGATGGGCTTTCCGGAGGGTGGGGATATTGCGATGTTGAGAGTGGTAGAAGTGCGGCACTCTGGCACCGGTTATTAGATATTGGGGATACGCGATATCATCAGGCCAATCCATAGGCGCGGTGGGAAGAGGATCGTGCCCCAGTTCTTGGAGGGGACGGCTATACAGCTCGATTTTGCCCGACGCTGTGGTGAATCCTGTCTCCAGGACACGACCAGGGGTCGTAGCCACGGCAGCCTCGTGGCCGGTCCATCCTGCCCGTTCCAGCACAGCGTCTATGAGTTCTTGATCGCCAGCGAAAGGGAAGTACTCACCATAGCCCAGCTTCCGGCCCAGCAGACAGAGAAACTTCCATTCCGGAAGGGCTTCACCCAACGGCTCCACGACTGGAAGCCTCGTCCGGACTGGATGGTCTTGTCGCAACGACTGTACACTAATCTCCCCCTTCTCCAGGAATGTGCAGGCTGGTAGGACCACGTCGGCCAACTGCGCGGTGTCATTCATGAATAGGTCGTGCACGACTACGAGGTCCAGCTTGGCCAGCGCCCTCCGCACTTTCCTGGTGTTGGGGAAGCAAGACAGGGGGTTGCCTTCGATCACGATCAGACCGTGTAGGGGGTAAGGCGTCTCGTTCAGAATCGCCTCAGGTAGAAGGGCGCTGGCATCTTTGGCGAGGGGAAAATGATCGTGCCAGAAGCTTCTTGAGAGTCGAGGAAGTTCGTCGGGCACCGGGAGGCTTCTCAGCGGGCGATAAGGGGTGAGCATCAAACCTCCCTTCACATCGACGTTGCCCGTGATGGCCATGAGAATAGCCATCGCCCGCAGCGTTTGGGTGGCCCTGGCGCTGTGCTGGACCCCCTGCCGCCGCTCCAATGAGGCTGGTCTACTGAGGGCGAAACCCTCAGCTACCTGCTCTATACTGTCGGCAGGTATGTCCGTGATCCTCTCGGCCCATTGGGGTGTGTAGGGCGTGATGTGCTCTGCCAGTTCATCGAAGCCAATCGTGTGAGCGGCGACGAAGTCCTCATCGTGCAGATCGTTCAGGATTATATGGTGGATCATTCCTAGGGCCAAGGCCAGGTCAGTGCCTGGCCTGATCTGGAGGTAACTGTTTGCCTTGGCAGCCATGGGTGTGAGACGAGGATCAACTACCACTAGCTTGGCGCCTTTTTTCCAGGCGGCCATTATGTCTGCGGTGATGCCAAGGTGGCGATGAAAGTGGGTGACCGGAGGGTTGGCGCCCCACAGGATGATGTACCTGGTATTCTTAAGGTCGCACCAGGGCATAAGTGGGCGCCCAAAGGTGTTGCCGTACGCCACGATCTTGGGCCCCACGCATACCGACCAAGTCCGCGTGACATTGGGAGTACCAATAAGCCTGGCCAAGCGACGGAGCACCATCTCGTCAAGAACTCTGGCAGTGGTGCCTTCGTAGAAAACAAGGGCCTGAGGTCCGTATCGCTCTTTTGTCGCTTCTATCCTGGTGGCGATGAAATCTATCGCTTCCTCCCACGAGGCACGCTGGAACTCTCCCGTGCGCCTCTTTCTGAGGAGGGGATAGCGCAGGCGGTCTTTGGCGTACATAATACGCGGCGAGTTTCGCCCCTTCACGCACAGCTTGCCGCGACTCCATTGATCTTCAGGGTCGCCCTCCACCGTGACCACTCTGCCATCCTTGAGATCAGCAATCATGCCGCATTCGGCGCGGCAGATCTGACAGAAGGTCCATGCGGTGTCGTGAGACATGAAATCTCCTCTCATTCCAAGTCGCAGGTGATATTATAAGTCGCCTGTCACTGTGCAGCAAGCGCTTTGTTTCTTGTGGGTGTTGCCACTGCATTGGAAGCTACTACGAACCCTGGACAACTCGCGCACATCAGATGTCTCCAGCGCCGTCCCAGGCAGCTTGAGGGCAAACGACATGCGAACCAGGCTCTGGGTTTGGGTGCGTCTGTTGTTTTGGGGGAAGGTATGATAGAATGCTGCAGTATGATCGAGTTCTCCGTCTCAACCTCCTTCATCAGAGCGGATTTGTCCAGCCTGAGACAACTTGTCAACTTGGGTGACTTTCGCAAGCTGGAGATTGGCTTCTATGACGAGGAGGCATTGCCGCTGGTAATGGATTTCGCCGCCAAAGAAGGCCTAAGTTATGGTTTCCATGATCCCCTGCCCCGGTTGCTTTCCGACAGCTACCCTTTCCTCACGGATCCCGACGATGAGAAGCGTTGGCGAACTCTGGATTCGATGTACCGCACAATGCAAACGGCCGACAGGTACGGAGCGGTCTACGTGGTCGGCCATATCCCCTCAGTGATCTGGGAACCCCATCCGAGTTTGAGCGAGGCAAAGATCATCGAGCTGGCCCACAATAGCTGCGACCAGCTAACCGTCTGGAGTAGAGAGGCGGGCATCCCTTTCGTCCTGGAAAATGTGGGCCCCAACCCTTACTTCTTTCAGTTTGAGGCCTTCGTTGAGGTACTAGAAGCCCATCGGGACTTGGAGTTCTGCCTGGACGTCGGACACTTGCATCTGATGTCCATATACGGGGGGTTCGACTCCTTAGAGTTCGCCACGCAGCTGGCACCCTACACATCGATCATCCATGTCTATAACACGACCCCTGAGATGTATCGCAAGTATCACCATGTCCCTGCTCATCCGTCGCAGGGGCCTGAGGACGGGTGGGCCGACATCCCCGCGATATTGGCCCGTGTGTTGAGATATCCGGACCGCAACCTCACTCTTGTATTGGAGTACTCTCCCGAATATCCTGCGGATGTGGCCTTCATCAGGGAAGGGATAGAGTGGGTGAAGCAGGTGGTGGCAGGTTAGCAGGCTATCGTTCCAAGATGATCGTTACGGGGCCGTCGTTGTGGATCTCCACGAGCATCATCGCGCCAAAGATGCCCGATTCGACGTGCAGACCCTCTTGCTCTAAGAATGCCACGAACTGTTCCACGACCGGCCCAGCCACCTCCGGTGGAGCAGCTTTGGTGAAACTGGGTCGCCGGCCCTTGCGGGCATCGCCGTACAGCGTGAATTGGGACACTACCAACGCATCAGCGCCTACCTCAAGCGCTGAAAGGTTGAACTTGCCCCGATCGTCGGCAAAAATGCGTAGGTTGGCTATCTTGCCGGCCAAAAACCTGGCCTCCTCCTCCCCATCATCGTGGGTCACGCCAAGAAGCACAACCAGTCCTCGACCGATACTGCCGACTGTCCTTCCATCTACGGCTACTGAGGCTTTGCTTACCCTTTGGACGACTGCGCGCATCTCTTGCCCGAGGAACCGCCCCTAGACGATTTGCCCAAATCCCTACAATTTGGTATGCTTGAAGATACAGGGAACCAGCATAAGAAGAGGCTGAACCATGATAAAATTGCTCATGAGTTGGGATATCAAAGCCGGTAGGGAAGCAGAGTACATGGAATTCGTCACCCGAGAGTTCACCCCTGAACTGATGAAGCTAGGTATTCAACCCACTGAGGCCTGGTACACGGTAGTAGGCAACGGCCCCCAGGTGTTGGCTGGAGGCATCACCAAAGATAGGGAGACCATGATGACGATACTGGGGAGCGAGGAGTGGGAGGGGCTGGAGACGAAGCTCCTTGATTATGTGCGAAACTACCGGTCCAAGGTGGTTCCAGCGACCGGACAATTCCAACTCTAGCAGGGAAGTCACACCCGTCGCTATTCCTTTTTGTCAGCCGTAGTCTTATCCTTCTCCTTGGCCTCCCCGCCGTCTCCTCCCGGTAGCTCCTTGGCCGCCTCATTGGCAGGCAGTTGACGGTTGTCGGTTACATAGAACCCAGAGCCTCTGAAGATTACGCCCACGGGTTGAATAACACGCTGTACTGGCGCTCCACAGTCGGGACATACCTTCACGGGTTCATCTGAGAAGTGCTGCAGTCGTTCAAATCTGTGCCTGCAGGTCTGACACTCGTACTCATAGATTGGCATATGCTGAATCAAACCTCCTGATGCGAAATCTCGTTTCTCATGTCCCCGCCGATCAAAGTGACAATGTCTTCCTCTGAGCCTTCCACATGTCACGGTGCGTCACCTGCTATCTGACCAGGGTTGACCAATTCTCTCGGCTCGTTGATGACGACGGCCGCCACCGTGTCACTGACAAGCTCGCCGAGGATCGGACTGTCATCAACAACCAGTCTCTTAGTCGAATTCGACATCATAGATAGCTCTCTAGATATTGTACGGCACTTCTATTGCGGGAGCAAGTCTTGACAAATCCAGCCACGATATGGATAATAGCCTCGCACGAGGACCGTAGCGCCCTCAGGGTGAGGCCGATGACGAAAAACGCAGGAGCAATCGGGATCTTCGACTCAGGAGTGGGGGGCCTCTCGGTGATGAATGAGATCGTCAGGGAACTCCCTCAAGAGGATGTGCTATTCTTCGCCGACAGCATCCACTGTCCATACGGGCGACGTACACACCAGGAGATCCAACGTCTTGCCCAAGGCATCGTCGCCTTTCTGCTGTCGCAAGGGGCCAAAGTCATAATAGTGGCCTGTAACACAGCCTCTGCGGCCGCCTTGCGCTATCTACGTGAGACTTTCAGTGTGCCGATTGTGGGCATGGAACCGGCGGTGAAGCCAGCTGCCGAACGGACCGATAGCAAGGTCGTAGGAGTCATCGCCACTGAGGCCACCTTCCAGGGAGCCCTCTTTGCCAGCCTTGTCGAGAGATTCGCCTCCGATATCGAAGTGCTGACCCAGACCTGTCCTGGTTTGGTGGAGAAGGTGGAAGCTGGGCTCGTGGAGGACGCCGCGACCAAGCGGATGCTGGTTAGGTATCTCCAACCGATGCTGGACGCGGGACTAGATTCACTGGTTCTGGGCTGCACCCATTACCCGTTCCTTCGGCCGCTCATAGAGGAGATAATGGGGGATGGGGTGGAGATCATTGATCCGAGTCAAGCCGTGGCCAGTCAGACCGGACGGGTGCTGAGAAGAGGAGGTCTGCTGAGGGAGGAGGAAGGGGGCAGACGTGCCTTCTATACGAGCGGAGATCCGAAAGTATTCGTACGTCTCCTTGAAGGCCTGACTGACCTGAGAGGGCCAGTACTTGCAACCAGATGGGAGGAAGGCGAGATCATCTCATCCTGAGCGCAGGGTTCCATCAACAGAGACCTGGCCGAATGGTACAGGGTCTACCGACTGGGCCGCGGATGGGTCCGCCTGCTATGAGCGAGCGAAGGCTTACAGTTCCGATGGTGTGATTGCAGAGGTATGGCGATGAAATCATTCTCGTTTGACGGAGGGAAAGTTCTGCTTGGTCGGCTTGAAAGGGGAGATGACATCCTGCGTGGGCTGACAGAGTTCTGTGTCCAACAAGAGGTAAACGCAGGGAGCATCCAGGCTCTAGGCGCGGTGGAGCACGGCGCGGTGGGATACTACGATCAAGAGACCGCCGGTTACCGCGAGATTCGTTTCGACGAAGGTATGGAGATCGCCTCCTTGGTTGGCAACATATCCCGCAAGGAGGGCGAGGTCTTCCTTCACTGTCACATCACCTTGGCTGACAGGAAAGGTCGCTGCTTTGGCGGGCACCTGGTGGAGGGGAATGTGGCCTTTGCCTGCGAGTTCGCCATCACCGCGCTGGAAGGCCCAGTCCCTGAGCGAACCCACGACGAAGCCACGGGGCTGATGATCTGGTAAGATCGCTTCCGGGCAGGACAAAACGTTGCTATGCCGAGGTGCTCATCAGACAGTCGCCCTGTCTGATTCCCCGCTCTCGCCTCGATCCGGATGTTGGGGTGCGCAATGACGGTTGACGCGGTGCACTGATAGACAACTCCCACCATTCTGAGGCCGTTCTGATTGCAGTGAGGCCGTGAGATCCGGTCTGCGACTAAGTGGGCGCGGCACCGCGGTTCGCCGCTCAATGTCAGAGCCACCAGGAGGAGCTCCCAGGTAAGAGAGACCCTGAGACTGGCGGTCCTACCAGGTGGGCGCGAGCCCTTGTGCGAGCAGGGGCAGGCTCAGCATCGCTAAACTGAACCCCAGAAGCGAGAGAAGGGCCAGGGGTCTACCTTGCCAACGAGGCAAAGAGCGTGCGTGTAGGGTCATAGTGAGGATCAGCCACACAACGAGCAGAGAGACCTCAGCGGGATGCCACGTCCAGTGAGTTCCCCAGGCCAACTGCGTCCAGAGGGCACGAGTCATCAGAGAGGCGCTGAGCCAGGGGAAAACGATCACCAGAGCCCTGCGGGTGAACGTCTGGCGATCTTGCCGGGAAAGCCATCCAGCGGCCAGCCGGCATCGAGGGGGGAGCGTCGCTGCAAGGTATCCGATAGCACCCCCACCAGCGCAGGTGTACGCGCTGCAACCTACCAGGGCACTGAGCAAGTGGAAGAGATACCAGGGGCTGCGCGCAAAGGGCGAGATTCTCAGGGCTTCTGCAACCGGGGGTGGGATGACAACGAGGCCACATGAGTGGATGATGAAGGCCAAGCTGACAACGAAAGGGCTCACACCGCTGTGCGTCGTCATCTTCTCAAGTATGAGATAGACAATGACGACAGACTCCGCTAGGAACATAGCACTCAAATAGGGGTGCGCGAACGCCCAGGGCCCAAGCCGTGCACCTGACCAGAGCAGGGCGACAGCCTGGCAACTCAGAAACAGCAGCAGCGTCCCCCGAAGCACCCTACTTGGGACCCGACGCCTCCGAGAGAGATGACCCCAGCTCAGAAGTACGAGTGCAAACAATATGAGGTTGGCTGCGAAATAGAGAGCGGTCTCATTGGCCATGATAGGCCTCATCCATCTCTCCCATTAATGCATCGAACTCCTTGGCGCCGACTCCCTTGTCCTCCTCTCCAAGTCTCACCACCCGTATTTTCACCACCCCTCCAGCGCTGGTCACTGCTGCCCAGATACGGCGCGGCGGTAGGTGGATGATGGTGGTCGCTGCTGCCAGCAAGGAAGCCGCTCCCAGAAAGACAGGGCCGACGCTGGGATCGCTGGTTGCGGTCAGTACCGCATAGTGTCGCCACTCAAATGCATAGGAGTTGTCTTCTATCTGCAGGGATGAGGAGCTGAATACCGTCTTGCTAAAGACCAGGTCCGTCATTCCGCCTCGATAGGCCTGGACCAGCAGGGCAGGCCTATTTCGCCCCCCTGAAAGAGGCTGGGACTGGAAAACTATGCGCAAAACCAGGTTCGGATCGGGGACAGCGAAATATCCTTCGTTTTCTTCATCGCTCAGCTGGAGGGTGTCGGCCTCCTGAAGCGTCGTTGCCGGGGCGAGAGCTCGCAGGGAGACATGGTGGCCCTCCGGATCCAGACCGCGGATTGTGACAAGCGGGCCGTGGGACAGCTGGTAGAAGGATATCCCCCCATATCTGAGGGGCGCGTTCGGACTGACCATACCTGTCACCAGCTCGCTCCCATCCTCCAGGAGGGTCAGACGGGCCTGATAAGAGCGGGGTGTGCCATCCGGATACAGTTCTGCTTGAAAATCATCCAGGCGTAGGCTCAGCGACGAAGCATGCTGTACTTGGTACTCTTGACCAGGGCTGAGACGGATCCCCTCCTCGCGCCAGGCCAGGCGACCTCCAAGGGCAAGGCCCACGATAGCCAAGATCAATCCTCCATGGATAACCAGGATCGCCCACCTGGTCCAGGAAAAGCGGCTGGCAGTTAGATGGGAACCCTCGTCGCCTTCCTGAACCTCGACTTGGTACCGGTGCCTTCCTAGGAGCTCACGCAGGCTAGCCGCAGCTGGATCGGGCTTACCGGCCAGGACAAAGGTTCCGGTCTGGGAGGCTCGTCTGAAGGCATGCTCGAATTCCTCTGGTGTGCATCTGGACCTTCGAAGGACAGCCTCGAACTGTTCCACACCGCACACCGCGAGGTTGATGATCAGGAGGGCCAATGGGAATTTGAGCCAAAGCGACTCATCTATGGAGAAGAAGCCGAGGTTGCCGAGGAGATCAGTCCATTGTAGGTAGCGCCCCTGAATCTCTGCGTACCAACGGCCATACTCGCGAGAACCGATGGCCATGCCGTCTGGCATCTGGGGTATGACGGCGGCAAATGAAACCACGAGGGCGATGGCAGTCACCAGTACCAGGGTCAACCTGCGGGAACGGAAAGAGCGCCACAATAAGCCTGGGATATCCCTTTGCATGGCCATCGCCTTTGCGGTAGCCTCCGTGGTTGGTGCTTAGCTGCCAGTGTCGGTCTGGTGTTAGACACGGGGATTCTGTCAGCTGAGACAGCCTGGCCAATCATACTATGGCGGTGTTTCCATGTCAAACGAGACACTGGCCTCATGATCAAGTAGAGGTTTGACATAGGAAGTGGGATGGCTGGAGCCAGACTTCAGCAACTCTCAGGGGGAAGAAGAAAGTCCAGCGTGGTGGTGGACACGACGTGAGCAGTGAGCCTTCTCGTGAGGCTCATTGCTCCGTCTTCAATGGAGCTTTGTTCGCTTCCAGCTTGATGTGACTTGCTCTGCGCCTCGATTCGGAGATGATCTCTCCCTACTTGCCCTCAGCAAGCGCCTCATGAAGGAATTCAGAGGGGCCTAGTAGTTGTGCTGTCAGCTTCGCCGGAACGCCTGTCCGTGAATGAACCTCTGTGCCCAGCTCACAACTCAGCCTTTCGAAGCACGAAGCTACGCCGCAGGGCGACCGTACGCCTGATACTGACAGGGAGTCTTCGCTCCAAGAATCGGTCCGTCAAAATCGAGATGTCAGACGAAAAGGGTAGAATAATTGTGGAATTCTCTCGTACGACCTCGAGGCCGCTAGATTTGAAAAGGGACAGTAGGCTACCCCGTCTCAGGAATCTGTGCGGACCTTCACTATGGTGAAGATTCACAATCGCGGCAAGCCAGTGGGCCGGTTCCCAAAGTATGTTGGGACAAGTGATGATCATCCACTGCCTAGCTCTAAGCACGCGGGCCAGTTCGCGTACAAATGTACCTCGCTCCCAAATATGCTCGATCGTTTCGTACGAGAGCACTAGGTCGAATGTCTCGTCGGGAAAAGGCAAGGGAAAACTCTTCACCAAGTGGGCCTCGAACTCGACGCCTGCCTCAGAGAGCTTCGTTGCAGCAATCGCCAGCATATGCTCCGAGAAATCAACGAGGTTGCTCTTGCGAATGCGTCCCCGTTCTGCCCAGAACATGGTCCCATTGCCGGTGCGGGACTGGATGTCTAGGGTTAGATTATTGCGCCCTATGAGGTCCTTTGCCAGTTCAAACGAATTCGTGAAGCGGCGGTGATATGTGTAGGCATCCTCGTTGATGTCATCGTAATCCCTCACTGAACTCCAAAACTGTCCGACGTCTTCCAACGACCAACGAGGCTTCGTTAGGTAGTGCCATTCCTGAACTGCTCGCCACAGCGATCCTCTTAGTGTGAAACCATGCTGATGTTTCACCATGAACAGCCCTTCGAAATCGGCACAATGATGGCAAATCTCTTGAACTTCAAACCCAAATCCCAGGCCCACGAGGGTTTGAGCAGCGCTGTTTTCGACAGCATCAAGAGGTCATGAGATGGCCGCACAGTGCAGATGACCGTTCTACAATCTGGGCAGTTGGCCTTCCAAATCTAGAAGGGGCAAGTTCTGACTCCTCTTGCCCCCTTATTCCGTTTTCCGCGTCCTCTGACAAACGTGCTTGTTCAGGCCATCGTAGCCGCATGTGCAGCCCTTGTCAAACCACGACCATCTCTTCTTCGGTGACCTCCTCGTCGGCGATCCGGAAGGCTCTGACGTGGGGCTCGGCGGGGTCCGCAAGCGATACCACAAAATACATCGCTTCCGGATAATAGGCTTGCTTCCGGTCCGTGTTGGAAGGAACGGCTGGCGAGGCGGGGTGGGAATGATAGATGCCCACGATGTCCAATCCATTGTCCTCAATATCCACAAAGATCCGGTATTGCTCCTCGGGGTCCAGGCGATACGATGTGGGGCTGCAATCCGCATTCCTGGCGCGGTACACCTCCACGACACGATCTTGCTTGCCTGCAAGGATGCCACAGGCCTCCAGAGGCGCTTCATCCCGCGCGTGAGCGATCATCTCCGCAAGATGTTTCTTCTTCAGATCCACCACGTTCACACGTCGTCCCGGCTTAGGGCCCCCGCGGTTCCGTAGGGGAGGCTCCTGCAGCTAGGGTACCTGCTGGGGGAAGAGGAGATCTCAGGAGGCCCCCTCACTCTCAGAGCAGCCCCGAGGCAGTGACGTGGGCGTGAAAGCAGTTGGCAGCAGATCGCGCACGGTATGTACCTCTCGGCTATCGCCCAAATCTGCGATTATCACCTTGGTGTTCAGCCCAAACTCGGCCAGCACCTGACGGCAGGCCCCGCAGGGGGGAGCAAGCTCCTCGCTGACTACAGCCAGAGCTTCGAACTCTCGCTCACCAGCAGATACCGCATTGAATATGGCCACCCTTTCTGCGCAGATAGTCATGCCGTAGGAGGCATTCTCCACATTGGAGCCGCTATAGACTCCGCCCGACTTGGTGCGCAAGGCCGCGCCCACTGCAAACCCGGAGTAGGGAGCATAGGCCCTGTCGCGTGCTTCTCTGCCCAGGGTGACTAGTTCGGCGAAGATGTCCATGCTATTCCTCTTTCACAACTCTTACTTTCTTGATGCGACGACCCAGCAGCGACAGTACAGTGATTCTGACTCCGTCAAGGACTACCTCATCGCCAACCTTGGGCACTCCCCCCAGTGCAGAGTAGATCAGGCCTCCAAGGGTGTCGCTATCGTCTGTTGGCAAGTGCGTGTCCATCATCCTGTTTACGTCATCTAGGTCCATCCGGGCGTTGAAAATGGCCTCGTGGTCGCTCACCATCTCAAAGAAAGGCTCTACTGTATCGTACTCGTCCTCAATCTCCCCCACTATTTCCTCCAGGGCGTCCTCAACGGTCACCAACCCAGCGGTTCCGCCATACTCGTCCACTACGAGAGCCATCTGAATTCGCTCTCGTTGCAGTTCCTCCAGAACCTCCCCCACTTTGTTCGTCTCCGGCACGAAGTGAGCAGGGCGCAACAGATCCCGCAGGCCGCGATGTGAGCCATCGTCATCCTTCAGGTGCGCAAGCAGATCCTTCCCGTTCAGAATACCCACGATGTTCTCTATCGCACCCTCATAAACGGGGATGCGAGAGTGTCCCGCCTCCACGATCACATCCAGAGCTTCCTCAATCGAGGCCTCGACCTCAAGAGCTGTCATGTCGATACGCGGCACCATGATCTCTCTTACGAGGGTTTCGTCAAACTCGAAGATGCTGGCTATCATCTGCCTCTCATCTTCCTCTATGTAACCTTCCTCTTCGCCAGCATCTATGAACAAACGTAGCTCTGCCTCTATTGCGGCGGCATCCTTGGGAACCTCTTCTCCTTGGGCGTCACCAATCAGGAAATCGGTAGTCGCTCTGAACAGTCGAACAAGTGGATACAGGGGTAAGGCCAGCCACCGTATGGGTCTGGACAGCAGAAGCGCCATCCTTTCAGGGTCTCGCGTGGCCCAAGCCCGAGGGATCAGCCGACAAAGGAACAGCACGAGAAAACTGAGGGAAACGATGGCTATCACTATGCCCCATTGCGGAGCATACTTAAGTGACAGTATCGTGCTCAGACAGGCGGCCACTATGACGGCTGCGTTCTTCTGGATCAGCAGCGCTGAGAGGTACCACTCTTCGCTCTCAAGAATGGAGTCCACCAGGTCTGCCCTCGACACCCCTTCCCTAGCCATTCTCTTCACACGAAAAGGATTGGCCGACATGATCGCCGCCTCAGCGGCCGATGCGAATGCAGTCAAAAGCAACGATAGGCCTATCAAAGCCAGTTCTATGGAACCTTCGGTATCCAGCTGTGACCCTCCTTCGTTAGATCTATGCGCCGCTCCCAGTATGCTTGCGGAGCGCCCGCATCTTTTCCTCTTTGGCTTCCGGTGAGAGGATGATCTTGTTCTTCGTTATGACATAGGGGTCGGGGCCCACTATCATGCTGTCTGGGGCTAGATCATCGCGCAATACGACGCCCGGTCCCACGACGCTGTGAGGACCTACCTTCAGGCCAGGCATCAAGGTGGCATTGCAGCCAGTCTTGCACTCCTCACCCATGATGACGCCCAGCTTGTCGGTCCCCGAGGAGATCCTTTCCTCCTTCACCTTGACCTGGACCTCTCCCTCATCAAAGCGGAAGTTGGCGGTGATGGTGCCGGCTCCAAAAGAACAATTATCAGAGACTATGGAGTCTCCCACGTACGACATATGGATCCAGCAGTTGCTCCCTATGAGAGAGCGCTTGATCTCAGAGGAGAAGCCCACCACCGACTTCGCACCGATGGAGGAGTGGTTCCATATCAACACGTTGTTGCCTATCACACTGTTAGGTCCAACATAGGCTGGTCCCCGAATGACGGCATTCTCGAAAACCCTCACCCCTTCCTCGATAACCACGTCGCCATCTATGACTGCTCTGTCCGAGACGTGAGCCTGGTCGCTTACTCGTGGCTCAGTGATGAACCTATCCATCAGATACTCATTGATCGTGAGCAGATCCCAGGGATACTTGAAGGACTCGAAAACGCCATCGTAGGGCACGAACTCCACGTTGCCTTCGTCTATCAGGCGCTGATAGGCTATCTCCAGCTGATAGTTAGAGAGGGGGGTGCCGGCAATGTACTCAAAGATCAACCTAGAGAAGAAATATACTCCCACCACTACGATGTTGCTAGGCTCCTGCCCCACGGGCGGCTTCTCCACGACGGCTTTGACTTTTCCGTCCTCGAACTCGAAGACACCGAACTTCCAGGGGCTTTCCATCTCCCGGCCCACCAGCACCATGTCTGTCCCAGTTTGGTCGGCTTTCTTCATCACATCGGCCAGCAGGTGGGGTTCGAAAATGTCGTTGCCGTTGAGCATAAGGAAACGGTCCTTGAGGAGGTGCTGCGCCGCTTGCAGGGCGTTGGCCATGCCAAGTGGCTTGTCCTGAGTGGCGTAGTGAATCCTGGCCCCGAACCCTTCTCCTGTGCCGAAGTAGGTCTTTATCTCTTGGGCCTCGGGGCCGGTGACGATGATCAGCTCCTCGATGCCGGCCTCCCGTAAGTTCTCTATGACATATTGGAGCAAAGGCTTTCCCAAGAACTCGAACATCGGCTTGGGTTTCCTTGTGCACAAGGGGAAGGCTCGCTCTCCTGCTCCCCCGGACAGAATCACAGCTTGAATGGTCAATGACGCCTCCACAAGACACAAAAAGGCCAAGACCATCTGGCGCCCGGCACAGGCGAGCCGTGGTCCCGGCCTGAGACCGCCTCAAGGCGGCAACTTGTCACTCTCCCGACTGGATGGTTCCTCGTCCATCATCGGTCTCTACTACGAGGTGCTCGTAGTAGGGGCCCTCTGCCTCCTAGAAGAAGCTGGGGCGGAAGGATTCGAACCTCCGAATGGCGGCTCCAAAAGCCGCTGCCTTACCACTTGGCGACGCCCCAGCGCCCCTTCTACACGTATTCTAGCATATCGCCAGCGATTCTGCAACTCCAGGGGCAGAGTACTCCTCACTTCCTGAGGCCAGGGAGGGGATGCTGAACCAGGTAGATCCTACCTTCTCAAGTACCGGTGGTCTAACACGTCCAGGTAGCGGAACTCACGACGCCTCCGCTGTCTCAGGAAGGGCGTGAGGATCAGACCAGCCACGAAGCCTCCAATGTGTGCCCACCAGGCTACGCCGCCCATCGTTGCCTCGCTGGACAATCCGATCATCGCCACACCGCTGAAAAGCTGGACTACGAACCAGAAACCCAACACTATCACAGCTGGCAGGGTGATTACCTCCATGTAGATCAGGAGGGGGATGCCCACGAAGACGCGAGCCCGCGGGAAGCACAAGAGATAGGCGGCCAATACCCCAGCAATGGCGCCACTGGCTCCGACACCCGGAATCACCGAGGTCGGAACGATGAAGACCTGGGCCAGATTGGCGACGACGCCACAGATCAGGTAGAAGGCTAAGTACCGTTTGTGGCCCATGATGCCTTCGACATTGTCGCCGAAGATGCCCAGGTAGACCATGTTGCCGATCAGGTGTAGCCAGCCACCGTGCAAGAATATCGAGGTCACCAGGGTAGACAGGACCCACGGGTCTCGCTGCCAGCCGATGATATCCGCAGGTACGGTGCCCCAAGCATAGATGAGATCGTCTGCCGCAGGGCCCATCACCAACTCAAAGAAGAAGACCATTACGTTCAGAGCGATAAAGGTATAAGTAACGAAAGGCGTGCGCTCCGATGGTACACTGTCTCCGAGAGGGATCACCCTCGCTCTCCTTTGCCCCCCTCCTTTCTCTCTGGGGGCAGATAGGGTGTGGGGATGTACTGGACCGAGGGGCGCCGCCTGCCTGCCTGCGGGTAGAGATCCATCAATGCGTACACTTCCTTGGGCATGTCGTCACGAGCAGGCAGCCCCAGCTTCTGAATCTCCTCCAGGGAGATGGGGTAATCGTGTGTCCATTTTCCACTGGCGAGCACCTCCGCGATACGGGTGGCTTCATCCTTCTTCACCCCGTTGCCTTCCAGGATCTCCCTCACGGTGTCCTGGACCTGCTCCATTGCTTTTCCAGCTATGTCCGCCAGAATCACAGTTTCATCATCGATCTCGTTGATGGTCTTTCTCTCCAGGACTTTCAAGATGGAGACCGCTGGATACTGACCGACCTGTGGATCGACCGGGCCCAGGACGGCGTTGCGATCCATTACTATCTCATCCGCGGCGAGAGCCAGGAGCGTGCCGCCAGACATGGCGTAGTGAGGAACGAAAACGGTCACCTTTGCCTTGTGGCGGACCAGGGCTTGAGCAATCTGCTCGGCGGCCAACACCAGCCCGCCCGGCGTGTCCAGGATGAGATCTACATGCATGTCCTCAGGCGTCAGGCGTACTGCACGAAGGACTTGCTCTGAGTCGTCGACATCAAGGTACCGGGTGAAGGGGATGCCCAGAAAGCTCATCGTTTCTTGCCGATGAATGAGAGTAATGGCGCGCGACTTCGGCTTCTTCTCGAACTTGTCAAGTCGCAAACCTCTATAGCTAGTTGCATAATAATATGTAAATTGAGCGCGGCGAATGCTGATGCTAGTGCGTATCGTGTATAATGCAGGTCACCCAGATGGAACTAGAGTGGGTGTTCTGCTTGGCGTGACTAGGTTATCTAGGCCTCGCGCTGTTCTGCAATGTGACAGGACCGATGCAATCAATTGACGTCGGCACAACGTTCTGGTGTGTCAGAGTCCTTGACAGCGCTCTGCAATTCTGGTATACTGACTGGAGAACGCGGAAAGCGCAAGCTTCTTCAGCGTCCACCGTCTGGCCCGGAATGATTTCCATGTTTCGTGTGCATTGGAGCGCTAACCAGCGGTCCGCACAATACTAGGTGCGTTCTACTCATTGTAGCTCCCGGCGGGCGCGGCTTGCTATTCCTGCTTGGAGTAGGCAGAAAGGAGCAGCTGTGGCCAAGAAGACCAAACAGCCAGCGGAGAAGAGGGCATATGCTGTGCCCGTGCGCTGGGAGATCCCGGATGACCTCGAAGTGCTGTGGGCTTCCAATTTCATCGTTCAGCATTCCTTGAGGGAATTCATTTTGAGTTTCTTCCAGGCACCTCCGCCACTCCTGATTGAGCCTACGGAGGAGGAACTAGAAACTGCCACGAAAGAGGGGTATCCAGCCAAAGCCGTGGCAAGGATTGCTCTCACCCCGGCGGCTATGAAGGAATTGATTCAGATACTCCAGATCAATCTGGACAACTTCATTAGCGTGACGGAAAAAGAGCTAGGCGAGGAGTAGTGCGATGGCTACTGGACAAGCTACGCTTCTTGTTGGGCAGACTACCGGATTCAGGGAAGTCCCATTCCCCATAGGATGCACCGTCTCAAGGAAACTCAGAGACGTTCCCATTCATGGGAAGATCTCACATAGGTCGCTGTACTTCTATCGCACAACAGTAGCAGGATCAGCTGAGGCTCCACTACTTGGGCAGCTGACGCTAGGGCTGGGAGGCTTCACCTATTCCTTGATGCGCCTTGAGAGCCCGAACTATCGCCTTGTCAGACCTATTCTGGTCTCGGTGCAATATGGCGAGTCAGGCAAACTAGTTACTAGCGACTCACATGTCCACATGTATGGTGTTGGCGAATCCTTGGATGAGGCACTCGCCGACTATGAAAGCATGTTACTCGATTATTTCGAGGACTTGGCACAGAATCATGATGCGATCTCGGACTACTTGTCGCAACAATTGGCATGGATGTTAGAGGTGATCGAGAGGGTTTGAACTTCCATCATGCCTATCGGCGCAAGGGACTTGGAACATCTTCTCGTGCATAAGTTTTCCTTTGAGAGGATACCAGGCAAGAAGCATGGCAAATATGGGCTCTTCGTCGGGGGTAAGAGAGTTGCGACAACGTACCTCTCCGGACTAACGGGTGACATCGACGACACTCTTCTCGGACCGATAACGAAGCAGATATTTGTTACGATGAACCAGTTCAAAGGTATGAAAGCCTGCAGTATTGAACTTGATGCGTATTTGGCTATTCTGCGTGAAAGGGGACGACTCTAGCTACTCGTCGTTTCTGCAGACAGGGGAGGTTTCTTGAGCGCCTTCCATCCTCACCGGAAGGCGCTTTGTTTTCTGCTGATAGGTTAGCGTCTCTACGCAACCTTCTTAACATTGTTTCGAATCCCGATGCGACTTGGGCGGCCAAGTAGGGAGGGGTCACGCCCAGCGGATATGTCTTCTCGAAACGCTGTATGACGAAGCGACGACAGGCCTCCTGGTATCTGCGTTGCAGGGCGGGTGTGAACGCGGCAAAGATGAGAAACAGCCAGATCAGCGTAGTAGAATCCATGATCGTACTCGGTTTCTACCAAGGGTGTTCTACCTGAATCGTGTGCGAAATACCAGCCACGCAAACTTGGGCAGGGCCAGCGCTCGATGCCAGCGCCACGGCTCGTGGGAGAGGCGATGTAGCCACTCCAGCCCCAGCCGCTGCACCCAAGACGGCGCCCGCTTGGCCTGACCGGAGATGAAGTCGAATGCGCCGCCAACTCCCATGGCAACGGGAATCCCGAGGCGGAGCAGGTTGCGAGAGATCCATTTCTCCTGCTGTGGCGCGCCGTAGGCTACGAAGAGGATGTGGGGATGTGCACGTAGGATCAAGTCGGCTATGTAGTCTTCCTCCTGCGGCGCCGGCGATCCGGCATAGGTACCGACAATCTCTAGTCCTGGATAACGACGGCGCAGTTCCTGCCCCGCTGCTTCGGCCACTCCCTGAGCTGCTCCCAGGAGATACATTCGGTACCCCTTTTTCTCTGACAGCGCCGCCATCCTGATCACGGCATCCACTCCGGTGACGCGTTGCCTTAGCGGTGAGCCCAGGATGAGGGACGCCCAGAGTAGACCCTGACCATCCGGCAGGGCGAGGTGTGAATCGTTCAGGATCCGGGCGAAGTATGGATCCTTCCGTGCTGTCACGATGAACTCGGGGTTGACAGTGACCACCTGGTGTGGACGCCCATCCATGATGAAACCTTCCATTTTGCGGAGGGCTTCCTCATAGGTCACGTTATCCACATGTATGCCCAGGATGTTTGCCCGGTCCCGATCCGCCATGATGCTCCTCTATGGGCAGCTGGGCAGGTGCAACACCGGACCAGAGTGCTGTGGAACCCTGAAGCGAGCGCGTGAGAAGCCCTCACAGAGGGCCGTCGAGGCGAGATTGGCGATCAACGTATCGCAGAGTTGGCCACTTCCGCCTCAGAATCCTTCCAGCGCTCTTCTCTCGTCCAAGGCAATTATCTTGCCCACTCGCCGGTGGTGCCGTTCCTCATCTGAAGACTCGGCCTCCAGCCAGGTCTTGACGATGTCTGCAGCCAGGCCAGAGCCTACGACTCGCTCGCCCAGACAGAGCACGTTGGCATCGTTGTGCTCACGGCTGATCCGCGCGCTGAATGTGTCATGGCAAAGAGCCGCGCGGACGCCTTTCACCTTATTGGCGCTCATAGCCATGCCCTGACCGGTGCCACAGATCAGGATGCCCCTATCGAACTCGCCGTCGGCGACCGCTCGGGCCACCTTCACGGCATAGTCAGGATAGTCAACATCGTGGAAATCATGCGGACCGAAATCATGATGAGTGTGGCCCAGCTCCTGCAACAGCCGCGTAGTGTCGCTCTTCAGACGGGACCCGCCGTGGTCCGAAGCGATCGCAATGCGCATTGCTCTCCCTTTCCAGCTCTCGATGCGTGTCCATCATGGCCAATTATACTTAGGTTGTCCTGCCAGGTCAATGGCGTCCGGAGGTCGCCCTTATCGCGTGCTGTGCCTGCCCGGGACCCGCCCTCGGCCGAGCTGCTTTGATATCAAGGCCCGCATTTGGAGGAAAACCAGTCTGGCTCATGAGGGTAAGGGATCTGTGGCGTGGAGAAAGGGAGAAGGAGCCAGAGTCTATCCCTATGGCATCTCATGGGGCTCGCCGCGCTGGCTTGTCGCGGAGGGATCTCGTCCCTGTCCCCGCGGCGCCAGTCCATAGCTGTGCTCCGACACCATCAACATCAGCCTTGGCAAGAGGATTCGTCCATGAGACTTGGAAGAGGGTTAGGTTGGCATCCATCTGGTGTGAGCCGTACGCCTCGCACAGGCGTGGCCAGCCGCGGGCAGGCAAATGGCTCAGTCAATGGTTCAACGTCTTATCTTCGGGAAGATGACAGACCGGATCCTGCTAGGAATTCGTTGATTGTCTCTATGAGTTCCCTCATCCGCTCTCGGGAGTTGGCTCCGTCGAGCTCGATATCATCCCCACCCGTGTGGCGCAGCAGAGCCGCCCAATAGACGTGTTCCACCAAGTGGCCTTTCTTGTCCACGAAGCGGACCGTGCGCTGGACTGGGTTCACGCCTTCAATCGTGCCCAATGGAAGATCGGTGACCTTATCGCGCCGGATGAGGTACCGCTCCTTTCTTACCAGGTTTGCTGCGGCCCGGTCGAAGATCAGGACCTCTTTCCAAGGTCTCGTGTAGAGCACAGCGACGATACCTGGAAGGGGAAGCGCCACTAGGAAGAGTGAGACAACAAGGCCACTCGGGGATTGCAGCGGTTTGAGGAGCCATACCACAGTCAGCAGGACACCCACGAGGGCCGCCAGGACCACTGGTACTTCACTCCTTTTCTCCAACCGCAGGACCTGGTTTTGCAACCGCGCGACTCGGAAGTGCCCTAACTTCTCAGTCATTGCGTTTCTTGGCAACTCATTGGTGTCGAGGAAGATATCCAGTACTGCTGAGGAGGCTTCATGGGGTGGCGCACTAATTCACCCTAGTGACGCTCTGGGAGGGTCCTGCTCTCTCATGGACCCCGTTTGAGGTGATTCCCGACCCAGAAAGTGCTCCGGGCGAACCCTGCCCCTGTCACCAAAGGCAACTCCTTCCATTTCCAGCAGCGCTCGCTTCAGAGGCAGCCCGCCTCCGAAGCCGCCCAGGCTGCCATCACTCCTCACTGTCCGATGACAAGGGATGATGATGGGAAAGGGGTTGCGGGCGAGGGCTGTTCCCACTGCTCTTGCAGCCTTAGGATTGCCGACTATTGCAGCCAGCTGACCGTACGAGCAGACGTATCCCCTGGGGATTGTCCTTTCTGCCATCAGCACGCGCCACTGAAATCCCGAGCAGCGGGTCGAATCGAGATGGTCAATCGGCAACTCGACCGCCTGTCCGTCGAGATAGCGGCCAATCTGCACGCAGAGGTGATCCATTGCATCCTGCGGGTGGCTGCTCTCAAGGCGCTCTCTCCCGCCAAGGCCTGGCCGCGGGAGAGAGAGTCCCATGATCTTGGGACCCAGTTCGTCTTCGCGCCAGACCAGGACCACATCGCCAAACCTTGAGGGAATGATTCTATGACCGATTCTGTTGTGAGACATAAGAACGCTTCGTTCCCCCTTTTGCAGCCCATGTGAGGTGGCTGGGCGTCGGCAACGAACTTGCTTTTCCGGACCCGGGATGGTGAACCTGAGGAACGGGTCGCCGGCATTCGGACCCTGCGCCTAGATGTCTAGGTTCCTCACGGACTTTGCGTGGGTCTGGATAAAACGCTTACGCGGAGGTACAGCGGGTCCCATCAGCTTGTCGAACGTGCTGTCGGACTTGACCGCATCGTCTATGTCGACCCGCAACAGGGTTCTGGACTCCGGGTTCATCGTGGTCTCCCAGAGCTGCTCGGGGTTCATCTCTCCCAATCCCTTGTACCGCTGGATTTGGATCTTAGCCTTTCCCAGTTTCTTCAGCTGGCGATCTTTCTCTTCCTCGCTGTACACGTAGTACTGCTTGGATCTGCTAGCGATCCGGTACAGTGGGGGTTGAGCGATATACAGGTGGCCGCTGGTGATCAGCGGTTCCATGTAGCGGAAGAAGAATGTAAGCAGCAGAGTGCGGATATGGGCGCCGTCTACGTCCGCGTCAGTCATCACGATGATGTGATGGTAGCGCAGATTGTCCAAGTCGAAGCTGTCCTCTATCCCTGTGCCCAGAGCGCTAATTAGCGCCTCGATCTCTTTGTTGTTGAGGATCTTGTTCAGGCGAGCCTTCTCCACGTTGAGAATCTTCCCGCGCAAAGGCAGAATGGCCTGGAATCGCCGATCCCTACCTTGCTTCGCCGAGCCGCCCGCCGAGTCTCCCTCTACGATGTACAACTCGCACTTGGATGGATCTCGTTCGGAGCAGTCAGCCAACTTGCCGGGCAAGGTCATGCTTTCCAGCGCGCTCTTGCGCACTACCAGGTCCCGCGCCTTGCGAGCGGCGGCTCGAGCCCGGGATGCCACAAGACACTTCTCTACGATCGCCTTGGCAGCGCGGGGATCCTCCTCCATGAACGTGGAGAGAGCGTCTGAGACCACCGACTCAACCAATCCCTTGACCTCGGCGTTGCCCAGCTTGGCCTTGGTCTGGCTCTCAAACTGAGGATCTGTCAACTTGACGCTGATGATAGCCGTCAGTCCCTCACGCACGTCTTCGCCTGAGAAGTTGGGATCATTTTCCTTCAGGAGGTTGTTTTTCCGGGCATAATCGTTGATGCTCCGGGTCAGGGAAGAGCGAAAGCCGGTAAGGTGAGTTCCCCCGTCAACGGTGTTGACGTTGTTCGCGAAGGCATGGATGGATTCGGCGTACACATCAGTGTACTGCAAAGCGGCCTCCACAACCGAGCCGTTCACTTCCTTTTCCACGTGGATCGGATCATGAAGGGCGTTTCTGTTCCAGTTCAGGCGACGCACGAAAGATACGATGCCGCCCTCAAAGTAGTATGATCGTTCCTGGCCCGTCCGTTCGTCTCTGAAGACAATCCTCAGACCCTTCGTCAGGAAAGCCATCTCCCGAAACCGCTGGGACAGTGGCGTAAACTTGTAATCAAGTGTCTCGAAAATCTCCTTGTCGGGGAGAAAGGTGGTCTTGGTACCTGTGCCCTTGACCTTGTTGCTCACCACCTTCACGGGAGTGACCGGCACACCGCGCTCGTAGCGCTGGAAATACTTCTTGCCGTCCCGCTTGACCTCCACTTCCAGCCACTCGGTCAAAGCGTTGACTGCGGAGACTCCGACTCCATGTAGGCCACTAGCCACCTTGTATCCTCCGCCCCCGAACTTGGCGCCTGAGTGGAGGACAGTATGTACGACCTCCAGTGCGGACTTGCCCATCTGTGGATGTACGTCTACAGGGATGCCACGGCCGTTGTCAACCACAGTCACGGTGTCGTCAGCGTGGATGCTAATCCGGATTTCGTCACAGGCTTCAGCGAGCGCCTCGTCCACTGAGTTGTCGGTGACTTCGTAGATCAGGTGGTGCAAGCCGCGCACATCTGTGCTGCCCACGTACATGCCCGGGCGACGACGTACGGCCTCAAGACCCTCCAGAATCTCGATGTCAGAGGCCCCATAGGTCAGATCATTCTCTGCCACTTGTTGAGTATTGACCTCCTTTTGTTGTCTATCAGTATTTTACCACATTTCCAACAATTTGAAAAGCCCTGCAGCGCTCCCATTGTCAGGCCACAGTGGTACATCTTGTGGCGTCAGCACCAATCCATACTATATGTTGCGCCTTGAGTACGGAAGTGACCGAATCGGGCCTCCGGGCGGAGACTTGTCTTGGGTCAACAGAACGTATCCGCTGCTGGGCGCAGGGTATAGGCTTGCGACGACGTTGACACTCGGCGTCGCGAATGATATACTATAGGTAATTGGTGCAATGGGGCGTGAGGCTTAGTTGGAATGAGGGTTAACGTACGAGACATCGTTGGAGGAGCGATCATCCTGGGTCTGCTCGCACTCCTGTTCTCGTCCACTTTTGCCTGGTTGGTCTACAATTGGATCAACAACTCATACTATTCTCACGGTTTCTTGGTGCCGCTGATTTCTGCCTTCTTTCTGTGGCGCAGGAGGGAGGCATTCGGACGACACGATCGTGAGTCCAATAACTTGGGCTTAGTCGCGTTGGCGATCAGTCTGGTTTTCTTCTTGATAGCGCAAGTCTGGCAAGCCTATTCCCTTTCCGCTCTTGCCCTAATTGTGCTTCTGGTTGGACTCGCCCTCTATTTCCTGGGCGAGAGGGCCACTCGGCGCATAGCGTTTCCTCTGGCTTTTTTGCTCTTCATGATCCCCATCCCGTTCATCACTCGGCTAAGCCCTGCCCTGGAATCGTTCACAGCCACGACTTCGACCGCCGCCGTTGGTCTTCTGGGCATACCCGCCGCTAACCTCGGCTCTCAGATTGAGTTGCAGAATTCCAGCTTCGTCGTAGGTGCGGCTTGTAGCGGATTGAACTCGATTGTGGCTCTGGCGACTCTGGTGGTGATCTTCATCTACATCCTTGAGGGGTCCTATCGCGCCAAGTTAGTCCTGTTGGGAATGGCGATCCCCATTGCCATCGTAGCCAACATCTTCCGTGTATCATCTTTACTTGTGATCGCCGATTTGTTTGGAGCTGAGGCCGGAATGAAGTATTTCCATGACTACTCCAGCCCCGTCTTGTTCTTGTTGGCTTTCTTGCTGTTGATACTGGCGAGTAGGTTGGTGGGATGTTCAGAGATACGGCGCGATATCTGATCGTCGTCGTGCTTTTGCTTTTGGCTCTGGGAGCGTGGCTTGTCATCTCTCAAGGGCTCGTTTCCCTACCCACTGAGTCTGTCGCTGGTCCCTCTGAGACGTCGAATCCTGGCGTGGCTGACGGAGCTTCGCACGTGGTGATCGTTGACGTGGAAGGCTGGTATCGCCGGACCTCTTACGAGCGAGCCTTGGCCACAGCTGTGGATTTCAGCCTTCGAGAGGATCTGTTCGATGGGATACCCAGGGTGCTGGGCCGGTGGCAATCGGAGAGCGGAGATTGGCCGATGAGTCCTGCGGTTACTGAGTGGTACGACGACCCCGAGGTTGCGGTGACACGTGCATACAGTGATGACAGCGGGGGCAGACTGTTTTTCTCCGTCATTGGCAGCAGAGGTGGCAAGAGCTTTCACCTTTTTGAACATACGGCGCTGACGTGCTATCCTGGTAGTGGCTGGCGAATTGCAGACGTAGGTCTGGAAAGCATAGAAATCGGCGATTCTTCAGTGAGCGTGCAGCGGGTTATCACCGAGAAGGATCAGCTGAGGCGCATTACTCTGTACTGGTATCTCTGGACCGACCCCGAGAGAGAACCTGAGAGCGGCGTCCTCTCGGTGACGCTTCATGCTGATGTCGTCCAGTCGGATGAGCAGACGTTGGCGAATCTGAAGGAGTTCTTCCGACTCCTATTTCCTGCCGTGATGCCCTGGCGTCGGTTTGGATAAGTGCCTTCCTCGGGTTGCCTCATGGGTTACTGGGCACGATGTCTCGCGGCGACCCAGACACGGCTTCACGCTGCCAGGAGCCAGCCTCTAGGGAGAAGGATTGTCGCTCCGAGCGGTGGCTCGTCGATCACAGTGGGTGGAACAGCATGAATGGGGAAGTCTCCATTGTGAGGACGAAGGTCCTTGTGCCTGCAAAGCGGGCCAATTTGCTGCATCGTTCGAGGCTCGTAGATTTCATCCACGAACATATTGACCGCAAGCTAATCCTGATCTCCGCCGCAGCAGGGTACGGCAAGACTTCGCTGCTAACTGATCATGCCCATGACACCGACTTGCCGGTCTGCTGGTATTCCATCGACGAAGCGGATCGTGATCCAAGAGTCTTCCTGGAGTATCTTGTGGCCTCAATCGGGCAGCGGTTTCCCCAATTCGGCGAGAGGACGCTGGCCGCCTTGGAGGGAGCGATGCGGACTGAGGGAATGAGGCCGGTCGCGGGCAGCATGGTGAACGAGATATACGAGATCATCCCCGACTACTTCGCTCTGGTCATAGATGATTTCCATCTCGTGAGCGATTCTAATGAGGTCACAACTCTGTTCAGCTTCCTGCTTCGCCGGCTGCCAGAGAACTGCCGCATCATACTGGCTAGTAGGACGACAACCCCAGGGCTTCCCATCATAGAACTGATGGCCCAGCAGCAATTAGCGGGCCTGGGCAACGAGGATCTCAGGTTCACCGCCGAGGAGATCCAGAGGTTTCTGAGACAAAATCATAAACTGGATCTACCGCCCAAGGAGGCGGAGAGACTCGCTCGGCAATCCGAGGGGTGGATCACGGCGATCATCCTCGGCACGCATACCCTCTGGAAGGGGTTGCTGCGTACCATGGCGCGCGCCCGTGGGGATGATAGCCAGATATTCGCCTACCTGGCTCGCGAGGTTCTAGAGCAGCAAACCGATGAGGTACAAAGCTTCCTCAAGAGATCCTCGGTACTGCAACGCATGAGCCCGGCGCTCTGCGATGAACTACTGGGCCTGGATAACTCGAGAGAGATGCTGTCCCTGCTGGAGGGCAAGAACCTCTTCATCTCCAGGCTGGAGGGGGACGGGGGAGATTGGTTTCGCTACCACCAGCTTTTCCAAGAATTCCTACAGGCCAAACTCCGCCAGGACGGAGATCCTTATCTGGGACTGCATCTTAAGGCTGCTAAGATCTTCGAGGCGCAGGAGCGTTGGGATTCGGCGATTCGGCACTACCTGGAAGCCGAGGCCCATGAGCACGCTGGAAGGTTGGTCGAAGCGGTGGCTGCCTGGGCCTTCAACTCAGGTAGGTGGAGCAGCTTGCTGTCTTGGACCGAGTCGCTCACGGGAAAAGCGAGCCCTTCACCGTGGATATACTACTGGCAGTCCAAGGTATTCACCGACTCCGGACGACTGGATGATGCTATCCAGGCCTTGGAGAAAGCAAAGGAGGGATTCTCGGAGAGAGCAGAGCGTTTGGGAACCGTGAAGGCGTTGTTGGAGGAGAGCTACATCCATCGGCTGCGCGCGGAGTATGAGCAAGCGATAGCCAAGGCTGAGCAGGTGCTTTCCATGATGGGTGGTGACAGGGAGAGTACCGTGGTCGGCTTGGCGCATCGAACCCTGGGCATTTGTTACGGATTGCAGGGCCAGCTTGAAGAAGGGGTGGCGGAGCTTGAGGAAGCCTTGAGATCGTTCGAGCGCCTAGAAGACGAATACAACGTCGCCATGACCTTGCACGACATGGGTGCCATCCACCTATCTGTGGATGATGAGAAGTTGCTGGACTATTCTCGGAAGGCGCTCGCCTGCTGGCGTCGCCTAGGGACGAGGGGCCCACTGGCCACGACACTGAATAACATCGGGGTGGTTCACTATCGCCAGGGCAGGTTCGACGAAGCTGTGGCTGCTCTTCAAGAGGCGCTGGCGGAGAGCCAGGCAATGGGACTGCTGCGCCCACAGGCCTATGCGCAGGCGACCATAGGAGATGTGCACCGGGCGAGGGGAGAGTATGGACCGGCGCAGAAGGCCTATGAGCAGGCGCTGGCGCTGGCAGAGGAAGCAAGCGAGGGCTTCCTGGTCAGCTACCTGTGGGATGCATTTGGGAATCTGCAGCGGATGCTCGGCAACTACGAGCAGGCGGAGGAACTCATAGGCAATGCGGTAGGAAAGGCCTACGAGCACGGCTCGGACCAGGAGGTGGCAGTCTCTCTGATCTCGCAAGGGATCCTGCTCCACGTGGAGGGAAGGGACGGGGAGGCGCTCAGGGTACTGCGGCAGGCGATCGCCACTTTACAGGATTTGGGCGTCAAGCAGGAACTGGCCAAGGCCCGTTTTCATATAGCCAGCGTCTTGTTCACGCTGCGCCACGTGAGCGAGGCTATGCTGAACCTGGAGATGGCCCTGGATATCCTTGCAGATGCTGGCTTTGACCCGCTCCTGCTGGACGAGGGAACTGGAAGCCGCTCCCTCCTCCAACATGCCTTGGGAGAGCCCAGCCTGCAAGGCCATACAGGGCTGCTGCGGAAGCTGCTCGTACGTACGGAACCCGCGGGCGAGACTATCCAAACGTTGGCGCCTCAGTCCATTCCCACTGAACTCGAGTGCTTTGCCCTGGGCTCCTCGAGGGTGAGCAAGGATGGTGAGCCCGTCGAGGCGCAAGAACTCCGCCTGGGGGCGAAGGAAATGCTCTTCTTCTTCCTCGCCTATCCTAGTGTCACCAAGGAGCGGATAGTAGCCGCCCTGTGGCCCGATCTATCCTTGGCCAAGGCGCATAGCACCTTTCACTTTTATCTGTATCAGGTTCGGCGTCTCCTGGGAGGAAGCGCTTCTATCTCCTATGAAGGAGGTGCATATCGGCTGGAGGCCAGGCGGTACCTGTATGACGTGGAGGAGTTCCAGCGGGCCTTGGCGAAGGCGGAGAAGGCAAGGGGAGCGCAACGTGAGCGATACCTTTACCAGGGTGTCTCTCTGTATCAGGGGGACTACCTGGAGGACATCTACTCCGACTGGGCGGTGGGATTGAGAGCTTCATTGAAGCGGGAGTACTTCCGAGCTTTGGAGGACCTGGCGCGCTGCTGTCTTCAGGAGCGCAGGCTCGAGCAGGCTGTGAGGTACTACCGGGACCTCCTTGACAAGGATCCGTTGCGTGAGGATATTCACCGTCAGGTCATGCGCGGGCTTGCTGAGGCGGGGGATCGAGCAGGGGCGATAAAGCAGTTTAGCCAACTCCGAGGAATCCTGAGTGAGCAACTGGGAGCAGAGCCTTCGAGAGAGACCCTGAAGTTATACGATGACTTGCTGGCAGATGATGGCTGAAGACTGAGGCCCAGCAATTGAGCTAAACATTAGCTAAACCCTCCTCGCTATAATTGTCCAAACAGTGAGGAGGTTCTTTGTTATGAAGCGGCTCACACCTTATGTCACAGCTCGGAACGTAAAGATCGCTTGGGTCATCATCACGCTTATCGCGCTGGCCGCGGCGGCCGGGGCGCCAGTGGCCTACGGCGGTGGGGGAGGATAGACCTTATAGATGATTCTGGTGGCCTTGTGCCTAGTATTTCTGCTGGGGCTGATGGCGGCGGGAGGCAGGGTCAGCAACCTCGCGCAGATCAAGGTCAAGCGGGGATGGCTGGCCCCTCTTGCTTTTGGTATACAGGCGTACCTCATCTTCATCCCTGCCGAGACAGGCGGGGGGTTGCTGAGCAGCAGGTCCCTGATCCTGATGTTCTCCAACTG
>NJBK01000035.1 GCA_005223035.1 Chloroflexi bacterium B3_Chlor
GTTGCTTCACGAGGAGCTTTCCTCCGCCCAAGAAGAGATGGTGAACGCATGCACACGCCTCGGGTGGACCCGGCGCTTCTTCGCGAACTTCGTCATGCCCGCAGCCACGGGCGTGCCCGCGACCCTCGGCTTCATGTCAGGCAGACCGCTAACCGAGCCTCCGCCCCACGCTGAACCACCCGAAGAGCAAATCATCCACGAATTCAGAGTAGCTCATTTCGGCCAGGTTCTGCCCATCGACGACGTGGAACAGGTGCTGGACATGGTGGACTCCATCACCCGAATGCCTTGCGGCTGCCGGTTTATCCACACCGGTAAGACGGACAAACGATATTGCTTCGGCTTGGCGGTCGATAAGTGGGGTATGTTAGGCAAGTTTCCCGATGACGCTTCATCCCTGGAGGTCCTTGAGGCGGATGAGGCCAAGGAGATCTTTCGCCAGTACGACGAAGAAGGGCTGATGCACAGCATCTGGACGGGCGTGACGCCCTATATCGTAGGCATCTGCAACTGTGATCGTGATTGTGGCGCCTATAAGGGATACATTGAGGAAGGTGGCCCTCCCATCTTCTTCCGCGCAGAATACGTCTGCCAGACGGATTGGGATCTCTGTACGGGCTGCAAGGACTGCATGAGCCAGTGCCAGTTCGGGTCTCAGTTCTATTCGTCAGCCTTGGAGAAGGTCTACATCGATCCGGGACGGTGTTATGGGTGCGGGGTGTGCAGGGCCGTGTGTCCTCACGACGCTATCGCGCTCATCCCCAGACAGGAACATCCTGAGGCGGCGGAGATCTGGTTGCGGTAGCGCGCGTTCAGACCTCAGAGGTTTCCAAAACCTCCGAGGTCTCGGCAGTCCGTGGGCACCTTGGTGCCTCTGACCATGGTAACTTCGTAAGCATCGATGACGAGCGCTCGCCAGCCGGAGCGGGTGATCCGCAGAGCATGTCCCTGGCGATCTCGCCTTGCATTTGACAACTCAGGGCAGATATTGTATACTTGGGTGGGAATGACAGATTGTCTGACTGTCGGAATTGCTGCCTCACTGGAGGTCAAGACATGGAACTGCTCCAGATTCGCAAGAAGTTCCAGATCACGCTTCCTCGCTCCATCCGCGACCGCCTGGAGCTGGAAGAGGGCGACTACATCGCCGCTGAGGTCCGGGACGACGAGATCGTCTTGACGCCGAAGAAGCTCATCGACAAGAGCCAGGCGTGGTTCTGGTCGAGGGAGTGGCAGAAGGCCGAGCGCGAGGCTGAGGCCGATATCCAGGCTGGCCGCGTCCACGAATTCTCCGAGACCGAAGAGGCCATCGCCTTCCTTCATCAGCGCACAACTGGTGAGGGACCAGGGGAATAGACCTCGTGCCTATCGTCATTAGCGAGCGCTTCGCCAAGGCGTACGCGAAGCTTCCCCGCCACGTGCAGAGGAAAGTGGACAAGGCCCTGCGATTACTCGACGAAGACTTCAGGCACCCAGGCCTGCGGGCGCGCCCAGTTGAGGGTACCCGGGGCATCTATGAAGCCCGTGTGGATCGGAACCATCGTTTGACTTATGAGCGGGCGGGTGACCGCTTGATCATGCGCACCGTCGGGGAGCATGACAAAACGCTGGACCGGCCGTGACGCACACACGGAGTGTAGCCGCACGGCATGCCGTGCCCCTACGGAACAATTCGGCAAACCCGTCCCTGGATCTTTGCCCACGATGGTACGATCCTTCAAATCCGCTGTGACCAGGCGCATCAATCACCTGCGTGGCACAGCGGGTGGGCGCGTCTGGCAACGGGGATACTATGAGCACGTCATTCGGGATCAGCCAGAATTGGACAGATACCGGAAATACATCCTGGACAATCCTCTGAAATGGG
Source organism: Chloroflexi bacterium B3_Chlor (assembly GCA_005223035.1). Classification (GTDB taxonomy): domain Bacteria; phylum Chloroflexota; class Anaerolineae; order UBA7937; family B3-Chlor; genus B3-Chlor. The sequence goes on from NJBK01000035.1 coordinate 1,868, forward strand.
ACCTGGACCGTGAGAGCCCCAACGGCATCAAGATCAAGGCTGGAAGCTAGCTGCACGGGAGGCTGCGTGCCGACGGGAAGCGGTCCCTCGGTCGCCACGTGCATGTACAGCAGGTTCCAACCAGTTTCCTCGTGCCCATCGCCGTCGAGGTCCTGCACTATCATGCCGGTCTCTGTGTGCACGACCACTCCCGAGGCTGCTGCCACCACCCATTCAGGGGACATCTGACACCCGACTCTCCCCGGTGGAACGAAGTCGAGGGCCGCCCACGCGCTGCCGTCGTTCCATCCGCCGTGGGGGCCGCCCGTCAAGTACCACGTGTGTCCACTCTCCCAAGGTAGGCGGAGCGCCAGCAGATCCAGGTCAGGTGGCACCACGGGGTCCAGGGACCGCGCAAAGGGATCGCCGAATAGCCGCCGGTAGGTGGCTATGAAGGAGTCGGGACCGTCACCGCAGAGGGTCTGCCACTGGTCCGAAGTGGCATCACGGGCCAGGAAGTTCTGCACGGCCGCCGTCGCCGCATTCAAACCAGGTGCGTACTGGGCTTGCTTTCCGTCGGCCAGGTGTATCACCTCCGTGCCTCGTCCCTTCCAGTCGTAGTAGCCCCAGTTGAGCTCATCGGCGGCCCAGGCCAGGTGGTACAGCAGTGTGTCTTGGACCGCCTCGGTTTGCCCCAGCGGGTGTTCCAGAGCCAACCCCCCAGGGGCGGGATTGTCCACCCAGCCACTCTCGAACTCGATCATCGCCAGAAGCAGCCGGGGGCCGATGCTGTAGCGGCGGGCTATCAGTTCCACGATCTCGGGCCCGCTGAGCGTCTCCCCATCCACCAGTTCCTCGTAGCTGTTGAGGTATCCGGGTCGCGTAGCGCAAAAGGCCTGTGCGTCGAAATCAAGGTAGGCTGGCCCGTAGACGAATTCGCTATCAGGGAGCAGGAGTGTTCCAGGTCCGATTTGCAGCGTCAGCGATGGAATGATCAATCGCTGGCCGATCTGAAGACTGTGGGCATCGTCGAGGTGATTCGCTGCCATGATCTCGTCGGTGGTGCAGCCAAGGCTGGCAGCGATGTAGTCCAGGGTATCGCCTGGCTCGACGATGTGCACGTAAGGGGCAGGGGTTGGCGTGGGCCAAGACCTGGGCTCCGAGACGGTTGGGGTTGTCACAGAGGCCGTAGGTAACGGCGTCGCCTCCGAAGCTGGGCGAGTCCGTGCACAGGCCAACATTGTGCCGATGATCAATATCAGGATCATGAGACGTGGCAAGAATCGTCTGGGTGGCGAACCGTGGGGGTGAATTCCCACCGGTCTGGCCGGTTCACTCTGGCTGTGGGCCTGGCTTTCCGTCGTTGTGTGCATGAGTCTATCCGACACCGGAGGGGACAGGCACTCCTCGGCTTGCGCAGCCGTCGCTCGGGTGGTCGATCACAGGGCTGCCGCTCATACTGCCATTATAGTCCATCGCCCGATTCCTGGAAAGCAAAGTATCTGAGCGTGTCGCGGAGATGACGGACCTGGGCCTGGCGGCAGTGCCTTCTACTCCCCTCCCTCAATTGTGGAGTAGGGAAGTGTTCTTCTTTCCCTCCCGCATCGACGGTGATTACGTGGCTGGGTGCGGCCCCCGTCGAGCACCCCGAGTAGCGTGTAACAGCGTGGAACGCGTATCGAGGGATGTGGGCGCTGAAATGGGCATCCGGGTCGGCATCCTTCGATATGCTGCTGCGCAGCTACTCAGGATGCAGTTCGCGCCCGCGAGGTGGCTGCTGATACGCAGACAAACCTCCGCAATCATCTGTGAAGGTGCTCTGGCCTTCGTTCCCTTCTTCCGAGGGGAGGGGTGTCAGGGGAGGGTAAGCGATGAGGTCGCGCTTCGGCCGGCGAAGAAGGGAGTCGTGGATCACCCCCACCCCAGCCCTCCCCCCTTGTACAGACTAGGGACATAGGTAACACTTGTTCGGGGACATGGGTAACGCCTAGAATGGGGCATGATGTCTTGTTGTCAGGAGGAGACTCATGCCCTGGATGGAAGCGAGTATAGTGTGCCAGCGTGTTGAGTTTGTTACTTTGGCTTGTGCAGAGGGAGCGAACATCAGTCGTCTCTGTCGCCGGTTTGGCATCAGTCGGAAGACGGGCTACAAGTGGCTTGGTCGTTTTGAGGAAGGCGGGCCGGATGCCTTGCAGGACCGCTCCCGGCGCCCTCATTCGAGTCCTAACCGCACCGCTAAGTGGCTTGAGGAAGTGATCTTGGAAGTTCGAGAGGCTCACCCCGCCTGGGGAGCCCGCAAGATCCGAGCTTGGTTGGAGGGGGCAGGTGTGACCGGCTTGCCCAGCGTCAGCACGATCACGGCCATTCTGCATCGCAATGGGCGGGTGGATCCTGAAGAGGCTGATAAGCATCGCCCTTGGCAGCGCTTTGAAGCCGAAGCCCCCAACTCCCTGTTGCAGATCGACTTCAAGGGTCACTTCCGCCTCAGAGAGGGTCGCTGTCACCCTCTGACCGTGCTGGACGATCATTCCCGCTTCGTGTTGGGGGTGTACGCTTGTGCCAATGAGAGATGGCAAACGGTGCAAGGGCATCTCACAACCGTTTTCCGCCGCTATGGGCTGCCTGATCGTATGCTGATGGACAATGGCTCGCCCTGGGGCTCCGACGAAGCGCATCCCTACACTCCGCTGACGGCTTGGCTGATTCGCCTGGGGATCGACGTCCTCCACTCCCAGCCTTATCACCCTCAAACGCTGGGCAAGTGCGAGCGGCTTCATCGCACCCTGAAGGCGGAGGCGATTGGAGAGCGTCTCTTTCGAAGCCTGGAGGACTGCCAGAAGCACTTTGATCAGTGGCGATACGTGTACAACTTCCAGAGGCCACACGAGGCGCTGGGCATGCTCGTGCCTGCGAGTCGCTACGCGGAAAGCCCAAGGGAGTTTCCGGAAAGTCTGCCGCCCATTGAATACAGTCCCGGAGCCCAGGTACGGAAAGTGCAAATCGGTGGCGAGATCTACTTCCACAACCGGACGTTCAACGTGGGGAAGGCGTTTAGAGGCTCTCGAGTTGCATTACGTCCCACACTCAGTGAAGGAGTCTTTGACGTATTCTTTTGCCACGAGGAAGTTGCTCAGATCGACCTCAAAGAGCATAATTGCAGCACCTAAGACTGTTACCTATGTGTCCGAACACCTGTTACCCATGTCTCCGGTCCGTACAAAGGGGGAGGGAGAGGGTCAGGGGAGCGTGAGTCATTGTTCCGCCTTAGCTCGCATCGGGTTGAAACCCGATGCTGCCTAGGAGCAAACATGCCGGACGCATGTTCTTCAACTGAACCGGCTTCTAGCCGGCTTTCCATCACGTAGCGCAGGAATTTCATTCCGGCGCTACAGTAGTTGGGCTCTCTTACGTCGCCACACGGTACTAATGGGCCATTGTCTCAGGGGGGCAAAGTAGGTATAATGGTTGGTGGAGAGACGATGAGCCTGATCCGGACCGAGACACTCACCAAGAAGTTTGGTGAGTTCGTCGCCGTGAGTGAAGTCACCCTGTCGGTCGAGGCGGGGGAGATATTGGCGCTCCTGGGGCCCAATGGTGCCGGCAAGACGACTACAGTGCGCATGCTGGCCTCCATCCTCAAGCCAACCTCTGGAACAGCCACTGTCGCTGGCTACGATGTCGTGAATGACGCCAGGACAGTGCGCGGGCTCGTCGGTCTCCTTACCGAGTTCCCCGGACTGTATCACCGCATGCCCGCCGCAGAGTATCTGCACTTTTTTGGAGAACTGCAGGGCATGTCTCGCCCAGAGCGGGAAAGCCGGATCGAAGAGCTGATGCGACGCTTCGGGATGTGGGAGGCCCGCAAGCAACGCCTGGGCGAGTATTCCAAGGGGATGAGGCAGAAGATTGCCCTCATCAGGGCGCTGATTCATGATCCTCAGATACTGTTCCTAGATGAGCCGACCTCGGCCATGGACCCTCATAGTGCCAAGATGGTACGCGATGCCATCGTCGACCTGCGTTCCTCTCGTCGGGCTATCATCTTGTGCACCCACAATCTGGTGGAGGCTGAGGGTCTGGCTGATCGCATCGCCATCATCAAGGAAGGTCGAATCGTCGCTTTGGGAACTCCGCTTGAGTTGAAGATGAGACTTCTGGGCAATCCCCTACTCGAGGTGCGGTTGGGTGAGTCCCTTGATGGGCTTCTGCCTGGTATCGAGGGTCTAGTTACTATCGAGGAGAAGGGAGAGACCTGGTTCCGTTATCGCACGAATTCGCCTGGAGAGATCAATCCGCTCCTCGTGCATCGCTTGACTGAGGAAGGTGCGAGCCTGATTACGCTGAGCGAGGTCCCTCGCAGCCTGGAAGACGTGTATCTTCGTATTGTGGAGGAGTGAGAGTGCTGGCCAATGCCTTGATCATCACCCGCCGTGAGATGCGGGATAGTCTGCGAGATTGGCGCATCATCACCCCGATTGTCTTGCTTACCTTGATCTTCCCTTGGTTGATGACGGCTACCTCTGGATTGGCGGCCGACGTTGCAGTCACTTGGGGAGCGGGCCCAAACGCCGAGACCATCATGAACCGTCTGGTTCCGTTCTCCTTGATGATCGTCGGCTTTTTCCCCATTTCTTTCTCCTTGGTGATCGCCCTGGAGAGCTTTGTGGGGGAGCGGGAGCGCCGCAGCATAGAGGCGCTCCTGTCCATGCCTATCTCCGATACGGAGTTGTACTTGGGCAAGCTGATGTCTTCAATGATCTTGCCCTTGGCGGCCAGCTACTTGGGTCTCGGCATGTATTTTGTGGGGTTGATCGTTTCCAGTCGCTATGTGATCTCTCCCAGCTTGCTGCTTCTGATCGTTGTGCTCACCACCATGGAGGCCGTCGTCATGGTTGCCGGGGCGGTGGTCGCCTCGAGCCAGACCACCAGTGTGCGGGCAGCCAACCTCCTGGCCAGCTTCATCATCATCCCCATGGCTTTCTTGCTCCAGGTAGAGGCCGTCCTCCTCTTCTGGGGGCGTGAGGAGGTCCTATGGGCTTTGGTCTTGGTCCTCGTGATGGTGGATCTGATGCTGGTGAGAACGGGCATGCGTATCTTCAATCGAGAGGAGTTGCTCTCCCGGGAGTTCGACGAAATCAATCTACCAGGGCTATGGAGGAGCTTCAAGCATCTCTTCGCCTGTTTGCCCGCCTCCGTTGACCTGCCCAGGGACGGTCCCGCACCCCGTTGGACCATCTGGCGGCTGTATCGTCACGACATTCCTCAGTTGCTTCGACTTCAGAAACTACCCCTCCTTGTGGTCGTGGCGGTAGTGGTTGTTGCCTCGGCCGGAGGTTGGATCCTTGCCCTGCAGTACCCGTTGCCCACAGGTGTCATTGACTTCCAAGGGGTGGGCGACGTCGATTTTACGACGGGCGTGGCCGACATGCCCTTGCTGCCGGGTTTCGATGTGCGTAGTATCTTCGTCCACAATCTGAGGGTGCTGGGCATTGGGCTGGCAGGTACTCCGGTTTCCTTTGGGGCGGTTCCTCTCTTGTTGTTGCTTATGCCCGTGTCAATTGTCGGCTTTTTCGCTGGCGAGGCGGCCTGTCTGGGCTTTAGCCCGTTGGTGTTCCTGGCGGCGTTTGTCCTGCCGCACGGCATCGTAGAACTGCCAGCGGTCGTGCTGGCTACGGCCTTCAGTTTGCGTCTGGGCGCTTCGATCATGTCGCCGCCTCCGGGTTTCTCCATCAGCGAGAGCCTGCTCCTCGCCGTGGCCGACTTCCTCAAGATCTTCCTGCTGTTAGTGGTCCCCATGCTGCTGCTCGCTGCCGTCATCGAGGTGCATATCACGCCAATGGTGATGCTGTACTTGCTTGGCGGGTAGCCGCGCGCATCGCCTGCACTCGAGCCTTGATCTGGTGACTGGATCGGATCAGGGCGCTTTTTTGTTATTGAGGAAATGGGGGAAACGTGCTATAATTCGGCTCACAGACCACATTGTCGCCGGTTGCTGCGAGAGTGGTGTCCACGGGACCGACTTGTTGAGGTTTCCTATGGGTGCAGAGGAGGACGTTGGCAAGCGGATAAGGCGGCTGCGCAAGGCAATTCGGTATCACGCCTATCGCTACTATGTGCTTGACGATCCCGAGATCACCGATGCCGAATACGATGCCCTGATGGCGGAATTGAAGGAGCTGGAGGCCGCTCATCCCGAACTGGTCACCCCAGATTCTCCGACGCAGAGGGTGGGGGCTGAGCCGCTGCCACAGTTTGAAAAGGTGGAGCACCGGACTCCGTTGCTCAGCCTGGATAACGCCTTCGACGAGGAGGAGGTGAGGGCGTGGGAGAGGCGGATTCGGAGACTTCTGGGCGACGACACTGATCTCCAGTACACCGTCGAGCCTAAGATTGACGGGCTGGCGGTTTCCCTTACGTACGAGGAAGGGCGACTGGTGCAAGGCGCAACCCGAGGGAATGGCTTTGTGGGGGAGGACGTCACGCAGAACCTGCGAACCATCCCCGCCATCCCCCTGCGCATCCCTGTGGTGGGCGATGAAGCCCCACCTGCCTATCTCGAGGCGCGAGGCGAGGTCTACATGCCGAGAGATCGCTTCGAGGAACTGAATCGGCGGAGGGAGGAAGCGGGCGAAAAGCCCTTTGCCAACCCTCGCAACGCAGCGGCGGGGTCGGTGAGACAACTGGACTCCTCAATCACTGCTTCGCGTCCGTTGAGCGTGTTCGTGTACGCGGTGGAAGCTGTGGAAGGGGTTACCGTGAGCGCTCAGTGGGATGGCTTGTCATACCTTCAGCGCCTGGGCTTTCCCAAGGCGGAGAACATTGCGCGCTGCGATGATTTGGATACGGCGCTGGACCTTTATCGGAAGTGGCTGGATCAGAGGGATGCACTCAACTATGATGCCGACGGTGTGGTGATCAAGGTTGACAGCTTCGCCCAGCAGGAGAGACTGGGAGAAGTGTCCCATGCTCCTCGTTGGGCGATTGCCTACAAGTTCCCGGCGCATGAGGGGATAACCAAGCTATTGCGAATCGGCATCAACGTCGGGCGCACTGGTACCCTGAACCCCTATGCCGAGCTGGAGCCGGTTCAGCTAGGTGGGGTGACCATCCGGCACGCCACTTTACATAACGAGGCAGACATTCATCGCAAGGACATCCGAGAGGGAGACACGGTCATAGTGAAGCGGGCGGGAGACGTGATACCGCAGGTCGTAGCCCCTATGACGGAGCTACGGACGGGGCAGGAGACGGTGTTTGATATGGTGAGAACCTGCCCCGTGTGTGGGGAGCCAGTCGTCAAGCCTGAGGAAGAGGTGATGTACTATTGCATCAACGCTTCGTGTCCCGCTCAGTTGGTGGCGCGCGTCGAGCATTTCGCTTCGCGAGGTGCCATGGACATCGAGGGCTTCGGAGCCCGGCTCGCACAAACCTTTGTGGAGAAGGGGCTGCTTGGCGACGTCGCGGACTTCTACTACCTGAAGCAGGACGACATCCTCGAGTTGGAAGGCTTCGCGGAGAAGAGCGTGGCGAATCTGCTAGCGGCCATCGAAGCTTCAAAGGAACGCCCGTTATGGCGTCTCCTTACCGGTCTCGGCATTCGAGGAGTTGGGGCGATAGTGGCGCAGTTGCTGGCCAGGAACTTCGCTTCTTTGGACGAGTTGATGGCCGCCAGTGAGGGGGAGTTGGAAGTGATAGAGGGTCTTGGGCCTCATACTGCCAAGAGCATAGTGGATTTCTTCGCGCAGGATCGCAATCGCAATCTCGTAGAGAAACTACGGCGGGCGCGCGTTCGTATGACGCGCCTGCCTGAGGAGGAAGCGCCGAAGGAGGGCCAGTTGAACGGTCTTACCTTTGTGATCACTGGGACGCTGCCTACCATGAGCCGAGAGGCAGCGACCGAGCTGATAGAGGCCCAAGGAGGGCGCGTCACTTCGAGCGTCAGCCGGAATACCAGCTATCTGTTGGTGGGTGAGAGCCCGGGCGGTACGAAGGTGAGAAGAGCGGAGGAGTTGGGAGTGCCTTCTGTCACTGAAGAGGAACTGCGGGAGCTGGTGGATGGTGGGTGAGGTGTGACCGAGGCGACGGTGCTCCTGCGCGAGGGTCTAGCCAGGCGTAGCCTGACAAGGGCAGGGGAGATGTAGATCATGGAGGAGCAGGATTACCAGTCTGCGCTCAAAGTGGAGGTCTTGACTGTAGATCACCACCTCTTGGGCTACGTGACTACGGGGGGGAGACGTTTTTCCACTTGGCTCAATCTGGCGGATCAACGCACAATGGGGATGGACAACGTCACATTGAAGTCACTGCTGGAGGTGGAGACCCCGGAGGTCTCGCTAGGGTTTGCTCTGGTGAACAGGGAGTCCATCCGGGCGGTGATCCTTTGGGAGGCGCCTGCTGTGTCGTTGACCACGGACCGGGATCAGAAACCTCTGGAGTACGTGGAGAAGACTCGGTACGGGGTGGTTGTGGGTCTCTCTCCATATGCCGTGAGAGGATACGTGCACGTGGCCAAGGGAGCGGATCTCCGTCGCGCATTGACCACTTTCCCACACACCTTCATGCCCATCACAGAGGCAAGGATAGTATACACACCCAATCCGAAGATGCTGTGGCAAGGAGAGGTAGCGCTCATCAATCGGGATAGGGCACAGCTGTGCTGGCCTGCTCCCGACGCACGGGGGGATAGATGATGTATGCCGAGAAGCGCAGAGAGATCGAGATAGAGGTGTACACCGACACGCACCTTATCACGGGACGGCTGGCTACCAAGGAAGCGCGCCTGTCCGATACCCTGAACTACGAACTGCCGCATCTGCTGGTTCTCAGCGAGGCCACCAGCAGATCACTGGAGAGGCCTGAGGAGTCTCCGACTCAGGCCGGTTTCATCCACATCGACACAATGGCCATCGCCTTCACCTCTCCTCTCAGCCCTGAACCGGCCCTGGAGGAGCGCCAGCAAACCCGTGCATTTGAGTATGTAGAGAAGGAGCGTCACGAGGCGCTGGTGAAGGTGCTCCCCTTCCGCTTCGAGGGCCATCTGCATCTCCCGAAGGGAAACGATGTAGAGCGTTCACTGTGGGACCTCACTCCGGCCTTTGTCCCCCTCAGCGATGCCATGGTAACCATCAACGATCAACCGGAGGTGGCCTGGCAGAAGGAGGTGGTTATCCTCAATCGGCGCAAGGCGCAGATCATGCTCCCCAAGCAGGGGATAGATGACAGCGAGCCATGAGAGTGCAGCGGCCTCTACTAGAGGGGACTTTCATTGCGAGAGAGAACAGGTTTCGCGCTCGTGCGCGGTTGGCCGGCGAGGTAGTGGTTGCCCATGTCCCCAACTCCGGTCGCCTGAGGGAGTTACTATCTCCTGATCAAGCCGTGCTGTTGGCTGAAGCCGCAAGTCCACATCGGCTTACGGACTATGATTTGCTGATGGTCTCCTTACCGCATACCCTGGTATCCATCGACGCTCGCTTGCCCAACAAACTGTTTCACGAAGCCGTCGCCGACGGAGCCTTGCGAGAATTCGAGGGCTACTCAGTTGTGAGGCGAGAGGTTACCTACGGGAATAGTCGGCTGGACTTCTTACTGGAGGCTGATGGCAACGGCAGGTCATGCCTGGTGGAAGTGAAATCGGTGACCTTGGTCCGGGAAGGTATCGGCCGTTTTCCCGATGCAGTGACGGAGCGTGGGGCGCGCCACCTGGACGAGTTGCGGCGAGGTTCACTCGGCGGAAAACGCACGGCTGTCGTCTTCATCATTCAGCGGGGGGATGCTCAGGCTTTCGCTCCGCACGACGAGTCAGATCCGCGCTTCGGTGAAGTGCTGCGGGAGGCGGCGCTCGATGGGGTAGGGATCTACGCTTACGCCTGCGCGGTTAGCAGGAGAGAGATTGTGGTGCACGACAGCGTTCCTGTCCTGTTGGCAAGAGGTACATAGGGCGGCTAAGAACATGCTCCCTTCATAGAGATGGGGCGCCCGAGCTGAAGTCGTGGCCCTGCAAACTCTGAAAATAGTGGGATAATAGTCGCTATGGCAATCCTCAGGGAAACCAGAACTTGCGCAACGGAGAGGACGTGGGGATGAAGGATGAGGTTGAAGGCGCGGAGTTCTACACACACCAGTATCGTATCGTCGGTAGCGTGCGGACAGGAGGGCAACGTCTAACCGACCTGTTGAATGATGACCTGACCTCTGCCTTGGACTTGACGGACGTTGAAGTAGCGAGGCTCCTGACTCCCAAGGAGGTGGTGGCGAGCCACCCCTCCGCCGTTCTGGAGAAGCAAGGCATTCTCTTCGCCATCGGTTTCGAGGAAGGCGCTAGGGTGGCGGAGCGTCGCTTCTACAAGCACGTTGACACGAGGGAATGGGACGTTTTCATTACCGTGCCCTCCTTCGAGTTGACCGGGAAGTTCCACGTACGGGGGACAGGGGACTTGAGGACCATGCTACTGACGTGGACCGGTCAGTTCATTCCCCTCACTCAGGCAAAGGCGGTGTTTACACTCTTGCCGGAGATCAGCTTCACTGGACTGGCGATCATTGTCAACAGGTCCCACATCGAGGTCATCTGCACCAACCGCAAACCTGGTCTTTGATCTCGGTTGCGGGGATCCGAAGTTGGTGCGTTCTGGTCGGATAACTCGGTGGGGACGAGCCGAATAGAGCTATGGATCAGCCAACCGATGACGAGATACTGAGTATTCTGACGACAGCGAAAACCGTTGCCGTGGTCGGTCTGTCCTCGAAGCCAGAGAGGCCGAGCTACCGGGTGGCTAAGTTCCTTAAGGATGTGGGGTACCGGATCTATCCCGTCAACCCCAATATCGAGGAAGCTCTCGGAGAAAAGGCGTACGCCAGTCTCGAGGAGGTTCCGGCGGGGATCGACATCGTGGATGTATTCCGGGCTTCCGACAAGGTGCTTCCCGTGGTGGAGGCTGCGATCCGGGTGGGGGCCAGAGTGGTCTGGATGCAGGAGGGCGTAGTGAATAAGGAAGCCGCCCGGAAGGCTAGAGAGGCCGGCCTCAAAGTGGTCATGGACAGGTGTATGATGCGGGAGTATGAGCGACTTGTGATGTAGTCCTGGTTGCGATTGGCAGGTTGCATCAAAGGCGCCGTCCCGGGCAGAACCGCTCAGAACCCGGGCGGCGTTTCCTTTGCAGTGGATCCTCGTCAGAATTCGAGATTTGTGGTATAGTAGTCTCCCAAATGGCGGGAGGTGAGGGGACAGATGAGTGACTTGCAAGATGTGACGCTGGCCTTCATCGGGAGTGGAGTGATGGCGGAGGCCATGATAAACGGTATCCTCAGTCAGGGCCCGACTGACCCCCCTCGGATGATGGCCAGTGACCCGCTGACGGAGAGAGGCCAGGAGCTAGCGGAGCGGTACGGCGTCAAGGCCACAACTGACAACCGCCAGGCTGTCAAGGCAGCCCAGATCGTTGTCCTCTCGGTGAAGCCTCAAGTCCTACCCGTCGTCCTGAAAGAGCTGAAGGGAACGATAGACCCCAGTGGCCTGGTACTCTCTATCGTTGCCGGGGCGCGAATCAAGGTCATCGCGGAGGGTTTGGGCCATAGCGCAGTCGTGAGAGTGATGCCCAACACTCCCGCCCAGGTGGGTCAAGGGATGTCTGTCTGGACCGCCACTGACCGGGTGAGTGATGAACAGCGAGGTCAGGCAAAGAGCATCCTCCAGGCTCTAGGGGAGGAGATCTATCTGGAAGACGAAGACTATCTGGATATGGCCACGGCCTTGAGCGGCACAGGGCCAGCTTACGTGTTTCTATTCATGGAGGCTCTGGTTGACGCGGGGGTACACCTCGGGTTTTCCAGGCGGGTGGCTCAACAGTTGGTCTTGCAGACCTTGCAGGGCTCCGTGGCCTTTGCTCGCCAGTCAATCGCCCATCCGGCAGAGCTACGGAACATGGTGACCTCACCCGGCGGAACTTCGGCAGAGGCCTTGTATCAATTGGAGAAGGGAGGGTTCCGTACGGTGCTGTCGCGAGCCATCTGGGCCGCCTATCAGAAGTCGAAGTACCTCGGGGAACTGAGCAGCAAGTGAGGGTTCTTGCCCCATCTATCCTGTTGGGCTATAATCTGCCTGGCTTGTTTTCGCTCACGAAGATTGAGAGGAGATTCACAAGGTGAACCGAGGTTCGTTTCGAGGGACCCGCATCCAAGCGCTGCGATCCATCGTGGATCTTTCCCCTTTGATCTTGGGGTCCCTCCTGATAGCGCTTGTGGCGACCACGCCTGGACGTGCATCAACGAGTTGCCATTTTCAGTCTCCCATTAGCCCTATTAGCCCAGTTCCTGTCGAGTCGCCACCCGTGCCGCAGGTGACAGTGGAAGGGCCGGTTCTCAGGGCGGTGCCGACCCCGCCCAATTTCATACCTTGGGTGATCGGTTTGGTCGTGGTCGTGATAGTGGTCGGTGTGGTACTGTACTGGAGAAGCAAGAGAGAGGGGGCAGAAGGTAGCGAGTGAGGAAGTTGCATGACGCGATTGCCTTTCTGAGAAGCCAGCTCAGGGCTGCCTCGTCCCTCGTCCCATTGATTGCTTTGTCCCTCTTGGTTGCGCTCGCGCTAACGAGGGTCGGCGTGACCATGGCATACCCAGCCTTCCAATCTCCCATTTCTCCCATTGAGACTCCCGTGGTTGCCCCTACAGAGGTCCCCCCGGCGCCACCGTCAGAGTCGCCGGAGGTCCCCCCGACAGAGCCGGAGGTGCCCCCGACGGCGGTGCCAGGTGAGGTGGGAACGCCGGTCGCCCCGGTCACCGAACCTGAGCCTTCCCCAGCAGGGGAGGAACCTACACGAGAGGCCACTCAGACGCCTGACACTGTCGAGGAAAGATCTTCCTCCATTCGCGGTCTTTCCTGGGCGGTGCTAATAGATACCTGTGTCGTTGGTCTGTCTTCCCTGTGGCTGTGCTGCGGGGGGATAGCTCTGGTACTGTTCATCCTCGGAGTCGTTGCTTCCTTCGTCCTGCGGGCGGCGTGATGGACAGCAGGGCGTCCGCGCTCGTGGACGCGGCCAGGCTCATTCTGGTGTTGTTGGTTATCCTCGCCTTTGCCCTTCGTCTTTACCAACTCGACTACCAGAGCCTATGGCGGGACGAGGTGGATGCTGTCCTCTTCGCCCGTCGAGACCTGAGCGGTCTGCTTCCCCTTTTCGTCAGAGCTGGGCACAACGGTCCCCTCTACTATCTGATCTTGCACTTCTGGACTCGATTGGTTGGAGACACCGAGTTCAGCGTCAGGTTTCTGTCGCTGATCTGCGGGGTGCTCGCTGTACCTCTTGTGTTCAGGCTGGGGTGGCGTTGGGTGGGCTGGAGGGGCAGCTTGGTGGCCACTCTGCTGTGCGCCACTTCTCCCTACCTTATTTGGTATTCTCAGGAGGGCAAGATGTACGCCCTGCTGTTTCTGTCGTCCTTGGTCTCAACGTACATCTACCTTCTCGCCCTGGACCGAAATCGCATCTATCTGTGGGCCTTTTATCTGTTGCTCACGGCCGCCTCCATGTACGTTCATCTGTTGGCTGTTCTGGTTGTCTCCTTCCACTTCCTTCTGTTTCTCGTGACCTGGCCTCGCTACCGACCCGCACTGAAATCGTGGCTGGCGACGTTTGTGATTCTGACCTTGCCGTACGTCCCTCTGGCTCGGTGGGAGGTGCCGCTTCTGCTCTCGCCGTTCACCACAGGTCACCAGTTCTACCGGTTGCACGAGATACTTACCGTTCTGCTTTTCGCCTTCAGCCTCAATGTGGTACCATACCGGGGGTTGATGCCGATAACCCTCTTTGTCTTCTTGCTTCTGGCGGGCATCTTCCTCTACAGGCGCACCAACTGGGCGGTGGAGTCCAGGGCGCTGCGGCGTGTCATTCAGAACCACCAGGAGAGCGTCTCCTTGAGCCTGTACCTCTTCGCGCCCATCGTCTCCCTTTTTCTGCTCTCGCTGGTCATGCCGATCTTCACCGACAGGTACCTGATGACTGTGGTTCCCGCTTACCTGCTACTCCTGGCTTGTGGCGTAGTGGCGATCAGGCAGAGGTCAGCGGCGCTGGCGGCTGCGTGCCTGGCGCTGGTGCTCGCGTCCAATCTGTACGTGGTTTTCCTTCAAGGGCATACGAGGATCAAGTCCGATTTCCGTTCCGTGGCTCAGTATGTCCAACAGGATGGGCGCGGCGATCTGATGATGTTCCTCATTCCTCATGGTAGACGGGTCTTCGGCTACTACTATCAGGATCCGTTCCGATGGGCTGAGCCACCGCATACGAACAGGGGTGTGGGAGCCGACGAGGTGGCCGAGGCGATGGAAGAGGCGACGGCGGGCCACGACGAGGTGTGGTTGGTCGTCTCGGAGGGCGAGTTGTGGGACTCGCGGGGATTGGTCAAAGGTTGGCTTGAAGGCCATGGTGTCCTTCTGCAGCGGCGCAGTTTTGCTCGCGTGGAGACGTACCTCTATTCCCTCGAATCGCGCGCGGGACTTCGATGTGCGGGCTGTTCGGCACCTCGGACGCGGGATTACTTGCCACAAGACTCGTCTTGTGCTAGACTGTAGTTGACTGTGCCCCCGTAGCTCAGGCGGATAGAGCAGCGGCCTCCGAAGCCGTGTGCGCGCGTTCGAGTCGCGCCGGGGGTACTTCCTACGTATACTAGTTCGTCAAGGGCCAATGCGTGGAGAGGGAACGTGTAGTAGAGTGTTCCCTTTTCTTTCCCCACCTCGATCTTCTGGACGAAACTCCTCAGGGCACGTCTTCTTGCTACGATGCTGTCCCCCTGGAGCTCTCCTTTAAGTCGCGCGATGGCGTCCGCCATGAGTTCCTGCGACACAGTGACCGCACTCTCTCGCGCTTCGCACGCAGCTGTTGTAACCTGGCCTCCAGGAGAGCCTTCTCCTCCTCGCGCGGCTTGAGCCGCCCCAAAGCAGCCACGTTTTCCTCTACTGCCAGGTAGGTGAGAAACTCACTGATTTCCTTCTCACCCATCTCCAGTGGATGCCGGTTCTTGTGATAGAGGACAAAGCGCTTGGCCCAATAGAGGTAGGTTTTCTCGGTGCTGTAGGCATAGTGCTTGAGCCGTATTGCATCGCGTACTTGGTCGAGCAGCCTTTTGGGCCGTGGTGTCATGCGGATCTCCGGAAATCTGGATTTGCTGAAGAAGCGGAACTATAATACGATGCCGATGGGTTCTGCAAAGAAACCTGGCAGGAGATATTATACAGAAGCTTTCTGGAATACGGAGACTACCGGTGCTTCTACAGACCCTTTCTTCATAATTGCCCACTTGGCCTTCTTATGCAGAGAGGTTCTGTAAAGGTATAAGTTAGCCCGCTCCGGCAGAGCGAGTAAGCACATAGAGTACAGAAAGGACCATCGATGAAAGGCAGACTCTCACGGCGCGATTTTCTAAAATTTTTGCGCGTAATGCTCGGCGCTGGACTGGTGTCCGCCTGTACACAGGGCGAAAGTCCGCTTACTGCTGGTCCGACCAAGACCCCAACCTCCGCACCGACTCCAACCGCTAGTCGGACACCAACCTCCAGCCCGACACCATCGGGGCGGGGACTGTGCTCTCGGTAGATCAGGCTGATCGGGCGGTCTCTGCAGGCGCTCAATTCATCGTCGCCCCCGGGTTCAATCAGAAGGTGGTCGATTGGTGCGTGCAGAATGAGATACCCGTCACCCCCGGGGTGGCAACACCGACCGAGATCGATATGGCCTTGGACAAGGGGTTGAACATACTCAAGTTCTTCCCTGCTGAGGCGTTGGGTGGTATCAGGACACTGAAGGCTATCGCGGCTCCTTACGTAGGCGTCAAATTCATCCCCACGGGGGGTATCAATCTCGACAATCTGGCAGACTACCTGGCCCATCCGAGCGTACACTGCTGTGGGGGGAGCTGGCTGGTCAAGTCGAACCTGATTTCGGAAGGCAGATTCGACGAGATCACACAGCTAGCCCACGAGGCCATGTCTGTTGTGCGAAGAGTTCGCACATAGTGAGGGTTTGACACCAACGCTGACTCACAACCATCGGCGTGGGTACTTTGTCAGATTCCTCCTCCCATGTTGCCACCAGATCCTGAGCCCGCGGAAAAGCAATGACGGAGTCGGCGATCGGGCTTTGGGAAGTACGAAACACTTGGGTGAACGCACTGAGCGGCAACGCCAGCCTTGGCAGACGTCGTTGCCATTGAAGGCGTCAAACACTCAGGAATTTCTCCACAATAGTCTCGTCCTCGTACTTCCCGTCGATTTTCACCTGCCTATGGGCAGTTCCCACAATTCGAAAACCGAGTCCAAGATAGAACGCGAGAGCTTCAGTATTCCGCGCGCGGATGTAGGTAAATACCTTTTCAAAGCCGTTTCTCAAAGCCACTTCGAAGGCTGCGCTGGCAAGACACTTACCGATGCCCCGGCGTCGCAAGGAGAGATCCACATAAGTTCCCATTACTGCAACGTGGTCAAACACATGGGTGTAACTAGCAAAGGGCTCAAGACTTAGGAACCCCACTATCTTGCTGTCCTCGCGTCGCTCTGCTACATGGAATACCCCTCGGCCGGGGAAGTTCACTATGAATTCCCTTTCCTCCTCCACGGTCAATGGTGCATCAAGGACTGTATCTTCTCCAGCCTCAATAATTGGGTTGAGGATGTTGACAATTCCTTCCGCATCCTGTGGGCGGACTGCCCGAATCAGAAGTTCCATGACTCATTCCCCCTTTGAAGGTGAAGGATACTCGGCGTTAGTCGAGCAATTCGGCTAGCGTACCCGGGTACACGCAGTGCCTGAGCGAACCGGCGCACATGCCCGCGGCTTAGCCGTGTAGTCAACCGTGTGCGTCCTCCACGAGTCCGGAATTTCCGCTCCTAGCCCGGAGTGACGCCTTAGTGAGAAGCATGAGAGACTGCGGCTTATGAGGGCGCAGGATTCGCCGTGGTGCGCTGTCCCTGTTGCCCCCGCACGCGCACTGGTTCCCCGCTGCATTCTACCATAGTTCCGTGATCGTCGGCATGCCACCTATCGCGTCAGTTCGATCTCGTCGCAGGACAACGGGACCTGTATATGGAGCACCCCTAGCGGCTCGAATCCCTGTCGGGGGCTCCCCGAGAAAGCCTGGGATCGGGCAGGCAACTGTGCTCAGGCAAAGACTAGTTCGAGAGTATATTTAGGAAGTACTCCCCCCGCGGTACTTCCTAGATATGCTAGCTCATCTGGGCGACTAGGCTAGCTTCTTGACCAGCCAAGCCAGGTTCTCAGCGAACACCCTCACGGTGTTTATGCCGCTGGTGTCCTCCCAAATCTCGCCCGGCTCGGTGCCGAAGGCGGTATTCCAGTCGTTGGACCCGGGTACAATCATGCCCAAGATCATGAACCACAGAATCAACTGAGCGTTCGTGAAATTGCCTCCGTTGCGCCCAGCCACGACCAAGGGGCCACCCGCCTTGCGTGCAAGAGTGTGGCCATTGTTGTAGGAGATATAGCCTGCTCGATCCATGAACGCCTTGAGTTGGGGGGTAGCAGACCCGAAGTATACGGGAGAAGCCAGGATGATGCCATCCGCTGCCTTCAACCGATGATACAACGGCAACAGATCGTCATCTAATGGACAGGTCTCCTCGCTCTCACAGGCACCGCAACCCGTGCAAGGAAGCACGGTCTTGTCGGCCAACCGGACCAATTCGGCACCAATACCCTTCTCCCCAATGATTCTGAGCGCTTCTTGGGTCAGTTGTTCAGTGTTGCCTTCTATTCTAGGACTACCCACGATGCCAACTACTTTCACAGTACGATCTCCTTTCCGGCAGAGCCGCATACACAACTGGGCGGGTCGTTTGGGTTGGCTAGACAACGACGTATTCCTTGAGCCCCTCTCTTCGTTCAAAGCGCTCGATGCGCAACGACTTGATGTCCACCGTGTGGGCACCTCCGTCCACGATCTCCTCGGCTATGAGCAAGCCACAGATGGGGCCGTGCATGAAGCCGTGGCCGCTGAATCCGTTTATGCAGATGAATCCGTCCAGCTCGGCCACGCGGCCCAGGATGGGTAGTGCGTCAGGAGAGACTTCGTACAGGCCGGCCCAGCTATTCAGGATGCCAGCTTCAGCCAGGATAGGCATTCTAAGAGTTGCCGCCTCAAAGTGGCGTATTTGCCAATCAAGATCGACACTCTGGTCGAATCCTGGCGGCTCATCGGGGTTCGACATCCCGGTCAGGATCCCTGGGCCCTCGCGATGGAAATAGAGGCTCTGGGCGAAATCTATGACCATGGGAAAGTCCGCTGGCAGCTGAGGGATAGGGGTGGTGACACTCATCTGCCGACGCACTGGCTTCACAAATACGTCTACGCCAGCCATAGCCCCGACTTGACCCGCCCAGGGCCCTGCTGCATTGACCACGACAGGGGTCTGGATCCTCCCCCGATCGGTAACTACTCCTCGCACCCGGCCACCCGCCACCTCAATGTCAAGGGCCTCCGTCTCGGTGAGCAGCGTGGCCCCCAGGCGACGCGCGCCCTTCACGTACCCCTGGACTACACTAGAGGGATCTGCCAACCCATCCTGACCGCAGAAGGTGCTGGCCGCTATCCCCTCCAGATGGATGACGGGCACCAGCTGAGCGATCTCCTCCGCAGAAAGCCATACGCTCTCCACACCCAGCCGGCGCTGCAATTCCACATTCTCGCGGAAGGCCAACACATCCTCCTCTCGGCTCAACAAGAATAGGTAGCCACATTGATTGAAGCCTATCTCCTGACCCATCTCCAGGGAGAATCGTTCCAGCATGGGGATGCTATGCTTGGAGAGTCGAATGTCGATTTCGGTAGCGAACTGATGCCGGAATCCACCAGCGCAACGGCCGGTGGCTCCCTGTCCGAAGAAGGTTTCCTTCTCCAGAAGCACCACTTGGCGGCAACCCTTCTTGGCCAGGTGATAGGCGGTGCTGGTGCCCATCACGCCTCCGCCGATTATGACTACCTCTGCTGTTTTGGGAAGCAAGGCCATCCTCTTTCCCGTCCTGACAGGGAGTGCACAGGACCCTCAGCGCCGACGGGGAGCTGTCTACAACTCGACCTCAACCCCCAGCTCCATCCTCTCTGCGGCCTTCAACGCCCGACTGGCGGTGGCTACATCCTGCACCGCTATTCCCACCGACTTGAAGAACGTCATCTCGTCAGGAGTGATCCTGCCAGGCTTGGAGCCGGCAATGATCTCTCCCAACTCGGCATAGATGTGCTCGCGGTCGATCAGACCTTTCTCCAGAGGGATGATCAGATCTCCTGCCTCCGCCCAGCAGGCCTCCCGGGAGTCAACCACCACCTTCGCCCTCTGTACCGTTTCCCCAGCGATCTCTTGCATCTCAGGAGTGTAGGAGCCGATACCGTTGATGTGGACACCTTGTTGGAGATCTCGATCCGCAAAGACCGGGCTCGTGGAGGTAGTGGCTGTGCATATGATATCGCTTCCCTCCACCGCCTCTCTAGGTGATCTGGCCACGGTGATATCCTTGGGGATAGGGTGGCCTCGTCCCCTCATCTCTGATACATATTCCTCTGCCTTCTGGGGGACCAAGTCATAAACCTTGACCTTGACTATGTCCCGCACGTGGCAGACGGCCTCCAGTTGGGTTCGCCCCTGGACACCAGCCCCGAAGATGGCGACCAGTTGAGCATCTTGGTGGGCCAGAAGGTCGGTGGCCGCACCAGAAGCCGCACCGGTGCGGAGTGCCGTGAGATAGGTGCCATCCACGACCGCTTGAGGCTGGCCAGTGGCAGCATCAAACAAGGCCACCAGGGCATGGATGATGGGTAGCCCTCGGGAGGGGTTACGAGGAAATACTGAAACCACCTTCAGTCCCAACTCATCGCTGCTGGTCAAGTAGGCAGGCATGAAGAGTGCCAACCCTTCATATGGGGCGATGTCCAGGGGAGTCCGCAAGGGCACGGTGGCCTGTCCCGTGGACAGTTGCAGATAGGCCTCTTTGACCGCTTCGATGGCCTCAGACATGGGGAGAGCCTTTTGCAGATCCGCGCGAGAAAGCACCCTTATCTTCATAGTCCCTCCTTCGAATCGACGAAGATAGGTCGCAGGGGGTATCGATAATGGATTCTATCCTGCCCTGGCGGCCTCGCCAAGTTTCTGGGCCGGGCGTGGCAGGCTACAACACCCTTCGAGTTCGCGCAGGGCAGGCCCTGCGCCGGAGCACACGAGGGCAACGCGTCAACCAGAACCTGGCTGTTGGGAGGGCGCTCCCATCATGGGGCGGCCTCTTTCTCTTGCCTCAATCGAGAGTCCTGGCGATGTGCCTGGAGTGGCGTGTGGTCTAGGAGCTGTGCCGGGTCCCACAGCTCTGACCTCGTCGGAGACATCGTTTACAGATCGGAGGTGGGGGCCGAAGAGAGGAAGGTCATCCAAGAGGAGTGGTGGAAAGAGCATGAAGTGAGGATCCTTGATCCGGGTATGTTGCTGAACTGCTTGAAAGGGTGTCTTCTTCAGAGCGAGGTTTGGTCTCTCAAGGTTGAAGTATAGGATGTAGGTGAAAGCTTTGCCGAGGAGATCTGGCAGGTTGGGGAAGTCCTCCAGGTCATAGAACTCATCTTCGACACGACCATGGAAGTTCTCTACAGAGCCATTGAAACGAGGGGTAGCGGGCGGGATAGTGGAGTGGCGAGCGCCGAAGGTTTTCTCGACCACGCGAGTGAAGAGGCTATCTCTCTTGGCAAGGATAGAGCCAATGAATTCAGCGCCGTTGTCGGTTTGAATAGTGATCTGGGAGAGATCAAGACCATGGCTGCGGAAGTGATAGAGGCAGAGGGCAACAAACCTGGCGGAGTTGAAGGTGGAGAGTTGATGGGCGTAACAGATGAAAGTAGTACTGGTCAGGACGTCCTTGATGCTGTATTGGAATCTGGGGAGGATACGGCGGATAACTTGAGAGTAGATGTGAGGGAGATCATTCAGGTATTTGACGTCCAATTGCCAATGACATAGGGGCTGGAGGCGCTTGCGGTAGCGAGCTATTTGACGTTTCTTCTGATATTTCCTTTTTCTGGGCCGGATGAGTTTGAGTTCATGGAGGACTCGATTGATGGTGGAGGATGACTTCTTGATGCCATACCGTTGATCCAAAAGGAGCTTGATTTTGTCCTGGCCGATCCTGGTTTTGGGTCTCCGGCCATGATTGGTTCTGAGGTTGGCAATGAGTTGTTGTTGTTGGTCCGGAGTCTTGTGGGGACAATGATGAGCACGTCTAGGGAGATCGCGGAGGCCTCGCGCGCCATGGGCCCTATACCTCTGGACCCACTTGATGACAGTAGGGCGGGAGGTTCTGAAAGCCCTGGCAGTCTGCGAGACGTTCTCTCCATGGACAAAGAAGAAGTCGATCATGGCTCTGCGAAAGACCTCAGGGTTCTTGGAGTCTCTGATGCGGTCATAATACGATTCACTGGGAGTCATGAAACTACCTCTGTGCATCACTAAGGTTGTGCTTGGTGAGGAATTGTACCACATCTTCAACCCAAAAGATGATCCCAGGGTGTAAACCATGTTCCCGACGAGTTCTGCTCCCCCTTGACATTCTTTCATGAGTTGCGTATACAGTAATTATGGACTATTCAGATGAGGAAAGGTAATTTACCGTGCGGAAATATTGCCGCCAAGCTGGGAAGATAGTGAGTCGTAAGCAGTTTCTCACAGGGGCAGCCTTCGCGGCCGGCTGCGTTGCAGTGTCTGCGGGACACAGGCTGCTCGGCCTTGGGTCTCGCGCTGCAGCACAGGAAGACGAGATGACCCCTCAGGCACATTTCCCCTTGGCGATGAAGCAATACCCGAGGCAGAAGGTCGTGCACGTCCATGCCAGTGCAGCCACGTTCTGGGATTTTCAGACAGGATGGTATGGCGAGCACGTGGATCAAGGTGTCGTGACCCAGATGGTGGAGCGTGGGCTGATGGACCTCACCGGCCGCAACTCTGTGGCAGGGGCATGGGGCATGCTACTTTCAGGTTATCTGCCTGGCCGCAAGATCGCCGTGAAGATCAATCTGAACAATTGCAGGGATTGTGCTGACAACGACAACGCGATCGATGCGCTCGTGGAGCCCGTGAACGCACTGATCCGCTCTCTCGTCCAGGCGGGAGTGCAGGCTGAGGATGTCTGGGTCTACGATGCTTCTCGCCGGATACCAGAACGCTTCTACGCCAGGCGCCAGTACGCGGAGGCCCGATACATCGATCGCTTCGGCTGCGCTGACGAGACGGCCACCTTCAACCACGTGGACGGGAGCCTGCGCGTGTCGTTCTCCCACCCGGGGATGGTGACCGATCGGTGGCTCACCGACCTACTGTACCATGCATCCTACCTGATAAACATGCCGATCCTCAAGAAGCATGGCACCCATCCGGTCACCCTGGGTTTCAAGAATCACTTTGGAAGTCTCGACAACCTGGGCGGAGCCGGGGGCGATAATCCACACCCCTACATCAAGCCCAGGGACACCCGCTACAGGGAGGACTTCAGCCCCCTGGTGGAGATCAATGCCAATCCGAATATCGCAAGTAAGACGGTGCTGACACTGGGCGACGGCTTATTCGGCGCACCCTCAGTGGGCGCCTCGCCGATCCGGTGGAACAGCTTTGGCGGAGCACCGAACAGCTTGCTGTTCTCACGCGATCCAGTGGCGATCGACTGTGTGATGTGCGACTTGCTGCGTGCCGAGTGGGGCCTAGATGACGCCGCTTACGACTACCTGATGCTGGCTGAGGAGTGGGGGCTGGGTACTTTTGAGAGAGGCGATCCGTGGGGCGCTGGATACAGTCGGCTTGGTTACGTCTACGTTGACTTGTAGATCCGAGACGGTGCAGGCCTGGCCCCGACCTGGGCCAGGGGTTGTGTGAACGCACTGAGCCGCAACGCCAGCCTTTTGATGGGAGGAACTGGGGCAGGGTGATTGAAGCAACAGAGGGCCACCGTGGTCTCGCACGATGGCCCTTCCTAGATCTTCTGATACCCCGAGACTTCAGCGTCCACGCATCATCTTCTCAGCCCGGCCGCTGAAAGGCCGGCTTTCCCTCGATCTTTGAATCGTTGAGCTACTGCTTGCGCAGCCGCAGACCAGCGTATCCGGCCAGGCCCATTAGCCCGCTGCCCAGGAGTAACATCGTAGTAGGCTCCGGCACAAACTCAGGCTCAACCTCAGGCTCAACCTCACATGGATCCAGGCAGATCTCTCCGAAGCAGCTCACGCACATGTCGCAGAACTCACCGGGCAGGCAGTCAGGAAACTGCTCCACGCATGCTCCAAAGCAGCACTCCAGCAGATCCCAGGTCTCCTCGTTGGGCCAGTAGCCCAACGCGAGTCGATCGAATTCGAACTGCGTGAGCTTCACTAGGTCGAGAACATCATTCGCCGTGAGGCCGTCTCCATCGAAGATGGGTGCGTGACCGAAGCCAGCGAAGAAGCCACGGAAGCACTGTCCAGGCTCTCTGTTCAGCGGTGACTCGTCGAGGTCTATCTTCACCTCATGGAAGAACAGGATTGCGTCGCCGTTGGCTTCCACAGATCCGTAGCCAAAGGCGCTCTCCGTGCCGGGAGCGGGGTCGGCTTGGATGGTGCCGATGCAGTCCTGGAGAAAGCTAGGCTGGTCGCTGCCCGCCCCACCCACTCTGCCCACGAAGGCTGAGAAGCTGGGGCCTGGGTGGAGTTCGACTTGCATCTCCGCGACCAACTCAGGAGCACCCACGAAGAAGAACCATCCTTCATCGGATTCTTCCTCTGGATAGGTGGCGGTCCATCCTACGGGAGGATCGTCCTCGAAGGCGACCCAGAAGATAGAACCATAGGGTATCGCCTGCTGGGCGAAGACGTCCAAGGGCCAGACCTCCATCAGGGCCAGGTACAGGTTCTCCGTATCATTCATGATGCCCAGGCCCACGAGTTCGGGAGACTCTCCGTTCTGAGTCGGCCGGATCACCAAGGCGGTGATATCCTGCCAGTGCGCATCTTCCCACACCTCGTCCAGGTCGCCATCTATCACCGGAGCCACATCGGTGCAGGGGGAGGACTTCACCGGGCGCTCCCTCTGCGCTACGGCCAACGCAGGCGCGCACAGTAGAAGCACCAGGCCCGCCATCAATAACATCTTCGCTATTCTGTGCATCGCTTTCACTCCTCCTTGACCTTATCGGTTTCGCTTCAGATACATGAGATACATAGTTCAGCTACTTCTGGACTCGTCGCTAAGCATTGCCTCCTCCTTTGGATGCGCGTGCACCAATACTTCCCAGGCCAGTGTCTGCTTTGTCCTGTTGTGGATGCAGGATAACATGATTCATCTTCTTTGTCAAGCGTGGCAGGGCAGCAACGAGACACCGCAGATTCGGCATCCACCAGGAAGCCGGCAAGTTGGATCAAGCCTTCCTGCCTTTGCTCGGTTCGAGAGCCCCCTGGCAGCCCAGTGGTCAGGAGTCGTCTTCTCACAAGGTTCTGTCCTTCCTATGGCGTCGTCAACGGTTGATGCAGGCCAGGACGAGGCACTGTGTCTCAGACGGTTAATGAAGGTGAGAATCGAGGTCTCCTGAGGGTACCACGAATTGGGAGGGCGACAAGTCTGCTCGCTGATACTAGGACGACGGCCTGCTGTTTCGAGGAGAATGTATCAGGGGTGTCAGCAAACCCTCGCGGGTCGCCGGTGGCGGAGCCTGAGGCTTGTGCCGAATCGACACCTATGGCCGGCAACAGATCCGTTCTCTGCCCTGGGTCCATGGCGAACGTAAGATGCCAATGGCCAGCTGTCCCGTTTCAGACAAACATCACTTCGATATCACATGTAGGAAGTATTGCCTCGTGGATACCTGCCATATCCGCGGGGCGGAACGAAGGGCTGGCCTTACTCGGGGCCATTCTCTTGCGATGTTTGCTTTCTGTTCTCGGAGAGAAGAACCAACCCTGTGATGGGCGCGAAGAACCATCCGAGGAAGAACCACAGCCAGGCGTTGCGGTTTGTTGTCTGAGCCCAGTAGGCGCAGAAGATTCCGAAAAGGAAGAAAACCAACGCCACCGAGGCGTACTCTTTCTCCATTGCGCTCTCCTCTCTATAGAAGATCCATCTGGCCCATAATCAACGTACGGAAATACCTTGACTATCTGAGACGAGCTACCCCGCGCGACCTTGCCAGAGTCCTACAGCACCAAAGCACGAGAATGCCACGAGGAGTGAAGCTGCGAGGCCACCCAGGACAGCCAGTTGCCAAATGCTCATTCGGCTGCCTTTTCCCATTGCAGCTTTGGCGTGCCCAACTACTCACTTGATGGACAATGTCTCAGCCGATCACCCAGTTGACCGGTGACCAATCTGCAACTGGGAGCTTCGGACAAGACGCCACGTTTTCTTTGGGATCGTCCATCAGAGTCTACCCCGGCACCAGCTATTCGAGAGCGGACTCCACCTAAGCTATATGTCTATCTAGACCCACTATACAGCCAGAATCCGCCAGACACATCGGCCATCTGGCGGATTTTGGCATTGGCCAGGTGGCTAATATCTATCTTGCTCACCTGATCAATTGGACCGAGGCGCCAACGCTAGGGCCTCTGAATGCCGTGGTGAGAAAGGCTACGGGCCGGGGCGCGGCGCTGTACCGAGAGGGGATGTCTTGGCACCCGGTCGAGACAGCACGCTGTTCGTCAAGCTCGTGCGGTTCCCTGCCAGGGGCGAGCAACACGCAAGATACTCAGACGGAGTCTCGCCTTGTCGGCCTGGTTGTCCCGGGTTCGAGGGTGCTGAGATAACTCTTGTCTAGGATCGATTCTGGCTCGGATACTCCCGCATCGAACGCATTGGTTTCCCCACCAGGCGGAAGGCGCGGCGCTCCGCCTCCCAGCGGATGTGGTCCACGTCCAAGGTGAGGTACTCCCCTCTCCGGTAGAGAAGCCGCCCGTTGGCCCAGACGTACGCCACGTCCCCAGGGTGGCTGGCATAGACGACACTGGCAGCAAGGTCGTGCCGTGGGATCCAATGGGGGGCCGTCGTGTCCATCAGAATCAGGTCCGCGGGATGCCCGGCCGCAAGTACCCCACTTCCAGCGAAGCCCATCGCTGCGGCGGGAGCCTGCGTTGCTAGCCGAAGGAGGAGCGTGCGCGGCATCGCCTCTGGGTCCTTCTGCGCTTCTTTCTGGACTAGCCCCGTGATTCGCATTACCTCCAGCATGTTCAAGTCGCTGTTGGAGGCCGGTCCGTCGGTGCCCAACGCCACGTTCACGTCGCGCTCTAGCATCTTGGCGAGAGGGGGCATCTCCATCGCCAGCTTCTGGTAGGTCTTGGGCGTGTGGGCTACCCACGTTCCTTTCTCTGACAGGAGTTCCAGATCGTCTGGCGTGACCACGTTGCAGTGGGCCACGAGCGTTGGCTCCGGCAGATCCAGCAGCCCCAGGGAGACCGCATAGGCCACGGGAGTTTTGCCGTGACGGGCGAAGGACTGTTCGAACTGCTCGTGAGACTCGCTCAGGTGGAAGTGCGCACCCACGCCCACACGGTGTGCCTGCTCCGCGAAGCGCTGTAGAACCTCCGGCGGGTCCATGTATGGCGAGTGAGGGCCCAGAGTCGTGCGGATGCGCCCCTCCGCCGCGCCCTTCCACCGTTCCACGAACGCCACTGTCTCTTCGAAGGTCTTCTGCCCCGGCTCGTGCTCCGTGCCGATACCGAAGTGACACCAGGCGAGAAGCGCCTTCATGCCGCTTTCCTCAACACCACGGGCAGTCTCATCCATCCAGAAATAGTGATCTGCGAAGCCAACGACGCCCGCCCGGATCATCTCGCAGCAGGCCAGGGCCGCGCCCCAGTAGACATCATCCTCCTCCAGTGCCGATTCCGCTACCCAGATCTTCTCGTTGAGCCAGCGGTCAAAGGGGAGATCCTCTGCCCACCCCCGCTCCAGCGTCATCGCCGCGTGGGTGTGCGCGTTGAAGAAAGCAGGTAGCGCCACCATCTCTTGGCCGTCAACCGTTTCGTCGGGGCCGAAGTCTGCCGGGGCCTGACCCACGGCTGCAATGTTACTTCCCTCGAGGGCAATGTCAACGTCCTGAAGAATGCGGTCGTCCTCGTCCAGGGTAATAGCAGTCACACCACGAATCAGCGTACGCATTCTCCCTCTCCTGATCATGTGCAGAGTTATGCAGACAAGGCCATCGATGATGGATTCTAGCCTGCTCAGGCCATCGGTGTAAGAGTGGCGAGTGAGAACAGAACCAGCAGCGCCATGAGTCCGGTTTCGTCGCCAGGATCAAGGTCTAGCACCACGCCATGACAGCCACGCTTCTCATCAACCTCGCGGGCATCCGCTGCCAGCTGCCGCAACGCGGCAAGGGGCACTGGGCCTGGGCCCCAGAAGTGCCTTCACTTCTTGACCTTCCCATTCTTGCGGCCCGTTTTCAGTTTGTTGCTCACCTCGCGAACGACGTGGCCGGCCAAGGCGTCTTGATTCTCATCCAGGTACGCGGCTACCTGGCCCGGGTGTTTCTTGTACAGGTCGCGTAGCATCCAGGAAACGGCTTTGGTGATCATCGGGTGCCCCTCCCGTTTTGTCTGGTCTATCAGTTCGAAGGTGAGTTCGGGGAAGCTAGTATCCCTCCGCGCTCGGTTCACGCCTATGGCTCCTACGAGCCCCAGTCGCCGGCTCCAGAGATCCTCGTCAGCGATCAGACCCTGAAGGCGCTGAGTCCTCTCGTCAAGGTCGTCGTGCACCCAGGGACCCAGGACGCCCACCCCCAGCACGTCGGTGAGCTCCCAGTTGTCCAGCTCGCGCCGCCAGCGCTCGAAGCGGGACCATGTCAGTTTCGGGATGTACTGCGGATAGTGCTGCAGCAACTCCAGTGCCAGCATCCGCTCCTCGCGGGATTCCCCATCCCACAGTGCCTCCACAAGCATCATCAGGTGCTTGCGGTCGACCTCCTCGTGAGCGCGCCGCCATGTGCGCACTATCTGCCGGAGCTCAAACACGCGCAGACCGTAGACGTTGAGTCGGGAGGGAATAGACCTGCTAATGACCTTCGCGTATTCGGGATCACCATGTTGCCTGATTTGATCCGCGAGGTACCGTTTTTCGGCTTCTGTGTCCATGTTGGGAACGCTGTTCGATCAACGCATTCTTGGTTCGGAGCCCATCTTCAATGGTGGACTGAGACACGGCCTAGAACCTACGAGGCGTCGCCGCACGCAGTTGACTCGCTGGGTATTCTCGGGGCACTTTGTCGGCAGTCCCTTGGGAGCTCGCGTGCGGCAATCCGGGCGTTGAACTGATTATATGTACAAGCGAGGAATGGAGACAAGCTCCACCGCCGAAGGTGACCCGCGCGACTCGATCACAGTCCCTTGCCGTTGCCAGCTCTACCGCCTGATGGTAGAATGACTGATGGCAAGTACCGCTGTGCTCGGGCCTGTGGCAGTGGCATAGCTGGCAGAGTTTGTTCACAATCACTCCTCGTGGTGGGATTCTCGCGTTCGCACTGACAGGCTGTCGAAGATGGTAGCGAGGGCTTCGTCATACAGCCGAGATGCTGTGGCCAAGTTGAGCAAATCCCTCTGGGGGCTCCTGGCTGTGATTCTGGCCGTCACGGCTCAGACCTACTTGGCTCGTCAACGCGTTTTTGAGGCTGGCGTGCTGTATCTGGCCGCCGTGGTTCTGATGGTCTACTCAGTGCGGAGGCAGCCAGGCCCCGTACAGCCATCCCCGCCTGTCGAAAAAGGGCGCCCGCCGGCTCTCCGTCACCGATTGGGCCTGGTGGCGGTGAGTCTGGCGGCTATGTTGTCTGTGATGGCGTTGACTCAGTTTGCCCGCCCCTTAGTTCCCCAATCTGCCTGGCTGTTGTACGTTGTCAGCTTGGCTCTCTTTGCGGTGGCTAATCTCTTGATGGATCGTGGACGGGGCGAGATATCTGGAGAGCGACCTTGGTCACGAATCGAGTTCGCCCTACTGCTCCTCATTCTCGCGCTGGCAGCTGTGCTGCGCCTGTGGGGCCTGGATCAGCTACCCTTCGGCACTTGGTACGACGAGGCGCAGAATGGACTGACAGCCCTACACATCCTGGAAGACTCTACCAGCCGTCCTGTCTACTTCCCACGAGTCAACTCGGCGGTCCACTATCTGTATCTCGTGGCTGCGTCTTTTCGGCTCTTTGGCGCCAGTACCGCTGCGCTCAGGATGGTTAGTGCACTCATGGGCATCGGCGCCGTGGCCGCCGGCTATTTGACAGGGCGCGAGCTCTTCGGGCGGCGCATGGGGTTGGTGCTTGCTTTCCTGCTGGCAGTCTCTCGCTGGCACGTGAACTTCAGTCGCATCGGCATGTACAACGCCAGTACGCCCCTATTCGAGCTGGTGACCATCGGATTCCTGCTGCGAGGCATACGGCGCGAGCGGCTGAGTGACTTCACCTGGGCAGGAATGGCTATGGGGCTGGGAATGGTTTTCTACACGGGTTTTCTCTCTTTCCCGTTGGTCCTCGCCTTCTTCCTTGCACACAACTCGCTCGTGGAACGTAACTTCTTTCGTCGGTTCTGGAGCGGCTTGCTCGTCTGTGGTGTGGCGGTGTTACTCACCGTCGGGCCGGTGGCCCAATATGCTATTCGTAGCCCAGAGGAATTCTGGGCTCGTGCACGGAAAGCTTCAGTCTTCAAAGGCAAGACTCAAGCTGAGGCGTGGGAGGCTGTCAGAGAGAATGCTGGCAAGCATCTGTTGATGTTCAACTATCGTGGAGACCGCTACGGCCGCCACAATCTTCAGGGTGAGCCGATGCTCGACCCCGTCAGTGGAGCTGTCATGGTCCTGGGCATTGGGGTGTGCCTCTGGCGCGGAAGGCGATCTCGTTCACTGCTCCTGCCGGTGTGGCTGGGCGTGATGCTGTGTCCTGGCATTTTCTCTCTGGAGTGGGAAGCACCTCAGGCCTTGCGTGCCATTGGCAGTGTTCCCGCTGCCTATCTCCTGGCCGTGGTGCCCATAGACGGGCTGCGGCGAGAATGGGAGCGAGGCGTTCCTCAGCGATATGCCAGGTACTTCGTGCTGCCCGTGGTGCTGTTGCTGTTCCGGATTGGCTACACCAACTATCACATCTACTTCGAGCGACAGGCCACGGACTTTGGGACGTGGAGGGACTTCTCCACAGCCGAGACCATCACCGCTCACATCATGCGCGACCTTGGCGAAAGCGTGGAGTTCTATGTCATATCCCTCTACCATAGCCACCCAACCGTCCGCTTCCTTGCGCCCCATGTCACTGAGTACCACCGCATTGAGACCCATGACAGCCTGCCGTTGCCGCAGACCACAGATAAGGACGTGGTGCTGATTCTCGACCCTGAACGGTTCCACCTGTACGAGGAGGCGCAGCGTTACTACCCAGGTGCAGCCTTCGTGGAGTACAAGTCGCCCTTCGGGGGACCCGCTGTGCTGTATTCCGTTCGCCTGGGACAAGGCGACATCACGAGCATCCAGGGTCTGGAGGGCAGATATCGGAGCGGGAACGACTGGTCCGGGGAGCCGCTTCTGACACGGCAGGATGCCCAACTCCGCTTCGACTGGGGGGATGATGCTCCCCTGGCGCTACCTTTCACTGTCGAGTGGAACGGGGTATTGCATGCACACCAGTATGGAACTCACCGCTTGAACCTTCGCACTCCAGGGGATGCGGAGTTGTATCTGGACGAGACCTTGCTCATGAGGGGGAAAGGGGATTTGTCGGCAGAGGTGACCCTTGCCAAGGGTAGCCATGCCGTGCGTTTGCGGGCGGTGGGAGCCAAAGGCCATTTTGAGTTGGCATGGCAACTACCGGATCAGGCGGAGCGGACGATACCACCCTGGGCGCTTTATGTGCCGCCTGTGACCAGTAACGGCTTCCTTGGAAAGTACTTCGCCAACGGCGAGTGGAAGGCTCCCGTGGCCTTTACCCAGATCGATCCCCGGCTGGGCTTCTACTTCCACATACCCCCATTGGCAGTACCGTATAGTGTAGAGTGGGAGGGCAAGATCCTCATCGATGAGGAAGGCGTTTACACCTTCGGGCTGCAGTCCATAGATGAGTCGGTGCTGTACATAGATGGCCGGGAGGTGACCTCTAGTGAGCTGCGCGGCCAGTATCAGGTAGGCGAAGCGGAGTTGGAGAGCGGCTTACATGACGTTGGTGTGCGTTATGCGGCGCGCACGGCCTACTTGGAAGTCTATCTGTACTGGACTCCTCCCGGAGGAGGACGAGAGATGGTACCACCTGAGGTGCTCTTCCCGCCACCGGGCAGCTGGCAGTAGGTTGTTGTCTGCAACGGGCAGTGGTGTGGCGAGGAATACCGGTAACTTGCTGAGCGGTTGGATGTTCGGAAGGTTGGTACCCAGCGGGTTCTGTCGAGGTTGCAGCGGCCCTTTGCCTGTGGTATACTTGGGTCAGAGGTTTAAGGGCGGTCTGTCGGGTCTCCCGTCCGGCCGCAAGGGACTGGCCGCCAGGGAGTAGACGTGGTGGCACAGCTTGAAGGAAGGCATCTGCAATCAAGCGCCTGTAGCTCAGTGGACAGAGCCGCAGACTTCGAATCTGTGTGGGCGGGGGTTCGAATCCCTCCAGGCGCGCCTGGTCTCTGACACGCTAGCAGCTTGTGCAGACAAAGGTATACATCTTTCTTCTGCGAGGAAAGGAGGTGGATACACAGGAGACAAAGGGAGCATCCTTGAGAATTGTTCATCAGCGATTTCAGTCGACAAGATAAGGAGGAAACGATGGTTAAGAGAGTATCGCTGGTAGTGCTGGTGATGATGGGGCTTGGACTGTTGTTGGCGGCCTGCGGAG
>NJBK01000036.1 GCA_005223035.1 Chloroflexi bacterium B3_Chlor
CGCCAATCCCTTGAAACTCAATACCTTCGTCATGGCCGAAGTCAACGTGGTCTTGCCATGATCTACATGCCCTATCGTGCCCACATTCACATGAGGCTTGTCCCTTACGAACTTCTTCTTTGCCATTCAGTCAGTCCTCCTTCTCTGACGAAACGGTTAGCCGCTTCTTACAGGTGATCTGAGCCCCTCGCGACGCACAGCTGATTAGATCAGCTGTCCTTGTCCACCAGCGTCGATTCGATATCCCCTAGCTCAATCCAGCGTCTACTTCCGCGTAGTAATCGAACTCCATGGTAAAAGTTCCCCGGCCCTGAGTCAGCGAACGTAAGCCTGTGGCGTAGCCAAACATCTCGGCCAACGGGGCATGAGCGCGCACGGCCTGAAGTGTGTCCTGGGCTTCCATGCCTTCTATCTGCGCCCGCCTTGAGTTAAGGTCGCCAATGACCTCGCCGACAGACTCCTCAGGTACCACCACCTCCACTTTCATGATCGGTTCCAGCAGAACCGGGTTAGCTCTTTGTACACCGTTCCTCAAGGCCATCGAGCCCGCGATCTTGAAGGACAGCGACGAGGAATCCTCCTTGTGGAAAGAGCCGTCCACTAACCTGACTCTAACGTCCACCACGGGATAACCGGCGAGTACCCCACTCTCCATGGATTCTCGCACCCCCTGATCGACGGCCGGGATGTACTCTTTGGGGATCACGCCGTTGGACGTCTCATCCACGAAGATGTACCCTTCTCCCTTTGTCAAAGGTTCCAGTTCCAGCCAAACGTGCCCGTATTGGCCGTGTCCGCCTGTCTGCCGAACGAAGCGACCTTCCGTACGGACAGGTGTAGTGATGGTCTCCCGGTAGGACACTTGGGGCTTCCCCACGTTGGCTGACACCCGAAACTCGCGTAGCATGCGGTCTACCAGAACCTCCAGGTGCAGCTCACCCATGCCGGAGATCAAGGTCTGACCCGTATCCTTGTCAACGCGAACCTGAAAGGTTGGATCCTCCTCTGCTAGGCGGTCCAAAGTTTCTTTCATCTTCTGCTGGTCCGCCTGAGTGCGAGGCTCAATGGCTACGGAAATCACTGGCTCGGGGAACTTTATGGACTCCAAGATGATGGGAGCGCTCGGGTCGCACAGGGTATCCCCGGTAAAGGTGTGCTTCAGGCCGATCACGGCTGCTATGTCGCCCGCATATACGACCTGGATATCCTCTCGATGGTTGGCATGCATGCGGAGAAGGCGTCCCGCTCGTTCCTTACGCTCTTTGGTCGAGTTCAGCATACGGGAGCCAGTTGCGAGTGTGCCCGAATATACTCTCACATACACCAGTCGGCCAACATAGGGATCGGACGCGATCTTGAATGCCAACGCGGAGAAGGGGCCTTCTTCCTCAACAGGACGCGTCTCGTTCTCGCCGCTCTCGGGATTGATTCCTTCGACGGGTGGCACATCCAGGGGTGAAGGAAGATAGTGAATCACAGCGTCTAGGATAGGCTGGATCGCCTTATTGCGCAGGGCGGAGCCGCAGAGCACGGGGACGAGCTTTGACTCAAGAGTCGCCTGTCGCAAGGCTCGCCGTATTTCCTGGATAGAGATCTCCTTACCCTCCAGGAAGTTCACCGCCAATGTGTCGTCTGTCTCAGCTACTTTTTCCAGCATGATTTCGCGACATCTGGCCGCTTCTTCCTGGAGGCCAGTCGGCAGCTCCATTTCCTCCTGGCGAGTTCCCATTTCGTCGGCATAGACCAGAGCTTTGCCGGTCATGAGATCAACAACTCCTTCGAACTGCTCCTCCTTGCCGATGGGGATCTGTATCGCCACTGGGCGAGCTCCCAGGTGCTTCTCAATCATTTCTATTGCGTGCCAAAAGTCAGCTCCTGGGCGATCCATCTTGTTGATGAAACAGATGCGCGGTACACCGAAGCGATCGGCCTGATGCCAAACCGTCTCAGACTGTGGCTCGACTCCAGCCACCGCGTCTAGCACAACGATCCCTCCGTCCAAGACCCGGAGGGAGCGCTGTACCTCTACTGTGAAATCTATGTGTCCAGGCGTATCTATGATATTGATCTGATGATCCAGCCAGTAGCTACTGGTGGCGGCAGCCGTAATAGTGATTCCTCGCTCCCGCTCCTGAGCCATCCAATCCATGGTAGTAGTGCCATAGTGCACTTCCCCCATGCGATGGATCTTTTGGGTATAGAAGAGTATACGCTCCGTGATCGTCGTCTTACCGGCGTCTATGTGGGCAATTATGCCGATGTTTCTTGTCCTCGCCAACGGGTAATCGCGAGGCATCATGAACCCCCATCACCAACGATAATGGGCGAAGGCTCTGTTTGCTTCCGCCATTTTGTGGGTATCTTCCTTCTTCTTGACCGTCGTTCCGGTGTTCCTGGCAGCATCCATGAGTTCATCGGCCAATCTCTCGGCCATTGGTCTGCCCTTGCGGGCCTGCGCGGAGAGAATGAGCCACCGTATCGCCAAGGAAGTGCGCCGTTCCGGTCGCACCTCAATAGGTATCTGATAGGTTGCCCCGCCTACGCGCCGAGAGCGCACCTCCAACGCAGGTGTGGCGTTGTCCACCGCTTGACGGAAAACCTCCAATGAGTCCCTATGGGTCCGTTCTTCAATGATGTCTAGGGCGTCATACATGATTCTGGCAGCCACGCTCTTCTTTCCCCGTTGCATCAAACGAGTGATGAATCTGGCCACCAATTCGCTACCGTACTCAGGATCCGGTTCCACTTCTCTGCGTGGTGGTCTATAACGCCTCGGCATCTGTTCCCTCCAATCACCTTACAAAAACATGGGGCCGAGGGCTATCGCACAGTGAACCTGCAAAGCCCTCGCCCCCTCCGTCCAGCCCTTGGCTAGCCGCGGGCTATCCTGGGGGGCACCTTCTCGTGAATGTCTGACCCTTCTCTTCAGAAGATGATTTGAAAATGGGCACTTAGTCGTGACATTCAAAAAGACTAGTCAGTTGAGAGTTCTAGTCCTTTCGAAAGCCTCCTCAGCAGGCACGATCCTTGCTTGAAGTCGTACCTTGATTCCCTGTCAACAGAGACGCTCCAAGAGCATCTCAACGGGATGCTTCAAATCCTTTTCTTCGGACGCCTTGTGCCGTATTTGGACCGTCCGCGCATCCGTCCCTCAACACCAGAGGCATCCAAAGCACCGCGGACGATATGGTAACGAACGCCTGGCAAATCCTTTACGCGGCCTCCGCGGACCAAGACCACAGAGTGCTCTTGGAGGCCATGGCCCTCACCAGGGATATATGCTGTCACCTCGATACCATTGGTTAGCCTTACCCTTGCTATCTTGCGCAGTGCCGAATTGGGTTTCTTGGGCGTCATTGTCCTCACTAGTGTACAGACGCCTCGCTTTTGAGGAGACCCTTTGTCATCCCTCACCGTCTTTTGGCGAAGGGCGTTATGTCTGAAGCGCAGCGCTGGAGCCGAGCTCCTTTTCCTCTTTGTCTTTCGACCTTTCTTGACCAACTGATTGACGGTGGGCAACGTTACCTCTCCTGCTGCTCGTCAGGGAAAGTCACTGACGAGTTGGTGGATTGGGTGGTATGTTTCAATGAGCAAATAGTAATTGTACCACATTTCCCATTGAACGTCAAATCCGCAATTCACTTGGAAACCCCGGTTCCAGGCGCAGACGCGAATCCTTGTCCCTACTGTCATCCTTGCCGAACTCGGAGCGCTTACCATTCTCGTCTATGACCTCCACCAAAAGTCCAAGGCTCTGCAATTCCTTGACCAACACCCGGAAGGATTCTGGCACGCCCGGCTGGCCGTGTTTCTGACCCTTGACGATTGCCTGATACGTCTGCACCCTACCCGTTACATCGTCTGATTTGACGGTCAGCATCTCCTGTAACATGTGAGCGGCGCCGTAAGCTTCCAGCGCCCAAACCTCCATCTCCCCAAAGCGCTGCCCACCAAACTGCGCCTTGCCTCCCAGCGGTTGCTGTGTTACCAACGAATAGGGACCTGTGGATCGGGCATGGACCTTGTCTTCCACCAGATGAGCAAGCTTCATCATATTGATCATTCCCACGGTCACCGGATGATCGAATGGTTCGCCTCTCTTTCCATCGTAGAGAATCATCTTGCCCCACGTTGGAACGGGCTGGCCGGTCTCCAAGCTTACTTGCTCAGCCCGGTGTTCTAGCTCCTTGTCCTCAACCTCACCTGCGGGGTAGTCAAGCTCCTCCATCCACAATCGCAGGCACACATGGTGGGCCAGCATGTCCGCCCTTTGCCTCTCTGGTAAGGGGCGAGTGTCATCCTCGAACACCAACACTTCATCCGGATTGTATCCCAGTTGTCTCAATGTGTATTGCAGGACGCTGCGACGAGCATATCTCCGGTCGGACATGATGGCTTCTGGGTCATACCCTTCATCCTGCAGCAGATGGATGAGGTACAGGATGCGGGCTTCCGCATCATCATGCAAATCCTCAAGCTCATACCCTTCATCTCTCAACCACTGCCAGGCCTCTTCAGTTACTTTGTTCCAGGCCCAATCGATCAACCAGGCTCGGGCCAACTCGGCGATGATCTCTTTCTCATCAGCACCGTCGAAGACGGGTGATATCGCCTTGAACCCTAACCGGTCCGCAGCCCAGCCAAGATGTGTTTCCAAGATTTGCCCTATATTCATACGGCTGGGGACACCCAGAGGGTTGAGGATAATCTGAATGGGAGTGCCATCGGCCATGAAGGGCATGTCTTCAATGGGAACGACCTTGGAGATGACGCCCTTGTTGCCGTGGCGCCCGGCCATCTTGTCCCCCTCGGTCACCTTAGATAGGTGAGCAGTGCTAACCCGAACCAGCCTCTCTACGCCAGCGGGGAGATCATGGCTGTCTTCGCGCATGAAGGTTCGGACGTCAACGACCTTGCCCCTCTCGCCATGAGGCAGGCGTAGTGACGAGTCCTTGACCTCTCTGGCTTTCTCACCAAAGATGGCGCGCAGCAGTTTCTCCTCCGGGGTCAAATCGGTCTCGCCCTTAGGGGTTATCTTGCCAACGAGGACATCTCCGGGCTTGACTTCAGCGCCAACACAGATAACGCCGTCTTCATCCAGGTTCTTCAATGCCTCTTCACCCACGTTGGGGATGTCGCGTGTTATCTCCTCTGGCCCAAGCTTGGTGCTCCGTGCTTGTATCTCATGCTTCTCGATGTGTACCGAAGAGTACTTGTCATCACGTACCAGATTCTCGCTGATAACCACGGCATCCTCGAAGTTATGTCCCTCCCAGGAGAGGAAGGCTACCAGCACGTTCTGGCCCAGTGCCAACTCTCCCTCGTCAGTGGAGGAGCTGTCGGCAAGAACATCTCCTTTCTGTACATAGTCTCCCTTGCTGACGATGGGACGTTGATCTATGCAAGTTCCTTGGTTCGAGCGATCATATCGCCGTAACTCGTAGGTTTGATCGCCGTCATTGCCTCTTACTACTATTCTCTGCGAAGTGACGGCCACTACTTTGCCGGCTTCCCGTGCCGCCAACACCTGACCTGAGTCGAGAGCCGCTTGACGTTCTATGCCGGTGCCCACTATGGGTGATTCCGGTATCACCAGAGGCACTGCCTGCCGCTGCATGTTGGAACCCATCAAGGCTCGGTTGGCATCATCATGCTCCAGGAAGGGGATGAGAGCGGCTGACACGCTGACGATCTGCTTGGGCGAGACATCGATGAAGTCTACTTCCTCGACAGCCTCGATGAGGTAGTCCCCCCGGCTTCGCGTTGAGACTCGATCCTCTATCAACTGGCCCTTTTCATCCAACTTCGCGTTGGCCTGAGCGATGACGTGCTTCTCCTCCTCATCGGCTGGCATGTACACTATCTCGCTAGTAGTGATGGGACGAATGGCCACTTCTTCTAGGGGGAGTTCAACTATCAGTTCCGCCAGCGCAGGACTGATCATGGTTCCGGACTCGGCTATTACCTCACCGGATTCAGGATCCGTTACATCCTCGCGCAGGGTCTTCCCCAGCAACTCGTGAAAGTCGTTGGTTACTGCATTGATCACCTTCCGGTACGGGGTTTCAATGAAGCCATATTCGTTGATCTCCGCGTACGTAGCCAGAGAGCCGATGAGACCAATGTTCGGACCCTCAGGGGTCTCTATCGGGCAAATGCGCCCATAGTGGCTGTCATGCACGTCCCGGACATCGAACCCTGCTCTCTCTCGCCGCAACCCTCCGGGTCCCAAGGCGGACAGACGTCGCTTATGGGTCAGTTCGGCCAAGGGGTTAGTCTGATCCATGAATTGGGAGAGTTGGCTGCCACCGAAGAACTCTCTGACCGCGGCTACGACGGGTCTGATATTGATGAGGGTGAGGGGGGTGATCTGAGACGGGTCTCTCGTGCTCATGCGCTCTCGCACGACCCGTTCCATACGGAGGAACCCAACGCGTAGCTGATTCTGGATTAGCTCGCCAACGGTTTTCACCCTTCTGTTACCCAGGTCATCTATGTCGTCAGGACCGTCAATGCCGTTGTTGATCAGGATCATGCGTTCCACCACCTTGACTAGGTCCATTTTCGTTAGGGTGAGTTGGTCAAGGGGGAAGGACAAACCCAACCTCTTATTGAGCTTATACCGTCCCACCTTAGCCAGATCGTACCGGCGTGGGCTGAAGAGAAGGGATTCGAGGTGTTTCTTGGCATTGTCCAGATTGGGAGGGTCGCCGGGACGCATTCTACGGAAGAACTCCACGACTGCCTCCTCAGGAGTCTTGGTGGGATCTTTCTCGATGGTGGCTTCTATGTAGCCTCGCTCCGGCATGTTGTCACTGCGCTCGAAAAGGGCGCGGAGTTCCTCGTCACTGCCCTCCCGCAGGACATCATCCATAGGATCGTCTGTATCTGTGGATATGGCGGCCAGAGCACGTACGAGGACGGTGACCGGTATCTTTCGTTTGCGATCTATCTTCACCGATATGACGTTCTTCTTGGTAGTTTCGAACTCCAGCCATGCCCCTCTGGAGGGGATCAATTTGGCCATGCATAACTGCCTGCCGGTCTTCCTATCCTCCTCCACGGTGAAGAAGATCCCCGAGGAACGGATAAGCTGGCTAACCACGACCCTCTCGGCGCCGTTGACGATGAATGTGGCGTTGTTGGTCATGAGGGGGAAGTTGCCCATGTAGGCATCTTGTTCCAGCCGCTCGCCTTGCTCGTTGACCAACGCAGCCCTAATGTGAAGAGGCGCTGAATAGGTCATGTCCATGATGCGACATTCTTGCTCGGTGTGCGGTGGGTCTTCAAACCGGTACTCGAGCAACTCAAGGCTCATCTTGCCGTTGTAGCTCTCGATGGGGAATGTCTCATCAAACAACTGGCGGAGTCCTTGCTCCGAGAACCACCGGAACGATTCCAATTGAACGTCAATAAGGCGCGGCAGGGGGTGAGTGTCGGCGATGCGGGCGTAACTCTTGCGCCTGTTGCTGGTTCCCCCCGACGAGGAGGTTGTAGGAGACTCCAGATCAAATAGGGTTCTCTCCATTTCTGAACCCGGTCGTCGTGACTCGTCACGTTTGCGGCTGAGAGAAGAAGGCCCTCTATCTTTAGCCATTCAGATGTAGCCCTCCAGCTGTGTCATAAGAAGGGTGGTTCCATGACGCTAAAGTTACAGTATAACACATTTCTTGTGATTTGTCAATATCGAGTAGTACTTGCGCCAAGACATCGTTACCAGGCCCCTCTGAATCCGTCAGTGACCATCTCGCCACCAGCCGACGGCCTACATCCAGTATGACCCGATCTGCCCGGCAACTAGATGTTGTGGCTTGAAATCGATGGAGCAGCTCTCTCCGCCCACGACGGTTCCCGTCAAGAGGCGTGGCGCTCCAAAGAGCCCAGAAAATTTAAGATTAGCAACGCTGTATCCCCAGCCGCCACAAGGTCACACAGCCACTCAGTCGGCGACATTTACCATCGGTCTCTCAGGCTCGCTTCGGCCTGGAGGATGACGCCTCGTTGCCGGTGCTGGGTTGCCACCATCTACATTCCGCCGGCAGCACGCGACCAAGTCATGTTGGCTGGCTACTCAAACCCTGCGCGGAGGGACGCATTGTTGACCACAACTGCTTGCGACCTGGCGTTCCCTCGAAGTATAATGACCAGGTCAATCGGGCGAAAGGACGTTTGCAGGTGTCGAGGAAGAGGAGAGCACTGTCTACTTTGATAGGCGTAATCCTGTCGCTGATCGTAGCTTTGTTCTTCGTGCGGGGTCTTGTCTCCGACACCTTGCGCAACTGGACAGGCGAGCAGCAGCTACGCGAACAGATCAAGGGACTTGGAGCACTCTTACTAATAAGGGTGGAACGCCCTGCTCCAGTCGTTGAGCCGTACCTGCCCATCGCTCACACCGGGATGAACCCCTACGGAATCAACACTTTTCTGGAGCAAGAGGTGGATGATTGGAAGATCCATCGGACCCTGCGCCTGATCAGGGATGCCGGTTTCCAGTGGATCAGGCAGGAGTTTCCCTGGGAAGACATCGAGATCGAAGGCAAAGGAGTCTTTCGTGATCACCGCCAAGGCAGGGACATATCCTCCTGGGACAAGTATGACGACATCGTCGACCTGGCTCAGGAATACGGGATAGAGATCATCGCTCGCCTGGACAACCCGCCAGCCTGGAGCCGAGCAGCAGGAAATGAGGCGGGGACCTTGGCCCCTCCCGATGACTACGATGACTACGGCGACTTCGTCCACGCTGTGGTCAGCCGATACAAGGGGCGGATCAAGTACTATCAGATCTGGAACGAGCCCAATATCTACCCAGAATGGGGCGAGGGCCCCGTCGATCCCGAAGCTTATGCCGAACTCCTCACAGTGGGGTATACGCGGGCCAAGGAAGCGGACCCCGAGGTTGTGATCCTGAGTGCGGGGCTGGCACCTACGACGGAGATGACCGCCGAGAATCTTGCCGATCTGAGCTTCTTGCAGCGGATGTATGATGCTGGAGTGAAGGACTACTTCGATATTATGTCCGTGCAGGGATATGGGTTGTGGAACGGACCTACCGATCGGCGGGTGCACCCTAACCGGGCCAACTTCTCCCGCGTCCTGCTGATCCGCGAGTTGATGGTGCGTAATGGGGACGCTCATAAGCCTATTTGGGCATCGGAGGTGGGCTGGAACGCCTTACCCCGTGACTTTGACGGCTTTCCCCACTATGGGCGGGTCAGCGAGGAGTTGCAGGCTGAGTACTCTGCGTCGGCATATCGTCGCGCTCAGACAGAGTGGCCCTGGATGGGAGTAATGAGCTATTGGTTCTTCAAACGGGCCAGCGATCATGAGAAGAACCAGGCTTTCTACTATTTCCGGATGATGGAGCCGGATTTCTATCCCCATCCGGTCTACGACGCGATGAAAGAGCAGGCCGCCTCTCCTCCAATACTGGGCTTGGGTTATCATCAGCAGGATCACTGGGCCCTCCACTATGAAGGCGCCTGGCAAGAGGTGAACGATGAGAGGGCCGTGCTGGGCAGTTACCGTGCCAGCGAGCAGGCCGGAGACGCCGTGAGCTTCACCTTCTGGGGGACCGATCTGGATCTGGTAGCAGTGCGTGACGGCGATTTGGGACGGTTGGAAGTCACCCTTGACGGGCGACACACGACGTTGGATCTCAACACCTCCAGGTCTGAGTATCAGGTTCGGGTGCCGCTAGCCAGCGGCTTGGCCGAGGGCGAGCATGAGGTGCGTCTGACGGTCGCTGAGTCACTAAGGGGCAACAGCCGGGTCGCCATTGATGGGCTTGTCGTACGCCGTAGCCCAACCTTCTATGTCCGGCGTAGCTTGGTCCTGTTGCTCTGCGTTCCTCTTGCCGTTGGCCTTTTCTGGGCCGTCCGTCGGCAGTGGCTGAGTCGAGGTTCCGTGTAGTGAAGTGGAAGCAACCCTGGGTCACCTGGCTGATCCTGGGCGTGATCGTCTTGCTGGCGCTGTGCTTGCGATGTTATCGCCTCGATGGCCAGAGCCTGTGGGCGGATGAAGGGAACAGCGCAGCCCTCGCGGCGCGGAATCTCGCCACCATCACGCGCGATGCAGCCCACGACATCCATCCGCCCCTCTACTACTATCTACTCCACTTCTGGGTCCGCATTCTCGGCAACAGCGAGATAGCTCTACGTTCCTTCTCTGCCGTGGCGGGTATGATCTTGGTTGTTGTGACCTTCTTCCTGGGCCACGAGCTGTTCAACCGGCGCGTGGCGTTGATCGCCGCTTTTCTGGCTGCCATTTCCCCTCTCCAGATACACTATTCCCAGGAAACCAGGATGTATGTCCTTGCGGCGTTGTGGGCAGCTTTGGCTGTCCTCTTCTTCTTGCGCTGGGTGAAGTCATGGAGAGGCGTAGATTTCGGTTCGCAGATGCCCGCCGGCGACGGTGCACGTCGGATGCCGCGAACGCTGTTTGCCGCTCTCTACGTCCTCTTCACCACC
The DNA here is from genome assembly GCA_005223035.1 of Chloroflexi bacterium B3_Chlor. Classification (GTDB taxonomy): domain Bacteria; phylum Chloroflexota; class Anaerolineae; order UBA7937; family B3-Chlor; genus B3-Chlor. The sequence continues at coordinate 10,470 of NJBK01000036.1, forward strand.
GCTGCGCTCTACACTCACTACTTCTCCTTTACTATTCCTCTGGTCACGAACCTGGCCTATGGCCTGGGCGTGGTCGCATATAGGCCCTTACGTCGAATGAAGATCATTGGCGGATGGGTTGCAGCCCAACTGGTCATCCTGTGTCTGTACTATCCTTGGCTGCGGTTGGCTGGCGGCCAGTTGGCTACCTGGCCAGCTGTCAGCGAACCCTTCGGCCTCTCCTTTCTTGTCCAGGATCTCCTCCGCGTGTTCAGCCTGGGACTCTCCATGGAGGCGGAGATGACCCCTGTGGTCTGGGTTTTCGGCTTGTTGCTGCTGTTGGGTGTTCTGCCCTGGAAACTCTCAGGTGCGCGAGAGGAAGGGAGAGGCGGGTCGTTCATTTTGCCCCGTCCCCAGCTTCATTCCCTGGTCTTTACTGTGCTTTGCCTGTGTCTGCCCGTGCTGGCTATGTACGTTCTTTCTCTCAGCCGTCCGGCGTACGACCCAAAGTTCCTTCTGTTAGCCACCCCTGCTTTTCACCTCATCCTGGCCAGGGGGGTAGGCGGCGAATGGCTGTGGGGAACGATGTGGTACTGGCGGGAATCAGTTGCCGCCGGTGCGAGGAGGCCCTACCGGTGGTCTCAGGTGTGGACCATTGCCAGCTGGGGTGTGGCTGCTGTAGCCCTTCTCTTCGTCGCGGGCGCGAGCGCGCAGTCCCTGGCCAACTACTATTTCAACGAAGAGTACGCCCGTGACGATTATCGCGGGCTTGCCCGCTACATCGCTGCTGCAGGTCTGGGGGGAGATGGGATCATCTTGAATGCTCCGGGACAGATAGAGATCTTCTCCTACTACTACCAGGGCGCTCTGCCCATCCATCCCCTGCCGGGGCAGCGTCCCCTGGACGAGGGGAAGACGGAGGGGGCTCTCGAAGAGATAGTTGCTCGGCATCAACGCCTTTTCGCCCTCTTTTGGGGCACCGATGAGAGTGACCCAGGCCGCTTCATCGAAGGCTGGCTGGATCAGAGAACGTTCAAGGCCCTCGATTCCTGGCACGGTAACGTGCGACTGGTGATCTACGCGGCGCCTGAAGAGGAGATCAGCAGGGAGGTTCAGCATCCCCGGCAGCTCGAGCTGGGTGATGAGATAGCCTTCCTGGGTTACAGCTTAGCCAGCTCCGAGGTCAGGGCCGGGGATATCTTACAGTTGACCCTGTTCTGGCAAGGCCTGGGTGAGATAGCGGAGCGGTACAAGGTCTTCACCCATCTCTTGGATGGCAGGGCGCACATCGTGGGGCAGAGGGACGCGGAACCAGCCGGTGGGGCGCGACCCACCACCTCCTGGGAGGAAGGTGAGGTCATCGCCGACAACTACGGACTTCTGGTGCTGCCGGGCACACCACCGGGGGAACACCAGCTGGAGATAGGGATGTACAGCCTGGAGACGGGCGAAAGGTTGCCGGTCCTTGAAGATGGAGAGTCAGTTGGCGATCGGATTCTGCTGGAGCCCATCCAGGTTCTGAAGGCAGAGGCGGCGCCTATGGTCGAAGCCTTGGGGATCCAGCAAAGGCGGGAGGTGGACTACGGCCCCCTTCGTCTTCTGGGTCATGACGTGCACAAGCTAGGATATCGACACCAGCCGGATGAGCCGCTGCATCCTGGGGACATCTTGCACGCGACCCTATATTGGCAGGCTCTGGAAGAGATGGAGACCGATTTCACCCTCACCTTGCAGTTGGTGGACGAGGGCGGTAGTGTGGTGGCCTCACGGGATGTTCGCCCCGTCGGAGGGGCATATCCTCCTACTACATGGGATGAAGGGGAGATTGTGCGCGACCAGCACAACCTGCGGATCCCGGCTGAGCTGCCGCCGGGCAGATACGACTTCTTCTTGGAGATTCAGGGTCTGGGCATTGAGAGCGCGCGATTTCTCTTGAAGTCGGTGGGGATGTGATATGTCAGAGAGAAAGGGCAGCGCCACCTCGTGGTGATGCTGCCCTTGTGCTTCAAGACAGAGAGCCTATTCTTCCTCGCCACACCGTTTGAGCAATTGCCTCCATTTGCGGTCTACCTGAGCCCGCAACTCCTCCAGGACATGCTTGTTCTCCTCGCGGAACAGGTGCCGGAAACGGCCTTGTGGCTGCAGGAACTCCTCGATAGGCAGCTTCTTCTTCGGGCGATACGTCAGCTTCCACTCACCATCTTCCACTTCGTACAGGGGCCAATAACAGGTCTCCGCCGCCAGGCGAGAGATCTCTATTGCTATGTCTGTCGGGTGACGCCAGCCGCGGTTGCAGGAGGAGAGGACGTTCAAGAAGGAAGGTCCGTCAGCGGCAACTGCTTTGCGCACCTTGCGCATCAGGTCTCGCCAGTTGTGCGGGGAGGCCTGAGCGGCATAGGGTATATCGTGGGCCGCAGCGATGGCCGTCAGGTCCTTGCGCGGACGCGGCTTGCCAGGGATTACCTTTCCCACGGGCGAGGTCGTGGTCCACGCCCCGAGGGGGGTGGCCCCAGAGCGCTGGATGCCAGTGTTCATGTAAGCCTCGTTGTTGTAACAGACGTACAGCGCCCTGTGACCTCGCTCCAGCATGCCAGACAGGGCCTGGATGCCGATGTCGTAGGTGCCACCGTCGCCCCCGAAGGCCACGAACTTGAAGTTTCGCTCCTCAAGCTTGCCCTGTTTGACCAGGGAGCGGTACATTGCTTCCACCCCGCTAATGGTGGATGCTGCGGTCTCGAAGGCGGTGTGGATCCAGGGCACCTGCCAGGCTGTGTAGGGATAGATAGTAGTCGAGACCTCCAAACAGCCCGTGGCATTGGAGAGCACCACCGGCTCATCAATGGCGGTCAGGATCTGGCGCACGATAATGGGGGCGGCACATCCCGCACACAGCCGGTGCCCGGAGGTCAAACGATCTTCCTTCTTATATAGCTCTTTCAGTTTCAGCGCTGTTGCCATTTCTATCTCCTTCTGAGAAGCGGAGCATCATCGAGTGGTTCAACGTGTGTGCTCCAGCCCCCACGGATCTCATTCACGGACGCCGAGGTAGGTTACGAGTTGCTTGATCTCTCCGGTCTCGGCTATCTCTGCCAGGTCCCGGAACACGCTTTCTATCTGAGCAGGCGTGGTGTCTCGCCCTCCCAGGCCGAAGACATAGTCCACGATCTTGGCTGGAACACCCCATATCTTGAGGGCGGCGGACAGCTCAACGAACAGGGGGCCACCCAGAGCGCCGAAGGAATCGGAGCGGTCCATCACCCCGACCGCAGTCTTGTCTCGCAGAGCATCAGCCAGCTCCTCGGCAGGGAAGGGTCGGAAGACGCGAGGCTTGAGCAACCCTACCTTCAACCCCTGGGCTCGCAAGCTGTCCACGACACTGCGGGCGGTACCCGCCGTGGAAGACAATACCACAAGCGCTAATTCGGCATCATCGAGTCGATACTCATCAAAGAAGCCGTAGCGACGGCCGAAGTGCTTCTCGAAGTCTGCCGCGACCTCTGGGATGACCCGCTTGGCGTACTTCATGGCCTCCACCTGTTGTCGTTTGTGCTCCATGTAGAAGTCGTAGAAGTCCAACGGGCCGTAGGTGACGGGGTTGTCCACATCCAACAGGGAGTCGTGTGCTGTGAAGGGCCCGACGAAATCCCTGACCGCTTCGCCATCCTCGATCTGGACCCGCTCCAGGCTATGGCTGGTAATGAAGCCATCGTACATGCTCATCACTGGCAACAGCACGTCCTCATGCTCGGCGATGCGTACCGCCTGGATGGCGTTGTCGTAAGCCTCCTGAGGGTTCTCGCCGAACAGTTGTATCCAACCGGCATCGCGAGTGCCCATCGAATCGCTGTGGTCGCAATGGATGTTGATAGGCCCAGAGAGTGCTCGGTTGACCACTGTCATTACGATGGGCGCTCTGTTGGAGGCCGCTATGTATACCATCTCCCACATCAGCGCCAAACCATTCGCTGAGGTGGCGGTCATCACCCGCCCCCCGGCCGCCGAGGCCCCGATACATGCGGCCATGGCGCTATGCTCACTCTCAACCCTGATAAACTCTGTGTCCACTTCGCCATCAGCGACAAATTGGGAGAAGGTTTGCACGGTACTGGTCTGCGGTGTGATCGGATAAGCGGCCACGACATCGGGGTTTATCTGGCGCATCCCCTCCGCCGTGGCGGTGTTCCCATCCATAGCTTCGAATCTACTCATTCCGTCAAGGCCTCCTATCCAAGGCAAATGCAGGGATCATCTCTTGCTATTCTTCAGGTTCTGTTTCTGCCACCATTTCTATGGCGTCTACAGGGCATATCTCAGCGCAAATACCGCAACCCTTGCAGAACCTCAAGTGGAATCCAACCATCTCCTCGTCGTTCACATCAATGCTGGAATCGGGGCAAAAAACCCAGCACAACAGGCAGTTGATGCATTTCTCTTGGTCAACCACGGGTGTCGTGGCCCGCCAGCTGCCGGTCTCGTATTCCCGAGCGTTGCCCGCGTCCACGATCTTGCCGCCGATGGGTATCTCTCGCCACCCGGCGTCCAGCTTTACCATCTAACCCTCCTGTACCTCTTCTGCGGCTCGCTCGATAGCCTCCACGTTCCTGTTCACCACCTCGGTGCCAAACTTGTCCCCAAACTGCTTGCGTGTCTGGGCTGTCAAGTCCTCAACGGTCATGATGCCCGTGGCTTTCACCAGTGCCCCGAGCATTGGCGTATTGGTGATCTCTCGGCCCAAGGTCTCGAGGGCTATCTTTGTGGCGTCCACAGTGAACACCTTGCCTGTGTGGAAATCTACCATATCACGGACCTTCGCTGGTGATTCCTCGGTGTTGACCAGCAATATACCGTCCTCCTTCAGGCCGTCGGTCACCTTGACCGCCTCCAACAGGGTCGGATCCAACACCAGAACGATATCGGGCTCCTGTATCTGGCAGTGCTTGTGGATAGGTTCTGGGCTCAAGCGTGTGAAGGCCCTGATAGGGGCACCAGCCCGTTCCGGGCCATAGTCGGGGAAGGCCTGGAAGAATTGGCCGCTATTCAGGGCGACCTGAGCCAGCATTTTGCCAGCTGTGACCACGCCCTGACCGCCACGGCCGTGCCAGCGAATCTCAGTTAGATTGGCCACTTTGTCCTCCCATAAAGTGCGAATCGTGTTCGTCTGCAATGCACCAAAATATGATTATACAAGATAATGTGGGGAAAGGCCAAATCGGGTGGCCTTGTTAGTGGAGATATGATATGCTAGAATACGCGCTCAGCAAACCTCTGCTCTCCTGGGCGGCTTCGGGCTGACGCAGGACAGGCCATGGTGGGGGGAGGAAGGATCAGAGGCTTGCTTGATTGGAGTAAATGGAAAGCCCCACGGTCAGCAAAGGTTGGTTACTGGTTCCGCTTCTGGCGTTCGTGGCCGGCGTCTTTGCCGCCCTTCTACTCAGAGACGCGTTGCTCGGACCGGCTTCTGTGGCCGCGTCGACGCCTACTCCTTCTGTGGCGCGAGGTGGGTCCACGACGCCACCTGATCGCATCTTGACGCCTACTTCTACGGCCTCCTCTACCCCGACCTCGCCGCCACCCACGGCCACACCCGTGCCGCCAACGCCGACCAGCGCTTCGACTTCCACCGCTACCGCCACCTCGACACCTCTTCCTGTGCCTACACCTCTGGTGCAGGGTCCACCGATTCGGCCGCCACTCATCGCGCGGGAGCAGTGGGGGTCAATGGAGATAACTGAGGGGTATCGACCCCACACCGTGGAGAGGATTACCCTGCATCACGATGGTGCAGAGTTCCATGGCGGGGCGCGCGCACGCCTGAGGGGCCTGCAAAGCTGGTCGCGGAGGGTGCGAGGTTGGGTTGACATCCCGTATCACTTTCTCATAGATCTGGAGGGCAACATATACGAGGCGCGCCCTCTTCAGTTCGTCGGAGACACGGCAACCGCATATGATCCCACGGGGCATGCCCTCATCACAGTGATGGGCAACTACAACACGCAGGAGATCAACCAGGCGCAGCTGGGGGCGATTGTTGATCTCGCAAGTTGGCTGAGTTATGAATTTTCTATCTCCCCCCAGCTCATCCGGGGGCACCGCGATTACGCTGCCACTGCGTGCCCGGGAACCCACCTATATCAATACTTGACCAACGGCCATATAGTGAGTGCCGTTGAAAGGAGACTGCGGTTTGAGGAATAATAGAGGCTCGCTGCTGTTACTGCTCTCCTTGTTGTTGCTGGCCCCAGCCTGCGATTCTTCCTCCATGAGCGAGTTGCCCGTGATCTCCCAGTTTCTACCGCCTACCGCCACCGCCACGCCTTTGCCCACGGCAACCTTCACCATCACACCAAGTCCTACGCCGTCTGTCACGTTCACCGCCACCCCTTCGCCCACCGTCACTGACACCCCTACCCCTACTTCTACTCTTCCGCCTGCCTCCAGGCCCACGGTCACGCCAGTCGAGATCGCGCGGGGCAACCCCGAACGGCCCTGGATGGCCCTCACCTTCGACGCCGGCGCTGATTCTGTGCCCCTACTATCCATATTGGAAACGTTGCGCCAGGCAAACCTGCGTTGCACCTTTTTCGTCACAGGCCTCTGGGTCCTCGAGAACCCTGACTTGCTGCAAGAGATCGTTGCAGATGGGCATGAGCTGGGCAACCACTCCAGTACTCATCCTCACTTCACCGAGTTGACCGACCAAGAGATAGCTCAAGAGTTGGCCGCCGTGGAGGAGTTGGTTATGCAGTCGACGGGGCAGAGCACGAAGCCGTATTTCCGCCCTCCTTTTGGAAACCGCGATGATCGGGTGCGTCGAGTGGTACAGGAGAACGGCTATATCACCATCTATTGGACCTATCAGGTTTGGGACTGGGTGGGGGACAGGACGGCGGAAGAGGTGTTCAACTACGCAGTGGATGGCGCTCGCAATGGGGCCATTGTGGTCATGCACGTGGGAGCGGCGGAAACCGCGGAGGCCCTTCCCGGGATCATCGAAGAACTGCGCGCCAGGGGCTACCGCCTGGTGACCCTGAGCGAATTGCTTGTATCCTAAGAAGGACGCACGTTGCCTCAGTGGGCGATCATCTAACAGGCGGGGTCGTTTGTATCTTGGGGAGAGTGAAATAGAAGGTGCTTCCGTGCCCCACTCTGCTCTCTACGTGGACCTGTCCCCCATGTTTCTCCACGATAGATTTCACTGTGGCCAGGCCCAGGCCCGCGCCTTCGAACTCACGAGTTGCGGGGCCCTGCACGCGGTAGAACTTGTCGAAGATGTGGGGCCTAGCGGAAGCCGGGATGCCGACACCGGTGTCGGTCACGTAGACCGTGATTTGGTCCTCATCCTCCTGGGCGCTGACCTTTACGCTGCCCCCCTTAGGTGTGTATTTCATGGCGTTGTCCAGCAGGTTAGTGATCACCTGCACCAAGCGCGTATGATTGCCCTCAACGACGGACAGGTCATCAGGTAGGATCGCCTCCAGACTCAGTTCCTTGTCCTGGGCCGTTCCCTGCAGATTCCGCAGCAGTTCTTCGATCACGACTTCTATGTGTATTGGCCCCATCTCCATGCCCACTCCTGCCTCGATGCGACCGATGTCCAGAAGGCTACTAATGAGGGCCTGCATATGTTCCACGTTTTTCATCGCCTGTTCGGTGAATTCCCCTTGTTCTTCATTTAGTTCGCCAACCTGGGGAAGCAGTTGGATGAGGCCTTGAATAGAGGTCAGAGGCGAGCGCAAGTCGTGGGTGATCGTGGCCACGAAATCCGACTTCATCTTGTCCAGCTCTTTGAGATAGGTGATGTCTCGCATTATCAGGGCCCAACCCACCTCAGGTATGGGGCTCAGACTCGCGTAGAACGTTCGCCCGTCTAGCAGAGGGACCTCCAGATTCCGCGCACTCTTCTTGGTCATCTGGCGCCTGATCAGTTGATGCAACATCTCATTGCTGATCACTTCGAGGAGGGGTTTGCCCATTATCTCTCCTGGTTCAACATCGAAGGCCTCCGCCGCCGCAGGATTCATCAGCAGCACCCGCCCCTTCTCGTCGGTAACGACGATTACGTCTTCCGTACCGGTCAGGATGGTCTCCAACTTGCCCTTTTGTTCCTCTACCTCCGCGAAGAGCCTGGCGTTCTGGATGGCGATGGCCGCATAGTCGGCCAGCACGGAGAGTACGTACCGATCGTCCTCTGAGAAGGGCTCCATAGCTGTCTTGGTGGTGGCGTGCAACACGCCTATCGTTCCGTTTCTGGATTTCAGGGGCACGGCGAGCGTCGCTTGCAAGGGGTCTGTCTTTCGCGACCGAGGGGATTGGATCATTGCCAGTCGGCCGGTGCTCATCACCTGCCTGACCACGGCATCATCTGCGCTCTCCCTGGCTCCGTGAGCCTGCTTGTCGCCGGCACGTTGAACAGCCCTCAATTGCAGATTCTGCGTTTCTTCATCCCGGAGAAAGAGGGATATCTCCTCGGCCCCTGTGATGTACGTGGTGGCTTCCACGATCCGGGTCAACAGCTTGTCTAGATCCAGCAGCGAAGTCACCGACTTGCTGATTCCATACAGGATCGTCAACTCCCTTAACTTCTGTTCCAGTTGGCGATTGACCAACTCTATCCGCTCAGTCAACTCTTGCTTCTCTCTCCTCAGACGCGCCTCCGCCAGGGATCTCTCGACGGCTTCCATCATCTCCGTGACCTTGAACGGTTTGGGGAAGTAGTCCCTCACCCCGAGGCGGAAAGCCTGTATAGCCACGTTCTCGGAGCCATGTGCAGTGATCAGGATCGTTGGTATCTTCTGCCCAGCCTTCTTCAGAGCTTCGAGGACTTCAAACCCGTCCATCTTGGGCATCTGCAGATCCAAGACAATAAGGTCTGGTTCCTGGGTCAGCGCAAGGTGGAGAGCTTCCTCGCCATCGGTTGCGCAAAGCGCACTGTAGCCACTGGGAACAAGGAGCGAATCCCTGAGGAATTCGATAGTCCTTGCGTCGTCATCTACAATGAGTATCATTTCTTTCGTCATCTTCGCCTCCACCCTTTCCGCAGGCGGGAGAAGTCTACACCATATTCTATCACTGTTGGTCTTTAGCGGCAACAGGAAGAAGCTGAGAGTGTGGAAAAACGAGTCTCAAAGCTAGCGTTCGACTACTAATCCCGCCGCCCCACAAACCAACGGAGTCCCGTAGGGACCCACGTAAGCGCGGGAATTCATTCCGGCGCGCCGCCAGGCACGATGCCAGGAGACCCGCAGGAAATGGGATTTCCTTGCTCAAATTATCAAGCCCCTAAAGGGCTTGTTGCGCAGGCCACTGGGGCTGAAATGCCGGAGCACAGGGCGTTCGGCATTCTCAACAGCCTCAAGAGCTACCGTAGTTGTTAAAAGGGGTGAAAGGTGATATAGTCTGCTTGGTCAAGAAACACGTGCCACAAGAGATCAAATTGCCCCACGCGCGGTCTGAGGGTGACGCGCGGATGGTGCCCCAGGACTGTGGCATTGAAGCATATGAGGAGGAAATCTGTGACGAGAACGGCTGTGATAGCCATCGGAGGTAATTCCCTCATCAAAGGCAAGCAGCATCAGACTGTGCCCGATCAGTTTGCCACGACTGACGAGACCTGCGCTCATATCGCCGACATAGTTCAGCAGGGATGGAGGGTAGTGATAACTCACGGCAACGGTCCACAAGTGGGTTTCATTTTGCGGCGTTCCGAGTTGGCCAGTCACGTTCTGCATACAGTGCCTCTGGACTCGTGTGGAGCAGATACTCAGGGTGCTTTGGGATATATGATCCAGCAACTCCTGGGCAATAGGTTGCGGAAGGCAGGTGTCGATGTCCCGGTGGCTACGGTAGTGACCCAGGTGATCGTGGACAGGGATGATCCAGCCTTCCAGAACCCTACCAAGCCTATTGGTCCCTTCTATGATGAGGCGAAGGCACGCGTTCATGAACGGGAGCAGGGCTGGGCCATAGTAGAGGACTCAGGGCGAGGCTGGCGCAGGGTTGTCCCTTCTCCTGTCCCGAGGGAGATTGTGGAACTAGGGGCCATCAGGGCACTGCTCCAGGGAGGATTCGTGGTCATCGGAGTAGGGGGAGGGGGAATTCCTGTGGTCCGAGATGGGAACGGCGACCTGCATGGCGTGGAAGCCGTGATTGACAAGGACTATGCCTCAAGCCTCCTCGCCTCCGGTATCGATGCTGACTTGTTCCTCATTTCCACCGCGGTGGACAATGTCTACCTGAATTACGGACAACCAGACCAGGTGCCCTTGGATCACGTGACGGTAGACGAAGCCAAGAGATATCTGGAAGAGGGCCACTTTGCACCGGGAAGCATGGGTCCTAAGATAGAGGCGGTCATCCAATTTCTTGAAGGTGGTGGAAAGGAGGCCCTGATCACTTCACCCGAGAATCTGGCACGAGCACTGCGAGGGGAAACCGGCACCAGGATGACCATCAGGTGATGCGGAGACCCGCGCATTGAAAGTAGCCATCGTTCACGATTGGTTGAATCAAGTGGGAGGAGCGGAATCGGTCCTGGAGGTATTGAAGGAGGTATTCCCGCAGGCTCCCATCTATACCTCCATCTACTGGTCCAAGGCGATGCCTGTGCAATACAGGGAGTGGGACATACGCACTTCCTGGCTGAACAGGTTGCCTCTCATCAAGAGGCATCACCAGCCCTTTCTTCCCCTCTATCCCCTGGCCTTCGAGGCGTTTGACTTGAGGGGATATGAGCTGGTGATCAGCAATAAGAGCGCATTCTGTCACGGGGTGATAACGCCGTCGGATGCAGTACACATTTGCTACTGCCTGACCCCCACGCGTTTCTTGTGGGACTATCACAACTATGTGAGACACGAACGAATCAATCCGCTGGCTGCAGCTTTGCTGTCTCCCGTTCTCCGAAACCTGCGCCTCTGGGACAAGGCGGCGGCGGACCGAGTGGAGCATTTCGTGGCCATCTCAGAAACAGTGCGTCAACGTATCAAGAAGTTCTATCGGCGAGACGCGCTCGTCATCCATCCACCAGTGGATGTTCGGGGATTTCAAGTGAGAGAGAGCCACGACGACTACTTCCTGATAGTGTCCCGCCTCATCCCCTACAAGCGGATAGATCTAGCGGTGCAAGCTTTCAACCTGCTGGGATTGCCCCTCAAGATATTGGGTGATGGGCGAGACCGGCGTCGACTGGAGGCCATGGCGAACTCCAATATCGAGTTTCTGGGCCGTCTCCAGGACCAGCAAGTGGGGGAGTATCTGTCTCGGTGTCGGGCGTTCATCTTTCCCGGCGAGGAAGATTTCGGCATCGCTCCCCTGGAGGCCCAGGCCGCTGGCAGGCCAGTTATCGCCTACGCGGCTGGAGGAGCTCTGGAGACGGTCGTTGACGGTGTGACCGGGCTTTTCTTCCGGGAGCAGAGAGCGGAGTCCCTAGCTGAAGTCGTATCTAGCTTCGATGGAAAGGCTTTCGATGGGGTCACAATCAGGCAACACGCTCAGGATTTCGACAAAGAGGCTTTCAAGAACAAGCTGGGAGCGTTCGTCGATGAGAAGCTGGGGCGATGAAGAGGACTGAATCCAGGTCTGATCAGATCGAGGTTAACCATACTCTTTCACCGCTGACCCTCCCATCGATGAAGCATGTGCGGTCACGAAGCAGGGCACAGACAGGAGAATGGTAAGTGGCAGAACCTAGATTGCCTGCGCGGTGCATTGCGAGAAGCAAACGGGTGAGAAGTGCTCAGGGACACCGGAGTGGTGAGAGTGGCGGGGTTCACTGAGCGGCCCCCTTGACTTCCTAGCCTGGAGAGGGAGAATGGCTGACATGGAGCTACGTCAATACTGGAGGATCGTTCGGCGTCGATGGTGGGTCATTGCAGGGTTGATTTTGGTCGCCCTGGTGGGAAGCATCCTTTTCCGTTCTTATCCTACCCCCATGTATCAAGCCACCATGCGTTTCACGATCGGAGTGAGCCCAGAGACCGACTCAGACAGGATCACAATGGACCCTCTCTATTCGGCTTACTTGGCTTCCGAGTTCATAGCCGATGATTTCACTGAGATCTTGAAGAGCCAATTGTTTGCCGGCGATGTGAGTTCCCGGTTGGCCGGGCAGGGAATCGTCGTTTCGCCGGGAGCCATCCAAGGGTATACTGTGGCAGGGAAGCAGCACCGCATTCTGACCATGCAGATCACCTGGCCGGACGAAGGACAGGTGCGGGCCATCGCCGACGCAGCGAGGCAAGCTCTGGAGGAGGAGAACGCCAAGTACTTCACGCAACTAGGCTCTGAAGGGGCGCAGGTCTTCGTTATTGACTCTCCCACAGTGGTATCCTTGGGGGTTAGCCTGATGGACCGCCTGGAGATACCCATCCGAATCGTGTTGGGCCTTGTTGCCGGGCTGGGGCTGGCTTTTCTCGTGGACTACGTGGACGACACGATTCGGGATCCCGAGGAGGTGGAGGGCTTGGGAATGAGCGTGCTGGGACAGATACCATCCTCTGGCTGGCGGGAGCGCCTTCCTTGGCGCCGCCGTCCCTAAGGCTCTGTTGCCCGCTTGCGGACAAGCTCAGCACGCGCGTCTTCTTCGTCTTCTCCGCTTGCGCAGCCACCACAACGCCGCCACAGACGTAGCACCCAGCAGGAAGCCTGCCACCAGTGGAACCAGGATAGAGAGCACGGTCATGATGAGGGCGGTCACGTCCTCGACCGCGCTCACTACGGGGTTCAGGACGCCGCCGCTAGTTGCTGTCACCACTGGTCGAACAGTAGCTTTCACGGCGTGAACGCCACCGGCTACGAGCAGTCCGCAGATCAAAGCGAGTGCAGGATGGATATCGCTGATCACGCTGCTGCTGGCCGCGAAGAGGATGGCCCCTGCTGTTGATCGGATGAAAGTCTGCAAAATGTCGTTGACGGTGTCGACGGCAACGATCTTGTCGGCAAGGACTTCGATGGCAAGGAGAACGACGATGACGAGGATGATCCACCCATTGGTCATGAGGTCGTAGGGCGGACTCAAGGTTATCACACCGGTGAGCCGGGCCATCAGAGCTACGACGAGCAGGGGCAGATAGGCGTTCAGGCCTGCTGAGACCGACAGCCCGAAGGCGGTGAAGACGCCAGAAAAGGCCTCTATCAATCTTCATCTCGCTTGAGGCGATAGTCCTCGAAGTTCTTGCATGAATAGATCAGCCTACCACCTCCCGTCCTGTTCAGAATCTCTCAGCGAAGAGGTACCCGGTATCAGCAAAACACGCATTCATTTGTCGCCGCTAGTGACACACGACCGTGAAGCTGTACTCGGTGCTTACCGGCCAGTCGTCTAGAAGGTCGATCACCCCATTTACGACCGCAGCAGCATGTTCCGAGGTCATAGGGGAAGTGGGGAGCCCAGAAATGACTGGCAAGACATCACCGACGAGTGCAAATAGATTCCTGGCGACATTTAGAATAGTGGGCCACTTTTTCTTTAGCCCTTCAAGCCAATCGATCTTCTTCCAGTCGGGTGGATCGCGGAGGCTAACGCTCTCGAGAGTGATCGTCCTGCAATTCTCGGGCAAGGGCTCTTCGGGCTCTGGCGTCGGCGTGGGTTGCTGTTGATTCGTGGTCGGAGCTCCGAATACCCGTCCGGTGTTGCCCAGTAAGGGTGGCGTCCCTTGCACTCTGTCTAATGGAGTGCCTCCTTGGACAACTGGGCTATCACTGAAGGCGCTAGCTCTTGTGCTAGCTTTCCCCCACTCGGGGGTGTACCCATCCATCCTCGAGCCCACGCGGCCGGGGGGGTGAATCTGCACATAGATCATGAATGTGCTCAGAAGAACCGGAACCGCAGCGATCAGGCGGATCCATTGCACCGTGGAGATGTCCTTCTCAGCATTGATGTGTCTCATCATCCGAGAGTATAGATGCCTGGCTAGTCTCAACATGTGCCACCTCTCCCGGATTCATTTTGGAAAATGGATACTACAAAGTGATTTGGTCAGAATAATCGATATAGATGCACCCATACGTCAGTGAGCTGGGGAGATCTTTGTGAAGTATGCGGACAAGAATCTCTGCTTCACCGACTGTAGCAGCGTAGCTACCCTGTGGCAGAGAGCCATAGCTAACGCTTTCACCGTCGACTACCGTTTCCGACAGTTGGGCTTCGTTATGAGGGCCTGACAGTCATCCCTCATGAGGCCTTGATAGTCATCCCTCGAAGGAGTTGGACAAAGCGCCGCAGATGCTACAGAAGCCGCACCCAAGGGTGGGGAGGATAGGGACAAAGACGATGCTCAACACTGAAAGCCCCAGGGCTACGTAGCCCAGGATGAGGCCAACCTGCGCCAGCCCCCGGCCTCCGATCCGCCCTCCACTCCGATCTATGTCACCCAAGGCGGCGTGCCCAAATCCGACGGCCACCACACTACCGATGATCGGCAGCAGCACCCATCCCAGAATCCCCATGATCAAGCTGACCAGAGCCATGCTGCTCGTCGGTGGTGCTGGGACGCGAGGCGGTTGAGGTACGTCAGGTGACGGCACCTAGAGCGAAGCCCCACAATTCGAGCATGCCGTGGCTTCGTCGGGGTTCTCTGGGCCATCAGGCGATTCTATCCATCGGTGGCAGCAGATCCTTCAAGGCGTCGATCCACTCCTCAAAGTAGTCCTCGTATCGCCTCTTGAACTTTGGGTCAAGCCACCCCATACCCAATGTCTCTTCGATTGCCGCCTCGATCTCCACCCCACGGTGGGCGGCGCGCAAGCGAATCGTAGCGCGTTTCGGGAAACTCGCTGGGTTGGCGAGCCAACCGCCAAAGAAGCGAGCGGTGAATTGCGAGCCCTGATCCGCTATTACTTCTACTACTTCACCACTCTGCCGCGACACCACTTTCATAGTGTGCTGATTGAGAAACGCTTGCAATCTCTCGCTTGCGTCGGCAATAGGAATGTTCGTCACCCACGAATCGTAGGCTTGTGCTCGTGCGGCCGAGCGGCCTCGTGAGATAGTGCGCGCGGATGCAGTGCACTGTCCGCAGAGGCGCTTCCCGTGTATGTCTGGGCCGCACTTTTCACAGACTGCTTTCCCGCAGCTAGTGCAGACGCCAACAGCGTCGGTCTCTCGATGCACATAACATTTCACGGCTTGCCTCTTTCGTCAATTCTGACACGGTAAGCGCCAGAGGGAGTTGCGGGGTTCCGTCCACAGATTGCACCAGCGTAGCCATCATGCAGGAGAGAGGCGTCAGCAACGCCTTCACCTTCGATGATCATTTCCGACGATTGGGCTTCGTCATGAGTCCGTGGTACTTAGCCTTGGAAAGAGCTAGACAAGGGTGTGAATTGGTTATGAGTAGCCCATCAAGTCCTTCTTGAGCGCGTTAGCTGACCACAGCGGCACACCGACTTGAATCGCCAGCTGAAACGGTATGCAAATGATACCCACCAGCACAGCCGTCAAGACCGCAATCACGATATATGCGGTGATGTTGTAGATCAGCCAGAGTACAAGCCTGATGACACCATCGTTGACACGCCCAGCATACATGTACCCTATGCCCAGCAGGCCGAAAAAACCGCCCACAAACTCTATTAGGAAGGCCGTATTCGCATTGGTCTCGCCCTCTCGGCTCACCGGACCTGATGCGAGGCATTGCCGGCAGACCAGCTTGCCCTGCATATCTACACTGCACTTTTCGCAGATGGCTCTTCCACAGCTAGTGCAGAGGCCGATGGAGTCAGCCTCTGGATGCACGTAGCACTTCATCTCTTCCCTCCCCCTTGATTCGAGTGCGTCCGAAGCCCAACTAGCTAGTATGAGAGATTCTCGCAAAGGCCGGCAAGGGAGCAGACGCCGCAATAAGTGCCAACCAAGAACAGCGAGAGTATGATGAACAAACCGCTCAAGACGGTTTCGACGAATCCGAGCCAGAAACCAACCCTGGTCAGCGCCAATTCCCCACTGCCTGTCTGGTCCACCACTGGCTCCTTCCTCTGTCCGGCGAAAGACTTTAGAATGTCCTTCGCCGGCAGCGATCGCTGAAGCTGGGTCTCCAAGAGGCTTTTGTGGCTGACCCACGCGGTCAGCGCTGCGGGGATGCCAAACACCAGTCCCCCGATCGATCCGCCGCACAGCAATCCAAATATCCCGATGGCGCCCAGGACCACACTGGCTATGCTGAGGGGATTCATTTGTGAAAAGGTGCCGGCTCCCCCCTCAGCCGGCGGTGCAGCGAGGCACTCCCGGCAGGATATCCTCCCAGCCAGGTCCACAGAACAAGTCTCACACAGGGCCTTGCCACACGTTGTGCAAGCTGCTACCGCATCCACGTCGGGATGTTTGTAGCATTTCATCTCTGTAGCCTCCTTCCAAGCGGAACCCTGACAAGGGACAGCGCCAAGTGAAATCTCTTTCGGCCGGGCCTATCGCTTCTACCAGTCAGCAACTGCCCTAGTAGGTTGGGCCCGGGGTGGGCAAAACGCTGGGCAAAGTCAGGACGCCAGCTATCGCGCATATGCTCACGACTATTAGGATGATGCCCACCACGGTGCCACCGGCTCCTAAAGCCAGTCCGGCCAATGCAAATTCCTCGCCCCTTTGCTCCCCGCCACTCTGTGCAATCTGCCCACGTGCCACCCAACCCATGATGGCGGCTGGGATGCCAAAAACCAGCATCCATGCCCCACCGATCATGAAGTGGCAGCAGCAAAACAGGATTCCACCAAACTCCACGATGCCTAGAGCCAGACTCGCAAGGGCCAGCGGATTCATGGGGGGTCGCTCGAGCGTAGGAACTGATCGGGCAGAGCGCCGCGATTCTAGGCACTCACGACAACAGATCTTTCCTGCCACGTCGATTGCGCACGTTCCGCAGAGGGCCTTGCCACATTCTGTGCAGGTGGCAACTGCGTCGGTATCGGGATGCGTGTAGCAGTTCATCTGCGCGTGCTCCTTTCGAATGGGCCAACGGAGCGAAGGAGAACTCTCCTTCGCTCCGCGTCATCCGTCCTCGCAGATCAGGCTGTTGTCAGTGACTCGCGCTGCACCTGCCCGAACAGATGTCCCATGACCAGCAAAGCCCAAAAGCCCGTGAAGAACACACCGACGAAGCAGGCTATCGTGCCGAAGCCAGCGACGAAGCCAGCGACTCCCGCCAGGATGAGGGCCACGATGTAGTTGGCGACGTTGGCACTGATGAAGCCGAAGAGTTCGCCGAACTGGAAGGCGGACATGAACTGACCAGTCACTGCGTACCTGATCCAGGCTGCCGGGACAATCAACACCATGACAATCAGCCACAAGGCGGATAGGCACGGTGCACAGAAGGCAGTGATCACACCAGCCATGTCCATCAGGGTCTCGTTCTGGGCCACCAGGGGGAGAAGTCCAAATGTGCAACACGCCACAAGCAAGACGGGGATTGCGTAGATCAACGCGATGACGAAGGCCATCAGGCCTGTTAGCAGCTTTGCGCCGAAGTCGTCCCACTCGGGCAGCGGGATGTCCATACCGTCGGCTGACCTCTTGAGCGCCTCCAGCATGTATCCCATGACCATGAAGTTGACGATGGGGATGAAGAGCAGGATGCCGCCGATGACGATCTTCATGATCCAGCTCTCATCTTCGAACATGTAGGTGAAGGATCTACCAATATCGAGAGTCATTTCTGTCTTACCTCCTTTGTATTGGATCTACGAGAGCTACTCGTGTTGTGGGCCGTACATTCACTGTGCGGCGTCATCACCTCCCTCCCACAGCGCACGTGGATTGCGTCGCCCCAGGCTTCTTGGGGTCCCCCTTGAAGTGCACACCCTTGGGGTCGCTAAGCTATTGTATCACCAGTCCTGCCTTCTCGCAACAAGGCATCGGGCCTAGAAGGGAATCCCGAATGTCAAACTAAACTGCCAGCGTAGAAGCACAATAACGGCGATTTCGATCAGAGTGGCGGCGAACCCCAAGGCGATCGGCAGGGCGGCGTCCCACCAGGCAACCGCTTGAGCCTCCCGCCGTATGGCGATGATGATCATCAGGGAGTTGACCACGGTGAGCATGGTCAACACGCCGAGGGCGCTGATGATAGCCACCGGGTACAGAAGAAGGTCTATCTCGGCTTGTACGATCAGAACCACGGGGAGAGCAAGAAGTAGTAGAACAAGCCCCAGGTCTCTGAAGCCAGCCAAGGCAGGCCTCTTGTCGGGTTCCTTCCACAAAGTGAAATTGAAGATGGGAAAGACAATGATGCTGAGGGCCACTCCGTGAAGAGTGCCTGTCAGGAGGCGCAAGAAGTTGTGGGGTTGGTACAATTGGAGAGTGTTGGTCAGCAGGGAGAGGTAAGAGTTCAAGCCATCAATGGCCATGAGGATGATGAAGCCAATCAGGAGACCCAGAACCCGCGCCGGGGGCATCTGGGCAGCCTTTCCCTTTCCCAATAGCAGCAGGCCCGTGAAGCCCAGCAAGGCTCCCGTGAATGTGCCCGTGCATCGGGCACAGAGAGGCAACTGGCGGTCGGCCAGGTGAAGTGAATGATCTGGTATGCGACCACACACAGCGTTTCCTACACAGTCCACTTTGTCCAAGAAGGGCACGGGCCACAAAGGAGAGAATAGCAGGAACAGGATAAGGGCAATGAGGCCAATGATCGCCCATGCCAGGGTGCGGCGCCGGGCGGCGGCCTTCATCTCCTTGTCTGTCGACGTCTGATCTGGCAATTCACACCTCAGTCAGCGAGTATTATATCCCCTTCTGATGTGCTCACCAAACTTCTCCGGGGCGTATCAGGGGTTTGCGGACGAAATCCAGACATCTGATTAGATTCTCCCTGACCCTACGAGGCCACCAGGCCTGAAGCGCGAAGGGACTGACCTCGAGGGTAAGCAATCCCGCATAGGAGTCGGCTCGCAGACGCTGGAGGAATTTCAGCAGGGGCAGGTCTCCCTCGCCGGGGATTTGGTGGTGCTTGAAGTAGCTGTGCATGTTGAACCAAGGTGGGATAGAACGGTCGGACCGAAAATCGCTCAGATGAATGTTACCCAGGCGGGTTCCGAACGTTTGATAAGCTTCCAATAAGTCGTACGGAAAAGATGCAGCATGAGCCGTGTCTAGGGTCAGGACGAGATCATATTCATCGGCGAAGCGGCGCAGCTTGCTGGGAGTACCAAGAACATATCGCCTGTCCCCAGGCTGAAACACCGCCTGGTTTTCCAGGCTAAGTCTGGGGGACGAACTACTCAGTTCGTCAAGGCAAGCCTCGACCGCTTTCAAGTATTGCTGGCCAAGTCCCTCTGCCAGACTCAGAGCTTTAGGTGCGTGGATGACGATGAAGCGGCAGTCCAAGTCTCGTGCTAGGGGCGTCATCCGAGGTAGTAACTTGTGATGCTCTCTGCGGTTTGGAGCAGAAATCATCGGAGGATGCAGGGAGAATATGGGCAGCCCGTGCTCTTGAGACAACCTTCGCACGTAGCCACTGCCCCTGATGAGTACCTCAGGGCTGAGAGCCAGCTCTAGACCCTCAAAACCTATATCCTTGGCTAGAGCGAAGACGTGACGCAGGGGGTACAGGTAGAGTGAGGCGGTGGAGAGGCTTATTCTCAAGTCGCCGTTCCTGACGACCGTCTATAGAGTTCGTGCTCCATGATGTATCTCTCTACCTCTTCGGGTACCTGATACTTGATTGGTAGGCCATCCCTAACGCGTTGCTGCAATTCTGTAGATGAGATGTCCATCTCAGGCATGTCTATGATCTCCACTCGAGATGATATGCCCGGCACGGAAGCTTCCAGCTCTGCTATCTCTATTTCAACACCGGGCCGACTCACGGCCACCAGACGACATGACTGAATGAGCCGCTTCGGTTGGTGCCATGTGGGCAGCTCCACCAGCGAATCAAGCCCCATGATGAAGCATATCTCGGTGTCTTGCCCCCACCGCTTCTGCAAGATGGAGATAGTATCCACCGTGTAGGATGGGCCGGGACGGTCCACATCCACTCTTGAGATCTCAAAATGGGTGTTGGAGGCGATGGCCAGGCTCACTATCGCCAGCCGGTGCTCCACCGGTGTGATCTCCTCGTCCAACTTGTGGGGGGGCACTCCGGCGACGACAAAGAGCACCCGCTCCAAGTCCATCTTCACACGCGCCTCCTCCGCTGCTGCCAGATGTCCATAATGTATCGGATCGAAGGTTCCCCCTATGACGCCTATTCTCCGCAACGTGTTCTCCTATGACCACTCCAACTCTGAATCGCCGATGTATACGGTGTCGCCCTTCCTCACGCCGGCCTCCTCCATTGCTTTCGCAACCCCCAGCCGTTCCAGGGCTCGATGTAACCTGCGAATGCTCTCCTCGTGCCGCCAATCGGTTCTGGCTACGAGCCGTTCCACCCGTTTGCCCTTGATCCGAAAACCGACCTCCTCCGCAGAAATACTGAAGCCATCATCGTCCTCGGGAGGACGAAAGATGGCCGCTTCCTCGAGTGCTATCTCTTCCTCAGGCAGGCTGTCCAGCAGTTGTAACACCAGATATAACATCTCCCGCACCCCTGAGCCGGTGGCGGCAGAGATGCTGCAAACCGGCGTGCCTGTTCTTGCTACCTCTTCCTTGACCAAGGGCCAGAGCTCCTGTGCCTGGGGCAGGTCCATCTTATTCAGCACCACAAGTTGGGGCTTGCTCGCCAGCTGGGAGTTGAAGAGCCTCAGTTCCTCGTTGATGTCATCAAGGTCCTGCAGCGGATCCTTCGCCGCCCCGTCCAGGAGGTGGATGAGCACTCTGGTGCGCTCTATGTGGCGCAGAAACTCGTGTCCCAGGCCGGTGCCCTTGTGAGCACCCTCGATCAGCCCTGGGATGTCGACCATAACGAAATCCCGATCATCGACGCCTACCATCCCCAGGTTGGGCACCAGCGTAGTGAAGGGATAGTCGGCGATCTTGGGCCGGGCGGCACTGACGGCAGCCAGGAGAGTGGACTTCCCAGCGTTGGGGCAGCCCACGATTCCAACGTCGGCGATAAGCTTCAGTTCCAGGATCAATCTGCGAGATTCGCCTGGATCCCCCCGCTCGGCGATGCGGGGAGCTTGATTGGTAGGTGAGGCGAAAGCTGCGTTGCCCAGTCCTCCACGCCCTCCGCGAGCCACCAAGGCTTTCTGACCAGGGGCCATGAGATCGGCCAAGAGTTCGCCCGTCTCCGCATCACGAACCACAGTGCCTGGCGGCACGGAAAGAGAGACATCGTCGCCCTTTGGGCCTTGCATGTTCTTGCCCTTGCCATGACCGCCGCGCTGGGCTTTGAAATGCCGGCGTCCTTTGAAACTGATCAGCGTGTTCAGGTGAGGGTCTGCTTCCAGGTACACATCGCCACCCCGGCCGCCATTCCCACCGTTGGGGCCTCCCAAAGGGACGTACTTCTCTCGTCGAAAGCTGACGCACCCGTCGCCTCCGGCGCCAGCTTCGACATGGATCTGGACCTCATCGAAGAACACGCCGCTCACCTCCCGAGGCTTAGGATACATCAAGAGAGTCGTCGGTGTCAAGAAGATCGGGCGGGTGCTGAAGAAGCCCCGCTACTATTGTGCTGCAGCGGGAATTGCAGTGCCGCTGCGCGTCCCCCTGGGACTTGACGGTTCGAGCGAGGGGATTCCATTTCCTTACAGTCCTCTGGGACTGCGCGAAGGGTCGCGGCGGAGTCAATTCCCGCACTAGGATCAGGAAGACCCGGCGGGGCTCTACCAGCCTGTCGCGTGCCGTGAATCGGGATTCAGCCGCGGTCTGGAGAAGCGTCTTTCCGCACGCTCTTGGTCTGTTTACTACAAATCGGGTTTTTGTGGTATACTTGTTGTTGGCTCGGAACAGTGACCTGCGCCGGGACTCATGGTGGGGATCACGTGGTTCAGCGGTGCGAGAGTTGATCGAGCTTTGTTATTATTGCTGACAGAGAGTGAATAATGCAGAATGCGGCAAGTGAGCGGTTGGTAACTGAGCTAAGCTCGCAGCTAGGCGACGTATTCATGACGGAGAACGTCTCTGTGCGGGGAGATGGCCGCGTGGTGGCCTTTGTGGGCCAGTTGCAGAGCGATGCGGAGAGCGCGTTCGCCATCTTGGAGCAGAGGTTCAAGAAGCTGGGGTATCTTCCGGTCTTGAGAAGGACCAAAGGGCAGGATACGATTCTGGTGGCTCCCGCGCCGGCTGAGAGACGTGGATCACGCCCTATCGTGAATCTAATGCTATTCTTGGCTACGGTTGGCACCGTAATGCTGGGCGGCGCCTTGCAGGAAGGGTACAACCCTTTGGCTGATCCCCCGATGGCGATCCTCAGCGGCATTCCCTTCGCCTTTGCCTTGCTGGCGATACTGGGCACTCACGAATTGGCGCATTTCCTGGTAGCCAGAGCTCGCGGGATGAGGCCGACTTTGCCCTACTTCATTCCGATACCTTTCAGCCCCTTGGGCACCTTCGGAGCAGTTATCAGGATGGAATCGCCCATCAAGGACCGCAAGATGCTGTTTGATGTCGGCATCTCAGGACCCCTTGCCGGGCTCGTGGTGTCGATAGCGGCCCTGGTGGTGGGGCTGAGGCTCTCCGAGATAACCCTGCCGTTGCCTGGTGCTCCCGTCATGCCTCTGGGCACCGGGATCCTGGTGGACTGGATCACCGATCTGGTATTGGGGCCGCTGCCTGATGACCTGATGGTCATCCTCCACCCTATCGCCTTCGCGGGTTGGTTCGGCATCTTTATCACTGCCATGAATCTGATACCGCTGAGTCAGCTCGACGGAGGCCATGTAGGATACGCCTTTTTCGGGCAGGCGCACCGCTTGATTACGACGCTGGTCTTCATGGGGCTGATGGCGATGGGTTTGTTCTGGACGGGGTGGCTTATGTGGGGCTTCTTCATCCTTATCTTCGGTGGCTTGAGGCATCCCCCTCCGCTCAACGACATCACGCCTCTGAAC
>NJBK01000037.1 GCA_005223035.1 Chloroflexi bacterium B3_Chlor
CATCGTTCTATCCCTCAAGCAGGAAACCTAATGTCAGCAGATTACCATACCTAGGCGGACACACCGGATGGCAACCCAGAACCCGCACCACGGTGTCATTCTGAGTAGCGAAGCGAGCCTGCCCTGAGCCCGCAGCATCCTGAGTAGGGCGAAGCCCGTATCGAAGGAGCGAAGGGCTCCTCGTCAGCCTTTCGAACGCGTGACAATGGCAGCCTATGAACGCTGTTCTCCAGCGTACAGATAGTAGGCGGCGCAGGTGCCCTCGCTGGAGACCATGCAAGGCCCGACGGGATGATGGGGGGTGCACACCTTGCGGTAGAGCCCGCACTCAGGGGGAGTTCTCACCCCTCGGATAACATCGCCGCACAGGCATCCGGGCGCCTCCAGCGAAGGGCCTGGGTCCACCTCGAAACGCTCTCGTGCATCGAAATGGCGATATCGTTGCCTCAGCTTGAGACCGCTCGCAGGCACTCTACCCATGCCCCTCCAGTCAGCGGCGCACACCTCAAAGACCCTGTACATGTGCTCCAGGGCCACCTGGTTGCCTTCGGGTCGAACGCTGCGCGAATACACGTTATCTACTCGGGGCTCCTCCGATTCGATACTATCCACCAGGGTGTAGATACCTTGTAGGATGTCCAGCGGTTCGAAGCCGGCGATGACACAAGAGAGCCCGTAGTCGCGAGGGAGGAACTCCCAGGCCTGGGAACCGATGACGGTGGTCACGTGGCCAGGGCCGACAATCCCATCCAGGCTTGACTCCCCCGAATTGAGGATCGCCCTCGTTGCTGGTGGGGTCAGCTTGTGCATGGAGAGGATGTAGTAGTTGTCCACGCCTTCGGCTTCTGCCTGGAGGATGGAGGCAGCGATGGTAGGAGCGGTGGTCTCGAAGCCGATGCCCAGGAAAACGACGGGGTGGTCTGGGTTGTCCTTGGCGATCTGCAGGGCGTCTAGCGTGGAATAGACCATGCGGACGTCTGCCCCTTCAGCCTTGGCCTTCTCCAGGCTGCTTCGACTGCCGGGGACCCGCAGCATGTCTCCAAAGGTAGTGACGATGACCTCCGGCTCGCTCGCCAGGGCTATGGCCCAGTCAAGATCGCCGTTACCTGTCACGCAGACGGGGCAGCCGGGGCCTGAGAGCATTCCTATGGTAGGGGGCAGAAGTTCGCGGATACCATGCTTGAAGATGGATACGGTGTGGGTGCCACAGAACTCCATGATGCGGACGGGGCGGGTGGAGCGGCCACGAATCTTATCCACCAGGGCCGCTGCCAGGGCGGGATCACGGAATTCATCAAGGTATTTCATCATCCGCTTCCATGAGGTCGGATATCTGCCGAAATATCTCCAGGGTTTCGCGTGCCTCTTCTTCATCGAGAATGCCGATGGCGTACCCGGCATGGACTATGACGTAGTCACCTACCTGGGCCTCCGGCGTCAGGTCCAGGCTGACCACGCGGCTCACGCCGCCCATCTCCACCTCGGCTCGAAGGTCCGTGATCGATTTCACCCGGAGCGGCACAGCTACACACATGTTCCAGTCCTCGCTAGTCTACAGTCTGCGTCGTGGAATTGGCGATGATGGCCTGGCCGAGGGAGACGCCGCCATCGTTGCAGGGCACCTGGTTGTGAGTCAGAACCTCGAACCCGGCCTGGTGCAGGACGTCGAAGCTCTTCGTCAATAGTAGGCGGTTCTGAAAGCAACCACCGCTCAGGGCCACCCGGTCGAGGCCGGTGTCCGCGGCAATCAGCCGACACATGTCGACCGTGATCTGAGCGATAGTGTTGTGGAACTTCAGGGCGATGGCGGCCGGAGAGAGTTGGGCTCGCAGGTCGTCCAGGAGCCCTCGCCAGATCTCAGACAACTGAACGACTTTGATCCCATCTCGTTCGACGAGAGAGAAGGGATAGCTTGCCCCCTCATCGTCGCCGGCAGCTATCATCTCCAATTGGATGGCCGCCTGGGCCTCGTAGGTGGCCGGTCCGTGGAAGCCAAGAAGGGCTGACACCGCATCGAAGAAGCGGCCACAACTGGAGGTCAACGGCGTGTTGATGCCTTTCTCAATCTGCTGCTTGATGACGTCGAGCTCCAGTTCGTCCATCTCTCCGAGGAAGGGGAGGGCGGCGCTCAACCCTTCTTCACCCAGCAGGGAGTAGACATGGCCGATGGCCATCCGGTAGGGCTTGTGGATGGCTGCCTCCCCACCCGGCAAAGGAACATAGTCGAAGTGGCCCACCCTGCGAAAGCTCTGATAGTCCGCCACCAGGAACTCCCCGCCCCAGATGTGACCGTCAGTGCCATAGCCGGTGCCGTCCAGGGCCACACCGATTACCTCGGCGTCCACTCCGTTGTCCACCATGCAACTCACAATGTGGGCGTGATGATGTTGCACGGAGACCAGCCGCCGAGGCGGGCCCAGGCTGAGGGCATATCTGGTGGCCAGATAATCGGGATGCATGTCGTGGGCGATGATCTCCGGCTCCAGGCGAAAGAGGCGCCTGTAAAGCTCGATGGTGGTCTCGAAGTGTTCCAAGGTCTCGAGGTTTTCCATGTCCCCGATGTGTTGACTGAGGAAAGCGTATTCGTCCCTGGTGATACAGAAGGTATTCTTCAACTCTGTTCCGCAGGCCAGTATGCGCTGGGCCTTGAAGGGCAGGCGGACGGGGAAGGGAGCATAACCCCTGGATCGACGGAGCGGCTGAGCCTTCCCCTCTACGAACATCCACACGCTGTCATCGTATCGGGCGTAGATTCGGCGGTTGTGAAGCAGGAAACAGTCGGCGATGTCTCGGAGCCGGGCAAGAGCCTCGTCGTTCTTGGTGGCGATGGGCTCTTCGCTGATGTTGCCACTGGTCATTACCAGTGGCGTGCCCATTTCTCTTAGGAGCACGTGATGCAGGGGTGTGTAGGGAAGCATCGCCCCCAGGTACCTGTTGCCAGGCGCCACCAGACGCGAGACGGTGGAGTCATCCTTCCAAGGCAGGAGCGCGACAGGGCATTGAGGGGAGGACAACAGTTCCTGTTCCTCTCTTGACACCAGGCAGTGGGACTTGATCTCCTCCATGGTGGCCATCATCACCGCCATGGGCTTGGCCGGTCTCCGTTTCCGCTGGCGCAGGCGCCGAACCGCTTCCTCGTTGGTGGCATCGCAGGCCAGATGAAACCCGCCCAGACCTTTGATAGCCAGAATCTTGCCCTCACTCAGTAGTTGGACTGCCGCGGAGATCTCATCCTCCACAGCCATTTTCGCACCGTCCGTCAAGGTGAGCTGAGGGCCACAGACGGGGCAGGCGTTGGGTTGGGCGTGGAAGCGACGGTCCAGCGGGTTGTCGTACTCCGCCTGACAATCGGGACACATGACGAAATCGCGCATGGTTGTCTGGGGGCGATCGTAGGGAATGTCCTGGATGATGGTGAAACGGGGACCGCAGTTGGTGCAGTTGGTGAAGGGGTACCGGTAGCGCCTATCTTGCGGATCGAGAAGCTCCGCTAGGCAGTCCTTGCAGGTGGCGATGTCAGGGGAGATCAACTGGTATTTCCCCTCCTGTGCCACGCTACGGCGTATCTCGAACTGTTGGTAACCATTTGGGGAGTGGTCGCTCGCGGTGAGGCTTTCAATGCGGGCCAGAGGAGGCGCCTCTGCCTTCAAGTCTGCGAGGAACTGCACAAGGGCTTGTGAAGGTCCCTCTACTTCGATGTCCACCCCGGAAGAGGTATTGCAGACCCACCCACCCAGGCCATGGCTGTGGGCCAATTGATGGACGAAGGGGCGGAATCCCACCCCCTGCACCACTCCCGTTACGTGGATCTTCTTCAGAGAGAGAGGTCCTTCCGGATTCAAGTATTCATCCACTTCTGAGCTGTCTATACCGGCAGGGTGTTCAGGGACTCCTTGGCTTGGCGACGATGAGCTTGAAGATGCCTTGTGCGGACAGGTCTTCTACTCGCTGTATCTGCAGTCCCGCCTTTGTGAGGTTCTGCACGGTGCGGCGGTTGATGTTGGCCCCCATCATCCTTACCACCAAGGGATTGGCAACGTCCATGAAGCGGCCCAGCGGTTCACTCCTGGCCCGCATGTGCTCCAGCAGCCTGATCTGGCCCTCTGGCCTGCACACGCGACCGAGTTCCTTCAATCCGATGACAGGATCAGGTACCGAGCAGAATACGAAGGCCGCGATCACTGTGTCGAACATATCGGGCGGGAAAGCGAGCGCTTGAGCATCCATCTGGCGAAGGTCAACGTCCAAACCCAGCACTTTCGCGAGCCTTCGCGCCCTGGATAGCATCCTTTCACTGAGGTCAATGGCCGTGACGTGGACACCATCAGGGTAGTAGGGCATGTTCTTCCCTGTGCCGACGCCTACCTCCAGCACCTCCGGCCCTTTCACGCCGGCCCACAGGCGCGTGCGCCAGGAGGCATAGAAAAGGCGCTCAATGGGCTGTTCCATGAGGTCGTACGCGCCAGCTATACGGTCATACCGCTTCTTGGTCCTGGCCGTAAGCTCAGCGTCTATGCCCATTCAGTGCTCGCCATCCAGCGTTCTAAGGAATTCCAGTAAGTCGTCCAGATCTTGGTCTGACATGTGCCAGCGGGGCATAGTCAGGTCCAGCGGTTCGCCTGCCGGGTTCACCCCCAGCGTAATGGCGCTTCTTATCAACTGCTCGGTGTATGGCGGGTGTTCCTCCCCTTCCTCATGTTCCTCTTCAAGGAGATGGTGATATCGTATGTCGCCCGGGACCTCAGTGCCCATCATCACCGGCGCACCTCCACGACCGTCGGCTCCATGACACGTAGCACAGTTTCCTCCACGCATGGAGAGCCACATCGGCCCACCCTCGAAGGGGATGCGCTCCCCTCGTTCGTTCCTACCCGTGAAATAGATGCGCTGGCCGTTGGACACATGCCCTTGAGGCTCAGCGCCCTCTGTGCTTGGTCTTGTCACCAGATATCCCCCGAACACGAGAGCAACGCAGCACACTAGCGCTAGTCCTACCAGCACCGCAGCGACGATCACCGCGACCCAACCAACTCGCGAATTCATCATTCACCCCCTTCGAGACGCGGTATCAGTCGCCCTCCAGATCGTGGCCGCACTCCGGACAATGGCGCCAATCGCCAGCAATGGGCTTTCCACACTCGGGGCACTCCCCAGGCGCTGCCGGAGCCCCGCTGGGAGGTCGGCTGGCCGCACGAGCCAGCCAGACTATACCCAGGATTAGCAGCACTAGCAAGCCCAGCGGGAACAGCATGGCCGGCAATATGAACAGCCAACCGAAGATGCCCCCGTAGAAGCCGCCGGGAGACCTTCCTGTGCCACCGCAGAAGGGGCACCACCCTGAGGACGACTCTCCTCCCATCATGCCTGGTCCCATCATCCCCCAGGCACCGTATCCTCCGAAGAGGAAAGGTAACACCGTGATGCCCACCAGGAAGATGACCAATACTATCGCGGCGAAAACGCCTATTTGTGTCCAATTGATCTTATTCATCCCGTCTTTCTCCTTTCAATGCACTCAGCAACAACTGCCGCCACCATCCGAGCGAGACCGGGCGGCAAGAGATAACAGACCCTGGCAGAAGGCGTCTCCATGGCCTTCCGGTCGTACGTCCCCACGATGGACGGGACCTCAGTCATCGCCCTCTTGCTTCCTGAGATACTTCTCAGGATCTTTCTCGAAGGCTGCTTTACACTCTGGAGCACGGAAGTAGTAGGTCTGGCCCTTGTATTCAGTCTTGGCAGGGGCCTTGTCCTTGTCAACCTCCATTTCACACACTGGGTCCTTGGCCATTCCACCTCACCTCTTTCATTATACAACAAGTTGAATAGGCGGTGGCGCCGATCTTCCGCTAGGCTTCCAACAACTCCTCGAACTTCGCAAGGTCGAAGCCGATTACCACTTCTCCGTCGATCACTGTCACCGGGGAAGTCATGTACCCCAACTCGTCCAACTCTGCCAGGGCTTCCTCATCTATGGTGATGTCTCGATCCACGAAGTCGAGGCCTCTCTGTGAAAGGAACTCTTTCACCCTCTGACAGAACATTCAACCCGGTTGGCTATATACAATGATAGTCTTCTCACTCATCGCTTCCCTCCCCATGTTCAAAGAAGACATGCGCCAGTGACACGGACTGCGTCCATGAGGCCCGACCTCAGGCGGTGTTGAGCCGGGGCTCACTTGCTGTTCGCTTGTGGCCCGAGTGGTCCGCAACGTCCCTCAAGGCCGAGGGAGGCACGGCGCAAGCGGCCGCCACCTGCGCCATGGCAAACAGCTGCCTACGGTCCATACGTCTCCGCCAGATACTCCACCAAGGCTTGCGCTTCGTCGTCGGCCAAGTGGGCTCCATACTTCCTCATGAGGTCTACCACGGTTTCCCACTGGTCGCGGGTATGGGGATGATCCACACGGTGAAGCCCGTGACAGGCCGTGCAGCGCTCTTGCAGTAGTTGTGGGCCACTCGCAATGGGCGGTGCAGTAGGACTCTGGACTACGGATGGTGTCGTCCCGGCCCACGTCGGAGTGACGCTAAGTTGCTCGGCCGGTGTGGCATCAACCGCGGTAGCGGTAGGGCTGAGAACCCCAGCGGGTGTTGTCTCCACGCCCGGCACAGTGGGACTGACCGTCTGTGTCGGCGCTATCTCGATCAAGGGTGGGCTGGCAACCTGGAGCAAGAACCCAAAGTACCAGAGGGCACTGGCCACAAAGCAGCCCAGTACAGAAAAGCCAGCTATCGCACCCAGAATCCGTACGTATCTCAAGTAGCCGGGAAAGCGCCGAGCGATGATTGCCTTCAGAAGCATGGCCACGGCCGCCAAGGTCCCCAAGGCCGCGTGCAATGGGACGCGCAGTGGGTAGACTCGGAAAGGGGCATGAACGACACAGATTACGGCGATGGCAATCGTAAGAATCAGTGTGGCATCACCACCTCTGCGATGCCACGCCCTCAATCGCTGGCGCGGGAAAGGAAGCAGCTTGAGAGACCCGGCCACCTGAAGCATAGTCGCCGCTTGGGCAATAGCCATCAGCAGCACCACCGTCGTGAGGATTGACTTCGCCATCAGTACGGACATCTACACGCGTCCTTTCCGGAAGCGGACCAACCGTCGTCCTGCCCCCAAGGCTGATATCTGTGCCACCATCGTGCCCGAGCCCATCCGGGTGAAACGCACAGCTTGGCCCGGCAGCGGGCGGTCATGCACGGCTCAAATCGAGGCGTCGCAGCAACAGTGCGTTAAACGCGACGATCACAGTACTTGCAGACATGAAGAGAGCCCCCCACTCGGGCCGCAGGACGATCCCCCACGGCTGGAGAGCCCCGGCAGCGGCGGGTATAGCCACTACGTTATAGGCGGTTGCCCAGACCAGGTTCTGGCGCATCTTGCTCATGGTGGCACGGCTCAGGCGAATCAGGCGCACCATGTCCCGGGGATCGTTCTTCACCAGTACCACGTCAGCCGACTCGATGGCCACGTCGGTGCCAGCGCCGATGGCGATTCCCACGTCCGCCTGGATCAGCGCGGGGGCGTCGTTGATGCCGTCGCCCACCATCGCCACAACCTTGCCTTGCCCTTGCAACTCCTTCATCTTGTCGGCCTTCTGCTCCGGCCTTACCTCGGCGAAGACGATGTCCAAGTCCAGTTCACCGGCCACCCAGTCGGCGACAGCCCGGCTGTCGCCGGTGAGCATTGCCACCTGGAGGCCCATCTCCTTAAGCGCCTGCACCGCCTCCCGAGATTCCTCTCGAATGAGATCGGCCAGGGCGATGGCTCCCACCAGTCGCCCGTCGGCAGCAGCGTAGATCACCGTCTTTCCCTGCGCTTCCAGTTCCGCCAGGCGAGGGTTGTCGGGCAGCGATAGGCTCAGATCGGCCAGCAATGCCCGGTTGCCCACGGCCAGCTTCATGCCTTCCACAACTGCTCGCGCGCCCTTCCCGGGGATGGCTTGGAAATCGGTGGCCTGGGGCAACGGCTTAGCGTGTTCTGCCCCCGCCGCAGAGCGGACTATGCCCTTGGCGATGACGTGCTCGGAATTGAGCTCCACCGCCGCCACCCGGCGAAGAAGTGTGTCTTCATCCCAGTCGGCCAACGTCACGATGTCCGTGACGCCGAACTCTCCCCTGGTGAGAGTGCCTGTCTTGTCGAAGACCACTACGTCCAGGCGCCGCGCCGTCTCTGTGGCCTCGGCGTTGCGGATGAGCATCCCGTTGCGCGCGCCCAAGGTTGTGGAAATGGTAGTTACAACTGGTATAGCAAGTCCCAAAGCATGCGGGCAGGCGATAACCAGCACCGTCACCGCCAGTGTCAGTGCAAAGACTGTCGTCTGTCCGCCGATGAGGAGCCAGAAGATGAAAGTGCTGGTGGCCACAGCCACAGCGACGATGGTGAGCCAATGGGCGCCTCGGTCAGCCAGCCGCTGGACGGGAGGCTTGGACCCTTGCGCCTCCTTCACCAGAGAGATGATCTGTGCCAGAGCGGTCTCCTCTCCGGTGCGGGTGACCCGAATCCGCAGGGCCCCCTCCCCGTTGAGGCTCCCCCCGATGACCTGGTCGCCTTCCCCCTTGGCCACGGGCTTGCTCTCGCCGGTGATCATGGCCTCGTTGACGCCGCTTTGTCCCTCCAGCACCTCGCCGTCAATGGCAACTTTCTCCCCAGGCCGGACCAGCAACAAGTCGCCTACCTCAACCTCAGCCGTCGGCACTTCCTCCACTTCGTCGCCAACGATCCGGTTGGCGGTGGGCGGGATGAGTTTGACCAATTCCCGCAGTGCGCCAGCTGTACCGCGCACCGCCCGCATCTCCAGCCAGTGGCCAAGCAGGAGCACCGCTACGAGCGTGCTGATCTCCCAGTAGAAGTCCACGGCGGTGAATACGAAAGTGGCGCCGACGCTGAAGAGGTAGCCCGCGGATACCGCCAGGCTGACCAGCACGTTCATGTCGAACAAGCCGGTACGCACCGCCTTGGCAGCGTTCCTGTAAAAGGGCCAAGTGCCGTAGAAGGTGATGATCGTGGCCAGCACAAAGAGCAGATAGCGGGCACCGGGAAAGGTGAGCGTGAAGCCGAACCAGTTCTGGATGGTCGGCGAGAGGAGCAGGACCGGGACGGTGAGGACCAAGACGACCCAAAACCGTCGCCGGAAGTCTCTCTCCATCAGCGCGTGGTGATCGTGCGCCTCCGCCTTCTCATGTTCGTGCTTCATATGCGCGTGGCTGGGCATGTCCATCTCGCCTTCGCACTGGTAGCCGCACCGTTCCAGGATTTCTTTGATTTGGCTAAGCTCTATCTTTTCACCGTCATAGGTGACCTGCACCACGTCGTCCACCGGGTTCACTGCTGCATCAAGGACGCCTTCCCTGTCCCTCACCTTGTCCTCGATGGCGCAGGTGCAGTCCGGGGGCATGTACTCTTTGAGAGCCAGGGTTACTATTTCTCGCTTCATGTCTAACCTCCATCCACTGATCTCGGAGCAAAGCGATAGCGGTGGGTTGTGTACTGGGAAGAGGTCTCTCGTCCCTCCACGTCAGATCATCGGGTGATTGGCTCAGCTACTGCAGCCACGGAAGATTCTTTGCCACCAGCTTGTACCACCACCTACCTAGACCAACCCATTGACCTGCTCTTACCATGGCCAGGCCAACCAGGACGAACGCATAGATGATGTGCTCATCCATTATTGGATTGTTCGCTGGAGGCAAGCGTGACGACCACAGCAGAAGGACGAACAGAGCACCAGCGTAGCCAGCGATCTGTACCCCTATCCCTAATACTAGGGCCACACCCAGACCTACGAGGCCCAGCATGAACAACCAGTCCAGGACAGGGTTTCCGGCCATGCTTTGATAAAGGCCAGCGAGTGGGCCACTTGTGGCATTCGCCAGGAAGCCTGCAGTCGGAGAGCCTCCTGCCAGCCACCCGGCTTCGGGCTTGGTAGCGAACCCGAGTCCGAACAGCTTATCCAGGAAAGCCCATAGGAAAAGCCATCCCATCCCTATCCTCAAGGCAGCCCAAATGTACCTTATCTTGTCGCTTTTCACCATCATTCCTCCCTTTTGTTTCATTCATTTGCCCCATAGGCTATGGCCGGTGCAAGGGTCTTGCCCTCGGCAGGCCGAGCGGGAGTCGCGCATCTTCTTACTCGTCACACATCCCTCTCGAGTTGCGCACAGCCAATGCGCCACCGGGGCCTCAGTTTTCGCTCGCTTCCTTCGCGATGTACGCCTCGGGATCCTTCTCGACGGCTACCTTGCACCCTGGACCACGGAAGCAACAGGTGCAGTCCGGGGGCATGTACTCTTTGAGAGCCAGGGTTATGGTGTCGCTCTGCACGTCAATTCTCCTTCTCCGCTCTTCGGTCCGGGCCACGAGATCCAAGCGCCAACAAGCATGGCTACTGGGCAGGCGCCGCGTAGCCATCTTGCGGACCGTACACCATCATTGGGTGGTCCTCCCTCGACGGCACCGTGGCGCCAAAGGGACTCAGCCTTCGTACATGGGCATCTCCAGTTCCTGGAAGTACCACTCTCCCTTGTTGGCGAGATAGTCGTAGCTGTTGTCGAGGATCTCGTAGTGGGTACCCTCCCACTCTGCCAACTGCCGATAGAAGGCCTCAGCCGTGGGATTGTCGGCGTCGGAGGCGGCCTGCTCGTACATCCGCACGGCGCGCTTCTCGAAGTCGATCGCTATCTGCAGTGCTTCCAGGTCACTGGCGCCCTCCGGAATGATCTCCTTTACCTCCCCCTCCTCTTGAGGGAAGAGGACAAGTGTTGGGTCTCTCGGCTCGTTCCTGGCCGCGTCCAGATCAACCCAATCCCCGGACTCGTTCACCTCGGCATACTGCACCTGCAGGATGTGTAGATGCTCTTCCTCCTCATTGGCGAAGGAACGAAACATGGCTTGGCCCAGTCTGTCCTTCGTTCTGTCCGCAGCCTGCAAGTACATCGCCTTCCCGTCCAACTCATTGCGGACCGCTTCTCTCAAGATGGCGAGGGAATCGCTAGTATCCATAGTCATCGGTGCCTCCATCAGTATTTCGAGATCGTCGCCTCAGAAGGGTTCGAAGCCCATGGCGCTCCAGAACTCCTTCGCGAGCGCGTTGTACTCCTCTTCCAGGATTCGTTGATGTTCCTTCTCCATGCCGACCAGGTACTCGTACATCGCTTTGCCGTCGGGGTCATGCGTCTCTGAGGCCGCCTTGCTGTAGAAGGCCACCGCATCCTTCTCCATCAGAAAGGCCATGCGCAGAGCGGACAACTCAGAGGTGTAGACGCTGATGTCCTCCCGCAGAGCCTCGCGAGAGAAGATAGGAGCTCCCTCCACTTGGGCACGATGTGCGTCCGCCTCCGTCTCTGGCTGGCGCAGCCAGCGCCCCTCTTTAGCTAGGGCCTCCTTCTGTGCCCGCAGTAGGCGTAGATGCTCCAGCTCGTCGTCCGCCAGCGAGATGAACAGAATCTTGCCGCCTGGATCGTTTGTCCTTTCAGCCGCTCGCTTGTAGAACTCACGACCGTCCATTTCCGTTTGGATGGCGATACTAAGCGCCATCAGCGCACTGTCCAATCCCTCGTCACCCATCCTTTGCCTCCTGCGTGGTGTAGCGCCGCGCTATGGAGTCACTTCAACGGATATCTTCTGACCATCGCGCATGAAAACGAGGGAGACTGGCTGGCCGCGACTTAGAATGGATAGCGCGGCCTCCAAGTCGTCGGCATCGCGAATGCGACGTCCGGCCAGCTCGATGATCACGTCATCCTTCACTAGGCCCGCCTTGTCTCCCGGCGACAACGGCTTCACCCTGCCGATGTACGCTCCCTCTGCCGGCCCGGTGCCTTGCTCTTGGGCTATGTTCTTCGCATCTGCTACTGATAGGCCCAAGCGCGGACGTCCGACTTCGCGGGAAGCAATTATTTGATCCAGTCGAGGTCGATCGAAGCCGACGACCACCTGGCTATCCATCACGATGACGGGCACCCCGCGCTGACCTGACAGGCGCACCATCTCGGCGGCGGCCTGCGGATTGGCAGCCACATCACGCTCGGTGAAGGTCACACCCCGTTGCGACAGGTACTGTTTCACCTGATGGCAGTAGCCGCAGGTGGGGGTCGTATACACGACCACGTCGCTCATAGCTTCAGATTGCTCCAGTCCCCGTAGTGGACTCTGGTCCTGTCGTACCTCTCATCTTTGGTATGGGGAACTACCATCTTGGCTGTGTGGCCCAAGCACACCAGAGAAAGGGCACGAAAGCCACTTGGCACCTTGAGGGTGTCCCGCATCACTCCCTCGGCATCGCCCCACGCAAGGTTCCCGGGACTACCGGCCCATGCACTCCCCAGGCCGAGGGCCGTGGCGGTGATAAGCATATTCTCTATGGCCGCAGAACCATCCAAATCCCAGGTGTTTGAGATCTCCGGATCGCCATACACGGCGATCACCACCGACGCCTCCTGGATATAGGGGCGGATGCCCAAGGTTTCTCCCAATTGCTCCTGGAGTCCCTTGTTTCTTATCACCACAAAATGCCACGGCTGGCGATTCATGTAGGTGGGCGCATACATCGCCATCTCCAGGATAGTTTCCACCTGTTCGTCGGTCACCGATTCGTCGGTGAATTTGCGAACCGTTCTGCGCTTCTTTATGACCTCTAATACTTTTTCCTCCATCGTCCCTCCTTATCTCGTCTTTCGAAGGCTGCCTCTGCCCATGCGGCAGGATAGGAACTGCTTTTCTGAGATCGCCCCTCGGGTGGGACTCCACTGAAATGCAGCCGCACACGCCCGAATCCAGGCTGGGTCTTTCAAGCGCCCCTCGCGGGAACTACTTGAGCTCGTCAGCCATGAACTTCTTAACGTGATAGTCCCACTCGCGGGTCTCCAGATCCACCGAAGTCTTCTCTCCCTCGCTCACGGTCACGGTGACGTGCCCACCGCCACCCACGAGAGAAATGCAGCAATCATCGCGAGAGACTAACTCCAGCCCAAGTCCTCCTTCGCCAAAATACTCTTCTGACTTGTCCAGGACGTCCGAGGTTCCCAGTTTGGTCTCTTTTCCGTATCGCACCTCACTTCCCCTTTTCAACATAAACAGCGTACTACGTCAAATCACCACAATGCGTTGCTGTGGGATCCTACATAAACCCTGACCTCAAGACCGCATAGTCTTCTTCCGTCCATTCCCGGAACCCTTGCTTGACGAGAGGCCCGGCCCGCAGGACGGCAACCTGATCTTCGTAGGTGGGCACTCCCTCAGCCTGATATAGGATTCCAATGGGGATACGATCACCCCATTCGTGAGCCCTTTCCCAGGCAGCGGCGCGATCCGCCGGGTCGTAACCTGGTTCCTCCTCCACTTTGTAGACTCTAGGCTGATAGTAGTTGTAAGCATAGGCTCGATTGAAGCTAACGCAGGGCTGCAATACGTCCACCAGGGCATAGCCACGGTGCTGGATGGCCTTTTTCAGGATCTCGATCAGGTGCCTGAGGTCAACAGAGAATCCGCGGGCGATGAAGGTAGCACCGGCGGCCAGTGCCAACGACCAAGGGTTAACCGGCCTGTCAATCGCACCCCCAGGCGACGTCTTGCTGACGAAACCGGCTGGACTGGTTGGCGAGTACTGACCTTTGGTAAGGCCATAGACGCGATTGTTTTGCACAACATCTACGATGTCCATATTCCGGCGGGCGGCATGCATCATATGTCCCAAGCCCATGCCGTAGCCGTCGCCGTCACCATGCACGCAGATCACCGTCATCTCATGGTTCGCCAATCTTGCCCCCGTGGCCGGCGGAAGAGAACGACCATGGAGGGTGTGAAGGCCGTTGACGTGGGTATAGTCCGGCGTCTTGCTCCCGCACCCGATCCCGCTCACCATCAAGACCTCATGCGGTGCCAGATCCAGTTCCGCTAGAGCAAGCTTCAAGCTGTTCCAGATGCCGTAGTCGCCACAGCCCTTACACCAGGTAGGACGTACAGGGCTTTGATAATCCCTGACTTCAACCATTCTCCACCTCCTTCAATTCGGCCAGGATGTATTCCGGTGAGAAGGGGCGCCCATCGTACTTGCGGATGTGATGGTCGATCTTCACCCCGGCATGTGACTCCAGAAGGAAAGCCATCTGCCCCGTGGCATTGCCCTCAACCATGACCGTGCGCCCAGCATCCGACAGTGCCGCTTTCACCTTCTCCGTCGGGAAGGGCCACACATCTCGTATGTGCAACATATTCGCCGTCGTCCCCTCGGCATTCAGGCGGTCTACAGTCTCCCTAAGTGGCCCATAAGTCGAGCCCCAACCTACCAACGTAAGGTCCGCTTCCGGGGGGCCGTACTGAACGGGGCCGTCCATCTCGTGAAGGGCGGTATCGAGCTTGCGCAGCCGTTTCTCTACCTGCATCCGGCGAGCTTCTGGCTCCTCCGTCAGGTGACCATCGGGCGTATGCTCGTTCCCGGTCGCCTGATAGACCGCCTTGGGATGACCAGGCAATGCTCTCGGTGAGACACCGGATTCGGTGTACGCGAACCGCAGGTATTCGCTTTCCAGCTGGTCTAGGTCGTCATCTGTGAGCAGTTCGCCGCGGTCGATCTCCACGCCCGCGAAATCCAAGGCGTCCATCTCTATGCTGCGCACTGAGTTGGCCAGGAAGTTGTCGCTGAGGATGATGGCTGGGCACTGGTACATTTCAGCCAGGTTGAAAGCGCGCCAGCCAGCCTCGAAGCATTCTTCAACGGTGCCGGGCGAGAGGATGATGCGCGGGAACTCGCCTTGCGAGGCGTGCATTACGAATAGCAGGTCGCCTTGTTCAGTGCGTGTGGCCAAGCCAGTGGCAGGACCGGGACGTTGTGCTTCGACGATGACGATGGGCGTCTCGGTGATCCCCGCCAGGCCCAAACCCTCCGTCATCAAGGAAAAACCTCCACCTGATGTGGGAGCCATGGCGCGAGCGCCCATGTGGGCGGCCCCGATCAACATCAGAATGGCGGCTATCTCGTCTTCGGTATGCTTGACCACTACACCGTATCGTTCCCCGTGTCCAGCCATCCACTGGAGGATGGACGTGGCCGGAGTCATGGGATAGCCAGCGACGAATTTGCAGCCGCCGAGCAGAGCTCCCAGGGCAAGGGCCTCGTTACCGTTCACGAGCATCCGGGGCGGGGCATCCTCTATGCGCCCGAGTTCATAGTCGAACCTGTCTGCATAGTTGTCCCCGGCGAAGCGGTACGCCGCCTCAGCCACTCGGAGGTTTCCTTCCACGGCCTTAGCGCCCTTCTTGGCAAAGTTGTCCTCGATGACGCTCGCCATGACCTCGAAAGGAAAGCCAATCAAACCAGCCGCTACCCCTAGCGCCGCGGTATTGCGCATCACCTCTGCGCCACCTTGCTCTTGGGCGATGTCGGTCAAGGGCGCTGGGAAGTAGTTGACGTCTCGCTTATCCAAGGCTTCGCAGTCCACTTCGAGGCATTCCTCGCAGATGACGCCTCCGCCCGTCACCACCTCCTGACAGTGGCGGTTCACGGCCTCCTGAGTCAGGGCCAGCAGGAGGTCTACAGGCTCGGTGTGGGAGTAGATAGGCTTGTCGCTGACGCGGATCTGATAGAAGTTGTGCCCCCCGCGAATGCGGGAATAGTAGTCTTGCATGCCGAACACGTGCCAGCCTGCGCGGGCCAGAGCTTTGGCGAATCCGGCCCCGCTCGATTCAACGCCTTGTCCGGCTTCCCCGCCTATCTTGAAAGTCATCTCTTTGTTACGCATAGCGGCTCCCTCCAGTCTCACCGTGACGCAAGGATGACATGTTTCACCTTGCAGTTTGGCTACAGGCTTTCTAGCAGCTGGAAGAGTTCTGCCAGATCTGGCGCCTCACCAAGTGGGTGCACTTTGACATATCTTATGACACCTTCCTTGTCGACCAGGAAGACGGCACGTTCGGCAAAGCCGTCCGCCTCCCTCAGGACCCCGTAGCGCTCTGCAACCTCCCCATGGGGCCAGAAATCACTCAACAACAAGGTAGCTTTGAGCCCGAGAGACTCGGCCCACGCGGTCTTGGTGGGCACGCTGTCCACGCTTATACCCAGGACCTGGGTATCAAGGCTCGCGAACTTGGCGCTCTCCGCCTCGAACGCGGCCATCTCCGTCTCTCACACTGGGGTCCAGGCCAGGGGATGAAACGCCAGCAGGACATTCCGCGTGCCGCGGTAGCTGCTCAGGGTGATCTCTTGATCCCCGACGGCGGGTAACGTGAAATCCGGAGCTTTGTCACCCACTTTCAACTGCGCTTTCTCGCTCATTTCGCCCCTCTCCAATACTGCTCAAGCCTCCATCGTGCCACAAAGATTGGATAGTCTATCTTCCTGAACGCTGCCGCCCTCGCCCCGCAGATGGGACATGCCTTGGGCAGAACGGCGTCGGAGGTGCAGCCGCACACCCCACATACGTAGTAGTCGGTCACTTCATCCCGAAGCAGGTGTTGCATTGGCCCTCTTGTACAGTCTGGCGTGCCCTTCCTCCACGTCCTGGACGTACCTGAAGGACAGGGCCGGCCGCTGCCCTCCTTCCTCCCCGGCTCCATGATGAACCGAGGACACCTCACCTCGCTGATGGCTGTCTCTCTGTCGAAGGAGAAGGACAGGTTCGCCTCGGTGCTACTGACAATCGCCTCTCCAAGGACTCGTAGATGGCTCGCGGCGTGGACTTCCTCGGCCGCAGCAATGCCTTGGAAGAGTCTGGCGATCTGCCCGTGGCCTTCTTCTTCTGACTTCCTGGCGAAGGCCAGGAGCCTGATGTGAGCCTTGGCTTCACCGACGAAGGCCTCGTAGAGGTTGCCACGCGTTTTCCTGCCCATCTGTTGGCTTCCTGCCGTCATTGAGCGTAACGTTCCTCCTTCCACGGGTCGGCGTTGTTGTGATAGCCGCGCACCTCCCAAAAGCCCAATCGATCCTGGGCCATCAATTCCAGGCCTCGCACCCACTTTGCGCTCTTCCACAAGTATCTCTTGGGCACGACCAGCCGCAAAGGATGGCCGTGCTCAGGGGTGAGAGGTGCGTCGTCGTACGTGTAGGCCAGGAGGACATCTTCGTCCATCAAGACTTCCAAAGGCACATTGGCAGTGAAATCTTGTTCGCAGCGTACCAGCACGAACTTGGCCTCGCGCTTGAGCTGGACCAAGTTCATCAGTTCCTCGAATAGCACACCCTCCCAGACCGTATCGAGCTTGCTCCACCCAGTAACACAGTGGATATCGGCCACGATTCTGGTTGTCGGCAAAGCTAACAGTTCGGTGTAGGATAGGGTGACCGGCTGCTCCACCAAGCCAAACACCCTAAGGTCCCAAGTGTCAGGATCGAACTTCGGTATGCTGCCGTAGTGCAGAGCTGGGAACTTCTCGGTCACGCGCTGCCCTGGCGGCACGCGTCCCTCGTCTACGTCATTGCCGAGCTGTGAGCCACGAACTGTCATATCTTCACCTCATCGCTTTCGACGTCGTTCTCCAAACCAGCCCACAACAGGCGGAACCCAGCACAGGTTGGCGACAATCGCTTCAAGAGCTGTATAGGTCTGCGTCTTGGGACTGAATCCGAGGACACGAGCCCACAGTAATCCCAAAGGAACAATGAGAATAATCACTAGACTGGTCAGCATGACGGGATGACGACCGTATTGCCGAATCGCCATCAACCATGAACCTTCCTTTCTCCGTAGGAACACGAGTCCTGATACATTTGCTCCAATCTGGTCGCTCAGAGAGTAGAAATAGGGGATGTAGAATCCCTCCACTCCGTAAACATTCACGCCTAGCGCACGACTTCCCCAGTCAATGACCCAGGGTGCGCACATCCCAAGGAGTTTCCCCCATCCATAGGCTTCAGCCATCGAGCCCGTCGCGCGACGAAATCGCTGCCGAAGAGCATAGATTCCTTCAAAGATGCTCTCGCCTTCGCCTGAGAGAGTGCGGACCATCCACTGTCCGACAGGATTGCGCTGAAAACCGTACGAATCCAACAGGACGCCTAAGAGTAGCCCTCCAGCAAATCCTGGGATAGTGAACTTGACCAGCTCTGCAAATCCCTCTTCAGCTTCCTGATGCTGTGTCTCTTCTATGGTTACGCGCCTCGCTGAACCGATATGGGACTCGTCGATAACGTGTAGCTGGCGTCACATTACCCCTCTCCCGGGCGGGCAAGACTCTTGCCCAGGGCGAAGGCGTCCTCCAGCGCTGTGGGATGGTTCAGGATGGCCCCCTTCTCATCCACCCCGGGGAATGACAACTCGCCTCCGTACTGGGCATCAAGGGTTTCCAGAAAGGCCTTCACGGCCCTGATGGCGCACTGGAAGCTGACATCGGCTCCGCCGGCCGTGGAGACCAGAAATCCCTGGCGCTGGACACCTGTGTCCGTGGACGGCAAGGGGTCCTTCAGAACATGCTTGCGTGCCCAAAAGCATTGGCAACGATCGATGAACGCCTTGGCCTGGGCGGGAAGCCCGGTAAAGAAAATGGGAGCAGCAAGCACGATGCGCTCAGCTTTGATCAGCCTTGGATAGAGCAGCTGGTAGTCGTCCTGCTGGACGCACCTGCCTGTCTCGGAGCAACTGTCGCATTCCCGGCAGGGGCCTATACGCATGTCAGCGAGGATGAGCTTTTCTGTCTGCGCTCCCCGGTTGGCCGCGCCGGCCAGAACCTGATCCAGAAGTAACTCGGTGTTGCCTCGGCGACGCGGGCTACCTGCCAGGCCTAGCACTCTTAGACGCATGGCCCTCCTCTACTCGCTTACTTCATCGAGAAGATCGGTGAATACCTCGTCGTGGTAGATCTCGTTGTCCCGAATACGCGCGATCAGTCTCTTGAGATCCGGATCATCAACCTGCTCTATCTGGCGGGTGTATTCCTTGGTGACCATGCGCTCCACCTCGATGTCGGCGCGCAGCATGTCTGCCGTATCCGTGGACCGATCAATCCCTGTGTCCTCGATGACTGGGACGCCGCCAGTGTCCGTCAACTCCTCCGCGAGCCAGCCCAGGTGCTGCATCTCGTTAATAGCCTGGTCCTCCAACTGCTCGCTGACCTCTTCGTCGGGGGTGAGGAAGGAGTGGTAGAGGTATTGCAGAATGACGGTATACT
The DNA here is from genome assembly GCA_005223035.1 of Chloroflexi bacterium B3_Chlor. Lineage (GTDB taxonomy): Bacteria > Chloroflexota > Anaerolineae > UBA7937 > B3-Chlor > B3-Chlor. The sequence goes on from NJBK01000037.1 coordinate 19,100, forward strand.
CGTGGCGGATTCCCCAGTTGAGCATGTCTGACAGCTCCGGGGGCTTGCCACCGGGAGCCTGCAGAGGCGCGATGGGTTCCATGGCTTCCTTCTTGGACTTCTCGACGAAGTGCTGGAAGTCGTGACGATGGGCCAGTTCGTCCGAGACTATCCGCCGCAAGAGTCGCTTGATCTTGGGATCCTCAATAGCTTTGATGTGCTCTTCGTAGAGTCCTATCGCATCCTGTTCCAGGCCGACGTCTCGCTGCATCCACTCAGCGATGGTGGCGCCTCCTACGGTCATCTCACCTCGGTCGAGCGTGGGATCACCACCCAGTTCCACCACTGTCTCCGCGAGCCAGTCCAGGTGACGCATCTCATCTCTGGCGATGGCCTCAATCTCGCAGGCCATCTCGCCCTCACCCATTGCGTAGGCGTGCCGCAGATACTGTACGATGGCCGCGTGTTCGCCCTTGATGTCATCACTAAGCATCGCGATGACTTCCTGAGAGTCTTGTGCGCTCATTTTTGCCTCCCTTTGTGTCAACTCCTAACCGCAAGTCTACGAAGATTGTTCACAGCTGCAATAAAGGTGAGAGACAGTCATACTTCCGTCGTCTCCCTTGCAGCGCAGCGGCGAGCCCTCTTGAGACGACTCCCTTCGGCTGATCGTCCTGCCAAGGGCGTCTGCTGCAGGTCGCATCAGGACCGAGCTCTACCGCCTCTGCACAAGGAATGGTAGATCAGGCTCAGGAATCGCTCACGAAAGCGCTCGTATCCCCGAGGACCTATCTGGCAGCCACGGCCTTAGTGGCTTCCCAAACTCCGTGCAGGTTGCAGTATGCCACTGCCCGCAGAGTTGCGGATTCGTCCAAGGCGATGTGCAAGGTGGTTTCAGGGTGGGAGACCACCGGCGCGAACTCAGTACGACCAAGCAGGCGGTCTCCGGCGTACAGATCCACCCAGTTGATCCAGTGACCAAGAAGGTTGGGGTGCTCTACACCCTCAATGCCGCCCACCTTGAGAGCAATGGCAAAAGGTACGCCGGCTTTAACCTCGTCAGGGACATCGAGCACGGGTGTGTGCTTCCGCATCATGTCGGTCATGTTGGCTGGATCTGCGCGGTTCATCTCCGTTAGTGAGAACTCTTCTGCCATGTTTCACTCCTCTCTCTTCTCTAGGGGCTCAGCGATGGGCTTGGCTACAGTAGAATCGGTTCGGTCGTCACAACCCGCGCTGCGTCCTGCCTCGAAGGCGCAGGCGTCGCAGCAGTAGGCCCTGATACCTCCGCGGATCGGCTGACCTTCGATCTCCTCACCGCAAAGTTGCACTTCAAAGCCATGATCACCCTCCTGATTTCGTAGTCTACACTGGGAGCGCTGAACCGGTCAGAGTGCAATGAACCCTGGTCCTCCACCGTCGAAGGAGCATCTCCTCCACAGCTGGATCAGTGGCCAGGCTGGCGCCTAAGGCGTACCTCTGTTGTGAGAGTCGTTCTTGCTCTATGGCCTCTTCCAGTATCTCCAAGAGCTTCTGTTTCACAGAATCAGGTGCTGTTGACATCTCTGCTCTCGTCGATCAGGTCTTCAGAGCCGCGATGATTGTCCGGCAGAACGCGGGAAGATCATCGGGCTCCCGTGAGGTGATCAGATTGCCATCCTGCACAACTTCTTGATCTATGTAGGTGGCGCCGGCGTTTATCACGTCATCTTTGATCCCGCTGAAGCATGTGGCCGTCCGCCCTCGCAAGATGTCGGCGGAGACGAGCACCCATGCTCCGTGACAGATAGAGGCTACGACTTTGCCCTGTAGGAATATCTCACGCGCTAGATTGTTGACGGCGGGATAGCGACGCAAGCGATCGGGCGCATAGCCCCCGGGGACGACAAGTGCGTCGAAGTCGGAAGCCTGCACCTGGTCTACAGGCATGTCTACCGTCACTGGATACCCGTGCTTGCTGGTATAGGTGTCGGCGCTGCCAGTGCCCACGACGATGACCTCCGCGCCAGCCTCACGCAAGCGCAGGACAGGGTACCACAGTTCCAGCTCTTGATAGTAGTCCTCAGCCAAGACCGCTATCCGCTTTCCCTTCAGACTCATGGCTTTCCTGCTAGTTGTGCCAATTCGGAGTACTCAGTAGAATCGCAGAGCCAGTCCCAATGCTCCTAGATGGCTTTGGCGGCACACCTCACCGATGCAGAGAGAAGGTCAAGGAGCGACTGCGACACTCGAACCGACTAGAAGGTTCTGATCTTGTCTGCCTTCGCCCCGCAGAGAGGGCATTTGTCCGGCTTCTCGCCGGTTCCTGTCCAGCCACAGACCTCGCAGATGTAGATATCGCCGACATCCACATCCTGGCCGCCCTGCACCGCCGTCTTGGACTGACTGTACAGGCCGGCGTGTACTTTCTCCGCTTCCAGGGCCCAAGTGGTGGAGCGCACGGCCCCTTTCTCCCCCTGCAATTCGGCGACGGCTCGAAAGGCGGGATACATCTCCTCTACCTCATAGGTCTCGCCATCGATGGCGGCCTGCAGATTGTCAGCCGTAGTGCCTACGCCATTCAAGTTCCGGAAGTGATTGGTGGCATGCACCTGCTCGGCGAAGGCAATGGCCCTGAACAGCCGAGCCACGTTAGCATTCCCGTCCGTCTCCGCTTTCTCGGCAAAGATCAAGTACCGCATGTGAGCCTGGCTCTCGCCGGCAAATGCTGCCTGCAGATTGGCTTCGGTCATTCTCCTCATTTCTTCTTCGTACCTCCTGATTGCTTGGTTATCGTTTCAAGATCAAAGTCGTCATCCAGGAGGCTTTCCTTGTACCTGGAAACATCCGTCCCCTGTTTGATCAGCTTTGTGACCGCAGGCACCATCTGTCGGTCCCCCAGGAGGATTGCACCCACGATGCGCCCATTCCTCAGCACCACCTTTCGATACACACCCTTGGCGCCGTCCACCTGCCTTAGTTCTTCGTATCCTTCCTCCTGCGGAGCGATCAGACCGATTGATGTCAGGTCGAGACCCACCACCTTCAAGGTGGTAGAAGGCACAGTGCCACGATAGGTTGCGGATCCTGGCTCGACCATGTTGGCGCCTGCCACCCTGCCTTGCTCCACGGCAGCGGGGATGATACAGGGTGTTTGTCCTTCAAACTCCGCCACATCGCCGGCAGCATACACATGCTCCGCACTGGTTCGTAACTGGCTATCCACTATTACGCCTCTGTCAACCTTGAGGCCCGCGTCCTCGGCCAGGTCTGTGTTGGGCCTCACACCCGCCGTGCAAAGCACCAGGTGAGCGGGCACTGTGAGACCGCTCCTCAGCGACACGCCCGACACGGAGTCATTGGCCAAGATCCTTTCCGAAACCACGTTGGCCATGAAACCAATGCCCAGGCCCTCCATCTGCCCTTGGAGGACCATGGATCCTTGCTGGTCGATCTGCTTGTGCAGCAGCCATGGACCGCGCTGTAGCACGGTCACCTCCAGTCCCTGCGCGGTTAACGCACTGGCGCACTCAAGCCCCAGAAGTCCACCGCCGATCACCACCGCTTCCCTCGAACCTGCTGAGATGCACCGCTCAGCCCGGTCCTTGATGGCCAGGGCATCATCGATGGTGCGGAGCGTGAAAACACCATCTTGCTCCATCCCTAGCACGGGCGGCTGGAAAGGACTGCTCCCCACAGCCAGCAACAGACGGTCGTAGGACGCCACTCCTCCGTCTTCCATCACGATTCGTTGGCCGGAGGTATCAAGTCCTACTACCTTGGTCGCCAGATGAACTGCGATACCTCGCTTGGCATACCACTCGGGTGGATAGACGTACAGGTCTTCCAGCCTCAGACGCCCAGCCAGGAACTTTATGAGCCTCGGGCGCAAATAGTATGGGTGTGGTTCATCAGTGTAGATCTCTATTTGCGCGCCGGGAGCCCCAGCAGATATACTTCGGGCGGCGGTTATGGCGGCTATCCCGTTGCCGGCGATGACGAACTTCACCGGCTATAGGCCTTCTGCTATCTTAGCACCGAATTCTCGGCAGCTCTCCAGTTCCTCGGCCGTGGGCACCAGTGCAAACCTGAGACCAGGTTCCGGAACCTTGAACTTCAGACTCTGCAGTCTGTCCTCTATCATGCCCACCGCTTCGCCACTCCAGCCATACGAGCCAAAGGCCGCACCCACCTTGCCCTTCATCCTAATGGTGGCCAGGCTGGACAGGAGGTCCCACACGGGCTTCACCGCGTCACCGTTGATCGTCGGGGAACCGACTATCAGCGCGTGTGCCACCTCGATGCGATCCAAGACCTCGCCCGGGTCAGTCTCAGTCAAGTCAAAGACCTCGACCTCTACCCCGTCGATGCTCGCGCCCTTGGCCATCTCTTCGGCCATCATCTCTGTGTTGCCGTGAGCGCTGGCATAGAAGATCAGCGCCTTCTTGGCCTCGGTAGGGGAAGGCGTGCTCCATTCGATGTACTGGTTCACGTACTTCCACGGGTCACTGCGGAGGATGGGACCGTGGGAGGGTCCGATGATCTCTATCTCCAGGTCCTTGATCTTGTCCAACGCCTGCAACATCTTGTCCTTGAAGGGTCCCATGATGCCACGGTAGTAGAACTCAAAGTCGTGGCTGAAATCGCCCACCAAGTCATTGAACATCTGCTCATCGCAGAAGTGACTGCCGAAGACGTCGCAGGGGAACAACACCTGATCCTCCACGGCATAGGTGAACATGGTATCCGGCCAGTGGAGGAACGGTGCAAAGATGAAGCGCAAGGTCTTGCCACCTAGGTCTAGGAGATCACCGTCGCCCATCTTGAGGGGGCTTACGTCTGCATTGAGGATGTTGCTCACATAGTGCTCGCCCGTCCTGGAGACCACGACTTGAGCGTTCTTGGCCTCTTTCAGGAACGCAGCCAGGGAACCCGAGTGGTCAGGCTCCATGTGATTGCACACGATGTAGTCAATGTCCTTCGGGTCAACAAGGGACTTGACATTGGACAGGAACTGCTCGTAGAAGCGCCCCTTCGCTGTGTCAATCACAGCCGTTTTCTCGCCCTTGACCAGGTACGAGTTGTAGGTGGTTCCGTGCTCGGTGGGGAACAAGACATCAAAGAGCCGCAGGTCGGGATGCAGTACCCCAATCCAGTAGATACCCTTCTTGATCTCTATTGGCTTCATCGCTAGTCTGCCAACTTCTGGAACATGTCCTTCTCGGCACCGCACTCGGGGCAGACCCAATCATCGGGCAGATCCTCGAAAGCAGTGCCCGCCGGAATACCGTTGTCGGGGTCTCCCACTGCCGGGTCATAGATATAGCCACAGGCCAAGCATTCCCACTTCTCCATCTCAGTCTCCTTTCTTGATCTCGTCATCTGTAGAACAAAAGAGGTCTGACAACATTCAAAGGCTACCCCTGACACCCAGAGCAGTAGCCGTAGAAGACCACATCGCAACGCACGATTTGATAACCGGAGGCTTCTTCCGGTAATAGCTTAGGGTTCTCGGATGCCCGCATGATGTCCACCACGCCTCGGCAATTGAGACAGACTAAGTGGTAGTGTCCGTCGGTGCAGGGATCGTAGCGTCTCTTGCCCTCACGAAGATCAAGTTCCGTCACTTCTCCCATCGCAACCAAGTCATTCAGGGCGTGGTAGACCGTGGCGGGGGATATGTCGGGCATGGCGTCGCGTACGCTGTGATAGATATCCTCAGCGGTGGGATGCTCTGCGCCGTCTTGCAAGACTTCGAAAATCAAACGCCGCTGAGGCGTGATTTTCATGCCTCTCTCCCTCAACATGTCGCAGAGTTCTTTGACAGGCCTCATGACTATCAGCTGTTTAATAGTAATGGTTCTTAAATCATACTTATTATACATTGATTCTCGACAACTGTCAAGCAAAAGGAAACCCGTCGAGATCTTAGTCAACACTATGGAGTCATCGCCGGAGTGGAAGAGCCAACGCGATTTCCCATGAATCACAGCCTCATTGATGCCCGGCGGTCACCACATGCCCGCCAACGAGCGAGGCTATCAGCGGCCCGGAGCCTTGCCCACCTTTGAGAGAGCGGGCCACCAAGCCATCCACGATGTCCAGCACAAACTCCGCTGGAAGGCACAATCTTCTTCGTCGGCACCGTTTTCGAGTCATACAGCGGGGACAGGCGTTGGTGCCGGCCGAGAAGGGTCATCGTTGCTGCTCCCACACTATGTCTATCACACGCTGCCCATATCGCCGTTAACGTATAATGCAAGGCAAGAATTGCACATGCATCTAAAGGGACGCCCTGCAACTCCATAAGATACGATAACAGAAAAGGCGGCCCCAAACCGATGGGTCTGGTTGCGACTGTGGTTGAGATTGGTCGAAAAGGTTGGATTTGCGTTGGGGTTATTCTCTAGTCGTCCTCACCAGGGGCTTACAAGGGGCCACGGAGGGCGAGCTCTGTGAGCTGGAAGACTTACTCACACCGCTCGACCCACCAGGTGGAGACTTCAGTTGTCCGCCACACTGAGGAGTTCGACAGACTCACGCCAAGCCGGCAGACTGAGGTCTTGGTGATCCGCAAGGGGAATGGTGAGACAGTTGCACCGCACGGTAGGCATTCGCAGCGCAGGTTGAGCAATCGGCGCCAAAGACGAGACCATGTACGATGACTGCGGTCTGTTCCTCTCAGGTGTCGATCAGGAAGCTACCTAAGGTGAGTCAGCGATCACGCGATCAGGCCTGGTGTAGACGTTCATCTTGCCGCCGCGGGCATAGCCGATAATGGTCATCTCCCAGGCCTGAGCCAGCTTGATCGCGAGGTCCGTCGGGGAGGTGAGGGAGGCAACTATGGGTACCTCCATCTTGATGGCTTTGTTCACCATCTCGGATGATATGCGCCCGGTGGTCAAAAGGAGGCGATCCTTGGTGGGGATGCCGCGGAACATGCACTCTCCCCTGATCTTGTCCAGGGTGTTGTGTCGTCCGACATCCTCAGCCACTACGAACAGACTTTCGCCATCTGCCAGGGCTGAGGCATGGGTGCCTCCGGCGATGCGATGGATTTTCGCTTGGTGGCGTAGCTCCCGCATGAGAGCAGATAGCTGCTTCGGTGAGACGGTGAGGGAGGAGTCCAGCTTGGCGTGACTGGTCGAGAGATCGTCGAAGGTGACACCTCGACCACACCCCGAAAGAAGGACAGGGTGGGCGGGCAGGGGGATGTCGCCGTCTTCTCTCAGGGTCACCTCAATGACACCTTCTTGCTCGTCGCACACCTGGAGCAGCGCCACATCATCCAGGCTGCCGATCAGGCCTTCAGCCGCAAGGAACCCCAGGACCATGAAGTTCATTTTGTGAGGCGTGCAAAGCAGAGTAACCAGCTCCTCGCCATTGACATGAATCGTCCAGGGGGCCTCGCGGACCAAGGGCCTTTCCCGTTCCTCGCTCTCACTTCCACTATACCGGAGATAGGTTACCTCGTCTGTGGTGCTACTGTTCATGGTTCCCTGTGTGTTATCGATATCCCTGTTGACGGGCTGAGACATCCATGCCGATGGTGATGATGCGCTGCAGGGGCAACAGAGGTTTGCTGGCAGTTTGCCTTCCATCCAAGACCTTCAGGTAGCGCTTGCATTTGTCGCACACATAGAGGCGATACGCTTCGTCGTCGCCGAGGTAGTAGAAAAAGGAGTCCTTGTCCGAGTTCCCGCAAAAGGTGCACTCCCCTCGTTTGTATGTCCACACGGTGTCACAGTGGGAGCACAGCAGGCGAAGCCCTCCGACTTTCTCCTCCAGATATCCAAAATCCGGCTCGCCGCCGCAGACGGGGCACCGCTTCTGATACCATTTCTCGTCTCTGATCATCGGCCTGAGGACGGCTGCGTGGGCTTGAAGGAAGGGGTGCAGGGCATTGACCAAGACAAAGGAGAGTAGCTGCTGGTCCACGTCGGGATGTTCTGGGAGATCGACTTTGCCCTCCCTTAGATGACTGGTGACGATACTTTGGGTTTGGTCGGGCTCCTCAATCAGGAGGGAACGGATCTCGTTAAACTGGGGCGCCAAGTCCTCCCTGTGGCGGGCGCCGACATCGCAGATCTGGCCACTGAGGCGGCTGAAGCTTTCTTGATCCCACCCCAGTTCCCATCGCTGCATGAGGGGTACACGCTCGTCTACTTGTGTCGCTACTTCCCGTTCATCAGGCTTGACATGGGCTGCCTCAGCCTCGATCTTGGCTCGAGTGGAGATGACCTCGTGGTGAAGATCAATTGCCTGGGCCAGTTCAGGGCTCTTCTTTCGTTCCTCCTCCAACGCTGCTATTAGCTCTCCGTCTGGTGTGATGGCCTCCATCACCGACTGCTCCTTTTTGGACTGAAACTCTCCAATTTCTAAGTATACAACATCTCAGCGGAAGAGTCTAGAGGCCAGATCTGAACAGGTATGGGCAACTCGCGAATCCCAGAGTTCTCCACACGGAGTCTTCCAGGCGTGGGACCAGGACTTGTGTCGGCTTCGCTGATGCACTCCAGGGGCTCTTGGGGGCGCCGGGCACCACAGATCAATTCTCACTCCTCTGGAGCAGGCGGCGGCCGAGCACGAGCAGTTGCGCATCGCGTTGGAAGAATGGGTAGACCCGTTCAAGGGTTTGGAGATGTAGAGGGGGGATGCGGGAGAATAGAAGGATTATGTAGCAAGCTTTCGGTGTAGCGCCCTCAACGAGACCTAGAAAGGCTCTGCACAATCACCGTCGGGCCGCATCGCTTCTTCCCAGTTAGTGAAGCCGAATGAAGAGGCTTGTGCTGTATTCTTCTGCAGTGTTGACCCTTGCGTCCGGCTCTGCAACACCCAGCTAGCCTCTTGAACCGTGGACATCGAGAAACCACATCCGGTTTCCCCTCTCAGTAGTCCGCGGGTATTCGCATGTCGCCTTTCCATGCCCTCGACAAGCCCAGACTTGACAAATGCTCTATTGTTCTATATAATTATAACATACACCTTTGTCGAGTAGTCCTCATTACTGGATGGCTACATGAGTGAATCGCCAAGCCTGGCAGATGGGACCATCAGACTCCTGCGATTCGTGCGCATCGATCCCGATGCATCCCTGCCGCTCTCTGCCCAATTGCAGCAGCAGATCGCCTGGCTGATCGCCAGCGGCGAACTCCAGAAGGGTGACAAGCTACCGCCGATCCGAGAACTCGCCAAACACCTTGGCATCAATATGCACACGGTCCGCGTCGCCTACCAGCAATTGGCAGTCGATGGCCTTGTTGAATCTCGCCGGGGCCTGGGAACCGCAGTGCTTGCGTATGATCCCGGGCGTGTCACGAAGCGGGTGCCGGACCTACCGTCGTTCAGCATCGGTGTGCTGCTCCCTGGCCTCAATCCGTTCTATACCCCTTTCATCCAGGCGATCCAGGAGGCCGCCCGAGATGCTCGCTGGCTGTTCTTCTTCTGTGACTTCCACGATAGTCCGGAGCTCGCTAAGAGATACGTACACCAGCTGAGCGCCAAACAGGTTGATGGTCTGATCCTCGCTTCGACCCACCGGATGATGGCGGGTGAAATCTGGTGGGAAGCTGCGGAACCCCGCCGGTTGTCTCCCGTCGTCTACGTTGACGACCCGGATGTGCCCGAGCATGTTATTCTTCTCGATTCTGAGGGGGCCGGGTACCGAGCCACTACCCATCTCATAGAGCACGGCCACAGCCGGATTGGCTTGATTACCGGTCCCATCGCGTGGCCCAACCTACGGGAGTGCTACCTGGGCTACCAGCGTGCTTTGACCTCTGCTGGCTTGGATATGGATTCTGAACTCGTCGTCGAGGTACCAGCCTTCAGCATGGATCACGGCTATCAGGCAGCGCAAGGGCTCTTGGACAAGCCGGACGCGCCCTCGGCGATCTTCGGCGCAGCAGACCTGCTAGCCATCGGTGCTATGCAAGCGATAAAGGCTGGCGGCCTCACCATTCCGGACGACATGGCTGTCGTAGGTTACAACGATATCGAGCTTGCCGCATTGGTTGACCCGGCATTGACTACGGTATCGGCGCCGGCGTACGAGATGGGTGTGCAGGCAATGACGATGCTTCGAACACTTCACGGCGGCCAGCCTGTGAAACCGGGACGGATCATACTCGATACCGAGTTGATTATCCGGCGGAGCTGCGGCTGTGGGGGCCAACCTTAGGTGGGCCGGGAGGTGTGATATGACAGATTAGGTAAGCTACGTGAAGTGAAGTCCGTTTCCGAGTCAACCAACGAGGGAGAATAGTGATGAATAAGCTAGATACAAGACGCAGGTTTGTGAGAGAAACCACCTGGCGGATCACGCCAATCCTACTCCTGATCGCCGTCACTGTCGTGGGATGCGGCGGCGGGGATACACAGTCAGTGCCCACGGCCGTCCAACCCGTATCTACACCTACGCTCGTGTCACCCACACCGACCTCTGCGGCACCGACACCGACCGCTGTGCCGCCCACACCGACCTTCGTGCAACCGACACCCGCTTACACAGTGGAGGTGACCAAAGACGTCGAGTACGTGACGCTGCTGCAACCGGACGCGCCTGTTCAGAAGCTCAATGTATACGCGCCCACTGAGCCGGGGCCCTGGCCAGTTGTGGTTCTCATGCACGCATGGTACCAATCCAAGGACAACACGATATACACGTCTTTCGCCGAAGAGCTTGCCGGGCGGGGGGTGGTGGTGTTCGTCCCGCAAAGGCGTTCGGAGTCTTCGACGCTTTACGAGTACGTCCTGGACAATGGCAGGGACATCCGCGAGGTCCAAGGGTCGTGGGCCTGCGGAATTCGCTTTGCCCGGGAGCAGGCTGCGGATTATGGGGGCGATCCAGACCGGATAACCGTACTCGGCCATGGAGCTTCAGGGCTGGAAACGGCGTTCTTCGGAGACGACTTGCAGCAGTTGTGGGAGGAGTTCGCCTTGCTCCGGGGGGGTCCACCCCCCCAGACGGAATGCCTGGGGGGCGGAGACTCTGCCCGTGTGGATGCATACATCGGGTATGGTGGGGACCTCCACTACTACGAGCGTCTTAGTGAATCAGACCCTGAGCTGTGGGAATTGACCAGTCCCTTCGCCGTCATCGGCAGGAATCCAAGCCTTCTGATTCATCTCGTCCATGGGGGAAGGGCCAACCCATCGTATATCGAGAGGGCGGTTGAGTACCACGAGGACCTGGTGAACGCGGGGTATGATGCCACACAGACGTTACTGGGTGAGGCGGATTGGCAGATTCCATTCTCGGGTCCCGACCGCGAGGCATTGATCCAACTGATACTGGAGGAGGCCCGCCGCTGATTCCGGTGGTGGGCTTCGGGTAGCCTGCTGCTTCTCAGCCATTGCCAGCAATGCGCCGCTCAGGCAATGGCGAGAGCCGAAGCCTGCTGGGGAACCTCCCCTAGCTGCGCCCATTCGGGGACCGGCTGGGCCAGGAGCCAGTTGGCCAGTCGGGCCAGAGGGAGGTATGTCCGCAGGGGACCACCAGATAGCGTCGCGGGGTGGATGTCGGCGGCTGGATCGTGTGGCGCGAGATCGTGATTGAAGCGGCCAGCGGTGCGCAGCCGCCTGTGCAAGAGCCTCCGGTCCGTAGAGACGAGGACTGCGAAGAATCGGTGGCTAGCCCGCGCGGGCCAGGAGCCGATCAACGGCCCTGCCCAGGTCCGCCCTGTATTCGAGCAGCCAGTCGTCTGCCGTGCCTAGGATGAAGAACTTGAACCATTCGTCAAGTACGAGCATCGCGTCATCGGATAGCCTGACACGGTGTCCTTGCAGCCAATTCCTGGGGACCACGTGGGCTCGGTCGAATCTTGTGAATCCTTCGACCATGCGCAGGCTTTCGTCCGACGGCAGATAGAACAACTCGCGGTACTGCAACGCACGAACGCGAAGACGGAATTCAGCGGGATCATCGTCGTGAAAAGAGAACATCGGCAACATCAGATAGACTGACTCTCGGGTCTCGCCTGAGCGATAAGTCCACGGCTCGGGGGCTGACGAGAGGAGAATAGACGGCCTTTGCTTCGCCTTCAGTCTCAGATACTCTTCGCGGGTCTCTAGGCGCACCGACCATAGTGGGGGATGCTCAAAGGGAGGTGGCCTGAGGTCAGCTTGGCCCGCCGCTACAAATTCCCATCCGTCAATTTCCCCGGCCCAGGCATCGGAACCAAAAGGGCGCACCAGAGTCAAGTCACGCTCAAGGTACAGAGAGGGAGCCCAATAGATTTCGCCTCGCTCGTAGGCATTCTGCCTCTGTGCACTCGAGACCTCATAGTAGGCGCCAATCAGGTCTTCCATGGATCGTGCTAGCTGAGGGCCGTGTGGTTGCCCCTAATGCGAAGCTGTCTTGGCACGGCACTTCGCTCCTGCTGATCTCGGCGTTCCATGGCCTGGCGATAGTCATCATCGGTGCTGATGGGACGTTCCCGCAGTGCAGCACTGGTGTCCCGAAGATTGCCAAGGCGCTGCTCGCGCAGCGTCGCCAACTCGGCTCTGTATCGCTCCAGCTTGTCATCTGAGATCTCAAGGCTGGCTGCTCGTAACCCGGTGGGTGGTGGAATGAGCTCGAAGTTCAAGGCCGCGCCAAACTTCGCCCTTTCCATGGGTGCTGTGCAGAAATACACGTAGTTCAGAAGATCGTTGAGGTTTTCGTGAGCCCAACCGTTGATGACTTCATCAATTAGCATCTTGGTGCCCAGGTCCACTGCGCTCGGCAGCTCCGGCTGCTCGTCAGCTCGATAAACAAACGCCTGGTACCCGTCGGTGGTGAGCAGCTCTTCCCTCTCAAGTTTGTAGCCAAGCGCACTGATAGCATCGTCTATCTCAAAGGCAAAGGGCCCATACTTATAGGCAATCCACTCAACACTGCTAAGCAGTTGCCGTCGCGTTCTGAAGTAGGCTACATCTATCAAATAGAGCAGCTTCACAATTCTGATCTTACTGACACCCGCCCCAAGATCATCCAGTTGGTCAACTATGTAGTGGATGAGCCTGCCCAGCATGTCGGTCTCCATCACACCTCAAGTATATCGACTACTGCTCTGTTGTCAAGCTGTTGAAGCACTTGAGACTCCTCAACCGGTGTCGGATTTCACTGATCGAAGACAGCATCAGCCTTTGACTCTGCCGTCCGCACAGAGCGTTTTCTCCACCACAGGACGCCACCGGGGAGACTGGCCACGATGATGATGGCTTGCATGATGAGGGATATGGCGAGGGATTTCTGCTCGGGGACGCCTACAAGGTTGAAGAAGAAGACGTAGGCGCTTTGATTCAGGCCAATGCCACCGATACTGATGGGTATTAGGAGTACGAAGGTGATGAGGGGGGTGAAGAGGAAGATGTGCAGGATCGATATCCCGCCCCCCAGGGCCAGGGCGATAAGGTAGTTGACCACACTTCCGATCGACAGCACCAGGATGGAGATGAAGAACGCCTGAGCCAGAGGCCCGTAGCTCCTTCTGTAGGCTGATAGCGCCGCCGACAGTCTGTCGTACAAGGGTGCCAGAGAGGAGAGCAAGGTCGTATCGAAGAGACGCCGTACCTGAGCGCGCAGCCGATCGCTCAGCATCAGGGCGAACCCCCCGCACAGGCCCATGAAGGCTATGACGGCAAGAAGGACTACCTCCCATAACGCCGCCTGCCCGGCGGAGTACACCACCAGCAAGGCCATCACCACAGCCACGAAGACGAAAGCGATGAGGCCCACCATCCGGTCCACCAGCACCGAGATTGCCGCCTCCGCGGGAAGCCGAGTGTCACGGGCCAGGTCGTAGCCACGTACCAGGTCTCCCCCTACGTTGGTGGGCAGGAAGTTACCGAAAAAAAGACCAACGAAGGTATAGGAGAGGAGATTGCCGAGAGGTACCTCTATCCCCTGTGCGTTGAGGAGAATCTGCCATTTGACGGAACCTACTGCTATAGCCCCGAAGTAGAGGACTAGGGCTATTAGCACGTATAGATAATTGGTCGAGGCTGAGCGCATCACCTCGACCACCTGCTGTAAGC
>NJBK01000062.1 GCA_005223035.1 Chloroflexi bacterium B3_Chlor
CAGCCGTGGAAATATGGAAAGCCCCTTCGACCAAGAAACTGGAGTGCCTGTGGGCTGATGCTATGCTGAGCATGCCAAACGCGAAGAAGCATGTCCGCGGATTCGGCTCCTCCGACTGTGGTTGTCCGACGCACCTGATCCACTTCTCGTCCTTGCCCTCTTTCGGCGCGTTCGCTGGGCTACTCCGCGCCTTCGGCTCCGAGGTTACGCTGTGCAGACAAAGCTTGGCTGAGCCGATGAAAGGACCGCAATTGTGTTTTACGGCTGACCCGCACGTGTGACGACGTGAGCTTCGGTCCGATAGTAGTGGACGAAGCCAAATGACCCCGAATCGCCCCGGGGTTGCCAGGGCCAGGGATTGATGGTATAATTGAGACTGGCGACAATTCACATCAACGCCGATCACGGACTGCTTTGGCGGAACGAACCGCTATCGGGGCAGCTAGAAAGGAGGTGAGGGCCAAGACAGGGAAGCAACTATCTATCATCTAGGAGTAGAGTTCGAACAGAAAGTGAGGAAGGAGAAACAAGGTGAAAGCGAGAAGTTGGACAATCGTTAGCCTTCTAGTCCTAGGAGCCCTGCTTGCTGCCTGCGCCGCACCGGCGCCCCCGGCAGAGGAAGCTCCTCCACCCCCAGTAGCGGCAGCGCGCTTCCAGACCATCCTGGACCGCGGAAAGATCATCTGCGGCTGCAACGCCGAACTTCCCGGCTTTGGCTATCTCAACCCAGCGGGAGAGTTCGAGGGGTTCGACGTTGATTTCTGCAAGGCCATTGCGGCTGCGGTCTTCGGCGACGCCAATGCGGTTGAGTACCGACCGGTCACCGCTCCCGAGCGTCTCCCCGCCCTACAGACGGGCGAGATTGACGTCCTCATCCGCAACACCACGTGGACCCTCACGCGCGACACCGCAAACGAGGTGGACTGGGCGGCAGTGACGTTCTACGATGGCCAGGGTATGATGGCCCCGGAAGCCACCGGATGGAAGACCTTCGAAGACATGGAGGGAGCCACCGTCTGCTCCACGACTGGCACGACCACGGAGATGAACCTGGCCGACGCCTTCCGTTCTCGTGGCCTGGACTACACCCCGCTTCTCTTCGAGAAGACCCAGGATACGGCGACAGCCTACGAGGAGGGGCGTTGTGACGCCCAGACCTCCGACAAGTCACAATTGGCGGCTCTCCGTTCGGCCATGGAGCATCCCGAGGATCACGTCATCCTCGACGTGACGATGTCGAAGGAGCCTCTTGGGCCGCTCACGGCCCACGGCGACGACAAGTGGAACGACGTCGTCAGGTGGGTTGTGTGGGGCATGGTCCAGGCCGAGGAGTCCGGAGTTAGCTCCGTGAGCCTTGACGACATGCTGGAAAGCGACGACCCAACCGTCAGGAGGCTGCTGGGCGTCGAGGGCGAGATGGGCACCTCTCTGGGCATCCCCAACGACTGGATGGTCCAGGTGATTAGGGCGGTTGGCAACTACGGTGAGGTCTACGTGCGCTGGCTGGGCCCTGCTGGCCTCAACATCCCGCGCGGCCCGAATGAGCTCTGGACCAATGGTGGGCTCATTTACGCCATGGCCGTTCGGTAACACGTCGTTGCTTGGTCAAGAGTGCAGCCCGACGTAATGTCGGGCTGCACTTCCTTGAAAGGTGAAGCCATATGTCAGCGATAGCAGTCGCTCGCCAGCGGACCCTGCGCGTCCTACGCGATGAACGGTTCCTCAGGGCGCTGGGCCAGGCTGTGTTCGCCATTGCAGTGGTGCTTTTCGTGGCATGGTGCCTCAGCAATTATAGGGACAGGGGATTGACCTTCACCTTTAGGTTCCTGCGCGAGGAAGCAAGCTTCGACCTGGCTGAGGGGATGGCCTTCAGCCCCGTTGATCCCTATTGGAAGGCTTTCATAGTCGGCCTGCTGAATACCATCAAGGTCGCCTTCTTCGGCATCATCATGGCCACTATCCTGGGCACAGTGACCGGTGTCGCTCGATTGTCCAGGAACTGGCTTATCAGCAACATCGCCGGCGTATATATCGAGATCATCCGCAATACGCCTGTGTTGGTACAGCTCTTCTTCCTCTATTTCGCTGTCATACTAAAATTCCCGTCCCTCGAGGACCGTATTGTGCTGCCCGGTCCGATTTTCATAAGCATTCGCGGGATCAATCTCACCTGGCCCCGGCCGACGGAATCGTTTGCCTACTGGTTGCCTTTCCTCATCGGCGCAGTCATCGTAGCAGTCGGCATCTATGCCTGGCGTGTATTGCTTGAACGACGCACGCGACGGCCTGTATCACGCCTGCCCTGGACGTTCATTGCGCTGGCTGTGCCTCTGCTGGGCTGGTTCCTGGTACCAGGGAATCCCCTTTATCCTGACAGACCCGCCGTGGAGGGCCTCAAGGTCGTGGGCGGCACGAGTCTCTCACCAGAGTTTGCTGCTATCTTGTTCGGATTGGTGATATACACCGCTGCCTTCATCGCTGAGGTCGTTCGCGCGGGGATCATGGCTGTGCCCCGAGGACAGACCGAAGCGGCCCGCGCTCAGGGGTTCACGGAGATGCAGATTCTCCAGCTGGTCATCCTGCCACAAGCCTTGCGCATCATCATCCCGCCCCTGATCAGTCAGTATCTGAACCTCACCAAGAACTCCAGCCTCGCTATCGCTATCGCCTTTCTCGACTTGTACGCCGTTTCCAGCACCATGCTGAATCAGTCCGGTCGGGTAGTTGAGGTCTTTCTGATGATCATGGCCGCTTATCTGTCGATGAGCCTGACCATCTCAGTGTTGATGAATTATGTCAACCGCAGACTGGCTCCGGTGGAGAGATGAGATGACGACTGCTACTGAAGTTATGAAGCCGCCGCGCACCGAAGTCGGGGTATTGGGCTGGCTCAAGAAGAACCTTTTCGGCACCTGGTACGATGCCCTGCTCACCGTCGGCTCGGTGGCCTTCATCTCCGTAGTGCTGTACGGGGTCACCAACTGGGCTTTGACCGGTGCCAAATGGGGCGTGGTGACGACCAACATCAAGGTTTTTATGGTCGGAAGGTACCCCTACTCGGAGATTTGGCGCATCTGGGCCAGCATCGGACTGTTCGCCGTCATGGCGGCCATCACTGGCGTCGTCTGGCGACTGAACATCGCCAGAGCCAGACGGGCGGTGACGATCAGCTGGATTGTGGTCTCCTTGTTGACGGTGGTGCTGCTGGCGGGTTTCGGTGAGAACACTCCCATTCCTCGGGTACCGCTCGCCATCTGGAGTGGATTGATGCTCACTCTAACCTTGGGCATCGTGGGCATTGTGGCCTCCTTCCCCATAGGAGTTCTTCTGGCCCTGGGTCGGCGGAGCAACCTCCCAGTCATCAAGGTGTTCAGCACCATGTTCATCGAGATCGTCCGTGGAGTGCCGCTGATCACCGTCCTCTTCATCGCCATGTTGATGCTCCCCCTCTTTCTTCCCGCGTCGATATCTGGAAGGCTGTCCAATGTCCTCAGGGTCATGGTCGGCATGACCCTCTTCAGCGCAGCCTACGTCGCCGAGAACGTCCGAGGTGGGTTGCAGGCCATCCCCAAAGGGCAGTACGAAGCCGGAAGGGCAGTTGGTTTGAACGAGGCCTACGTGATGGCTTTGATCGTGCTGCCGCAAGCGCTGCGGGCCATGATTCCTGCCATCGTTGGGCAGTTTATCAGTCTGTATAAAGATACTTCGTTGGTCGTCATCGTTGGTCTGCTGGATTTACTGGGCATAGCCAAGGCGGTCACCGGCCAGACGGAATGGATCGGCACTCAAAAAGAGGTATTCGCCTTTGCCGGAGTGATCTATTTTATAACCTGTTCTGCTTTGTCCTACGCGAGCCGCCGGCTCGAGAAGCAGCTGGGTGTTGGGGAACGATAGGAGTTGCGCAGCGAAAGCCCGGGGAGCGCGAGGGGTGTCCCCTCGCCTTTCACTCCCCTCCAATGCTCGGGCTTGCGCCGAACAACCGAGAAAGCCCGAGCGGCATAGCATCTGATTTTTGGAGGCGAGAAAGTGGAAAACGAGAGAAGCGGGGCGTCTGAGACACGGGAGATGATCATCTGCCGAGACGTGCACAAATGGTTCGGTGATTTTCACGTGCTGCGAGGCGTGAACCTCACCCTGAGGAGGGGTGAGGTAGTGGTCATCTGTGGGCCCTCGGGCTCGGGCAAATCAACCCTCATTCGCACCATCAACCGCCTGGAGGAGCATCAAAAGGGCGACATCTTCGTGGACGGCATTGAGTTGACCCACGATATCCGCAACGTCCACGCCATTCGCCAAGAGATAGGAATGGTTTTTCAACACTTCAACCTCTTCCCCCATCTGACGGCTATACAGAACGTCACCCTGGCGCCGATTTACGTGCGCCGTTGGTCCAAGGACAAGGCGGAAGAGGTTGCACGGCAGCTCTTGGAGCGTGTAGGTATTCCCGAGCAGGCTGAGAAGTATCCCGGCCAGTTGTCCGGCGGGCAGCAGCAGCGAGTGGCCATCGCGCGCGCACTGGCCATGCAACCAAAGATCATGTTCTTCGACGAGCCAACTTCGGCGCTGGACCCAGAGATGATCAAAGAGGTGCTCGACGTGATGGTCGAACTGGCCACGGGCGGCATGACCATGATCGTCGTCACCCACGAGATGGGATTCGCCCGGGAGGTATCCGATCGTATCATCTTCTTCGACGAAGGTAACATAGTCGAGGAGAATCCACCAGACAAGTTCTTCAGCGCGGCAAAAGAGGAGCGCACCAAGCTCTTCCTCTCCCAGATCCTCCATCAATAGGTGCGATACCAGCTCTGCGCTCGGGAGGCAGGCCGAGGCCCGCCTCTCTTCGTTTCAGAGGGAAGCGGCGAGCAGCGAGTATTTCGACTGGCGCGGCCAGAGGTCACTGATGCGGTAGTGGGCGAAGGAGGGAATCATCAAGAAGTCCATCAAGTGTGCGTTCTTGGTGTCGCTCCTCGGATACCTTGTCCTCGTTGCCTCCGCGCTCCTGCTCTCAGCAGCCGTCGGACTGATCACAGGCTACTATCCGTCTTCTACCTTCTTCACACTGGCGCTGATAACGTTCAGAGTCGCTGAGATTCATTACTCCTTTGTCTTTGCTCCTCCATTGGTAGCCGTCGCTGCGATGATACTTCTATCCCGGACTTCGATCAACCGCAGGGTAGTGGCTGGCATAAGCGTGAGCTCATTCTACTTCTTGGTCACGTTGATGTACCTGATAGTCGGTGCAGCTGAGTTTTCCGTGGCAACAGCAATCCCTTGGATCGCGTGGGCGTTCCTGGTTGGACTTGGTTCTTCGGTCATCGTGGACAGACTCCTTGCTCGCCTGCGTACCCCAGGCAGGAGGACCCAATGAAGGATCGGATCAAGGAAAGATGGGACCAGCTGGACTACGGGCATCGGATAGTGTCCGCGGTGGTCATTTTCATCGTGGTCCAGCTCTGCCTGTTCTTCGTGACCTTCGGGTGTATGTGGTTGGTCGTGCTCTGGTGGGTCTCTAACTTGCCCAGATGGTTCCCTTGAGCGCGCCCCAGGGTTCAGTGAACACGCTCTCCCTTGCTGAGTAACTGACGGCGGAGGCCCAATCCGTCAGCGGAATGGGGGAGCTCTCTGGAGCGCCCTCTCTTCATGTTCCGCATTTCCGACCAGAGCTGAAGGACAAACAGAAAAGGGCCATCCCGCAAGCGGACAGCCCTTCCAATTGAACCTCCCGCAGGTTTGGAACCTGCGGGAGGTTGTTGCGCTTACTCTCTCACTCTTGGTCGACCTCCGGGGACTGCTGTCGCAGGGCTACCCCCATTGTCAAGCCTGCCTCATGATGTTAGAATCCCCATGAGGCTGCGTCCGATGCTTTGGCTTTAGACTTTCTCTATACATCTCGTCTCGTGCCTGGACTGGTCTGACTTTCTGGACTACACCGGGAGAGCTTTGCCGGCGCACGCTACCTCGGCGACCAGGAAAGGACTGGGTCAAGCGCCAGGTTGTTAGTCAGGCGGGTGACGCCGGTTCCGTCAGCATTCATGACATAGATTTCGTTCTCGCATACGAAGGCTACGCGCGTGCCATCCGGCGACCAGGTAGGCCCCCCCTCGTCGGTCTCTATGTTCGTCAGGCGGGTGACCCCGCTTCCGTCAGCGTTCATGACGTAGATTTCACCATTGCCGTCCCGGTAGGAAACGAAAACCAGGCGCGTGCCGTCCGGCGACCAAGAAGCCGACCAATCGTCGCGGGGGCTGTTCGTCAGGCGGGTGACGTCGGTTCCGTCGGCGTTCATCACGTAGAGTTCCCAGTTGCCATCGCGGTAGGAACGGAAGGCGATGCGCGTGCCGTCCGGCGACCAGGCGGGCTCTATGCCGTCGGTCTCGGTGTTTGTCAGGCGGGTGACCCCGCCCCCGTCAGCGTTCATCACGTAGATTTCCCAGTTGCCATCCCTGATGGAAGCGAAAGCGATGCGCGTGCCGTCCGGCGACCAGGAAGGGAGGACATCAGGGGCCGGGTTGTTCGTGAGGCGGGTGACCCCGCCTCCGTCAGCGTTCATGACGTAGATTTCAACGTTGCGATCCCGGTCAGAAACGAAAGCGATGCGCGTGCCGTCCGGCGACCAGGATGGGCCGCGATCATTGGCCGGGTTGTACGTGAGGCGGGTGACCCCGCTTCCGTCAGGGTTCATGACGTAGATGTCAATGTTGTAATCGCGGTCGGAAACGAAAGCGATGCGGCCCTCGCCGGTTGGTGTCGCCGCGAGCCCACAGGCGGAGAACAAGAGCACCAACAGCAGCAATGAGCTACATATGAAGGCTGCGCGTCTCATCTAATCTCCTCCTCTGTAGTATGTGATTTGCTGATTTGGAGAGTCTGACGGACCCGAGGTAACGTGTGTCAGCGGGTTGATGCAGTAGAGAATCCAAGTAGTGCGATTGTACCACGACGGTGAAGCCTGCGCAAGGTGGGGTTCAGATAGGGTCGAGAGGGCCCGCCGTTGGGAGGCGGCTCATGCATAGAAAGCCGTCAGTAAATCGTGATCAACGGCGGAGGGCCAATGCCTCAGCGGAATGGGACACTTGTTTGGAATGCCCTCTCCTCGTATTCTGCATTGCCGAGCACAACCCCGCGACCAAACATAAAAGGGCCATCCTACGTGAGGACAGCCCCTGTGGTAAGTAGCTTACAATCAACCGCTGGTCATGATTTACGTCCGATTGGAAGCCTCAGACTCAGGAGAGTCGAGTGCGCGTACAACTGGCTAGCCAAGATGCCCGTCAGTGAGTAATGGAGATGGGAATTCCAGAATCACAACTCGAGGTTTGGTCACAGCAAGGGGCCGTAGCAACAGCCGAAGCAACGTACAGGTCCATTCGACAGGCCTTGACTGGTAGCACCTCCCCCATCCGAGAGAAGGATTTCGAGGTCTATCTCCACGGCTCGTACAAGAACAGCACCAATATACGTGGAGATAGCGACGTGGACGTTGTGGCCCAGCTCAACTCGCCATTTCGGACTGATCTCTCTGCGCTGTCAGAGTCCGAAAAAGCCCTCCAGAGATCGTCCTATCATCGTCCTGCGTATCAGTGGGACGACTTCAGGGCTGACGTTCTTCATGCCTTGCGGGCCTACTACGGCTCCTCCAAGGTATGGGAGACTACCAGATCTCTGAGAATTGCTGGAGGCCCGAGGAGACTGCCTTCAGACGTTGTCACTTGCCTCCAGTATCGGAAGTATGAGCGTTTCCGAAGCATGAGCGACCAGCGCTTCACTGAAGGCATCATATTCTATGCCCTCAAAGAGAATCGCTGGCTCATCAACTTCCCCAAACTTCAATATCAGAACGGCGTAAGCAAGAACTCTCAGCCCAGGACGGGCGGCAGGTACAAGCCAACTGTGCGCGTGTTCAAGAACGCCCGAACCTACCTCGTCGACCACGGGGTGATCGCGGAAGACCTGGCGCCCTCCCATTTGCTCGAGGCCTTGGTATACAACGTCCCGGATGAGTGCTTTGCAGCCACGTATCAGGAGACCTTTCAGGGTGTGATTGGGTGGCTCATGGAGTCCTTTCGAATTGGCCGATACAAGAGCTTCTTGCGCCAGCATGAACAGTTGGCGCTATTTGGGGACGCGCCTGACCAGTGGGTACGAGACAGGGCCGTGGCACTACTGCAGAGTCTCCTGGAACTTTGGAGGGATTGGTAGGGATGCGTACACGC
>NJBK01000005.1 GCA_005223035.1 Chloroflexi bacterium B3_Chlor
CTGCAAAGATCCTTATGCTCCGCGTTTGGGGCGAGAAGAAGGTGAAACCCCAACTCACCTCTTCCTCCAAGAGTTCTTCCGCCTTCAGGTCCCTCCAACTGGCATTGGCACTGACCAACTGGGCATCACCTTGCCAGGCCTGAGCGGCCTTGAGAGCACTAGGATATGCTTCCTTGGCAGTGAAGCCTGGCTTGGAAGACGTGCCGGTCCTGAGCACCCCCGTTACCACGACGAGGAGGGCGCCATAGACGACTACTACCAGCAGCCCAAGGGCGATAATCAAGTACCTTAATTTCAAATCATCCTCACGAGTAGTCCTTCAGCGCAAGCGGATAGTAGGTGATGATGGGAAGACTATGGACATAGTAGATATCGTTGTCATCGGCGAGCTCCTTTTGCTGCCACGCAATGTGGATCAGAGTCCCGTCAGTAGCGATCGTCGCGAAACCATCCGCCCACTCATCGTTAGGCGGCGAGATAGCCATGGGCTGTGACCACGACGCCCCTTGATCTTCGGACATCGCATAGTAGATGCGGTCCGAGCTGTCGGTACCCCTAATCCCGTTCCATACTACGTGCACGTTATCCGAGCCATCCAGGGCTACGGAAGGGCTGGCGTACGTGGGTAGCTCCCGGGATACGAAAACCCTGCTGCCAGGTATGACGGTGGGCAAGATGTTCTCTGTATTGCTGACGGGGAATGTTGCATAGTAGAGGTCATGGGTATATGGCTGGCCGGCCACGTCAACGCCGAAGGCTATGTGCACGATGTAGTCGTCCCCCACGACTACGTGGGGACTGGTCGCATCCGGGCTGAGATCGGCCGTTAGTGTGATCGGAGCAGACCATGTAGTCTGGCCAGTGTCCACAGTGCCCGAGATGTACATGATCTCAGTACTTGGTGGAATGTCAATGTACTCCTGCCAGACAACGTGAAGGTTGTCGCTCCCGTCCAGCGCCACTCTCGCGTGGAGGGAGGCCGAACCGGTGTCTGTGATCACCGTGGGGTTGTCCCATTCGCCATCGCCGGTAGGCCTTCGAGTGTAGTACAGGTTGTAGTACTTCGTCTTGAGCTTGTTGCTCCAAACCACGTGAAGGTAGTCGGCCGTGCTTGCTATCGAAGGCTCCTGGATGTCGCTGGTCGTCGGCACGATCGTCTCCTGCAGCCATGTACCTGGGGTCCTTTGAGCGTACTTCAGATAGAACTGGTTCGGGTCCTGGTCCCGCCAACACGCATGAATGGTCCCGGTGATATCCAGGACGAATGAACCCTGTTGCGACGCCAAGGTCGTGTCGACGTGTTCCGCATTCGACCAGGTATTCCCCCGGTCTTCGGACCTAGCATAGTATAGATCTCCTTGGCCGGTTCTATCGTCCATCCAGATAAGATGAAGGTATCCGCTTCCGTCTGCGACTATATAAGGCCCTCGAGACGCAGCGACGCCGCTCTGGGAAACGTCCTGTGGTATCATCCAACCGAGTCTCAGCGCACTGCTGCTAGCCTGTGCCAGAACGGTGGCCGCCAGGATGACGATGCAGCTGCTCACGATAGCAAGAGTCAAGCAAAGGATTCGCCGCAACGCAACCTCCTCAGCGTCCGTCCCTACAACAGGGGATAGAGAATGATGTCAACATTGCTGGTCTCTTGACCGAACAGCACCTCAATGCCGATCTCACTCCCCCGATACAGAGTGCCGTCGGAAGCCTCCAGGGTGCCGCTCACCTTATAGCCCGTTCGCGCTGGGACGCAGTCGAAACGATATCGCCCGTCGGTGTCCGTCTCAGTCGCCCCTATGAGGGTACCACGGTACAGGGTCACATCAACTCTCTCTGTAGGCACCACCAACTGGCCGCCGATGAAGGCCCAGACGGTGCCGCTGATATCCCCGCAGCTGGGGTCCGGCGTGGCGGTGTAGGTGGGAGTCGGCGTGAACCCAGCATAGTAGACCGTCACCGTCAGGGGCTCGCTCACGTTGTTGTTCTCGTTTGATTCCTGCACGAACTGAAAGCTATCGGCCTGTGCATAGAGATAGTGCGTGCCGCTGATCGTGAAGCTATGAGTGAAAGTGAGGGTCGTGCTGGCAAGGGGGCCCAAGTTGCCCAGCCCCTCATACTCAACACCTGCTTCGTTCGGTCTGGGAGTCTGGACCGGGTCGCTGTAGACATAAAGGTCTGTCCAGAACCACTGGTTCTCGATGGGGCCCGTGGAATCATTGAAGACGTTGGCCGTGATAGCCACCGGCGTCCAGGCGGGCGCTGCCCACTCAGGCGTAGGTAGGGGGGGCACGGTCTGGTTATCAGGGACCGTCTGGTGTGCAGGGTCCATCCCCGGCGCGCCCCATATTATCAGGTCCGGAGGCGCCACAGGCGTGAAGGTGGGCGTTGGCGTGCTTGTGGGGGTGAACGTAGGGGTCTGTACGGGCGTTGGCGTAGCAGGATACGCGCTGAACAGCACCTCGATGCCGCTGATAATGCCTTCGTCGACGGTTGGTCCCAGGTCGATGTTCAGTTGTCCGTCCGTCACGTTCACGGTGAAGGGTGTCGGTTGATACGCGTTGCACGTGCCAACCTGACTATAGATGTCCAAGTTGGGAAGGACGATGCTGTCCTCAATCGCCACGTCGAATACGCGCATCCCAGACCCTGGGAAGGTGGGCTCCACGAAAAGCAGCGTTACCTGGTACTCGCCGTTGGTGACGTCGTCGAATTGGTAGCTCATGAACTCGCCATGGGAATAGGAGTTGTAGAGGTCCGTTTCGGTGGTCCCGCCCACCGAGCCACACGCACCCTGACTCCGGTTTTTCAGGCTGACCAGGCCCACGTATCCCCAGCTTCCTGAGGAGTAGGGCTGGTCGGCCTGCCAAGTGTCGCCTCCCGGCGGCGTGTAGTCCTGGTCATCCCCGCAAGTCACTCTGATATTGTAGGGCAGAGGCGTCTCCGTAGGACTTGGTGTAGTAGTGGGGGAGGGCGTGATGGTGAACGTCGGAGTGCTCGTCGGGATAGGCGTATCCGTAGCGGTGGGTATTTCAGTCGGCGTAGGGGTCGCAGCGCCCACGACCGCTTCGCCATAGGCGTAGGAGCCAATGGCTCGAATCGTATGACCAGCAATGAGTGCCGGCAAGTTATCGGCGCGCCACGTGCCGTCAGGGCGCACCGAGGCAGCGCCAAGCGGTGTCCTGTCGGTCCAATCCCAGATCTCTATGAGCGTCTCGTCATAGTAGGGGTCAGTGTAGCCAGCCACCGACGTGCTTCCTGCGGGCAGGCCCAAGTACATGGTGACATGAGGTGTGGGAGTCGGCGTAGGAGTGTGAGTGGGCGTGAAGGTCGGGGGGATGCCCAGAGTGGGCGGCACGATTCCGCCGTGAGTCATGCCGGTCGGCCCGAAGGGCTCGTTGATCATCTCCACTCGACCGGTCACCGGGACGTAGGGGGCGATTGCGGAGAGAATGGGAGTGATGACCCTGACGTTGTACGTTACCTGTACCTGCACCCTCTCGCCCGGCAAGCCGGCGTTATCGTACTGTCCGCTCGACCAGACGACGATGCAGTAGTACCCCGGTTCCCAGTTGTTGTCGCAGCACAGGTCGTCGCAGCCGGATTGCTGCATCAGGGGTAACCCTGCGGCCAGGATGGCCTTGGCGGCCTCTTTGACGTTGTCTACTCGGAGTGAACCGCCCTGACCTGTGATGGCGTACCGGGCCCCCTCCCGGGCCGCGTTCTGAACGGTGACGTAGCCCTGGAAGATCCTGCCTGTCTCGATGATCAGGAACATGATGATCAGCAAGGTTGGCAGAACGAAGGCAAACTCCGTCAGGGCTTGGCCTCTTGACCCCTTCCTCAGCATGGGCCTCCCTCCTGAACCCTTAGTGGGCAGGGTCTCCCGGCGAGTATCGTCACCCACGTTGGTCACTGTTTCCCTTTTCGATTCTGCAGCTCCGGGTCCCAACTGATGCTTCATAGGTTTCTGACCACGAGCGACCAGATGCCTTGCTCGACTCCGCGGGATCCACGGGACAAGACTCCCTTCTTGTTGGCTGCTGTGCGCACAGGATTGGCTGCGATGCCTGGTTTGCCATCCCGGCATCTCTGTTCGTCCTACCTGTAGTCCTGTTAGGGAGGTTCACGATTTGAGGTCCCAGGAATGGCGGCATCGGGGCACTCCACGATGGCCACCAAGACCTGTGTCGAGCCACACCCGAGCATGCGGTGCGGCCACTCCTCCAGCAAGCACGACGCCTATCTCAACTCCTCCTTGACCAGGATGCCTCCCGCAGGATAGCGGTGCGAGCCGTCTCACCCGTGCCTCTTGCGTTCTACTGTCGCTCTGCGGGAACAGAGAACGGTCTTGGCGCCTCCAACTCCTCGTTCCAGGGGTACGCGTCAACTACGGCAGCCCTCAGCTCCCGAGACCTATCTTCATGATATAGTATCGTCGCCGAAAAGGCAATAGGAAGATAGTACCACAGACTCATGCCGGATAGAGCTTTGCCATCCGCAAGGCTTTGCGCGTGGGTGTGGAGGCCAGACCGGGAATGGCGTGGGGCTCCGAATCAGAAAAGGCTACCATATGAAAGGAGCCCTATGAAAATAGGGCTCCTTTCCGTGACAAGGTTGGTACTGTCTGGATACTAGCCTGCCTTTATGAGCCCGCTGGTGATACGGCTGAAGATATTGCCGATCTGCGGGCCAAGGAGGAACAGGATGGCAATGACTACGATGGCCACCAGGACTAATATCAACGCATATTCGACCATTCCTTGCCCTTCCTCTTGCGGCAAGTACAGCATTCCGGTTCACCTCCTTTCCATGCTATCGCGATGATGCAACGACCTATACTATCTGACATCCATTATATAGACAAGCCTATCGGAAAGCAATAGGCTTTTGGTACTATTCGACCCTCTGGAATTGCACATTTATGCCCAAAGCGCACAGACAGCGCTAAGCGGCGGGGATTTCCATGGTGACTTTAGTGCCCCTTCCGAGGCTGGTATCGAAGTCTATCTTGCCCCCGAGCATCTCCAACCTCTGTTGCATGGTGATGATGCCTAAGGTCTTCCGTTCCTTAGCAGAGGCCGTGGCTTCATCCAAGTCAAAGCCGCTTCCATCGTCCTCCACGCTGATTCCGATCATGGAACCTTGCAGATCCAGGCTCACCTGCACATGGCTGGCGTGGGCGTGCTGCCACACGTTGTGAAGCAGTTCCTGGATGAGGCGAAAGATCGTGACCTCCACGTAGGGAGCCAGCCTTCGTTCCTCGCCAACCACATCCAAAGCAACGCTAAGACCACTCTTCTCCTGGAAGTCGTCTATGTAGCGCCTCAGGGTCGGTATCGCCCCGAGGTCATCCAGCATCATGGGGCTCAAGTCGAAAATGAAATCCATCGTTTTTCGAAATGTGGCATTCACGGCATTCTTCAGATTTGTCAGCTCCGAGCGAGCCTGGTCTGCACCCAGATCAAAGGACTTGTCGACGATTTCAGCCTGCAGGATCAGGTTTGTAAGCGACTGAGCCGGGCCATCGTGCATCTGCCTGGCCAGGCGCTGGCGCTCACCCTCTTGAGCCTCGATAATGCGCATCACGACGTTGTCGCCTGTGGCGGCGGGGGAGGCAAGCCCTTCCGCGTGCGTGCCCAATCCAGGAATCTGGTCAACGATTTCAAGAAAGCTACGCAAGTGTTCGGCCTGAAGCTCCAGACTCTCCTTCTTCGCCTGCAGCTGTTCTACTTGCGATCGAAGCATAAGGAGCCGGAGTTGAGAAGCTTGAGAGGCGGCGTACGCCTCCTTGATATCTTCACGGGGATAGCTGCTGAGGTTTGATTCTATGTGGCGTAGCTTGTTGGCGACCTGCGCGGTGCGCTGGTCGAGTTTCTGAACCTCACCGCTGGTTTGCTGTATCAGGACGTCGGTTTCTTTGAGTTCGCTACTTATGTGCGTGTAGCTTCTCTTGCTTTCCTCCACCAATTCAGGCAGGCTTTGGAGGGGATCTCGTCTCTCTTCGTTGTCTTCCATGGCCTATTCCCGTGTTGTCCGAAACGGAGGCAGCTGCAGCGGGAGTAACTTGCGGGAGGACGCTATTCGTTCGGCTTAGTGTCTTCCAGCCTTATCCAACCGTGGCGCAGCGCATACACCGCTGCCTCGGTGCGGTCCTTGACATTGAGCTTTCGCAGTATGGAAGAGATGTGGTTCTTCACTGTCTGTTGGCTTATTTGCAGCGTATGCGCTATTTCCTTGTTGCTACTTCCCCTGGCCGCATGTTGGAGGATTTCCATCTCACGTGCAGATAGGGGCACAAAGCGGGAATCCCCCGGAACTCCCAGTGGCGCCAGCCTGCCAAACTGCCCGATCAGCCAGGAGTTCACTTCAGTTCTGTTGAGTACCTTGTCGTCAATGACATATCGTCCCTGGGTGACCTGTCTCACCGCGAACATCAGTTTGTCAGGCATCACTTCTTTGGGGTAGTAGGCGCTAGCCCCGGCTTGGATGGCGTGGATTATCTGTTCTTCATCGTGATAGGCGGTAAGGTTGATCACCGCTGTGTCCGGCAGGCTGGCCGTTATCTCTCGTGTGACTTGAAGGCCGTTCATGGAAGGGAGATTGATATCCAGTAGGACGACGTCAGGGTGGATCTCACGCGCCAAGACGATGGCTTGCTCGCCGTCGGCCACCTCCGCCTCTACCACAAGATCCTCTTCTTGCTCAAGTACGCGGCGGAGTCCTTCGCGGAACAGCGGATGGTCGTCCACGATCATTATTCTGATCTTGTCCACGATATCTCCTTACGCTCGGCGAGTATGTCGATGGTTCCCGGCACGTAATGTAAGTATAGCATCAAAGTCACTTGGGCGCAAGCTTTGCTCAAGCTTGGTTCGACTGC
The DNA here is from genome assembly GCA_005223035.1 of Chloroflexi bacterium B3_Chlor. Taxonomy (GTDB): domain Bacteria; phylum Chloroflexota; class Anaerolineae; order UBA7937; family B3-Chlor; genus B3-Chlor. The sequence continues at coordinate 6,878 of NJBK01000005.1, forward strand.
CGATGGGCGTTGGCACAGATGCCTACACGCTGAGGCCTACTGAGGCTTACTCCGAGCCGTCCCACATAGTCTCGTATACCACTATGTTATCTCCGCCTGCTTCGACTATCCACGGAGCGGCAGAACGATAGACAGCGCGCAACTTGGAACTAGGGGCGATCTGAGGATACCAGGAGGGAAAGATCACCACGTAGTCCACCTTCTTCCGTTCCAGAAAGGCCAATACCTGGGTCTCATCTCGAATAAAGGGGATGACTTCCGGGCTGATCAGCCCCGCGGTGTCGACTAGGCCACGTTCGGAGAAATAGCCGATAGCCCCGATGTCATGGGCGCCAACGAGGGCGTCGGCTGGCGTGTTGTCTCTGATCCACTGCCCCGTCGCTTTGAGCTCGCTATCTATGATCCTCACATCGGCTGCGTACTGTTCGGCCCCGCCCAGCCAGAAGATGAACAGCAACACTGGGACGGAGATGAACAAGACCTGCCTCGCTATGAGCGGCAATCTGGGCAGGTTCTTTGTACCCCAGACACCGTACACAATGAGGATAGGGATAGCAGGGATCAAGTATCGACCATGCTGGTAGGTGACCGGCAGTCTGACCGCGTATGCGGCGAGGAGAATGAACCACCAGGCCAAAGGCAGCAGCGCTCGCCCCTGTCTGAGCCTGAGAGCCTTGTAGGCGGTGTACAGAAAGCCAGGGATCAACAGCACCTGGGCGCCTATTGCGGTCGCAGCCGCCAACCGTGCCCAGCGAGCCCACACCGGCAGTTTCGTAATGATCTCGTGGTATTCGGCTTGCTTGGCGTAGAACGTGTTGGGGAATAGATTCCCAGTCACCGTCAGGTTCAGGATAAGGTAGGGCGCGGTGAGTGCGAAAAACCCGAGCAGAAGCAAAGCGACAGAAACGGCCACCTGCGGCCAGCCGAGGGAATGATGCCCTTGCTTCCGTCTCCACAGAGTGTCGAGAAGGAGGAGCAGTAGGAGTATTCCCCCTTCCGGCCGGGTGAGGGTGAGTAAACCGGAGAGGAGACCCGTCAGGAGCGGCCTTTCGCCCGCCAGGTACCGCTCCAAGGTCAGCAGGGACACAAAGACGAAGAGGATAGTCTCCATACCGGAGAACGTAGCCCAGGCCAGATGCCACTCCAGAACGCAGAAAGCGCCCGTCAGGATTGGAGCGAGCGGGTCCTTGGGGAAGAGCGAGCTAGTCAAACGGTGAACGGTCCAGCCTGTGAGGGCCAGCAAGACAGTGCCCAGGAGGTAGGACCACAGTCTGTGATCCAGGCGAAGGATATAGGCTGGACTTATGAGCACCGTCCACAACGGGGAGGTAGAACCAACGCTTGTCTGCCCGACGTTGTAGGCGAACTGGTGATGCAGGGCCAGGTTTCGAGCATAGGTCTGATGGATCCAGGCGTCATCGAGAGGGAATCCCACGAAACCGAAATGGAGAGAGTATCCAAGATAGAGCAGTGCACTCAGGAGCGCCAGAATTGGGGTGAGGAGGCGTGACGAGGAGAGTTGCCTCATTGGATCCTCACCTTCCTATCCCGTAGATCTGGATACAGTTGCCACTCTGATCCTTGAATTCTTGCCGCAGCTCCAGAGAAGGATGGGTGGCCTCGTTATGGTATATTGGATCCAAAGACAGGACATGGTCATACTCCAGGATCAGATAGTCAGCATGGTAAAGCGCGGCCACCTTGAGGATGCCTTCTATCTCCTCGTTGGGAATGACGATGGCCGGACGGTGGGTGAAGTAGTAGTAGGCGGGAGGGTCGACCACCATCACCAGGGCCGTTTCTGAGGCATTCTCATCCAGCCACGTCGACACGGTCAAGTACCCGGTGTTCGCCCTGTTCCAGAGCGGTTCGAGGGCCAGGGGCTTGAGGGACAGGAAAACGGCCTGGGAGTAGTCAAAGAGGCTTATCATGACCACCACTGCGGTGAGCCCGATGCGGAAAACCTTCCGCGCGGTCCCTGGATGCCAGGTGCGTCGCCGAACGGCTATCCAGTTCACCACAGTGTCTATGCCGGGGATTGCGGCCACGAACAGGAAGGGTAGCAGGGCCCCGGTGGAGTGCAACATGCTGGCGTGGGTGCTGGGGAAGGTGAAAATCAGTGTCATCGCCAGGTAGAGCGTGGCTGCATAGATGTAGAAAGGTGTGTACTCTCTCCGGCGCCGCAGCTGCCACAGGCCGATGAAGGCCACAGGGGCCAGGTGAAACTGGAGCGCCCCCAGGATGACTGTGAGGTTGTGGATGGCGGCAGATAGCTTGGAGCGAATGATGCCTTCCCAGCCCCAGGCCAGGTAGCTTTGCATGTTGAGCTCCTTGAAGTAGCTGAACATGTCAGCATAGCTACGCAGGAAGATGGTCTTGGTTCCGGCGCTCGACAGAGGCGCACCCATCAGTCTCCAGTTGCGGTAGAACCAGGGAGCCACAATCACCAGATAACCGGCTATGGCCAGCGAGAGCCAGAAGAGGCAGGTCTTGAACCCTATGGTTTGGATCTGGGGGGCATCCGCCTGGGACGGACCGTCAGAAATGCCCCGATCTTGAACCCAGATGGCTACGAGTAGTGCTAGAAAAGACACCCAAAGCAGTACTCCGTCCGCCCGAGCCAGGTGGCTCAGACCGATGAGCAGACCGGTAAGCATGAAGTAAACGGCTTCCCGTTTTTTCCAGGCCAGATGCATAGTGATAAGGCCCAATCCAACGGTCAGGGCGAAGGGAGCGAAGTTGTCCGGGCATGCCCAGTATTTGAGGTAGAAGGGGGCGAAGGTGGTGAGGATGGCTGCTAGGAATGCGTAGTCGCGCCTACGGTATATGCGATAGGAGAGATAATAGCCCAGGACCGGCGGCAGAGAAGAGAGCAAAACAAAGGGCATCTGGGCAGCGCGGTAGGAGACTCCAAAGACGACAAAGGAGAACCAGGCGATGATGGACGACAGGGGCATCCAATACAGGTTGCTAGCATGGGTGACCGCGGCTGGAGCCTCCAGGTAGTTCCATATGAAATCCGCCACAAAGCCACGACCCAGGTGCAGGTTCTCCGCCACATTGTAATAGAAGTAGGCATCGAAGTAGTGTGGCTGTTGTTGGGGCAGCGCGGCGAGGGTACGCACAGTGAGCGACAACAGGAATACAGCGATCAGGTCAAGCCGCTTGCTTGACGGATCTGGGCCGACGATGCTATGGCGCAGGCTCATCGACTGCAACGACTCCTCTGGAGGTTCCGGTTGTCGATCCCCAAGCTTCTATGGACAGCAGAAGGATTCCCATGGTTATCGGCAGTAGAGCGTAGGGAATCTCGCTGTGATGACTGCTCGCCCAGTAGGAGAGGATGTGGGGCAGCACCATCAGCCAGCCTAGCAGGACTGCCAGCCACGACCACCTGACCGGCCTGCTGATCCCGCCCGGCCGCGAGACCTTATGCAGGCAGTAGAGTAGGGGCAAGAGCAACATAGTGTGATCGTAGTTCCACGCTTTGGGAGTAACTATCTGAGTGACCACGATCGTAGCCGCCGTCAGCAACGGCAGGTAGGCCATGGAATTCCGATGGCGCCACCACAAGCATGCCAGTGCGGCCAGCAATATCAAGGATAGAATCGAAGCCACGAGCACCCATTGTGAAGAGCTCAGGCTGTGGGCCAGGCCCCAGACGCTGGGCACAATGAAGGTTTTAGATTGTAGTTGCTTTTCATTGATCAGCAGCAGCCAATCATCAACCCAGCCGGGTAGAAATGCGTGAGATACGGCAACCAAGGCGAGCGCCGTTGATAGGAAGCTCACCACCGCACTCCACCTTCGCTGAACGACTGTCCAGGCCAGTAGTCCCGCAACAACCAGGAACACCAGCTGCGGCTTGAGCAAGCTCATCGCCAGGCAGACTCCGGCCAAGGCATTCCGCTTCCGATGCAAGGCCAAGAGACTCAGACCTACGAAGAACAGAGTGATGAAGAGGTATTGTCCATGCACGATAGATGCCAACGACGGCCGAAAGATCAAGGATAGCACCGCCAGCAGACCGAATGCCTTGGGACTCAGTTGCCAGTCCAGGCTCCTTGTTGTGGCTGTCAGAAAGCCTAAGGCCGCAAACTCGCTCAACAGAGTCCAACTGGTCATAGCGATCGATAACGGCAACCAGGCGAGAGGCAAGCTCAAGACAAGCGTCCAAAGAGGATACCTCAGAAAATGGGGGGCTTGGTAGGGGTTCTGGCCTTGCATCAGCGCTCTTCCCGGTCGCCATGCAATGTAGTAGAAATCATTATGGAGTTCTGGCCCTCCGAACACGGCGTAGTTGGCCAAGAAAGCCACGATCACCATCGCCACCGCCAGAAACGAGTTAAGGGCATACCTTTTCATGGTTCGTGAGCCGTAACGCGATAGATGGTCACCAGGCTGTTGGCGAAGCTGGGCGACAGATAGGCTGAGTTGACGGGGTCGAAGGCGCCCAACATCCTTTCCCGCGGACCATAGAACAGATAGGCGATGTGGTGGTGTTCCAGAAGCTCCATTCGCCAGGAGTCCGGAGTGTCTTGCTGAAAGAATCTATCCACCAGGCCAATCTTGGTGTCGTACTGAGCGGTCTCGGCCCAGTATCCCGCGAAGACCCTGTGGTTGATGCGGGAGGGGATGTAGCTTCCTGTCCCGTAGGCGGCGAGGATCGTCTCCGTGGGCGCAGTCTCTCTTCGCAGCCACTCTATGGCCTCGTTTTCTGCCCGTTCATGGAAGAAGGGATAGGGGTGCTGCCATGCAGTGACTGCAAGGCTGGCCAGGATATAGAGACTGGAGGGCAGGGTGATGACCAACACCGCGTAGACAATGAAGTTCCTCATATTCTGCCGGGAATACGCCCTCTGTCTCAGTGTTATGAGCTTCCTTATGGCTCTTGATCTCTCCAAGCGGGGCAGATAGTAGGTGTATAGGCCTGCGGTGGCCAGCACACTTAGCGGGATGTGTACCCCTTCCACCATCCGCCTCTGCTGCTTCAAGGGAGCGTAGATCAGCACCCCCACCACCGCCACCCATATCAGAGGCAAGATGCTTTTCTCGTTTGCCTTCCGCGCGAGCCGGACCATACCGGGCACAGCCAGGATGAGTAGAGGGCCATACCCGAGCAAGTAGTGGATGGGGTGGGGGGAAGGGCTTCCGGATTGGGCTGCCCAGGCGACGAAAGCTGGATTCGTGCGGAATACGTAGGAATAGTAGACAAAGGGAGGGAGCGCAATCAATCCCAGGAGGATCGTGCCCGCAGCTTCGTAGATCGGGAGGCGCCGCTCCTGCCAGAACATGATCAGGAGCCAGACCCCTAGGGTGCCCGCCACGATCAACATATTGTAGGGATGGACGATACCCATCATGAGGCCTGCGGCGCCAGCCAAGGCCATGTACTTGAGCCGCCGTGTCCTGTAGAATAGCAGGGCCAGAATGAAGATTACCAGTAGTAAATTGGCCCCCACAGCGAAGTGGGGGAAGGTGAGGACCGTGAAGAAGATGTGTGCCTCAGGCATCTTGAAGTCAATCAGGTCGAAGCCGAGGATAGTGAAGCGGCCTGTCAGGAGGACAACCCAGCCGAACCCTGCTGAGAAGCAGACCAGGAGGTAGCAAACCAGCCGCTGGGCCAGGTCCTTCAAGAAAAAGGTGATGAAGAGATATGAGGACAGCAGCAGCAGGAATCCAAAGGCTACCCTGGACAAGTGCCACATCCAAATCACCGGCAGGCCCGTCACAGCGCATACCCAGCCCAGGGCTAGGAAGAAGCCTCCGACGAAGGCTCCCTCATGGTCCTCAGACGTGAACGGTATCTGATAGAGTAGCTGGCCTTCGGCGCCTTGCCTCATCTTGGCCAAATAGCCGTGGGTGTCCTCGAAGTTCATTACCACGCCGGTGAATTCCATGTCGGCCGGAGCTGACGCATAGCCCAAGACGTAGGGCACGCTGGTCACGGCGACAGTCAAACCGGCTATGAGAACAATGATCCACCTTTCCCTGCAGGCCAATTCGCGCTCCTATGACCGGCAACTAAGAAGTAGCCGGGTTTCGGAATCCTAGTGCGGGGTTGCGTTCTTAGATTCAATGACAGCCGTGCCTGTTGCGCCACCCGTACCAAGGAGTTTACGGTATGTATACGCCCAAAGCAAACCGACCATCACCGGCAGCGCCAAGAAGGCCACGTCTCGGTAGCTGACCAGCCACGCGCATAGAGCGTACGCGTATATGAAGACAAGTGATAACGTCGCTATCCGTTTTTGTGGGGCGGTCAGCTTCGGCATCCAGGTCGCTATCTGAAGGATGGGGAGAAGTAGCAATATCTGGTCAGTTGACCAGCCGAAGGGCGCGGTGGGCAAGCCAACGATCAAAGAGAGGCCGGCGACAGTAGGCAGACTGAGGTCGCGACCCCGCAGCGGGATGAGAATCAGGAAGCTGGTCAGGCAGATCAGAGCTGGCCACGCGCCTACGTCGAAGTTGGCAAGGGCCTTCGTGAAACCTCGGACGGTGGGAGTGATGTAGGCGGTAGTTCCCAGGGGAGAGGCCGGGACGTCAAAGAGGGAGAGGTAAGCTTCTCCCCAGTAAGGAAACAGCCAGCTAGCCAGGAATACCAGAAGTATCAGGCACGCCGAGAAGCCGATGATGATTCGCCAGCGCCTCCGCAAGAGGCCAATCAGGAGGAGAGTTGGCAGGAGCAGATAAGCCAGGTGGCGCTTCACTGTGACCAGGACAAGTGCGGCGCCAGCCAGAAGGTCTCTGCGTGCCAGTGCGAGGGTAAGAAAACCAGCGCAGCCGAGGAGAACCAGTGTGTTTACTTGCCCTTCGAGTAGTGCATGGAGTGATCTTGAGAACAGAAACACCGCGAGCAGAGCCAAGCCTAGCTGTGCGCGGCCTCTTCTCTGGCTGACAACGTTCCACATGAGCAGGGCGCTGAGGCCGATTAGGAGAGGATTGAGTACGAACCAGAGAGCGGCTGCCTGGCGAAATGATAGGGCGCCTAGGGGGAGCAGTATTAGGTGAAGCCAGGGAGGGTTCCAAGAGTACACCGGTTCGGCACCCTGCCAGCCTTGCTCTCGTTCCAGAGCTAGCAGGGCCTCTTGGTCATAGGGGTTCTCCCGGTGGGCGAGGAGGTTGGATGCCGCCCAGTACCCCAGAAAGTTGGTGGCCTCGAATACGCGGGTCGGTGATCTCAGCAGAAGGATGTACACCGTCGCCACCGTGATGATCAGCAGGGCGTTCAGGCCGAGGATCAGGGACCGACGGGCAAAGGCCTTGGCGCCCCGATGCATATTCATGCTCCCCCTCTCCGATCTGCACAGTGGACAGCAATCAGGTACACAAAGAGGGCGATACACGTGGTGTTGGTGGGTCCCCTACGCCTTTGGCCCCAAGTCATGAAAGACGAAGCGGGAGTGAGGACGGAGGGGTAGGAGACGCCCTCAGGCAGCTGAGTGGAGATCGCTGCCCTCACTGGTTCGCCTGTTGTCAGTTGAGACATCGTATTACCTTGCTTCAAGCAGGGCATGATTTGACACGGATATCTTCCCCCAGATGCGTCAATATGACACCCAGGGTCAGCCATAGGATGGTGGACTCAAAGCGGGGCAGACTCAGGCTGACGCTCACCAACCTCTGGGGAGCGAAGCGTGTCATCTCTCTAGGCCACCCAACCCCACATGGCGAACTGCCCGCTCAGATACAGCAGCAGCGCCACGGAAGGATAGAGCAGAAATCGCTGAACCCGGGGCTTCCTGCCCCAACGACCCCAAATCATGAACGCTGGAAATAGGACCAGAACGTATCGAGACATGCTCACCAATGGTTGCAGGGTTGTCCTTCTGAGCAGGAGGACGAACATGGTGACGGCCATATAGATGCCATACTCCATCGACAGCTTCCGAAGTGATACGACAGTCATAGCGAAGAACAGGCAGGTCATGCCCAAGTTGAGTGCGTTGATGAAGGTCCCCTGGGCCGACCATATCTTCTGGCAGGTGGCGATGATGTTATCCCAGGGCCACACGAACTGGGCGTAGAGTTGCATTTGATAGGTGTTCAGCAGCGGTGCTGAGCCAATGACAAGATGCTGGTAGGCCAGGAACATGGCGGCCCCGACAGGGATAAGGATCAGGCCCAGCAAATTGGGGCGCAGTTTGGCTAGGCTGAACTTCCTGTCTCGGAGATACATGTAGAGTAGGGGAACCAGCAGCACCATGCCCTGCAACCTGGTCAGCGAGGACAGGAAGCCGAAAAAACCTGCCAGCCACCACCGCTTGCTTTGGGCGTAGTGAAAGCCGGCCAGGGTTAGGAGCAGGAAGAGTGATTCAGTATATGCAGCCAGGAAGAAGAAGGCGGTAGGGAAGATCGCCAGATAGGTCACGCTTCGCCGTGCCGCGGCTTTGCCAAGCTGTGTCTCTGTGAGCTTGTACATGTAGAACAGGGCGCCGATGTAAGCCAGGTTGGAGATGAGCAGCGCCGCCAGCAGGTAATTGCCGAGAAGGGCCTTGCCGAGGATCCGGATCAGAAGTGGATACAGGGGAAAATACACTGTACTGCCATCGTCAGGGGCGTAACCTTGGCTGGCGATTCTAAGAAACCAGAGGGTGTCGAAACGTTGCCAGACTCCCAGGAACAGTTCCGCCGGGCCACCACTAATCGGTTCCATACCCTGATAGGGACGCAACACTTCGTCTGGGCTGGTGGGTGCATGAGTTGTTGCGAGAACGAGGGCGGCCCACAGAGAGATGAGAATCCTCATCGCCACAAAGAGCAGCATTGCGTATCTGAGAGCAGGGTCTGAGACAGCCTTCTTAGCCCGTGCTCTTACGGACCGCGCAATCTGGGTTGCCCCTGCCTTCATGAGGATCAAGACCAACCTCTCTACAGGTTGACGCGATAGATGGCCACGGAAGGATTGCTGTATGCTGGTTCCAGATACGCGACCCTCGACGGGTCAAAGCGTCCTATCTGCCTTTCTGCCGGGCCATGAAAGACATAGCTGATTCCGTACTCGGTCAGCAAGTTGCACCGGAAGTCATCGCTGGTGCTCTCTTGGAAGAAGCCAACAGCCAGCAGTTCCTTGTCATGAAGATCCACCGTTTCATGAGCATGGCCCATGAAAACCCTATTCCCAGCCCGAGCGGGGATGAGACGACCCATTTCGTAGGAGGACAGCACGGTACCGGTGGGTTCGGTATTCTTCCTCAGCCAATCCACAGCCGCGACTTCGTCCCGATAATGATAGAGCGCGGGATAGTGATGAAGCGTAGAAAGGCTGGTACCGGCTACGAGAACCAGGTTTGAAGGATAGGTCATGATGACTATAGAGTATAGCAGAAGTCCTCGCAATCCTGTGCTCTCGTATCCTCGCCAGCGAGCAAATCTCCTCATCCAGTCGGCGTTCGGTGCGAGTGGCAAGACATATTCGAATATCCCGACCGTGGCGAGAATGCACAGGGGAACGTGCAAGCCCTCAATCATCCTGCGCTGCAGCCTGAAGGGCAGGTACAACAGTATCATGGCGCTGACTACCCAGGCGACGAGAAGTAGCCTTCTTTCATTCCTCTGTTGGACGGCGTAGTGCACTCCTCCAACGGCCAGTAAAGACATAATCCCGTATCCCAGCAGGACATGGCTCATGGGAGGGGACGGGAGGAGGTTCTGCGCAGACCAACTCTGAAGCACAGGGTCGCTGGCGAAGGCGCTTAGGTAATAGGCTACCAGAGGCAGTGGAGTCAGCGCCCAGACAGCGATCGCCACTGCCTCACGCGATGGCGGCCTCCTCCTGTTGAGGAGAAGGAGCACCCAGTAGGTCACCAGAACACCATCAACGAGAAGAATGGCGAAAGGATGTATGACGCAAAGCCCCATGAGGGTCAAGCTGCCGAAGAGCAGTCCCCGCCGTTGGAAGGTCTCCAGATGTCTCAGCGCCAGGGTGAAGAAAAGGAGAAGAAGGGTCACAGCCGCTGCCAAGTGCGGAAACGTAAGAACGGTGAAGAAGGTATAGGCGTCCATCAGCCAGAAGTCTATCGGGGATAGTCCGTGTAGGGTAGAAGAGCCGCTCAGGAGCACCACCCATCCCAAGCCCGAGGAGAAAGAGATCAGCAGGTAGGCTACCAGCCGCGCTGATCTGTCTTGCAGGAAGTGCGAGAGGAAGACGTAGGTCGTTACCAGCAGTGAAAGACCGCATGCCAGGCGCGCGAGCTGGTAGGTCTGCATCAAGGACAGGCCGAGCAAAGAGGAGAGCTTGCCGAGGCCCAAGTAGAAGGTATGGAGGTAGGCCCCGGGGTGCTCTTCTGGTGTGAAAAGGACCTGGTATCTCCACCCATTCCCAAGGCCCTGCTGCATGGCAGCCAAATAGCTGTAACTGTCGTCCAGGTCTACGACAAAGCCGCCAAACTCCGTGCCTGGCGCTGCAGAGCGGTATCCCAGAAGACAGGGTATCGACGATATGGTAAGCACGACTAGACCAATACCGACAACGTGCCCTATCTCCCTTCTCGTCAACTGTGGCATGGTAGCTCTCTAGGACGATTCGTACAGGTAAGTATTGAGATCGTTGAATCTTTCGTCAGCCGTCAAGTGATACTAGGCATCCAACCAGAGCGTGCCAGGATTCGGTTCTCCCAGTTCCACGGCCTCATCAAGGACACGTTGGAACACGACAAACCACACCCTCGGCGCTCCTTGTGCCGCATGAGCCATATCTGGCTGGGCCAGCAGCCCCAGAGCTTCTTGAGTGGGCAAGGCTAGCGTGTCTGACGGCTGGGCTGGACACCACTCTCCCTGTCCGTACTCTCACAGAGCTTCCACTCTGGGTGGTTACTGTCGTCAGCGGATGTCAAACCGAGTGTGCGTTCAAGACTGTGTCAGGAGACCCAAAGCCAGTGCACGAACATACCTGTCAAGAGTACGAGTAGCGCTGCCGAGCAATCTGACGAGTGCCGGGTATGAGGGATAGAAGGCGGTGCTCTCGTCGTCTGTGTAGCCGTGCGCGGCAATTCGCTGGTAATGTAGGACATCCCATCGTTGCCAAACCTCCAGAAGCAGCCTCTCTGCTGGGGCCGACACGGGAGATAGGCCAAGAGAGGCCACATGTCGCTCGTGGCCGCCCTCAGGAAGAGGTCGGAGGGAGATTACGATCACCGCGAGCGCCGATAGGCCTATTCGCAAGGTCAGGAAGATGGCTAACGACCAGCGAACAGCATTATTGTCTAGAACGTCCTTCAGCGGCTTACTCAGGCTTTGCACCATTTGCTTCATCGCGCCGATTCGTTGTCTCAGGACAGGACATGGTCCTACTGAGAGGGCACTAACGCTGCAGCCGGATTCGTTCCACACGAGCCCTACTGTCGCTTCACACTATAGATTTGCACCGAAGCATTGTCAAATACCGGTGTCAGATATGGAGCCCGCGATGGATCGAATTCCCCCACCAGCCTCTCCCTAGGGCCGTGAAAGACATAGCTGATTCCGTACTTGGCCAGAAAGGCTCGTCGGGCATCGTCACTGGTGGTTTCTTCAAAGAAGCTCTCGGCCATGCCTTTCTTGGACTCAACTTGAACAGTTTCATGGAAATGCCCCATGAAGACCCTGTTGCCAGCACGGGCGGGGATGTAGCGACTTATCCTGTAAGACGCCAGCACTGTATCAGTACGTTCTGTGCTCTCTCCTAGCCAGTCCACGGCGTCGACTTCTTCCAGTCCGTAGTATAGAGCGGGATCATTGCTCAGCGCGGAAGCGCTATATCCAGCTATGAGGTACAAGTTGGAAGGAATGGTCGCCATGACGATTGAGTATAGTAGAAAGCGGCGCCAGCCAGCCGTTTGGTATCCTCGCCAGCGCGCGAATCTGCTTAGCCAGCCGAGATCCACAGCAACCGGCAAGAGGTATTCGAAGAGGCCGATAGTGGCGAGAACGCACAGTGGAATGTGCAAGCCTTCGACCATCCGACGCTGAAGTGTGAATGGCACGTACAACAGTATCACTGCGCTGATTACCCAGGCGACGAGGAGTAGGCGTCTTTCGTTCCTCTGTTGGATCACATGAGCCGCTCCCCCGACGGCCAGGAGGAATACGATCCCATATCCCAGTATGAGATGCGTTGCCGGCGGCGACGGAAGGAAGTTCTGTACCGCCCAGTTCTGAAGTACAGGATCGCTCGTGAAGGCGTGGAAATAGTAGACTAGTATAGGCAGTGGGGCAAGCGCCCAGATGGTCACCGCCGTCGCTTCACGTCCTAGCAGCTTCCTCCTGTTGAGGGAGAGAAGGGCCCAGTGCGCTGCTAACACGCCATCAACAAGGAGGGGTGTGAAAGGATGGATGAGGCAAAGCGGCAAGAGGATTACGCACCCTCCAAGAAGCGCTCGCAGCTGGTAGGTCTCTCGATACCTCGATGCCACGATGAAGAAGAGCAGAAGGAGGGTCACGGCCGCTGCCGAGTGAGGGAATGTGAAAATGATGAAGAAGGTATAGGCGTCCATCAACCAGAAGTCTATCGGGGATAGTCCGTGTAGGGCAAAAGAGCCGCTCAGGAGCACCACCCATCCCAAACCCGAGGAGAAAGAGATGAGCAGGTAGGCTACCAGCCGCGCTGATCTGCCTTCCAGGAAGAGTGATAGGAAGGCGTAGGCCGTTATCAACAGCGAAAGACCACAGACTACACGTGCGAGTTGGTACATTTGCATCAAGGAGAAGCCGAGTAAAGAGGATAGCTTGCCGAGGCCCAGGTAGAAGGTATGGAGGTAGACCCCGCGATGCTCCTCTGGTGTGAAGAGGACCTGGTATCTCCACCCATTCCCCAGGCCCTGCTGCATGGCAGCCAAATAGCTGTAACTGTCGTCCAGGTCTACCACAAAGCCGCCAAACTCCGTGCCTGGCGCTGCAAACCAGTATCCTAGGAGATAAGGTATCGAGGATATGGCCAGGACGACTAGACCGATGCTGAGGACTGTCCATATCTCCCGCTTCGCCAAGCCTGGCATGGTCGCTCCCTAGGACGATTCGTAAAGATAGATATTCAGGTCGTTGAATCTGTGCGTGGTAGTCAAGCGATACTGGCCGTCGAGCCAGGCCTTGCTGGGATTCGGTTCTCCCAATTCCTCCGCCTCATCAAGGGCTCTTTGGAACGCAACGAACCATACTCGTCGGGCGTCGCCCAGCGCCTGCGACACATCAGGCTGAGCGAACAACCCAAGGACCTCCTGAGTGGGGAGAGCCAGGGTGTCGGCAGGCGATCCTGGGGCATCGCCTACGTATTCCTGAGCAAGTCCACGGTCGTAGTAGTGGCTGGGGAAGAAGGACAACTTGTTGTCGTGGATGATGGCGTCTCCGGCCTGGTAGTGCGTCCGCAGGTAGGCGTTAGCCTCCCTGAAAGGCGATCGTGGGAACTCGGAATAGTGGTACTGATGCCAAAGCGAACCGGCCAATATGAGGGGCACCGGCGCCAGAGATAAGATGACGAGACGAGGAAGCTTGCCCCTGAGGATGGCCTGGGCCACGGTGAGGTAGTAGGCCAGTGCGCAGACGACCACTCCGCGCTCAATGTAGACCGCCTTGATCTGTGAGACCACGAACATTGCTATCACAGGAACAAAGGAAAGACTCAGGGTCAGGTACATCGGCCAGCTGGTACTCTCTCCTCGCACACCGTGCGGACGGAAGGTTCGATACAGCGTCAGGAACAGTAACAAGAGGCTGAAAAACAGTGCGAACGGCAGGAGCCAACCTGGGACGGGGAGGTTGAAAGCAAACACCATGAGCGTGCGAACCAATTCACTGGGGCCGGGCTTGGGTATCCAGTAGGCTTGCTGTACCTTGGCGAATTGACCGGGCACCAGTAGCAGCCAGGGCAGGAAAAGCCCCCCGATAGCTATGTGAGAGACGAGCAGCGGTCTGAGAAGTTGCCGCCTTCTGCGTAGCACTACAAAGAGGTCAAGGGTGAGCACAATCAGGAAGGCCAGGTTGTGTGCGTAGAGGGACAGAGCAGCGGAGATGCTGAAGCCTGCCCAGCTAGCCCACTTTCCTTGTTTCCAGGCTCTGACGAAGAAGTAGATGGAAAGAAGGCTTGCCAGGCAAAGAAGGCTGTACATCCTCGCCTCCTGGGAGTACCAGATGTGAAAAGGCGAGACGGCGGTCAGTGTGGTGGCCAAGAGGCCAACCCTTGTCCCAAATAGCTCCCGGCCGAGACGGAAGATGAGGGAAATGGCTAGCAGCCCGAAGACTACCGAGGGGAAACGGACCACGAACGCGTTTTGTCCAAGCCCCATCCAGCTGTGCAGAAAGAAGTAATAAAGAACTGGGTGGATGTCTGCCGCTGCGCCCTCGATCGGCGTAACGGTGCCGTAGATGATGGCTCCCGGCTCCTTCTCCGCGTACAGGACGGCGAAAGCTTCGTCGTACCACATCTCTTTCTCTCCGAGGTGGAAGAGGCGGAGGGCGAAGGCCAGGAGCACAATAGTGATCAGCAGATGGCGTTTGTCCACTGACCTTGGCACTGGTAGATTCCTTTACCTCAGGCCTGAGAACAATAGGGTCGAAATCAACAAGAGACTAGAAAGGCGCTCCCGCCCGGCATTCACCACTATGCCCCCGGGCCAGCGTCGTTGGATAAGTAGCCCAAGGCGATAGCATTCACTATTGCCCCCAGGTAGAAATCGCTGAAAAAGCGAGAGAAGAAGGTGAAGGTCAAGAGCAGCAGACCATATCCCAACCAGCACCGCCTCACTGTGTTGTCAGACAGTTGGCTTCTCAAGAGGAACACCAACAGTGGTAGACAAAAGGCAGCTTGGAAGAAGATGAAAGGAAAATAGGCGGTCTTGTCTCTTATGAGCCCCAAGTCCAGAAGCAGGCCGCCGAAGCCGCGCCCAACAATGGGGTAGCTTGATACGGCTTGGCCTGATAAGTACAAGTAGGTGTCATCGACGAAAGAGGCCGCGTCCCAGAAGAGAAACGGCAGGATCAGCAGCAGTGGCACTATGAAAATGGGATAGGCTTTTCGCAAAGAGGCCAATCCCCTGGGAGGCGAAGCCTTACTCCACACATAGGTGAGGAAGAAGGGGACAAAGAGCCAGGCCGTCTGTTTGCTGGCACAAGCGAGGCCAACGCACAGTGCAGCGGCAGTAATCCTGCCTCTTTGCAGGAGATATGTGCCTGTCAGCAGCCAGAACATCACAAAGACGTCGTTTCCTCCCCAAATGGTGTAGGAGGCGGCGAATAGGTTCAGGCCGAAGACGATCAGCAAAGCTAGCTTCTCAGTTGGCTTCGTAGCGTGGTTCATCAAAAGCCACAAAGTGCACACGAACAGGAATAGATAGACCAAGCGTTGGTCATACCATCCTGTCACGTGTTTGACTACTACGTAGAAGGGAGTGGAGAACAGGAAAATGAAAGGTAGATAGGCGTTATGGTACAGGGCGGGGTTCTCTTCTATCCCTTCTTCGTCAATATACTCCCATTGAGCCAAGGGGGTCGCTAGGTAGTCCTCAGTGTAGGGGTTTTTTCCCTGTAGCAGATATTTGATGGACTCTTCAATCTGTATGGCTCCATCATGGATGTATTGCCAGGGTGTGGTGGCTTGCCTCATGATCATCCAGGATATTGTCGGAAGAACGACGACCAGGAATATGGCCAGCATGGCTAACGTGAGCTTCAGGTCGAAGAGCCTTCGCAATGATATGCTGAGGATACTCGAGCAGGCCAACGTGTCGAGAACGGCGTAGGCGCCTACCGTCAAGAGCAGCGGCGCACCGGTAACTGCGTTGAAGTCGACGATGTAGACTGTACCAAGGGCCACTAGCAAGAGTGTATCAATAGATAGCGGCTTCCTTCGATTCATTCACTTGCAGACCGATAAGAGTGTGTTCGACAGGATTGTCAGGTCGGGGCCAAGCCCGGTTATTCTAGCACATGGACCGGCAAGAATCAACTTTGATTTCCGTTGGGATAGGTGCTAGAATGGTGGCGGTCGGTATTAGACCAGCTTTGGTGCACGAGAGAGCAACAGGGCTTCACGAAGATACCACGTGCGAATGCGTTGAGAAGGGCGAGATCGATATTGTGCCCCTCTTGCTTGACTTGACGAGCGCCAGTCCTTGTATCTGATGCGGAAGACATCAGCGATAGCATGAAGAAGTCCCTAGTTTTGCATCCGTTCCTATTTGCAGCATTCCCAGTCCTGTTTGTCTTCGCCCATAACATGGACCAGATCCGCGCAAGTATGGTTCCCGGTCCGATCGTCTTTACGACCTTCGCTGCCTTTCTGTGCTGGTCTTTGCTGAGTCTTGTCTTGAGAGACGGGAAAAGGGCAGGCCTGATCGTCTCACTTTTTTTCTTGCTGTTCTTCTCGTATGGGATTTGCCATCTAGCAATGAAGGTCCTCGCGGCAAGACTGCTGGGCCGATCGACAATTGTGACTCCAGGGCACATATTGATTCCCTGGGCCATCCTTTTCGCCCTAGGCACCTATTCCTTTGCAAAGACGGATAGGAACCTGCATAACCTCACCAGCATAGCGGATATCGTGGCTGGTTGCCTGGTCGCAGTATGCGTGATAAACATTGGAGCTTACGAGCTGAGAAGCATGTCAGCTTGGCGGGGCAATGGAAACACTGTGGACATAGAAACACAACCGACATACCAAGAAGCCGGTGTGCTTCCGGACATATACTACATCGTCTTGGACGGGTATGCGAGGGCCGATGTCCTCGAAGAGATATATGATTACGACAACACTGAGTTTCTCGACTACTTGACGGCCAAAGGGTTCTACGTGGCGCACGAAAGCCGATCTAACTACTGCATGACACTTCTGTCATTGGCGTCATCTTTGAATTCGACCTACCTCGATGGCTTGGCCCAGCAAATCGGTGGGGAGTATCGAGGCGCCGGGCCGGTAGCCGGCATGATTGGGGACAGCAAGGTGTTCCGTTTCCTTCGAAGCCACGGCTACGAGATTGTGGCCTTTGCCTCGGGGTACGCTGGTACGGAAGTCGGGAACGCCGACAGGTATCTGGCCCATCGGTGGTATCCGGATGAATTCCAAGTCGCCCTCATAAACATGACTCCCCTTCCCGTCGTGCTGAACGCACTGTACGACATGCACGATTGGCACAGGGAAAGGATCTTGTATACGTTCGAGCATCTTCCTGACGCATCTGAGCTCCCAGGTCCTACCTTCGTGTTCGCACATATCATAGCTCCCCATCCGCCTTTCGTGTTTGGACCGAATGGCGAGCGTATCGATCCTGAATTGCAGTTCGTGCTCGCTGATGGAAGCCATCTGATAGGTAAGAGAGGGATGACCAGAGACGAGTACGTGGCTCAGTACCGTGGGCAACTCATGTTCGTCAACACGCAGGTGCGAGGGGCAGTAGATGCCATATTATCCACATCCCAGAGGCCTGCGATCATAGTCCTACAAGCAGACCATGGTCCAGGCTCAATGCTAGACTGGGACGATCCAGATAACGCCAACGTCGAAGAGAGGCTATCCGTGTTGAACGCATACTATCTGCCCGGCGGGGGTGAGACACACCTGTATCCTGGCATAACGCCTGTGAACACTTTCAGGGTCATATTCAATCACTACTTTGATGCAGACTTGGAACTGCTCGAGGATGAAAGCTACTTTTCAACATGGGGTCGTCCTCATGCCTTCATCAATGTGACCGATGGGATGGATGCTGACGCCGACATAGTGCACGGGGAATGAGGGGGGCGGCCGCAGGCACGCCACATGCACGTCAACCCGCAGTTTGTCGCCATTTCGAGCCCTGCTTTCGGTGTTGTAGCGCCATGCAGGCGAGCGGCGACCCACGTCATTTGCCCGGCAGTCTCGCCTTCCGGGCACTCTCGTGCTAGGCCCGTGGGGCAACTGCGGGTGCGACTGAACCGCCGCTTCCGGCAACACTAGGCTTTTGAGCCCAAGAGTCCTTGGGAGGCGACGGCACCTTACGCTTCTTGCGAGCTTCCGCTTTCTATCGTCTGCCAACCGGTGCGCTGCGAGCGGGCGTCGATGCTGGCACCGTTGCGTGTCGACTTCTCTCTCAGCCTCTCACTCCTCGGATCCCCTTACCTCAGATCAAATCCTGGGTCACCTTGGATACTTCCGTGATCTGTACTGCACGCTCAGCAGGGTGGCTATGCAGCACCAAGCCAGCTTGGGTTTCCTTCACAGCCATGTTAGAATTGTGACAGCCCGCCTCCGACCGGACTTGAAGGGCCGGAGAGGAGCAAGGCCCGGTGAAGACACCACTAGTTCGTGCGCTTGTCGGCATACTTGCTGTAGCTTGTCTGTTCCTCTTGAATTCCTATTTCGAGCCCCATTTCGATTTCAACTCCTTCTGGGGGGCAGGGAGAGCGTTGCTCGAGGGGCGAAACCCCTACGACTACGCTGTGATCCAAGATATCCTCGCCCCCAGAGGTACGGCAAACTTCAACTATCCTCTCTTTATCGCGGTGCTGGTCGTGCCTCTGGGACTCTTCGACCTGGAGATGGCCAAGAATATCTGGTTGACCATCTCGGAGATAGCCTTCATTCTGTCCGTATGTCTGCTCCTTGGACGAAAGCCCGGATCCAGGGATTTCATCCTTTCGACTCTCGCTTGCGCAGCTTTCGTACCCACTCTGATCGCCTTCTTCGACCAGCAAACCTCCATGTTCGCTCTTTGCCTGCTCTCCCTCGTCTGGTACGGCCTGAAGAGGGATCGGCACGTTCTCGCCGGCTCAGCCCTGGCCCTCAGCCTTATCAAGCCACAAACCATGGCTTTGGTGTTGGTCGTAAGTCTGTTCCGCCTTCGTCGAAAAGGACTTGTCGCTTTCGCCGTGACGTTCGGCTCGATGTTGATCGTCGCCTTTGGCCTGATGCCCGACTGGCCTCTGCACTGGTGGGCCAGTGCCAGTTGGATAACTCGCGAAGCTGGCAGGGCTGTGCCCACCGTTTGGGGGCTCTCGTGGTTCCTCAGTTCCCAGTATTGGTTGGGCCTTCTTCTCTCTTTGGGCCTCCTGGCTACCTTGCTCCTCGACACCAGGTTTGCCTTCGCCCTGACAGTGGGCCTTTTCCTCCCTGTCTACATGAAGCCTTATGATCTGGTTTTGCTGTTCATTCCTGCTCTCTCTGCACCTGGCAGAAAGCTGCTGGGAGCTCTGGTGATCGTATCGTACCTGCTGCTGTTCTATGCTGGTCTCTCTGGCAGGGGAGGGGATATCTTCATCCTATTGACCATTGTCACCTTCGTCTACCTAGTGTACCAGGACAGACTCTCGATGGCTGAACGAATCCGAAGCTATCGTACTCGCGTGAGGCGTAGCCTCGAGGGGACGGCCAGTCAATCCAACAACTTGTAGATGTGTATGACTGATTGCATCCACGCTACTCCTTCTTCATCTATGACATACAGGAGCTGTAGGCGAGGTTCGCCCCCGTAGAAAGGGGCATACATTCTGTCAATGGAATGGGTGTAATCAGCGATGTATTGTATCTCCATTTCCTGCATGTAGTTCAGTAGGTCTTTCTGTTTGATAGCCTCCAAGGCCTCTCCGTTCACTGTCCCGTCTAGATTGATCACCGTACGATCACAAAAGTACGCTTGCAACCCCGAGTTGAAGCTACCTATCCGGGCCTCAGCTGGGGTGTTCCGGCGCAGCCAAAGACTGGCCTGATACATCTCCACCTGCCAAGGGTATAGTCCTTTGGGCCACCATAAGACGCCTATCAGGACGAAAATCTCAGTCACCAGCAAACCTACCATGGCCCTATACTTCCACAGCAAGCCGGGTGGGTCCCTTCGACCGGCATCAACCAGCACGCCCAGCAGCACAGCGAACACGAAAGATAGGGGAGCGAAATACCAAGACCTCGGAAACCAGCGAATCGCAACGTGGAACACCAATAGGAGCACACATGCCAGGAGGAGGAGTCCTACAAGTTCAAGATTCTCAAGGGATTCACGCCGCCTCCTATGGTACACGGTCTTGATGCTTGCCAGCCCAACCACAGTCCACAGAGGCAATCCTATCAGGGGAGGCAAGCCTGTGCACGAGGCATCTAGCAGCCAGATGTCTACTCTTAACAGCTGGCGCAGCGATGTGGCAATGATGCTGGTCGTTGAAGCTCCTGAGCCGAGAACGAAGAGTTCTCGAAGCACGTGAGGGACTGCTATTCCACTGCTCTGCAAGAGGGTCCCGAAGGAGAAGTAGTTCCATAGGAGCCATGGGGCCAGTAGGCAGGCAGTGACGAGATAGGAGATGAAGAGGCCCCCGCCACTGCGCCTACGGATTGTCGTCCAGACAGCATGCAGGTATATGACGGATAGGAGGAAGACGTTGTCTGTTCTAGCCAGAAGGAGTAGCCCCCCGACTAGGCCGAAGAGGACATACCGTCGCACAGTCGGTCCTCTTCTCCGAATCACTGTGTAGGCGTAGACGAAAAGCGCAACTGACAAGACATTGAGGGACGTTTCCATGCCGCTCACAGCATTCAAGATGGCCCTTGGATTGAACACATACACGGCGACGGATATCAAAGCTGCTGCAGGGTTTCCGGTCAGCAACCGCACTAGCTTGTAAGCGAACAAGCCCGTGACTACGTCCAGAATGGCACCAATCGTCAGCGCAAGGTGAAGGGGGATTCCCGGACTGTAAGGAAACAGTAGGTAGAACGGGCTGATGAGCAGTAGCCAGAGGGGATGGAATCCATTGGTTAGGTTCAACCCGTTTATGCTGACACTTCCATCAAGGGCCATATGTCTTGCGATGGCGAAATAGTAGAAGGAGTCGTCTGGTATCGTCATTTGGACGAGGGTTGGCGTACTCAGCCAGGCGAGTCCCAGTCTGATAAGCAAGCCTAGCCCTAGGACGATCAGCAGTTGGGTGGGGGGGAGGTACTCTTTCCCGAACTGAATGCAGTTGAGATGCCTTCTCTTCATCGCTCAGAATGACTTGCCTTCTCTGTGCTTGGAGTACCTATCAGCATAATAACGAAGGTTGATGCCATCAAGATCATGGCTCAGCAGCAACCTGTAATGCCCGTCGAACCAGTCCGCCAACTCCATCTGGAACTCAATGCTGTTGTCCAAAGCCACCACTAGCCAGAAGCGAGGGGCAACCAACTCCTCCTTGGCGATGATCTGACCGCCGAACAGCCGGTAGGTCTCCGCTGGTATTGCAGGCGCGGGATCACCCTCCAACAGGTAGGTTCCCCAGCCGGGGGCATAGTGCACGAATATCAAGAACCCGGCGTCACTGGTGTGTAGGATTGGCTCGCCAGCGTCGGCTTTGGCTTGCAGGAATCGGGCTGCAGCGCGGAAGGGAGGCTTGCCGAACTCGGGATCGAAGTACCAGTTGTGCAAGGCGTTCAGGGCAAATAGGGCCACAAGAAGTGCCAAGCCGAGGTTGACATAACGCTCTCTGGGTCGCATCATGCCCCAGCCGAGCAGGAAATACAGAGCGGGAACCACCACCATCAGGGTTCGCTCCAGGTAGACAGGGCGCCACTGGGATATGATGAACGATAGAAGCAGCGGGCACCAGAAGGCAAACAGCGCGAGGGTGAGTAGCGTGCCGTCCCTTGTTCGCATCGCTAGTTCGCGTGCGACCTGAAGAAGCGTCAGCATGAAGAGAAAGAGAACCACAGCGAAGGCCACGGGTACCAGTTTCGCGCTGACGTGCTGGCTCAGAGTGAAGGCATGCGGCGCCGAGAAGAGCTGCGCCAGACTCGGCCGGGGGATCCAGAAGTCGCCAGCAACCCGCGCTGCCTGGACCATGAAGATACTGAGCCTGGGGGCGAAGGCAAGAATGAGGACCCCATCACTGGCAGCAAGTCGGCGCCATCGCTTTCGGCCTGGGGTCCGGCACGCAAAGAAGTGAAGATGCAAGCTCAACAGCAAGAGGCCACTGAACAAGTGCGCATAGAGGCTGAGAGCGGCCAGGACGGCATAAGCTATCCACCAGCGTCGTGAGTCGGTGTACAGCATACGCATGTAGCTCAACAAGAGCATGGTGCTCAGTAGGAAGACCAGAGAGTACATGCGGGCTTCCTGTGAGTAGAAGATCATGTAGGGAGCGATGGCAGCGATGGCGGCACTTGCCAGGCCAACGGTATCGTGGCAGAGAGCTTTGCCAAGGGAGTACATCCCCGCGATTCCTGCAACCCCGAGGATGGTGGAGAGCAGGCGTATCGCAAAATCGCTTTGGCCGATTGCCAGCCAGTAATGCAGCGTGAGGAAGTACAGCGGAGGGTGGGGCGAGTAGAAGTCGTTCCTGAATATCTGGGTGACGGTGCCCCTCGCAATGCCTGCACTCATTGCCTCATCATACCAGAAGCTTTGGGCGTCCAGGTGAAAGAGACGCAGGCCAAAACCTAGTGCAATGACCACCATCACCAGCGTGGTTGGACGCGTGAGACGCTCTCTCATTTCAGTGGTTTGATGAACCAGGCTATGGCTCCCCACCCTCCACCAAAGATGTTAAACACAAACAGGATGAGGAGGGAATAGCTGACTGCCATCTCGGCGACGATTCCCAGGGGTAGTAGAAGGGCGATGAAGGTGGCGCCCCGTACTCCAAGACCGGAGATAGAGATCGGCAACAGGGCTAGCAGGCTCGCAATCGAGACACAGAAAGCCGCGTAAGGGTAGGACAACGGGAGCCGCAGGGCAACGGCTGTCAGGTAACACTGCAGGTAGAACACGGCGTAGGCCACCACTGTGACTAGCAAGGGGAGCAGGAGGCGAATGGTCAGTAGCTGTTCCATTCCTCGCTCAAAACCGTTCAAAGTCCGTTTGATCTCCTCCCGATGTCTTGCTGCGCCCAGAATCGGCAGTAATCTGTTGAGGAGTACAATGAGTCTCCGAGTTGCTCCAGGGATGAGAACCAGGAGTGGGGCGAGGCCTCCCGCCACCAACAGTGCCGGGGCAACTATCGATAGTTGCTCCGGCAACGAGAAGATGGCTATCCCCAAGGAGGCGGTCATGAGTAGGACGTACAGGTCAAACAACCTGTCCATCAATACGCTGGAAAGGGCTTGTCCGAGTAGTACGTCCTCATCTTGGCGTAAGTAGAGAGCCTTCACGAACTCTCCCAGCCGTCCTGGGGTCACGTAGCCAGCGCTCAGACTGCTGTTATAAGCCAGAAATGCTGTCACCAAACCGTAGTTGATGTGCTGCTGACGGAGCAGTATGTGCCATCGCCAAGCCTTCAGAAGGACCAGGCCAGGGTAGAGGACCAAGGCGGCCAGAAGGAAGTTCACCCTGACTGCGGCCATGGTCTCCGCCACACGTCCCAGATCCATCCTGGAGAGGATGAGCAGAAACAGTAGCGGGCCCAGTACACGGATCAGGTTCCTGCCTAGTCTCACGATTTCTCACACACCAATACTGTGCTTGGCCGCTTTTCTGCCCCAGGAAGCCAGCCTCGCCAGCCAGTCAAGGGGCAACCGCTGCACGAAGTTCCCTACGAGGTCGTTGCTGAGAACTAGGATCAGGGCAAGCAGCAATGACTGCTGTAACCAGTGCCTTTTCCCTATTGGGGGTGTCTGTAGCTTATAGTTCAGAGGAACGCGCAGCCACCTCTGACGAACGAAGTATCCTTGCTTCTTGTAGGCAAGGAGATGAGCATGCGAGCGCAGCACATCGTCTCGGGTGATCTCATCAATCCTGACAACGCCCTCCAACGCCGCTTGCTTCAGGATATGCACTCCACGATGGCTGCGGCCGATGACTGTGGACCACCCCCCCGAATACTCCTGCAGCCACGTGTCACCCACGGAGATATCAGCCAACTCGTTGGTCAGATCTGGGCAAGTCAGGCAGCGCCGTGGTACATGTAGCAAGTTGACATAACTATATTGATCCTTGGGTATGAATCCTTGGCGACCGTCATGGGTCTGGACGAGGAATCCCCCGGGCCAGTTCCCCCCTCGATACTCGAGGCGCGCCACTTCTTCCTCTGCGAACCCTAGTTTGTCAATGAGGTGGTGCGTTGCTGCGGCTCGCAGATTGAAGCCGCAGAACAAACCAATCACCAGGGGAAGCTTCTCTCGGAAGGACCCTAACCGCTGAAGGCGGCGGACTCCGTGGACGTGGCAAGGCAACCCCACTACCGCAAAGGGGCCTTCCTCTCTCCGAGGTATCCCCAGCAGGGCATCCAGGCTGACCAGGCTATACTTCGATTGAGCCGCTCCTTTCACCTCTTGCGGAGTAGTCAATACACTGGCTCCGCTTTGCCACGGTCTGTCCTCGCTCATAGTGACCGCCAGGGCCCCTTTGATCTGCCCTTCTTCCAGCAGGCGGGTCAGAACCGCCGTGACCACTCCTCCGGAAGCCGCACGTCGCCTTGTTTCTTCGGACTTCGCGTGGCCAACTCCCAAGAATCGGTAATAGCCCAGGAGCGGATCGCGCGAGGCGGCGCCCAAGTGCGTTCTGCTCAAGGCATCGAAGTCCATCTGCCTGCCAGGGCAGAACCGATAACAAAGGCCGCACTTTGTGCATTCTCCTTGCAGGAAAACCCTCCCGCCCTCAGCGGTGATAGCATCGGGCGGGCAAATGCTGGCGCAGGCGCCGCAGCCTGTACACACCCTCGCATCTATGTCGTGGAAACTGTGTGGGGCTTTGCTGGTCCTCAAGGTTCTGTCTATACCTTGCTTTTCTTCTGTATCATGTCCGCGATCATGGCCACGACAGCGATCTGAAGGGCGGCCATGGTGAGCGTTACTACTGTGATGTCCATGACTCGACCCTGGGCAAGCAAGCTGTAGACCCCGACGCTGACTGCCAACAGGAGCAAGAGGAAGCTGATTGGAAGTAGGACCTTCAGAGGATTGAAGTACATGATCGTGCGCAGTATGAGCTGCACAAAGCTGAGGGTATCTTGTATGGGGTTGATCTTGGATCTGCCCGCTCGCTTGTGATACTGAATCGGCACGAACTTGACGAGAAAGTGATCGCTCAGGAATGCGATGGTGATGGTGATGGTGAGGGAGAACCTGGAGGGCAGGATATTGAAATAGCTGAGGGCGACATCTTTTCTGAAGATCCGTAGACCGGAGTTCAGGTCCGGTATGCTAGTCTCGGCGAGATACTCGGCCAGCCTGGCAATGAACCACTTGGCCGGCCTCCTCACGAGTGGGACATCTGCGCCCGTTCTGGCACCAATGACCATATCATACTCATCGCTTTCCTCAACGAGCACCGGTATGGCGCTGGGAGGGTAGGTGCCATCGGCATCGATGATGGCTATCCAGTCGTGATTTGCCTGGCGGATGCCGGTCTTGATGGCAGCGCCGTACCCTCTATTGCTGTGATGCTGCACCAGCCGCACACCTTGTTGCTGTCGAACCAGCTCGGCAGTCGCGTCGGTGGAACCATCATCTACTACGATGATTTCATATGGCAAGTTTTGCTGGTTCATCACCCTGTTGAGCTGGGTCAAGGTGTTCCCTATGCCTTTTTCCTCGTTAAAGGCGGGGATGACGATGCTGACCGGCGGCATGCTGCACCTCCTCGCATTTCATCATGTGGTTGGGTTTCTCGGCGGCTCTGCAAGATGGCACGTCTGCGCCCTGGGGCCTCGGCGAGGCAGGCTCAAGGTAAGTCGATATGAAACGCTTGTTGGTCGAAACATCAATAGACTATCTCATATATCCCATACAATCCGGGGTCAACATATACAGGTTGTAGATATCGTTCCACGAATTCGTCGAAGAGTCGGCGGTGCTCTGCACTGAATGGGGAGCTATCGCTTTGCAGACTCAGCCACCGCTCATTGATCAGTATGTGCGACGTTTCTTCGCGTTGCAAGGCTTTCGCTATCCCATAGAGGTCTCCGTACTCCGACGCTAGTTGGGAGAAGTTGTCGAACACCACGTCGGGCTTGCAGCGATCTTCGCAATAGTAGCTACGAGGTTCCCAAAAGAAGAGTACCTGCGTTGATGCCGGTAGGTTGGCATTGATGTAGTCGAGGGCCTCATAGTGTCCGTCAGGCAGGTGTCTCCTGAGGAAGCTCTCTCTGCTTTCCATACCCGCTATGAACCGCAAGGGATCGTGGGCCAGGAACACCAGGCACTGAGAGACTACGTTGGCTGACAGGCCAAGACCAAGGGCCATGAGGATGAACCGTTGCAGTGAGAAGGCCTTGCGATCTAGCTGGCTCAGGCTTTCCACTACGTACGCGGTCAAGATGCTTAGAGGTGCGAAGCACGGTAATAGTATCCTGGTACGCAGAACAAAGGTCGAATAGGTCGCAGCTCCGGCCGCTATCCACAGGACGTAGGTCGTCAGCGCAAAGATGCTGAGCGGCACCAGCATTCGGTGATTCCTGCGGACGAAAAGGATCAGGGGGAGCAGTCCCAGAAAGTAGGGAGAGATGGTGGCGTCGAAGGCCTCGGTGCCTTGTGTGCCTAGGACCGTAATGTCCCAAGGCAGGACGAGTAAGCCCAGTGGAGACATCCTCATCCCAATGGAGGTCAGCCATTCGTTCCTGAGATCATTCCAGTTGCGGCCACCGAAGAAGTATGGGTACACAGGGTTCCCTGTGTAGGCGGCGTTCTTGCAGTACCAGGGACCCGCAACCAGTAGTCCGATGAGCACTAATGCCAGAAGAGCTGCGACATGTTGCCGGTAGTGGGTTCGCTGCTTGACCAGTCTGAATAACACCAATCCTGAAGAAACTACCAGGACTGTCACGCCAGTGTACTTGACGGACATTGCCATTCCGCTGAGAATCCCTGCGAGGAATAGCCATCGCCTTTCTGTGCGGGCATCGAGCCAGTTCATCAGGGCGAAGAATGCCATGAACATGTAGAACGCCAGCGCCAAATCGACGTATGCCCAGGTGGCAATTGTGACCGCAGTAGGGATCGATGCAAACAACGCGGATGCCAGAAGAGGCACTTGGCCAGTGAAGTGCTTGCTGGAAAACGAGTAGATGGCGAGGGCTGTGAGGGCTCCGTAGGTCAGATGGATGAGGTGTGCTAGAATGTCACCTTTCAGAAGGATCGAGCAGGTGAACAGCATCTCCGTGAGAGCAGGGAAGTTAAGGTGGAAGTTGTCTGGCACCCACACCACGCGGCCTTCATTGGCGTACGTCTTTGGTCCTGCCAAATGATAGACCAAAGCGTCCCATTCGGCTGGAGGAGTGAGAGCCGAGACGAGAGCGAAGAGGAAGGTCAGGCACAGAAAGCTTGCGAGGAGGAGGGAGAGCTTGGAAGCCCGCTTCCATTTCCATGCTTGCCTGATGTCGCGCAGAATCGCCCTTATGTCCCTCACGTGGATTGCCAAGAGCAGCACGAAGAGGGTCCAGAATACCCAGCGGTTGAGCATCCCAATCATACCTAGGAGGAATGTGCCAAGAGAGAGTATCCCTAGACCAAGACCTATACTGAAAAGGAGTTCTTCCAGAGGAGGAGTCTGTGCACCACGTCCCAGGAAACGCCTGCCCAAGGCCGCAGCGAGGAGCAGGAGCGTTGTCCATATCGCAAGGTCAGCGGCACGGTCCAGGACAGCCAAGACGATCGAGGCCGTGAACGGTTTGTGGACCGTGTAGTAGCCCAGGTACACGGCAAATGTCCAGAGTATGGATAGCACGACAACCAGCAACCACTTTGCGGGCCGGCCCTTCACTGGTCTCCGTCCATCATCTTCTCTCATGTCTACTCGAGCCTCAATCGTCGGTCACCAAAGACTAGCCTGTCTTCTCGCGCGGTGAGCACACTTGACCCATAGGGATGCTAGATGCCCCATCGGTCCGTCTCTGGCTCCACCACAGCATCGCCAGAGTGACCAGAGGCAGCGGAGCGGCCATGATGGCGTGTTCGCCATTTCGCTGCCAAAAGGTTGACAGAAAGAGTACCCACGGTCCGAGAGCTAGGATCAGAGGCAATGATATGGCAGCCAACCGATTCCTGCCCCACCGGCGAAGCAAATACGCAAGCGGTAGAAGCAGCAGCACCTGGTTGGTAGTGCCGGTCTGAACAGGAACAAGAAGGCTCACGATGATGGTTATGAAGAGGGCTCGACAAGCATCAGCGTGGCTCCTGAACATCTGGATCCATACGTAGAGAAGATACCCGACTAGTGCAAGGGAGGCGAGCAATGTGGCCCAGGAGGAAAGTTGAGTGGGAAGTAGATAGCTGACGACGACTCCCAGGGGCGATCTACCTTCCCTGTAGATACTGGTATAGGCCTGATACCGGCTCAGGCCAGTGACGAAGGACGCAAGCCAGGTGGGCAGTACAAGGGAACTGAGGACAAGCAGGATCGCCATGACAGTTAGGAAACTGGCCAGCATCTTGTACCTTCTCCATCTCAGCCACGTGAGGAGGAGGAAGGGAATGATCAAGAAGACCATTTGGGGCTTGACGGTGGCCAGCGCCAAGGAGCATCCGGCGAGGAAAGGGTGCCCTCTCTCCATAGCCCACAGGGCTAAGGCCAGCAGGGCTAGGACGATTATGCTGAACTGCCCTAGAATTATGCTACGAGCGGTCGGATAGAAGAACAGGCACCATAGGGATAGCATGACGAGCCCGGCGAGAGAGAGTTCCCACTCAAGCGCGTGCAAGATGACGATTACTGTGGCTAAGACGGAGAGAATCAAGGCGCTCAGCCAAAGAGCTTGCGCCTGCGGGTATGAGAAGAGGGAAAAAGGCAGGACGAAAAGAGAGACATAAAGGGGGTAGGCGAAGGCCACCTGATCCTCGTCGTCTCTGGCCAGTCGTCCGTACATACCCATTTGTATCTCAAGAGTTACCTCGTCCGAGTAGGGATCTTTTCCCTCCATAATCAGGGATCTCGTTCCCCTCCAACGAGGATAGAAATCGTTTCCGCCGGGGATCTGAGAAGTGAAGACCGAATAGGCTGCGTAGGCGAGGAGGAGATAGACGACGGCAATGAAGGGTATGACCCGAACTGCTGCGCCCAACCCCACAACAAGGTTCTTTGGAAAAACCTGGTCCATACTCATCTCCAGCCGCTTGATGCTCACCGCTATCGATAGGCCATCATCTCGAAAGTCCCTCGTCCAACTGCCTTCGAAATGAGGGTTCGTGGAACGCGGCTAGCAACCCGCACGAGTCGCCAACTCGCTGCGATTGGCCCGCCTGTCGGTACGCCCTGGCACAGAGGAGCTGTGAGTTGACCGGTATCCCTGCTAGCCGGCTTTCTTCGATACGTCGCTTGGGTCCTGTCAAATCGTAGTGCAGATCTGGGATGAAGTACCAGAAGCACCACGAAGAGTGCCCAAGACAACCAGTGCACGAGGATCCCAGTCGTGCCCAGGAGAGGGGCGCCAAATGACAGTACCCCGACACCCAGCCCGACACTGAATACCAACTCCTCCGCGGAGGGAGCCGCCAAGGTACTTCGAAGCACACGTCTTCCCGGTGCACCTGCCAAGAGCAGTAGGGTCATCCATATGGCTAGGTTAGCCGGTCGGTCGAGGGCAGCTGGGACAAAGGAGCCCGCAAAGGGTTCATGGATGACATGATACCATCGGTACACGGCAAATGCCCAGAGTACCACGGAGGAGACGACCAACATCCACTTCAGGCGGCTCTCATTCATATCCGTGTGCTACTTCTCTGTTTCCATACGTGGACCAAATCAAGCTTGTCTAACACTGGTTGAAAGTGGGGGAGCCGTTCCAGGAGCATTAAGTATATTGCACGCGCTTGAGCTGTGGCATCGGCTTCCTCGTACATCTCCGCCAGTTGCATGTAGTCGTCTACCAGGGTCGCTGTGAGTCCCACGTCCGGCAGTTGTGGCAGACGGCTTTGATATATGCCCTCGCGACGATAGACGGCGGGGCCGTAGAAGTCGGAATAAAGCGGTTGGGTCAGGCCAGTTTCGAATTCCGCTATCGCTTGCGCCAAGTCTCCCCGTTCGTAGGCCAATCGTCCCAGCGCCAAATGAGGTTCTCTACTGTCTCCCAAGAAGATGGCAACCCGGAGGCTGTATGTCCCCGTTTCCCCATCTCCCAGTGCCAGATAGGCGAGTCCGAGGCCGGTGTGGGCCCTTTTGTTGCCCGGGTGAGTTTCCAATACGCTTTCGAAGTATGCTATTGCCTCTCTGTATCGCCCTTCTTGGTAAGCTAGCTCGCCCCGCGCTAGGGATGAGGAAGGCGAGCTACTCGCGGCTTTGCTGCGGCAGTCGGCAATGAATTCCTGCCGCAATTCGGACTCCTCCCAGAAGAGGTCAGTTATCAAGGATGGACTAAGCTCAATAGCGGTCTCATAGAGTCGAACCGCATCAACATCAGAGCCAAGTTGTTCATAATAGCTGCCGAGCTGTATGACATAATCGGGGGCAGCGGGTGCCAACTCAATAGCCTGCCGGACGGATTCGATGGCAACATCTGGTTGCCCGTCTTGCCAATAGAGGGCTGCCAGGTTGGCATGATTCAGGGAATAGTAGGGCTCCTGGCTCAGGCCAACCTCATACTCCTCAATAGCCCGATCTAGGTTGGGAGAGGCTTCCCTCGAAGCAAGGTGTCCGTACGCAAATCCAAGTTGGAGGTGGTAGAAGGGGAAAGCGGGGTCCAGGTCGGTGGCATGCTCAATGAACTGCGCCCCCGCTTCCCATTCCCCGTCGGTAGCCAAGTTAGCCCCTCTTGAGAAGTGGAAGTAGCCAATGTCTGTCCAGAACATGACTACCAGCAAGATCAAGATCGGTCCGATGAGCCAGCGACAAGGTATGGTGCGGCGTAGGCGTACCGCCCGGCGCTCACCCTCACCCGAAGCAACCGCGACCAGCAAGACGAGAGTAATCATCAAAAAGGGGAAGCTTAGAAAGTCTTCCACCATTCCATGGGCCAGGGACCCAACTAGGCTCGCGAGGCAAGCGCTGACTAGCAACCGCTGGTTCTGGCTAGCCCTGAGCCACCGGCGTCGTAGGCTGACGATCACGGATCCCGACAGCCACACACTCGCTAGCAGTCCCAGCATCCCTGACTCAGCCAATATCGTCAGGACAAGGTTGTGAGCTTTCTC
Source organism: Chloroflexi bacterium B3_Chlor (assembly GCA_005223035.1). GTDB lineage: Bacteria > Chloroflexota > Anaerolineae > UBA7937 > B3-Chlor > B3-Chlor. The sequence continues at coordinate 37,845 of NJBK01000005.1, forward strand.
CACAGGCCTACGAAGACCAACACGGCTATAGCGCAGGAATTGAGTTCCATACGTCCACAGGCCCGTGCCGGTGACAGGGCGGTCGAGAAAGGCACTCCATCCGCTCCGCCACATGAGCATGCGTTCCTCCACAGAGCCACGGCGTGAGGGGTGGGTCAGCAGACGATATCCTGCTAAGCATATGAGCAGAGCCGCGATCAACGTCGCCGAGATCAGAAATCCAGTCAGGATGTTGCTCCGCTGCAATCGCTTGCTCAGTGCTACGATAAGCGGCCGCGAGCGATGTTGCAGAGTGAGCATAGTTGCCAGCGTCACCGTGGCAGCAAACAGCCCCAGCCAGCCTCCCCTCGACAAAGTAAGGAACTGAACCACCAGCGCCAGCAGCAGCCAACTCGTAAGCACCAGACGAGTGAGGCGCCGCTTGGTTCCCACAGCCGCTACCACGGCAAAGGGGATCAGCAGATTCACAAATCCAGCCAAGGGGTTAGGGCCCAGGGTCCTGGCAACGCGAAACGAAGAGGGGGGTATAGGATGAGCGAGTCCCACAGTGGCAAGCCAGTTAACGTACCATTCCAGCGCTTCCAGCGCTGCCAGCAAGCAGGCGATGCCAACCACCACCAAGAGAGATTTCACGAATAGGTCGGCTGGCCATCCCCGTCGCAGCAAATCGATCACCATGTAGAATAGAATAGCGTACATGAAAGCCCAGAAAAGGCCCTCTAGGCTCAGGCGCGGTATGTCAGAGAACAACGTAGCCACTAAATGGACGGCAAGAAGTCCCGAAATCGGAATGTCTAGAGACGTAGGAGGCAGGTCTTCTTTGGCCAAGGCCTTTTTTCCCAGCCAAATGATGACGATGATAGCAGCTAGAACATGGGTGAAGAACCGGCTTTCGAAAACCACGACGCCCGTGTAGCCGCCCCCTATCAGGGTGAAGTAACTGAGAAGCAAGATCAGGGCGGTCTCCTTAGTGAGATATGACAATGAAGGAGAGGATCTCATGGTTTCAGCTCGGCCTTCTCTCGGCGCGTAAGGAATCCCTAATGCGTCCCCTCACTGGCGTGAACGCTGGCGGGAGCAGCCCACATCACTTGGAGTGGGCGGCGTCTGCATTCCCCGTACAGCATTGCGTGGGGCAAGGAAGCTCTTGTAGATCTCAGCTCACATCTGAGGCGCCTCTTGGGGTGCCAGATATGGCACCCCAGGGACCGCCCAACCTTTTTCGATCCATTGACAGTCGTCGCCCGCGAAGCCCTGCCGTACGTTGTTTGACGCTTGCCGCCAAGGTCGGGCACCTCAACGGCGGATGAACCGCATGAATTGGGACATCTCCACTCACTAGCCTCCCACAGGTTCTCCAGGCAGGGAGGGCTCCTGAATACGGCCTCGTTCCAACGCGCCCCCAAGAAGCTGTTTGAAACACCGGGCAACCGGAAATGTGCCGACATCGTTGAAAGACTTGCGAGCTCCATTCTTTATACTTCATTATACTGGGGCGAAGTCCACGAGTCAATAGTACGTAATTCCCACACGCCTATCATCGACCAGGCCGCAGCTGTCATTCGGTATCGTACAAGGAGAGATAGACGCCGTTGTACACTCTTTCTTCAAGCGGCTGGTAGTTCTGAAGCAGCCAGGCCCTCACTGCGTCTTTTTCCGCCATTGCCATCAGCCGTTGGCGAGCTCCCCGTACGAAGCGGTGAGGATCTGTATTCTCGCAGACGATCATGGTCCAAACCCTTCCAGCTTCGCTGAGGCGGGTAGACAGATGGGTGTCCAGGAAGGTCTCGTATTCCTGGGCAGACTCCAAGTAGGGCACTGTGTACCAAGGTACCTCCCGCAAGTCATAGTAGTACAGCGGCACATAATGATGAGGACGAACGAGCAAGATATCCCCGCTCCGAGCGTTCTCCCTGATCTCGGTTATCGCCTGGCGCCAATCATCACGGTGATACGTTTGGTCGAGAAACAGGGAACAGGTTGACGCACCAATGGGTATCAGCAAGGCTATTGCGGTTAGGGTGCCAAGAGTCCTTTTCCTCTCGAAGATTTGTGCTATCCCATATCCGACCAGGATCAGAAAAGCAGGCAGTAAGGGGATAAGAAAGCGATCCATGTAGATTGATCGTTTCTGGGGCAAGGGCCAGTCCAACGATATCAGGAAGACGAAGATGAGGGGCAATGACAGCCAGAACCAGACAAAGCATAGCATGTTGCGCTGCTGTAACGCGATCTTGCCCACGAGCAAGCGGACTGAGACGTAGACCAGGATTGCCGTCATCAACAAGGCGGCGAGGATATTGAAAGGGTTGCCGTTGTCCGAAGTAGAGCCCAACCCGAAGTCATAAACTGTCCAGAATAGGTCGTCCGGCGCGACCGACCGAATCCAGGATATGCTAGCCTGATAGAAACCTCCGGTCAGGAAGATGGCGATGAACCAGGGCGCACTCAACAAGCCCACAATCAACATGCACAGGAGCCATTTGCGTAGCAGTCCTCGGTATCTCTGTCGCATTACTGTAAGGTAGGTCATCTGCGCCAGTATGATGAAGAGGGTTAGATAGTGGGTGTGCATCGCTAGCAGCATGGAGATGCTGTATCCCAGCCAGTTGGCCAGATTACCCCTTCGCAGAAGCCGAGCAAAGAAGTAGTTGCCGAGCAATACGAGAAGGACAATGAGGGAGTACATCCTGGCTTCTTGAGAGTACCAGATGTGCAACGGAGATATTGCCAGAGCGAAAGCGCTGATCACTCCCAGCCGCCTCTTGCCGACGACATCAGCCATGGGAAACATAGACGCCACGGCCAGGACGCCGACGAAGGCGGAGAGAGCGCGTACCACGAACTCACTTTGACCCAGGATCAGCCAGAAGCGCAAGACTAAGTAGTAGAGCGGGGGATGAACACGGTCGCCAAGCACAGTTACGAGCAACGAGTGCAAGTCCATGCTGCTGACCGTGGTCGAGAAAGCCTCATCCCACCACAGGCTTTGTGCATCCAGGTAGGCTATTCGCAAGAGAAAAGCGAGAGTCAATATGGGCAACATCCAGCGATAGTGCTCAGGCCAACCACGGCTCTTCACGACCCACCTCTCTCGTGCGTGACGAAGATGGCCGCTTTCTCGTCGGCATAGCGCCGTTCCCAGTCAGGTCTTTCGTTCAGAACAGTGCTGAGGGGACTTCCTTCATCTATGATCACCAACGTGACCTCGTAGGCATCCAGGGGCTCTTCCCAGCCTTCCCGTAGTTGATACACTTGCAGGTACTGGTCTATGAAGGCGTCCCCGTAGACGTCGGCCCGGCCATCTATGAATACCTTATGATCCGGGTACAGTCTCCAGATGAGGTATCCTCCCCAGTGGTACAGGTTGTACATGTTGCCTGTAATCCGCCGCTCCACGATGAAGTCTACGGCCTCCACCGGGAAGGCAGCTCTCTGAGCCGCCACGTTGCCTCTGAGGGTCAGGCCCACCTTGATGGCTCCTCCAAAGACTACCAGAGAAAGCAGCAGCCAGTTAAGAACGAGGTAGATGGTGGCTCTTTGCCTCCTTCTCGGGGTGAAGCGCCGTGACCACTTGGATCGCTGCCAGATATGGAGAAGTTGGGCTGCGAGTATGGGGGTTCCTGTGAGTACGAAGAAGGGGATATGTCGGGCCGAACGAAGTGAGGCGTAGCCGAACCCCACCAGGAACAGAAAGCCGGTCGCGCTGGGAGTTCGTCGGGACAGGCCGAGTGCTACCACAATGAGAAGAATGAATAACGCAAGGGGCTGAAATTGAATCTGGTGAAAGTCCGGCGAGAACCACTCCATGATGTACGCCTGCATGGCTGGGCTACCTAGTGTGCCGAAAGGGTAAAGCAGCAGGCGGATTCCGTTGGGGTTAGCCAGAGGAGCTACTCCCGCGATCAGGGTCACAATCAGCAGTCGCCGTACGTCCCTCCACGCGAGGGTCTGTTCGCCACTACCCCTGCAAAGGTTGGCAATTGTGGCCCCCACGATGTGCACGCTTGGGAAAACCAGACCCAGAAGAAAGGTGCCGTGCAGGTTGGCCCAGAGCACCATCAAGGGTGGCATCAGCCATATGATCTTCGTCCGTCCCCTTTCATAGGAATGCAGGATATATAGGAAAGCGGAAGATAGGAATAGAGAGAACATCTGCGGACGTACGCCCCATGTAACCGCAGAGGTGATGGCTGCCAAGATGATCACGAAGGCTGCCAAGTAGGGACGCCCCGGGCATTGAAGATACAGGAGCCCGAAGGCACCGGTGATCAGCGCCGCGAAGGTCAGGATTAGCCCTTCTTGTCCTGACACAGAATAGATGAGGTACAGAATGACCTCGGTCAGCCACTCATGAGTGATCCAGGGCTGGTCAGGCAGCGCATAGGAGAAGATGTCTTGCCGAGGGATACTTCTCGTCTCAAGTATGTGCTGCCCGGTACGCAGGTGCCACCAGAAATCGGGATCTGTGACTTCCCGGCTGGCCATGAAGAAGATGCACAGTAGGAGAACCAACAACATCAGCCGTTGCGTGCTGAGCGCTTCGAGAACTCTTCTAGCTTTCACTCTTGACTCGCCAGTAACAGTGTGGTGGCTTGAGAGAGAATTCGCGCTAGACTAGAGAAGATGGTCTTATCCCCAATGGGCGAAGGTCAGCGTTACCTGTTGAGCTCTCTAATCTCATAGAGCTGCTCGCCAACTCTTCTGATTGCATACCCATCAGCGGCAACCAGCGGGTCAACGGCCTTCCTGTCAGGACGGGGATAAGCAACGACGCCGAAGGAGTGAATTCCATTCTTCAGGAGGGTCTCCGTCAGTTCCTGATATGCCTCTTGATCCCGAGCATAGAAGAACTGCTTCTCGTAGAACAAGGGAGCCACGTATTCCGCGTACCCGTACTCGTCACTGATTATGTAGGCGGAACCGACCTGAGAGGTATTCTCAATCAATCTCACGTCTCTCGTCTTGATGATGTACAGAGTTCTCAGCCCGGACATCTGCACCAGCAGGCTAAGAGCGACCATGGACAGGAAACACACCTTGAGAAGTCCTCCTCGTCGGGAGAATCCCCCGTGCGTGTTGAGGGCCGAGAAGTTGTTTGTCGCTAGGATGGTCAAGGGGGGAAGGATAGGCAACAGGAATCGGGGACCCCACTGCAGTCCGGGATCCACGGGTGTCATCAGGCAGACGAGGGTTATGTACCCCAGGCTGAGAGTTAGGAGGAAGCGATTCTCTTGCCGGAGGGATGAATTCAGCAGGGTGGCGAAGCCAAAAGCCAGGAAAGGGCTCGTAGTGATCAACCCGCCCAGGGGCCTCCCAGTGGCAGCCTCAAGGATATTGGGGATCGTGGCGAGCGCCAGGCCAGCGAAGGCGATGATGACCAGCAGGCGGTTAGTGCGAAGTTTGGGCGCCCGGATAAGCATGGCTGAAGCCACGAAGGCTATGATGAACAGGAAGCTCATCACGGGGCTGGAGTTGCCTTCCAGCAAGGTGTGATAGACGATCCCCACTCGGCCAGTAGCTACGGGAAGCTCTTCAGCCAGCCAAGCCAAATGCCCGACATGCGGGCCGATGAAGTCGCCGTAGACGAGGAATTGAAAAAGCCACAGAGGAACTATAGCGATGAGGGTCCCGAGACCGAGCGACAACACATGGCTGAAGCGTCTGCTACAGAGAAAGAAATAGACAACAGGCATCACGACTGCCATCACGTACAGCTCTGATCTCACCCAGATAGCCAGCCCAGTCAGCATCCCCGCCAGCACCAGGAGGAGCTGCCTAGGTTGGTCAAGGTTCTTGATAACTAAGAGGAGAGCCAACGTGGACAAGAGGGTACCCAGAGTGTGATCCCAGAACAGGAGGCTGTAGAAGATGAGGGGGGTGCAGAACGCCAGGACGAGAATCGAGGAGGGACCATTGTCGCCCGTCAACCGCGCGATGTAGTAGCTAATCACCAAGGTCAGTAGCCCTGATAGGAGAGGTATCACGTAGAGGCCCGCGTAGTCTAGCAGACGATAAAGAGGGACAGTTAGCAGGGGAAAGAACACTGGGTAGACGGCATAGATACTTCTTTCCCGTATGAGGGGAGGAGGGTTGTTTATCGGCACATAACTAAGGGCGGGGTCAAGCTCCCGCCCTGGATATTCAAGCGTAAAATCACCCAAACCTTTTCGGACGAAGCTCTGGAGTTGTATGAGCTTGAGGCCCTCATCGCTGCTGAAAAAGGCTTCCCGAGGCATCACAAGGAAGGCCAGGACACCGTACGTGGCGGCCACACAGGCCAGAGCAAGAAGAGGTCTTCTCATTTGGGTTCTATTCTAGCCCTGTTTCAACCGCGGTGCAAGCAGTGCTTGTTGCGTTGACTCACGCGCCGCCTCGGTGCGGGTGCGGACAGCGTGGAAAACCTTGTATGTTGCGCTGGGTTATAGTACAATTGGGCGCTCAATCCGGATGCAGGCTGATATCTGAGGTGAGGACCTTTGTGGTGTCGTGACGAGGCTGAGTGATGGCTAGCAGGGTTGAGGCACTGTACAGACTAGAACTAATAGATGCTGAGGTTGATGAGAAGAGGGACGCCCTGGCCCAAATAGAGATGCAGCTGGATGAGAACGAAGAGTTATTGCCGGCCCGGCGAAAGCAGGATGAGAAAGAAGAAGCTTTGCGCAAATCACGAAGCAGACTGCGGAGCCTGGAACTGGATTTGGAAGAGATATCGAGCAAGATCGCCTCGACCGAACAGATGCTCTACGGAGGAGCGGTCACCAACCCCAAAGAGCTGGCGGGCCTGGAGCAGGAACTCGAATACCTAAAACGGCGGCAGTCAGACGTTGAGGACAGGACTCTGGCGACGATGGCTGAAGTCGAGGAGATGGAGGGTGGCTTCAGAGAGGGCAAGGAGTTCTTGGAGCGCACTGAGCGAGTATGGGAGGCAACGCAGGGGAACTTGCGCCGAGAGGCGGAAGAGTTACATTCCCGATTGATGGCCCTTGAGGGGGAGAGGAGGGAGAGGCTTCTGACGGTGTCCAAAGAAGATCTGTCTGCGTATGAGGATCTGCGCCGCCAGAAGGGGGGACAGGCGGTGGCTCTCCTTGAGAAAGGCATATGCCAGGGTTGCAGAGTTGCTCTGCCAACCAGCTTTGTGCAGAAGGTCCGTCGCGGTGAGGAGTTGGTCTACTGCAGTAGCTGTCAACGTCTCCTGTACTCTCTGGCATAGGTTGCACCGCGGCTGATCAAGGTCTTTGCTGAGGAAAAGGCTTGGACAACGAACAGGAATCAGTTAATCCTTACGTCATAGACGCCCCTGTAGTGGAGGAAGCCCGGTTCTTTGGTCGTGAGAAGGTGCTGACATGGGCAAAGGAAATCTTGGGGGCGAAAGGGACGAAGCGGATTGTGGTGCTGCGAGGCAGCTACCGCATAGGAAAGACCTCGCTTCTCCACCAGCTCAGACGGCATCTCCCGCAAAGAGTCTTCCTCATTGACCTTTCCCAGGCGGGGAACGAGGACAAGCTCGGCTCCCTTCTGTGGCGCATTGGGACGAGCATAGCTGCAATCCTGGACTACGACGCAGCGGTCAGATTGTCCAGCCCCGAAGTAAACGATTTCCTGACCAACTCAGACTACTTCCACGAAACGTTCCTTCCCCGGGTATACAAGGCCCTGAAGCGCAGGCGTCTGGTACTGGCTTTCGACGAGGTCGACTCGTTGGAGGATGGGGAGGGCTCGTTGAGGGGGAGCTTCTACACTTATCTGTCCACGCTGATGGACAGCGGCTTGAACCTCAGCCTCGTCCTTGCTTTGGAACAGTGGCCTGAAAGCCCGCCCGCAATCCTCGGCGACGCCTATCGCTGGAGGCTGGGCCACCTGGATGACGTCGCGGCGACGGATCTCATTATCGAACCAGCGAAGGGCGTCTTGGAATATGACTTCCATGCTGTGAGGCGGATTCTGGATCTGACTTCGGGGCACCCGTATTTCACTCAACTTCTCTGTCATGTCGTCTTCGAACGCTGCGCACTCAGCGGGCGAGTATCGGCCAAGGATGTAGAAGGCGCGGCCGAAGAGGCTATCGAGCTGGGACTACCGTATCTGGAGCGCGTGTGGGACGAGTCTTCACCCAGGGCGAGAATAGTACTTGCCGCTTTTGCGAGTCTGCGCGGTGCCCGCGGCATACTCCTGGAGCAAGATCTGCGATTTCTGTTGGGACGGCGGGGAGCGGGGCTTTCTCCTTCCGAGATCAGCGAAGGATGCCAGGAGCTCGTTGACGGAGACGTATTGGAGGCGCTGGGCGCGACGAGCTATCGCTTCAGGGTGGAGCTTGTTAAGACGTGGGTTAGCGCACGGCGAAAGCTGGATTCCGTGCTGGGGATGCGGCGAACAAAGCAAGTAGCGGCCACCGCCAGCGACTGGATGGGAAGGTTCCTTTGGCCTTTGATCGGCCTGCTGGTGGTGACTGCCCTCACCTTCTGGTTATTGGCTTCATGGCAGCCTCTTAGAGAGATGAATCAGGCGAGCGCCACCCCAGTCGAGACTGAAGCTGCCCCTTCGCTGTCGTATGTTCTTGTGACTCCTACGCCCGACTCGCGATTCACGCCTACACCCATTCCCACGCCCAGACCGCCAACGCTCGACATCGCCTATAAGCTGTGGGACGAGCAGGCCAGCAACTGGGAGATATACGCCATGTCGAGAGACGGTTCTCTGGTCACCCGCCTGACCGACAACGACGTTGACGATAGCTCGCCTGTCTGGTCTAGCGATCATAGTTGGCTGACCTTCGTGTCGGAGCGGGATGGAAACCAGGAGATCTACCGTATGGATATGGATGGTTCTGAGCCAGTGAACCTGACCAACAATCGAGCGGCGGACTGGACACCTTCCATCTCCCCTGATGGGACCAAGGTGGTCTTTTCTTCGCTGCGGGACGGCAACTGGGAGCTGTACCTAATGGATGCCGATGGCTCACAGCCTGCCAGGATGACTTTCAACCAGGAGCCTGACTATTCCCCGGCTTGGTCGCCCGATGGCTCGAAAATAGCCTTCGTCTCCGAACGGGATGGCAACTTGGAAATATACGTGATGAATGCTGATGGCACGGCCGAAGTTCGGTTGACCCGGAACAGTCTCCTAGACCTGTCGCCGGCGTGGTCTCCTGATGGTTCGTCAATAGCGTTTGAGTCGTATCGCGATGGCAACATGGAGATCTATGTGATGAACGCTGACGGCAGCGAGCAGCGGAATCTAAGTAACTATCCCTTGGCAGATGATCATGGTCCGTCATGGACGGTTGATGGCTTCGGGATAGTATTCTATTCAAACAGAGACGGCAACTGGGACTTGCACCTGATGAACGCGCAGGGGGGCGAGGTGAGCGGTCTGACAAATAGCCCTAGCTTGGAGCAGGAGCCTTTCTGGGGTTCGTAGCTTCTTCCCGTCTTATGACTTCGCTTGCCTTGCGCGAATCCATTCCAGGATTGCGCTCCTCTCAATCCCATCCACTCTGACCATCTTCCGGCGTGCCTTGTGTCCAGAGAGTATTTCAACCTGGTTGTTCCTCACCCCCAAACCCTTGGCTAGTAACTTCACCAACGCCTGGTTGGCTTTGCCCCGTGTTGGGGGAGCGGTCACTCTCACCTTCAGCGTGTCACCCTCGACGCCGACGATCTCGTTCCGGACGGCTCTGGGGATGACCCTAACAGGAAGGACAACCGTTTCTTTGCCGGTGCCATCTGCCTTTTGAGGTGTGTCCTGAGAGAAGATACCGTCAGCCTTTGACTTCATGCTACAGGCCTTGCATAGCCAGAAACAGCACTTGCTGGACTATCCCCAGTACGACGATGGCAACGATGGGACTGATATCAATCATGCCTATCGGAGGAATGATGCCACGAAAGAAGCCCAGGATAGGTTCTGTAACTCGATACAAGAAGAGCGACACGGGGTGGTAAGGATCAAGCCTGAACCAGGATAGTATTATCCTCGCCATGATGGCTAGGTAGAGGAAGGTGAAAACCAGGTCTACGGTTTGGAGTAACACGGCCCCTATTGTCATCAGTTGTCCTCCTGTTCATCGTTGCTTTCGCCGAAGATAGCGCGCCCCACGCGAATCATCGTGGCTCCTTCTTCGATGGCCACCTCGAAGTCATCGGTCATGCCCATGGACAAATGCCGCCATTGTGTTTCGGGAAAATCCTCTTTCAGCTTGTTCAGAAGGGAACTGAGGCGACGAAAGCAGGAGCGCAGCACTTCTTCAGGGGCGCCAAAAGGGGCCATGGTCATCAAGCCCTGCAGATCCAGGTTGGGCAGCTTGGCTATCTGTTCCACTGTGTCAATGAACCGCCTCTCTTGGTCGTTGTTGGCCTCCTGCAACAGAAACCCGTGCTTGCTGGCCTCGCCCGAAACATTCACTTCCAGTAGTATTGGCATGCTTATCCCTGCCACGCCGCACGTGCGGCTTATCTCAAGAGCCAGACGGAGGCTGTCTACCGAGTGAACAGTGTCGAAGAGGTGTATGGCCTTCTTGACCTTGTTCCGCTGCAGGTGACCCACCATATGCCACGTCAGGAGCATATTCCTGTCTCGACACCACCTTATCTTTGGCTCCGCTTCCTGGACCCGGTTCTCGCCAAATTGGGTGAGCCCAGCATTCCAGGCTTCTTCAATCTTCTCTGGTGGAAAGGTCTTCGTTACTACGATCAAGGCGATCTCCTCAGGCTCTCTGCCCGCACGAGTTGCTGCGGCGGCGATTCGTTCCTGGAGTCTCGCCAAGTTGGCTTTGATATCTGTCATCTGGATTCTCTGATTCCCATCACCGCAGCGAACCTGCCGGTCGCTCCTCTCTCTGCGCGATGAGAGAAGAACTCATCAGTGTGGCAGGCGGTGCACATGTCGCTTATCTCTATCCCCCGGACACCTGTCTGCATCAACTGTTGACGATTTGCCTCCCGTAGGTCCAGGGAGAAATCGTTGCCTCCCAGATGATGGAGTGCTCGTTCCCAATCCTCAAGAGCCGGCTTGACCATTTGCACGACCTCGGGCCCGACTTGGTAACAGCAGGGGCCTATGGCAGGGCCCAGGCCGGCGATGATTCTCGACGGGTTGCTCCCGGAGCATTCGGCCATCATTGATACCATTCGGCGGGCAACTCCGGCAGCCGTGCCACGCCAGCCAGCGTGACCCAGGCCTACGGCTCGTCTCTCTGGGTCATAGAGGAAGATTGGCAGGCAATCTGCGTAACGTAGCATTAGATTCACGCCGCCGGTGCCAGTTACTAGAGCATCAGTCGCGGGTACAACCCTTCCGCCGTCATCGGCGCTGACGATGGCCACGCAGTCACCATGAACCTGTCTGGCGGTGACCACTTGCCTGCTGGAGAGTCCCAGAGTTCGATAGATCAGGCGATGGTTGGTCTCCACCGCGGCCAAGTCGTCCCCAACCAGACGTCCGACGTTCAGTCCCACAAACGGGGGGCCGCTGACCCCACCAAGCCGGGTAAAGATCGCGTGCACTATTTCCTCGTAGTCGCCAAGCGCTTCAAAAGTGTAATAGGGAACGCCGTTCTGTTCTTGATGGATCATTGTACCGCTTCATTGGCGACTTCGTGTATCGGCTGGCGCATGCCCATCCCGACGCTCACGGTGGACCAGGGCAGTATCTCGCTCTTGGAACGGCCGCCCAGATAATGTTCGGCCATGAGGCCCCTTGTTGCCAAAGCCTTCCGCCAGGCGGACAGACTCTTCTTCTCAACGGTCATCAGGGCTTCTCCCAGGCGTCTGTCACCGCGAGCCAGCACGCCCTGTACTTCTGCCCATCTGGCACTGTCGGCCCTGGTTTCGACGCTCATTGACCCCAACTTCCCTTTGACATAACGCAAACGCCCTTCCAACACGTCACGGGGAGCCATGGGCACACGTTGGAATGGGGTTTGAGCCTTGGGGACGAAAGGGGTGATATTGACAGTGAGTCGGCGACGAAAGCGTTTCCTCACCGATTGGACTAGATGTAGGATTTCTCTCGCGTCGTTATCGGTCTCGGTTGGCAGCCCAATCATGAAGTACAGTTTCAGGTGGGGGAAGTCATACCTCGCAGCCAGCTCCACGGCACGTATGATATCCTCTTCGGAGATCCCTTTGTTTATCTTCGTGCGTAGCCGCTCCGAAGCGGCCTCTGGCGCGATTGTGAGGGTCTGGGCACCACTCTCGGCCAGGGCTTGCAGCAACGGTTCGGGTAGCGGATCGACGCGCAGGGAAGAGACAGATATCTCAGCTCCCAGGCCACGCAGCTGTGTCACCAGTTCCTCTATATGAGAGTAGTCCGATAGGGAAGCCCCGATCAGGCCCAATCTCCGCCGGTAGTGCAGGCCCTCCTTGGCCTTGGCGAGCAGAGTTTCTAGACTTCGCTCGCGTGTGGGCAGATAGGTCGAGCCCGCCAAACAGAAATGGCATCCTCTGGAACAGCCTCGGGATACTTCCATGAGATACATGTCGCCAAACGCTGTTTCCTCGGTCATGATGACGGAGCTTGTCGGATATGCATCTAGATCGGATAGCCATTGGCGCTGCACCGGGCAGGGGAACCCAGCAGAGGGGCTTATGCACAGAATGTGCCCATTCTCCCTCTCGATCTGGTAGAACCGAGGGACGTAGACGCCGGGGATGGTTGCCAGTTGTTTCAGCAGATCCTCGCGGTTGAGGGACACTCCCTGCGCCAAGGTTTCGCTCAAGGCCGGGACTACGACCTCGCCCTCGCCAATAACGAAGGCGTCGAAGATCGGAGCCAGCGGCTCGGGGTTCGCCATCACGCAAGGGCCTCCAGCGATGAGCAAGGGGTAGCTCTCGTCTCTGGCCTCAAAAGACAGCGGAATCCTAGCTCCTCGCAGCATGGCAAGCAGGTTGAAATAGTCCATCTCAAAGGAGAGGGAAAACGCTAGTACGGCGAAGTCACCTAGAGGCCGCTGCGACTCCAAAGATATCGGAGGGCGCTCGTCGTTGCGATAGAAGACCCGTTCACAAACGATGTCTGGCTGATCGTTGAGGAGGCGATAGATGACGTGCAAGCCCAGGTTCGACATGCCGATGTAGTAAGTGTTGGGGTAGGCGAGCGCGATAGGCAGCCGACCTCCCCAATCCTTGCATATCGTCCCTTCCTCCTTCTCGAGTTTGCGTCTGGCATGGGAGACGGTGCTCCAGTCCAAGGGGTTCCCTCCTGTCGGGAAGTCTATCACAGAGGGTAGTCCAACGCAAACAGGATTCCGCTGTCTTTCCGTGGTTCCACTCACCTCGGGTGACCTTTCACTCACTCCGACATTGCCCTTGTCCGGCCAGTGCTACGGCCCCGGTTGCAGGAGTCACGATTGCCATTCCCTCAGGCATCTGGACCAAGGTTCTGCGGGACACTAGGTCGGTCTGTGAGGGCTTAAGTGCTCCTTGCAGGCAACACCTCAGTGCCCACCAAATACCGGTGTTGCGGCGCGAGGCCAACCATCACTAGCGTTACCTCCCCTAGGCATCCGGCGGCAGAGAGCATTCCGAGCTTGGTCAGTGCAAGTCTTGGCCTCACGGTGGCGCCAGATGGTGTATCCTGGGGTGGCGTTCACCTGGGCGATGCGGCTCAGGACGGGAGGAGGTCTTGCCGTCGACCGTGGCGCGCAGACGACCCGGGATGATGCCTCGGCCTAGTCTCACAGCGACCGTGCACGGTGGGGGGACCCTCGCTCACGCAACAATCAGGCCTCGGTGCCATCATTCACCGGCCTTCTAGAATTGGCTCATCGCGAGTCGCTGTCGCGGTGTCATAGAGCACGGACAAGAGAGTCGCCCAGCTCACTAAGAGCCGGGCGACAACGACGGCGCAAGGGGCGGGGAGATCTATGCTTCAGCTTTCATCTTCTTGAACTCTTCGATCAGTACTGGAACCACTTTGAACAGATCCCCAACGATGCCGTAGTCCGCCACCTTGAAGATTGGGGCGTCTGGGTCCTTGTTCACCGCCACAATGTACTTGGAGGTCTTCATGCCCGCGAGATGCTGTATGGCTCCTGAGATTCCACAAGCGATGTATAACGTGGGAGTCACAACTTTGCCGGTTTGTCCAACCTGATAACTATGGTCTTTCCAGCCCGCGTCAACAGCCGCTCGTGAAGCGCCGACAGCGGCGCCCAGTACTCCCGCCAATTCCTCAATGAGGGTGAAGTTCTCGGGGGCCTTCAGCCCGCGTCCACCTGAGACTATGATACCGGCTTCGGTGAGTTCGATCCGCTCTCCAGCTTCCTTTATCATATCTATCACGTTCGCCCGTATGTCTCCGATGTCAGCGGGTATGTTCTCCACTGCGGCGTCGTGGGATGTATCGGGCTCAGGAGGTGCAAAGATGTTCGGTCGCACGGTAGCCATGTATGGTTTGGTCGCTTGAGTGACCGTGGCGGTTGCTTTGCCGGCGTAGATGGGCCTGGTGATATAGAATTCCCCATCTTGGACTTCGAAGCCCGTACAGTCGGAAGCGAGGCCGACTGCGAGCCTGGCGGCCAATCTGGGCGCTAGGTCTTTGCCCTGGGTCGTGGCGCCAATCAGAACTAGGGTGGGCTCGGTTTCTTTGACAAGGCGTGCCAACACGCTGGCATAGCCCTCAGCGGTGTAGTTGGCTAGGACAGGATCATCCGCTACGTATACCTTCTCAGCGCCGTGGTGGCCCAGGGGCTCCGGAATACCGGCAACCTCGTGGCCTAAAACCACGGCCTCTACCCTCCCACCCATTTGGTCAGCTATTCTCTTACCTTCGCCTATCAGCTCGAAGCTGATCTTCTTCAGAGCGCCCCCTTGAGTCTCTGCAACCACCAAAACGTTGTTTGACATGATTTCCTCCAGGTTCCTGTCAAGAGTTGGGAACCGATGCGTTGTGAGCCTGAGTCACAGAATCTTCGCTTCGTCTCTGAGTAGGTGAGCGACCTTGATGGCGTCCTGGACAGGATCCTCATCGAACACGTTGCCGCCCACTCTTTCCGGCGGCAACGTCACCTCCGTGAACTTGATCTTGGCAGCCCCAGGTCCAGCCATGTCCTTGTCCACACCTATCTCCTCGGCATTCCACTCGGGGATGATTTTCTTCTTCACCGCCATGATGCCCTTGATGGACGCGTAGCGAGGCTCGTTCAGACCCTTCTGGGCGGTGATGATCGCAGGCAATGGTGCCTCAACTACCTCATGGCCGCCTTGCACCTCCCTGTGGGCGACGATAGACTTTCTGTCCTCCGCAATCTCCAGCTTGGTGACCACGGAAACATGGGGAATATCCAGCAATTCCGCAAGGATGATGCCAACCTGCGCGTGGTCTTCATCCACCCCTTGTTTTCCACAAAAGACGATGTCGTAGTCCATCTTTTCGAGGGCCTTGGACAGTATCAGGGCGGTGGAGTAGGGATCGGAGCCCTCAAAGGCTTCGTCGACCAGATGAATGGCTTCATCCGCGCCCACGGCCAGTCCGCTCTTGAGAGCATCTTTGGCTCGTTCTGGGCCAGTAGTGATCAAGGTGAGCTTGCCTTCCTCCAGTCTTTCCTTTATGCGCAGGCCCTCCTCGATGGCGTACTCGTCGTAGGGATTGACAACATACTTGGTTTCCGTGTGGTCTACCTGTCCACCTTTGACCTTTATCTTGGTCTCAGTATCGGGCACCTGTTTGACACAAATCACTATATTCATGAGAACCAACCTCCTTCAGTCTTCCAGTCGACATGAGAATCGCTACTTCAACAGCCAGCGAGAGATCACCAAGCGCTGTATCTCGCTCGTACCCTCGTAGATTTGCAGAAGCTTGGCATCGCGCATGTATTTCTCTACCGGATACTCCTTTGTGTATCCGTAGCCGCCAAAGATCTGCACTGCGTCCGTGGCTATCTGCATGGCGCTGTCAGCCGCGAAGCACTTGGCGATTGCCGATTCATAACCATTGCGTAGACCCTGATCGGCCATCCACGCAGCCCGCCAAACCAGGAGACGCGACGCCTCAATCTTGATGGCCATGTCGGCCAACTTGAACTGAATCCCTTGGAACGAAGCGATTGGCTGGCCGAACTGCTCCCGTTCTTTGGCGTATTTCACCGCGGCTTCCATCGCAGCTCGAGCCACACCCACCGCCATCGCTGCGACTTCAGCTCGCAGCTTGTCCAGGGTATCCATAACCAGGCGGAACCCAGCTCCTTCCCGGCCCAGACGGCTCTCTACGGGTACCCGCACGTCCTCGAAGATCACTTCTCTGGTACTGGCAGCTCGTTGTCCCATCTTGTCCTCTTCCTTCCCCAGCGAGATGCCGGCTGCATCAGCAGGCACCAACAGAACGACGAACCCTCGGTGGCGCAACTTTGGATCTAGGGTGGCTGCGACCGTGTACAGCCTAGCCACGCCCGCATTGGTGATGAAACGCTTAGTGCCGTTCAGGATGTAGAAGTCTCCGTCTCGCCTGGCCCTGGTCCTTATGCTGGCTGCGTCAGAGCCGGCCCCTGGTTCTGTGAGACAGAAGGCGGCCAACGCTGGTTCCGCACAGAGAGGTTTCATGAACCGCTCCATCTGCTCTGGAGTGGCGGCGATGTTCAGCGGGGTAAGGCCAAGGCTGCTGGTCACGAATGAGCTGCATATGCCAGCACAGCCAGCGGCAATCTCCTCGACAACGAGACAATCCTCGAAATGGCCGAGACCTCCGCCGCCGTATTCCTCAGGAACGGTGACATTGATCAAGCCGATGGCGTGGGCTTTCTCTACCAATTCCCACGGATACTCTCCAGAGCGGTCAGCTTCCGCGGCGATGGGAACGATCTCATTCTGGGTAAATCGGCGGGCCAGGTCTCGAAGGGCGTTTTGCTCGTTACTGAGGGAGGGATTGAACATATGCTCTAATGCTGATGCAAGAGTCTGAGGGATGGTACGCAGTCTGTGGGAGACTCCTCACAGTCACCGGCGCTCATTTTACTAGAAGAGGCAGCGGTTGTCAACCAGGTCTAGCCCGCAGCAGGGCGGAGCAACGAGATCTCCCTAGCCGCACTGAGAGTAGCCACACGAGGGGCAGCGCAAGCAGCCTTCTACGAATTCAACCATGGTACCACAATCAGGACATTCGGGACACATACCCAGGAGGTTCCTGGCGATCATGTCTGCGGTTGATGCGGCGAATGCAACAGTGGCGCTGTCATTGACGTGCCTGTGCATGGACTTACCGATGGCATCCGCACAGGAAAGGATGATGTTGCCCTCCTGCCAGGCCGGAGCTGGACAGCGTATACCTTGTAGTTGTTTGATGATCACTTCCGTCCGGATGCCGGAGCGGAGGGCCAGGGAGATCAAGCGTCCTATCGCCTCAGACTGGGAGGCCATGCAGCCTCCGCTCTTGCCCATGGTGGCAAAGACTTCGAAGAGGCCCTCCTGGTCCTCGTTGATCGTCACGTAGATGCTCTGTCCGCAACCCACAGTAATCTTCTCTGTCACGCCGTGAGTGACAGTTGGACGTGCGCGTGGTCCGCGGGTATCCCTCTTGCGATCTGCTTCTGCCACGCCCCTGGTCAATACCTGGGATGCTCGGCTGCCGTCACGGTAAATGGTCACTCCTTTGCAGCCCATATCATACGCGAGCAAGTAGGCTCTCTCCACATCCTCCCTCGTCGCATCATGGGAGAAGTTGATAGTCTTGGAGACGGCGTTGTCCGTGTACTTCTGGAAGGCGGCCTGGAGACGGATGTGCCACTCCGGAGCAATGTCATGCGCCGTAGCAAGTATCCTTCGTATCTCCGCCGGTACGCCTTCAAGCTTCTGCACGCTGCCTGTCTTCGCTACCTTTTTCATCAGTTCTTGGCTGTGGAAGCCTTGCTCGAGGGCTACTTCCTCGAAGATGGAGTCGACCTCGAGTAGCCCAGTTCCTTCGAGAACATGTCGCCTGTATGCCAGTGCGAAGATTGGCTCGATGCCGCTGGAGGTACCAGCGATGATGCTGATGCTGCCGGTAGGGGCGATGGTGGTTACGGTGGCATTCCTCATCTTCTTTCTGCGACCCGGAGCGTCGTAGATGCTGCCCGCGAAGTTCGGAAAGACACCCCTTCGCTCCGCCAGAGCCGCCGAGGCTTGCCTGGCGCTCTCCTGGATGAAACTCATCAGCTCTTCAGCGGTGTTCACAGCCTCTTCCGAGTCATACGGTATGCGCAGACGGATGAGCATGTGTGCGAAGCCCATGACGCCCAAGCCTATCTTACGATTGGCCAGCGTCATTTCTTCTATCTCGCGCAGAGGATACTTGTTGCAGTCTATGATGTTGTCCAAGAAATGCACGGCGCAATGAACCGTCTCTTCCAAGTGTTGGTAGTCGATCTTGCCATCTACCAGCATCTTGGACAGGTCGATGGAACCCAGATTACAGCTCTCGAAGGGCAGGAGGGGTTGCTCACCGCAAGGGTTGGTGCTTTCGATCTCGCCTGCAAGAGGCGTAGGGTTGCTCTCATTCAGCCTGTCGAGGAAGATCACCCCGGGATCCCCGTTTCTCCAGGCCATCTCTGATATCTTACGGAAGACTGCCCTAGCTCGCAGGCGTCTCACGGCGTCCCCGGAACGAGGGTTGACGAGTGCGTATGTGGCATCCCTTCGCAGCGCCTCCATGAACTCCCTCGTCAAGCCCACGGAAGTGTTGAAGTTATTGAGCCTACTGTCATCCGCCTTGGCAGTGATGAAATCCATGATGTCAGGATGGTCTACCCTCTGGATAGCCATATTGGCCCCGCGCCTGGTTCCCCCCTGCTTTATGGCTTCGGTCGCAGCATCGAACACTTCCATGAACGAGATAGGGCCGGAGGCTATACCGCCGGTTGATTTCACCACATCGCCCTTGGGCCGCAGGCGGGAAAACGAAAAGCCAGTTCCCCCTCCACTTTGATGAATGAGGGCGGTGTTCTTGATGGCTTCGAAGATGCTCTCCATCGAGTCCTCGATGGGCAGCACGAAACAGGCCGAAAGCTGTCCTAGACTTCTCCCGGCGTTCATCAGCGTGGGGGAATTGGGCAAGAACTCGAGACTAGCCATCGGGCCATAGAATTTCTCAGCCGTGGCTGGCACGTCCGCGGATGGGTCATACATGGCGTCTACCTGAGCCACATGTTCAGCCACCCGCCAGAAAAGCTCTTCCGATGTCTCTGCCACTTTCCCAGTCTCATCCCTTTTCAGGTATCGCTTTTCCAACACCGTCATGGCATTCGGCGATAGCTTGAGGGCGGCGCCTCCCGACAGCATCTCAGTTCTCCAGCGATCAACAGACTAGCTCGACCTGGCAACCATTCTATAAGTCAAGGCGAAGCTGGGCTTCCAGTTCAGCTTCTCGCCTTTTCCACTCTTTGAACTCCTCGATTTCCTCAGCCAGACTATCCACGTCTCGGAAGCGACGATATACGGAAGCGAACCGCACGTACGCTACATCATCCAGTTCCCTCAATCGGCTCATCACCATCTTGCCAATGTGCTCGCTTTCCACCTCCGCTCGTCCCAACTCATAGAGTTCTCTCTCTACGTCTTTGACCATTAGTTCAACGGTCTCGGTAGAGATTGCGCGCTTGGCGCAGGCACGAAGGATCCCTTTCAGGAGCTTCTCGCTGTCGAAAGGCTCCCGGCGCCCGTCCTTCTTTACCACGAGGAGGCTCGTCTTAGCCACTCGCTCATAGGTAGTGAAGCGTTGGTGGCAGTCCTTGCACTCCCTGCGCCGGCGAATGCCCTCACCCACCTCCCTGGTATCAATAACCCTAGTATCCTTCCTCGTGCAGTAGGGGCACTTCATGGTCTCTCCTCCTTCGATAAGATGGAGACCTCTGTCCGGGTGACGTACCAAGGTACTACATATGGTACATAGTCTGAACGACGCTACAACATGTTGTGGCGCAGAGCTTTCTAAACTTAGCACAAAGCGGCGAATATGGCAAGGCCGGAATGGCGCCTGAACCTTAAAATTTGGGAATCGGGGCGGGGCTCTTGTCGTGTGAGGGAAAGAGGGAGGGGGAAGGTGGCGCAGTAACCTTCCCCCTGGAAAGGATCCTTCTGGCAAGAGAGTGCAGACTCTACTTGCGCAGAAAGCGGGCCTTTCGGCCCCGAAAGGGAGGAGGACAGAAAGACATCAGCTGTCGGTATTCCCGCTGGCTGAAGCTTCCCTACACTCGAGACTTCCGTTGGCGCAGAAAGGTCGGAATATCCAGATTGTCGTTGAGGAAGTCCGGTGCCGGGAACACGATTTTGTTGTCTGCGTCGGTGAGTCGCCTCACCGCTCCGTCAAAGCCGGTGGCGATGACAGTGATCTGAATCTCGCTGTCAACCATCTCGGGATCCATGACGGCTCCGAAGATGAGGTTGACGTCGGGATGAGCCATTTCCCTGATGACTCTGGCCGCCTCATTCACTTCGTGAAGCGTGAGGTCTGTCCCTCCTGTCACGTTGAAGAGAACTCCCGTCGCTCCATTGATGGTCACGTCCAGTAGAGGGCTGCTCACTGCAGCATGGGCGGCATCAACGGCTCGTGTCTCGCCAGACGCCCGTCCCACAGCCATCAGCGCTGACCCGCCCCTAGCCATAATGGTGCGTACGTCCGCGAAGTCTAGGTTGATCAGACCCGGGACTGTAATCAGTTCGGAAATCCCCTGTATCCCTTGACGCAGCACATCATCAGCGAAGGAGAAAGCTTCCTGGATGGAGGCTTTTTTGTCCACCAACTCCAGTAGACGGTCGTTAGGGATCACAATCAGCGTGTCAACCCGCTGTTTGAGTTCTGTGATGCCGTGCTCTGCCACCTCTCTGCGACGAGTCCCCTCGAAGGTGAAGGGCTTGGTCACAACACCGATGGTGAGTGCACCGGCTTCCTTAGCGAGTTGAGCGATGAGGGGAGAAGCCCCCGTGCCAGTACCTCCGCCGATGCCAGCGGTGATGAAGACCATATCTGCGTCCAGTACCGCCTTCCTGAGTTCCTCTTCGCTCTCCTGGGCGGCCTTGGCCCCGATCTCGGGGTCGCCACCCGCTCCCAGCCCTTTCGTCAGTTTGTCGCCAATGCGAATCTGATAGGGTGCTTCGGAGAAGAAGAGGGCCTGAGCATCGGCGTTCACAGCGATGAACTCCACTCCTTTCAGATTCTCCTTGATCATGCGGTTGATGGCGTTGCCACCGCCACCTCCAATTCCTATCACTTTTATCTTGGCAAGATTGCCCAACTCCGCTACGTAGGTCATTCTCTGTCGCCTCCCTTTCTTTGATTGTGACCCTCTAAGCCATCCGTTGACAGGCGCGGTTGAGTGTCCTCTATCCTGGTGTCAAGACCTGAAGCAGATCCCTGAACCGTCCCACTATGCCTCGTCGCTGGAGCGAGCCATTGTGGCTTGCATCGGGCGCGCATCTCAGAGCCCAAAGGAGCAGGCCGACGCTACATGCGTGGGCCGGATCTCTCACGGTTTCCACAAGGCCCTCCATTTCGTGGGGTGTTCCTACGCGCACAGGCAAATCGAGGACCTCGCAAGAGAGCTCTTTTATCCCTGCTAAGTCCGCTGTTCCGCCACACAGGACCACCCCAGCAGGTAGTAGGCCGTCGTAGCCCGAGCGCTTTATCTCCCGTAGTACGAGTTCTAGGATCTCCTCCGATCGAGCCCTGATGATTTCGGCCAACCGACGGCGGGATACGGAGCGATGTGAGTTGTCGCCGAAGGAGGTTGCATCGATAGACTCATCTGGTCCAATAGTCTCCGGCATGGTGTGGCCGTATTTCGTCTTGAGAGTCTCGGCAACCATGAAAGGCGTGCGTAGCCCCACAGCAACGTCGTGAGTCAAATGGTTCCCGCCGACCGGCAGAACAGTGGTATGCCATACGCTCCCGTCGATGAATATGGCCAGGTCTGTCGTGCCCCCCCCAATGTCCACCAGGGCAACTCCGAGTTCCTTCTCAGCCGTGGTTAGCACCGCCTCACCCGCGGCTATGGGTTCCAGTACGAGCCCCCCAACGCGCACGCCAGCGCCCTGCACGCACTGCACCAGATTGTGGACTGAGGTGGAGGCTCCGGTTACTATGTGAGCCTCAACCTCAAGACGAAACCCTCGGAGGCCCAGCGGATTGCGGACCCCGTCTTGGTCATCAACGATGTAACCGCGCGGGATGACGTGAATCAACTGACGATTGGCGGGTAGGGCTACGGCACGAGCCGCCTCCAAGGCGCGGTCAATGTCCTCCTGGACGATGGTGCGTTCGCCCCGGGAGATAGCAGCTATCCCCTTGCTGTTGAGCCCGGAGATGTGAGCACCCGCCATGCCAACGAAGGCGCTATCTATTTCGTAGCCGGAGATCTGCTCTGCTTTTTCCACGGACATCGCGATGGCTTGAGTTGCTTGTTCGATGTCAAGCACGACGCCTTTGCGCACCCCCCGTGAGGGCGAGACACCTATCCCCACAATGCGCATCGCTGGCTCTTCGCCAAGCTCGCCGACCAACGTGCACACTTTGGTGGTGCCCACGTCTATGGCAACTATCGTTTCTTCCACGTCACCCTCCCCCCGCATCTTGGTGCAGCCTGTGGCCTATGGTTCTCCAGCGAGTTCTCCAGCCAGGCGGTAGTGCGGGCCTTCCTGGAAACGGAGGTCGATGAACTCTGCGGTCGCCCCTTGGCTCTCCAACCTCTGCACAAGTGCCTTCAGGATGGCCACTTTCACTTCTGCGCCTTCACCATTTCCCAGGTATACCCGCCAACCATGTTCATTCTCCAGGCTTAGCCCGTATTGTTGTGAGTAGCCAAACTCCTTCACGCCCGGGAGTAACGTCCGATATCTCTCAACGGCAGATATTATCTCCAGATCGACGTGCTCACCTGCTTGACGAGGCCTGGAGTCAAGATCCCTGATCAGGATGGAGGGTTCTGTCTCCGCTCGGAGGGGCAGGATTGTGCCTTCATCATCTACGCCGTAGCGCTGCTCTCCCGTCTGCCACATCACGCGGGCCTGACGTTCTCCGACCTCCACGATCATTTGATTGGGTAAGCTGACCTGTACTATTGCTTCACGTATGTCTGGAATCCCGCGAATTGCGTCCTCAACCTGCTGAGGGTCAATGAAGAAGATGCTAAATCCCTCTACGTTAGTTCGTTGGAAAACCTCGTCCGCCGAGACCAAGGCGCTGCCAAGCACCGTAGCCTCATAGACGTAGAAAGCGTCCGACATGAAGAAGTAGGCTAGGAGTGAGACCAAGATGATAGCCAGAGAAAGGCTACCAACTCTGGGGCCTATCCTGGCTCGCGATCGGCTTGCACGCCGAACCGGCAGCCTCTCTTGCGCTACTGCCTGCTCGTAGCTCTTTCCCAGGCGCATCTCAGAACGACGTCGCCTCTTCTTCCTTTTCTGTGCCCAAGGCAACGATGCCACGCGGTTATCTACCTCCCGGACTGCCTATGCGTTTCCCCACTCTCCTACCAGTTCTATCTCCAACTCCAACTCCGCACCGAAGAGTTCGCATATCTCGTTCCTAACCAGCTTTGTGAGTTGCAGCACATCGTTGGCCTTGGCTGATCCCAGGTTTACGATATAGTTGGCATGTTTGTGCGAAATCTGCGCGTCACCGATTCTCTTGCCTTTCAACCCAGCTTGTTCTATCAACTGGGCTGCTGACAACCCGACGGGATTCTTGAACACTGAACCAGCACTCGGTTGACTAGGTTGAGCAGCGCGCCGCAGAGCACTGTAGCGAGTCATGCGATCAGCTAGAACCTTGGGTGATTGTGGAGTAAGTCGTAGGTCGACGGACAGAAT
The DNA here is from genome assembly GCA_005223035.1 of Chloroflexi bacterium B3_Chlor. Lineage (GTDB taxonomy): Bacteria > Chloroflexota > Anaerolineae > UBA7937 > B3-Chlor > B3-Chlor. Next base: position 61,619 of record NJBK01000005.1, read on the forward strand.
GACTTCTCTGTGATGTTCTTGCTCCCTGAAACGGCTGGTCCGGTAACCGAGCTTCAGCTGTTCGGGCAGTATCTCGCGTACCTCACCATGCAGGTCAAGGACAGCAACGCGCCGAACGACATCTTCCATGGTTCCGTTGTAGGCCCCCGCATTATTGACGATGGCGCCGCCCACAGTGCCAGGGATTCCTATGGCCCATTCCAGACCCGCTGATCCACGCTCAGCGGTCTTGCGCGCCAGAAGTGCTAAAGGCACTCCCGTCTGGGCATGCACAGTCTGGGATGTTCCATCTAGTGTGAAATCCAGACACCGATTCTCGATGACCAGACCCCTGAAGCCCTTATCTGCGACGAGCAGGTTCGTGCCCCTACCTATGATGAGATATGGTTGCTTCAGTTCTCGGGCCACCTTCGTCCAACCGCACAATTGCTGCTCATTCTTGGCTACGCTGAAGAAGTCTGCCGGTCCCCCAATGCGGTAAGAGGTGTGCCTGCTCAGCGGCTCATCGCGTACCAGTTCTGCCGACAACCCTCTCTCGTGAGCCAGACTCTGGAGATCGTGTCCACTCATCAGCTCACTCTGCCCTCTGCTTCAGGCTGGCTAGGACCTCTTCACCGGCCCGCCAGACGTCACCTGCGCCCATGGTGATAAGGACGTCACCGGGCTCCAACTTCTTGCTGACCCTGGCACTGGCTTCTGACAAGTCGGCGATGTGAACCGCCTCCGGGTGAGTCATCATCTCCACCAGATCGTTGGCACTGATGCCCAGATCATCTTGCTCGCGAGCGGCAAAGATCGCCGTTACAATCACTCGATCAGCCTCGTCGAAAGCCGCCGCGAACTCGGCCAACAGGGCCTTGGTTCGGCTGTAGGTGTGCGGCTGAAAGATGGCCCAAATCCTGCGGCCGCCGTACCGTCGGCGAGCGCCAGCGAGGGTGGCTCGTATCTCGCTGGGATGATGAGCGTAGTCATCCACCACTGTCATCCCGTTCACTTCACCTTTGACCTGGAACCGGCGCAACACTCCTTGAAAGTGTCTCAGCGTATCTCGCGCGCATGCCAGATCCAGGCCCAGGTAGTCCGCCATTCCGATCACTGCCAAGGCGTTAGAGACGTTATGAATGCCGGGGATGCTTAGCTGGAAATCACCTTTTTCTTTCCCGTCTTCCACCACCCGAAAATCATTTCCCCCCAGCGTGTTTTGCTGAAGGTCCATGGCTTTCCAATCAACGCGCTCACCAAGACCATAGGTGCTTACTTTCACTTCCCCCAAACTCGCGATGACCCTTCTCACTTCAGGGTCGTCTCCGCTGGCCATAACGAAGCCATCAGCCGGTATCTTCGCTAGGAAGCCACAGAAGGCTTCTGACATGTCCTCCAAGTCCGCGAAGCAGTCAGGGTGATCCATCTCGATACTCGTGATCACAGCGGCCTGAGGATTGAGGTCCAAGAATGTACGGTCATACTCATCAGCCTCAATCACGAGGTACTGGCCCTCGCCATCCTTGGCGTTGCTGCCTATTTCGGGCACGATGCCACCAACGATGATCGTTGGGTCTAGGTTGGCGTTCTCCAGGGTGAGAGCCATCATGGCGCTCGTAGTTGTCTTGCCGTGGGTACCGGCCACGGCAATGCCGTATCGGTCCTTCATCAGCCAGGCCAGCAACTGTCCTCTCTTGACAACTTGGATGTTTCTTGTCCTGGCCTCTGCAAGTTCGGGATTCTGTCCAGGTATGGCGGAGGATGCGACGACCAAACTTGCTTTTCCTATGTTCTCCGGCCTGTGCCCCTCGTACACGGTAGCTCCCAACTGGACTAGTTCGCGCGTGATGTGGGAGAGTCGTAGGTCCGACCCGGAGACGCTGTAACCCTTTTGCAGCAGTATACGGGCGACTCCGCTCAGGCCAATGCCTCCGATGCCCACAAAGTGCACCTGTTCTCCGGGTCTAAGGGACCATTGTGTATTCTTATTCCCGTATCCCGTGGTTTGGGTCATTATCTAAGCACCCTCATTACGATCATGAAGGGCACCAGGAAGAGCAGGTACGGTTCCAGTAGGGGAACCGGTATCAACGGTACCAGATAGGCCTGAGCGAATTCGGTCAGCGGCGGCCTGAAAAGTCCCAGCACTTGGACTGGATAGTTGAAGATGTGCAGGTAATACCACATCGTGCCGGAGATCAAGTAGCCGTTCAGCAGCCCGCTGATCAGGTTTAGCGCCATGCCCAGGGGCCCTTTGGGCGGAGTTCCGTCGAACGCCAGGGTCTCTCCGTGATAGGATATGACGACGACCAGCACGAATACCAACACATAGAAGAGGGATTGAATCAGGTCGCTGTATTGGCCTTCGAGTATCGCGCTGGAGTTGACATAATTGACGAGATACGCATCCAAGAGCCCGAGTATTGACTGCCCCCCTCTGGTCAGCAGCAGTAGCGCAGCCAGAATGGTCGTCGTAACCCCCAGTTCCTTTGGATACCCTCGAACGACTCCTACCACGGCAAAGACGGCGATGAGCACGGCCCACAAGAGTTCCAGTGGTCCCATCTATAGCTTCCCCTAAGCGATTCTCCTATCTTGTCTGTCAGCGCTCATTGCTACTGCGCCTCTGTAGGGCGTATCAAACGCACCGCCACGATCACGAAACCCACAAAGAGTATTAGTACAGCTGCGGCAACACTCACGTGTGGAACGGTGATCGATCCAGAAAAGCCTGGAGCAATTCCGGGAAGGTTTTCCTCTGCGGTTGCTGCACCCACGCCAAGAGGGATCTGTTGCCGGTAGGGTAGCAGCGGCAGTACTAGGTAACTCAGGGTGAAGCCGTTGGCTACACCCAAGATTGCTCCCATAAGCTTCCGAAGCATCGAAGGAGGTTTCTTGCCAAAGCGTACGACCAACAGGAAGGCGAGTAGCACTGTCATCACGAAAACCGTGAGGAATAGCAGGCGTGTCTGATCCGGGCTGCTCGGATCCACAAGCGCCACCGTTGTGACACCCGACGATTCCGCGCAGACGACGGCATCGGCCTCCCCAGAGCATGAGGTGAAGAAGAGGATGCCCTTGTACGTCGTATTGACTAGGTTGACTAGGGCCTCTCCTCTTGCGCCCAATAGGACCCAAGCGGCTACAATCGGGACAAACGCGACGAGTTGACCTCTCCATCCGCGTTTGAAGCCAACGGCGGTGGATGCTGCCACTGCCGCGACAAGCACAATTAGGAACTGGAGAACGGCGGGTTCCAGGCGTATTTCCATGGCGGTTCTCAGTGAGTCAAACAGTTCGGACGCGCAATGTCCGTCAACAACTGCGCGACACGTGGTGCAGCGCTGGGCTGCGCTAGGCGGCGGGCTCCGTCACCGAGTCTGGCTAGCTCTTGCTGATCCTCGAACAACTCAGCTACGGTTTTTGACAGCACCCCCTTTTCCAGATCAGCTTCTGCTATCTTGACAGCGGCTCCGCTCTCCACCATGTAGTTGGCATTCAGCTCTTGGTGCCTTCCAGCGTAGGGATACGGTATCAGGATGCTGGGGAGGCCGAGAGCCGGGAACTCTGCGGTCGTGGCTGCACCGGCGCGCGCTACCACTAGGTCGGCCGCCGCCAGGGCATCAATCATCTTCTCATGAAGATACGGGTACACACTATATCTCTTAACCACAGCCTGAGGTAGAGCATCCCGGCGGGCGCTGAGCCAGCTCGTGTCCGCGTCTCCGCTGATGTGCACGACCTGACAGATTTCCAGTAGCTCATCCAGGGCTTCGCTCAGGGCCACGTTAATGCTGTGAGCGCCCTGGCTACCTCCGAACACCAACAGCGTTCGCTCCAACTCGTCCAAGCCCAGTCTGCGCCGGGACGAAAACCTGTCAGCCTTGAGCAGTTCTGCTCTGACGGGATAGCCGGTTACCACCGCTTTGCCGGGCCCAAAGAAGCTCTTTGATGGTGGAAAGGAGACCGCTATCCGGGTTGCGAATCGGGCCAGAACACGTATCGCCAGTCCCGGCGTCAAGTCTGGTAGGTACACCAGGCTGGGAACGCCCCTGATCCAGGCGGCCACTATCGTGGGAGCGCACACGTAGCCTCCAGTAGCCAGCACCGCCTGAGGTGAGAATCTGTCTATCAGCCTCACGGATTGGGCCGTGCCGCGGGCCAGTCGTGTGAGGCGAGCCGGTAGAGCCCAAGGAGCAGAGCCCTGCAAGCTCGCCGTGCTTATACCTTGGAAGGGCAAGCCCGCTCTTGCGGCTAGGTCCGCCTCAATCCCTGACGCGTTCCCCACGTAACAGACCTCCGATGGTGATGTGACTTTGCTAATCAGCTGCTGCAGGACGGCCAGGATGGGGTACACGTGCCCCCCCGTTCCGCCCCCGGAAACCAAGAGGCGCATCGTGCTCCTGTGTCTTCTCTCTAGTGCCCCGGGAGATGCTCAATAGCACGCCCACACCCATCATCGAGATCACCAATGATGAGCCACCCAAACTGATGAAAGGCAGGGGAAGACCGGTAAAGGGAAGAGTATCCGTCACCACGGCTATGTTGATCAGTGCTTGGAAGGTCAGCCAGATAGTAATGCCTGAGGCCAGAATGAAACCGAAGGAATCCTCAGCCCTTAGCGCGATCTTGAACCCTCGATAAGCCAAGGCTGCAAAGAGACTGAGCACGGTCAAGCATCCAATCAACCCTAGCTCCTCACCCAAGACAGCAAATATAGCGTCACTCTCAGCGGCAGGGAGAAGTCCTTTTTGCTGTCCTGTGCCCAGGCCTACACCGGTGATCCCACCTGACCCTAGGGTGACCAGCGTATGCATGACCTGGTACGTGTCCTGGGCAAGTGTGTTGTTGAAGGGGTTCTGTAGAGCGCTGAAGGGATCTTGCGAAAACGCGACCAGCCTGTTCCAGGCGTACTCATAGTTGGCAATGATCAGTAAAAGGGTGCTACTGCCTACCATTGCACTGATCACTAGTTGGATTAGGTCGGCTCCAGCTATGAAGAACATGCTCCCTGCGGTCGCCACGATCAGGATGGTTGTGCCGAAATCCGGCTCGAGAATGATCAGTCCGGCGATTATTCCGATAAGAATGGCGAAGGGCACCAGTCCGTAGGTGACCTGTTTCAGCTTCTCTCCCTTGGAGGAGAGCCAGTGCGCTATGTATAGCACCATAGCCAGCTTGCATATTTCGCTAGGCTGGATGGAATCTCCAAGGATCCTGCGTCTGGCCCCATGAACTTGTGGGCCCACTAGGAGCACATAGACCAGTAGGAGCAAGGTCAATAACATGAAAACAATGGAGAACTTCTGCCACTTGTGATACTCAGCCCTCATCATGAGAGCCATAATATCCAGCCCCATTGCAGCCCAAACTGCCTGCCTGACGAGATAGTACGTGGGTTGTCCGGACCTGGTGTATCCTAGCGCGAAGGTGGAGCTATAAACCATGATCAGGCCAAGTAGAACCAAAGCAACTACGATGAGCACTAGTATGTAGTCGGGTCTGTTCTTTGCCTCATTCAGTTTTGTAACCATCTCTACCTCGCGGAGTCTCTGGACATCATTGTTGGGACTTCTTCAGATCACGCACCAGGGACTTGAAGTGCTCTCCTCTCTCAGCGAAGTCTCGATACATGTCGAAGCTGGTGCAGGCTGGCGCCAGGAGGACAACATCACCCGCCCGGACTATCTGGCCGGCCGTGCGCACCGCCTCGCTCAGGTCCGCGGAACGGTATATGGGCAACTCTCTCCGGTCTCCCTGGATCTCCATGACTGCCTGCTCTAGCAGGGAAGCCGCTTCGCCAAAGAGGATGAGGGCTTTCACCTTCTTCACGATGAGCTGCGCCAATCCTTCGAGAGGCAGATGTTTCCCCCGTCCGCCCGCCAGCAGAACGATGGGCTCGGAGAAGGAGTTCAGCGCTGCCATTGCACGTTGCGGCGATGTGGCAATGGAATCGTCGTAGTACCGGACTCCCTCGATCTCAGCCACTAACTCCAGGCGATGCTCCACACCGCTGAAGGACGTGACCGCGGTGCGCATGGCTTCGGACTGCGCCCCAGCTGGCACCGCGATGGCACAAGCAGCCAAGACATTCTCCAGGTTGTGCGATCCCAGCAGCTGTACCTCGGAGACATGGCAGACCTTCCACTCCTCATCCTCCCACCGTACTGTGACCTGCCCTTGGTCCAGGAAGGCGCCCGTTTCCACTTCCTGCTGCGGGCTGAACAGCAGCGTCCGTCCGCGACAGTGCTTGGCTATTTGTTGGGCCAAGGGATCATCAGCGTTGAGAATGGCGTAGTCATCCTCCTTCTGGAACCGGATGATGTTCACCTTTGCACTGACATAATCATCAATGGATTGGTGTCGATCCAGGTGATTCGGCGACAGGTTCAATATGGCGGCGATGTGTGGACTCTGGTCGAGAGCTTCAAGCTGAAAGCTGGACAACTCCATCACCACTTTGTCCTGGGGTTCGATTTCATCCACGACGCTTATCAGCGGAGATCCAATATTCCCGCCTACGAAGGTGCGGTATCCTCCTGCTCGCATGATATCACCAACCAGGCTGGTCGTCGTCGTCTTCCCGCTGCTGCCGGTGATACCGATGATCGGCGCCCGGCAGAGGCTGAAGAAGAGCTTTGTTTCACTGCTGAGAGCCACACCACGCTGTTGAGCCTCTACCAGAATCGGTATCTCCCGGGGCACGCCTGGGCTGACGAAGATGACGTCCGCGTCCAGCGATTCCTCTGGATGTCCTCCCAAGAGGTAGTGGATCGGTAGCCCCGCCAATTGGTCTGTCTTGTCCCTCAGTGCCTCTTCGCTCTTCATGTCAGTGATAGTAACGTTTGCTCCTTGTCCAGCCAGGAACTTGGCCAAGGCGATTCCTTCGCGTCCCAGTCCAACGATCATCACTTTTTGGTTCTCATAGGCCATGTTTAGACTGGAGATATTACAGTAGCGCTAGAGCGATGCCCAGCATTGCCGCTAGCATTCCGACTAGCCAAAAGCGCTGTACGATCTGTACCTCGGACCATCCCAGCAGCTCAAGATGATGGTGCAGTGGTGTCATCTTGAAGATTCGCTTCCCCCCGGTCAGTTTGAAGTACCATACTTGGAGTATGACTGATAGTGTCTCCGCTACGAAGACGATGCCCACTATGGGCAGCAGCAACCATTGCCCGGTCATCATGGCTATCACTCCCAGTGTCCCTCCCAGAGCCAGAGATCCGGTGTCACCCATGAATAGCTGAGCGGGATAGGCGTTATACCATAGGAAGGCCATCGTGGCCCCGGTCATAGTGAAGCAGAAGGCGACCAGGTATAGTTGCCCCTGCAGTAGTGCAATGACCCCGTAGGCTGCGAAAGCGATGGCTGACGTGCTTCCGGCGAGGCCGTCCAGCCCATCCGTGAGATTGACCGCATTGGCGCTGGCCACGATGACAAAGACAGCGACTGGGAAATACCAGAGTCCCATGGAGAACTTGGTTGGGATGGACGGCACGGCGAGGCTCTCCAGAAGAAAAACGAAATGCAATACGACTGCCGCTGCCACCGCGATCACGATCAGCCAGGCGAACTTGTAACGCGCTATGAGCCCGCTTTTTTGCCCTATGGTCGCTCCCGTGACCTTCCTCCTGCTTCTGCGGAGGCTTGCCCAGTCATCAACGGCGCCCACGATGGCGCATGCGATCGCGGTGCCGAGCGGTAGGAGTATTGATTCATGGCCGACTAGATTGAACAAGGCGGTCATGATCGCTGCTGGCACCACGATGCCGATCCCTCCCATAGTCGGCGTTCCCGTCTTTAGTTGGTGAGAGATCGGGCCGTCGATCCTGATTTGCTCACCTATGCCGCGGGCCGTCAGATACTTGAGCAGAAAGGAGCCGAAAGGTAACGCCAGCAAAAAGGTCGCGACTCCCAAAGCCAGAGCAGAGGCCATTATTTCTCTCCCAACTCAGCAACGATTTCTTCCATATGCATTCCACGTGACCCTTTGACCAAGATTAGATCGCCGGAGGCCACGAAATCTTGCAGGAACTCTACTGCCTGCTGGCTGTCCTTGGCAAAGAAGACGTCATCCCCTTGCATGCCAATGGCAATCGCCTCACGCCCGATTATTGCACCTAGTGCGCCCACCGTGACCAGCTTGTCAGCCACCAGTGCAACGCGACGTCCCACTTTGCGGTGTCCCTCTTCCTCGTAGGAGCCTAGCTCGAGCATGTCCCCCAACACGGCAATCTTGCGCCCTTTCAACTCAGCCAGCAGGTTCAAAGCTGCCAGGCTGGACGTAGGGCTGGCGTTGTAAGTATCATCTATGATCATCGACCCGTTCGCTCCCGGAGTGGCAATCAGGCGCAGTTGCACAGCGATGTCACGCAAACCGGCCACTATTTGCCCCCACGGTTGCCCTTCTGTCACGCCTACCGCGGCCGCCGCCAGCGCGGTGTGCACACTGTGACGCCCCAGCAATGGAATCTTGACGTGGAGTGTCTCCTGACCATATTGCATGCGAAAACGCACGCCATCCAGCCCCCTGCTCTCGATATGACTGGCTCGCAAGTGGCAATCTGGGCTCAGACCGTAGTAGAGGACCCGGGCCTCGGTCAGGCTCCCCATGGCCTTCACCTCGGGATCGTCGCCGTTCAGTATCGCGGTGCCATCAGGGGGCAGAGCCTCGACAAGTTCAGCCTTGGCTTGGGCTATGCGCTCCAGAGACCCTAGCCGCTCTAGATGGGAATAGCTCACGTTGGTCACCAGCCCTACTTGTGGGAGAGCTATCTCAGCCAACTGGGCGATCTCACCCAATGCATACATCCCAAGCTCCAAGACCACTTTCGTATGGTCTTCTTCCAAGGCAAGGAGGGTCAACGGCAAGCCTATCTCGTTATTGAGGTTCTCCTCACTTTTCAAGGCGAGGAAACTCTTGCTGAGTACTGAATGTATGGCCTCTTTGGTGGTGGTCTTGCCAATACTGCCTGTGACACCAATCACACGAACATCGAATTGTCTGCGGTGGTAGGCAGCCATGTCCTGGAGGGACTTCAACGTGTCCTCAACGAGGAGACATACGGGAGGCTCCAGTCGAGAGGGTGGCGAGGGAAGAGGGCGTTTGGTCGTGTCTACCACAAGAGGGAGGCCATCTACTATCCTATGTACGATAGCTGCCGAGGCTCCCCGCCGCAAGGCATCCTTGACATAATTGTGACCATCATCCTTCTCTCCCAGCAGAGCTACGAATAGACTGTCCTTGTCCGCTTTCCGCGAATCAATGATCACATCGCGAAAACGAATTTCCGACGCCTTCGGATCGCCTATCTCCTGTCCCGTTATCCCTTGCCAGATTCCTGCCAGAGTGAGCATGGGGCCTCCTCAAGTGGGTGCGCTACGTGCTCGCCATCCTGACGTCATCGGGCGGTATGCCTAGGTAGACGAACAGTTTCTCAGCTATTCGCCTGAACACTGGAACAGCCACCACTGAGCCCCAGGGAGATTCGCGGGGTCTATCCATCTTGACTAGGATTATGAACTGAGGGTCGTCAGCCGGGGCGTAACCCACGAAGCAGCCTATGGTATCTACAGGATGATACCCTCCTGCTACGGGAATCTGCGCCGTACCAGTTTTACCGGCTATCGCATAACCCGGTATACTGAGGTTCTGCTTTCCCGCCAACGAATCCACCAGCATCTCCGTGAGTTCCTTAGCCACCAACGGGGATATCGCAGTCCGCCCTGGCTGTGGATGAAACTCTTTGATGATCTGGCCATTCTGTTCGATGCGCTGGACGACATAGGGTCTTGGCAGGACACCATCATTGGCCACGGCGGCAACAGCTGTGATCATCTGTATTGGCGTGACCGCTATCCCTTGACCGAAGGAGTTGGTGCCGAGGTCCCCCTCTCGCCAATCGCCGTCTCCGGGTACTCTCATGATGCCCTTTGACTCGTAGGGCAGATCAATCCCGGTCATTTGTCCAAAGCCGAATCGCTCCACGTAGTCGTAGAATCCCTCAGCACCAAGGCTCGTGCTGAGGGTGGCGGCCCCAACATTTAGAGAGTATTTCAGCAGGTCGGTCATGCTTATCGTACCCCACGCGTTCCTGTCCCAGTTCACGATGAGATGCCCACCCACGAATATCTGTCCCTGATCATAGTAGGTGCCGTATCGACCGACCGTGCCTGAATCCAGTGCTGCTGCCATCGTGACTACCTTGAAGACAGATCCGGGTTCGTAGGCATCGCTCACCGCAGGGTTGATAAAGAGCTCCTTGGGAATCTCTTGACCAAGGTGTGGGTTGGGATCGTAGCACGGATAGCTAGCCATGGCGAGGATAGCGCCTGTCTGGGGAGCCATGACAATGATAGTTCCTTTCTCGGCCCCGTATTCGCTGAGACCTCTCCGCAATTCGTCCTCCACGAGTCCTTGGATCGTCCGGTCCACGGTCAATATGACCTCCCGACCGTCCTGCGGTAGCAAGACATTTCGCGAACCGATACTTATACTCAGATTGAGGGCATCGCTCGCGCCTCCCCAAGAGCCCTCCAGCCCCCGCAACTCTTCGCTATAGAATTCCTCGACTCCATAGAACGCGTCGTAGTCTCCCTCGTGGTCGTACGTCACGAAGCCCAGGAGGTGGCAAGCCATTTCCTTCTCAGGATACACGCGCTTCCTAGCCGGGCTGATGCCTATGGCCCCGGCATTCCACTGGTCTCTAATGGTTTCCACCTCTCTAGCTACCTGCAAAGGTGCATCCCAGACCAAGGATACGGAAGGCTCGCTTGTCTGGGAAAGCAGAGTCACAAGAGTGCCTTGATCCGTGTCGAGTACGGGAGCTAGCTCAGCTGCCAAGCCGTCTGGGTCCCGGACATCTCTGGGCGTGGCAAAAACCTCGAATTCATACTCGTCAAGAGCCAGTACAAAACCGTGTCGGTCTTTGATCGTTCCGCGGAGGGCAGGTATGGGAATGTCGACCAACTGCCACCGCTGGCCAATCTCCCTGAGATCGTTGTGACGCATGACCTGCCAATAGAATAGCCTCCCAGTCAGGATCAACACAGCTACGGCTGTGCCTAGCCAAAGGATCATGAGTCGTGTTTTCGATCCGCGCGCTGGCCATTCAGACTCTGCCATGGGCCTGTTGTGGCCTCCAACCTGAACCCCTACTGGGACGAAATGCCTGTGTGTTTCGAGTCAGAGCAGTGGCTCCTTCTCACATGATGTGATGAGTCAAGGTCGTGTGCTCATCCAAGATTCAAACCGGGCCATCAATTCACCCCACCAGGTTGCCAGTTCCTCAGAAGCCGGTTCTTCCAGATGACCGTCCTCTGTGGAAGGAGATGCTGAGATGCCAGCATCCGAGGGCTCTGAAGGGAGATTGTCCACGCCGAGGTATTCGACAGTGTCTGCCTCCACGAAGCCCAGGGCTTCAGCCTTTCTCCGTACGTTGGACAGGGACTCCAGTTGAGAAATGCGTTTCCGAAGTTCGGCGCTGTCCTGTCGCCATCGTTCCCTCTCCCCGGTCAGGCGTAGAACCTCAAGGCCAGCGGCCGCCGTGTGACTGGCCTGGTTTAGGTAGAAAGAGCCTATCAGACTACCCAGCAGAAGCACGAGAAGGAATAGGCCCATGGTCTTGCCAGTGAACCTCATGGACGAGCGTAGCTCAGCCGGGCTTCTGATATGAACCCTGGGCAGATACACCGGATCAGTCTTCACCGCCGTCTCCTCCTCGTCTACACCCGGGTGGCTATTCTAAGCTTGGCACTGCGACAGCGCGGGTTCGCCCTGATCTCCTCCGATGAGGGTCTAATGGGTTTTCTGGTCAGGACTTGCAGAGTGCGGTGGTGGTGACAGGCGCAGACTGGCATCTCTGGCGGGCAGATGCAATCTCGCGACTCCCGGCCCATGAACGTTTTCACTAGACGATCTTCCAGAGAATGGAAGGTGATTACGGCCATTCTTCCTCCAGCGGAGAGGACATCCAGTAACTGCGGCAAAACGTCGGACAGAGCTTCCAACTCCTTGTTCACAGCTATGCGTAGAGCCTGAAAAGTCTTGGTCGCCGGATGCAGTTTCCGTCGCCTGCCCGCCCTCCGGGCTACCAGGTCCGCCAGTTCCAGGGTTGTCCTGACGGGCCGGTTCCGCACGATTGCTCGGGCTATCGCTTTGGACTTCGGCTCTTCCCCATACATGAACAAGATCTCAGCCAGTTCTGCCTCCGTGAGTTCGTTGACGAGATGGCTTGCCGTTGTGTCTCCCTCAGGGTCCATACGCATGTCTAGGGGACCGTCCCTCTGGAAAGAGAAACCTCGCTCCCCCCGTTCCAATTGTACAGACGATACTCCCAAGTCCAACAGCACGCCGTCAGCAGGAATGAACCCTTGTTCTGAAGCTATTTCCTTTAGTCGAGCGAAATTGTCACGCACCAAAGTAAAACGCCCCTCGTACGAGCCAAGTTGCCGCCTCGCCAATTCAATCGCTGTAGCATCTAGGTCTATGCCCAGCAATGTGCCATCGGGTGCCGATCTCTCCAAGATCCCACCGGCGTGCCCGCCAGTTCCCAAGGTGCAGTCCACATACCTCCTGCCTGCCTTGATCTCCAGTCCGTCTAGCACCTCCTCTAAGAGGACAGGGGAGTGGAAAGGAGTACCCTCCATCAAGGTAAGCCCACCTCGGCAAGACGTTCGGCGATCGTGTCTCCTTCTTGCTCCAGCTTGGCCTCGGCCTTCTTCCACTTTGCGGCGTTCCATATCTCCAGGTACCTCTGGGCACCAAGGATCACCGTTTCACCGTCCAGGTTGGCGAACTCCCGCAGGTGGCTGGGAAGCAGGATGCGTCCCTGTTTGTCCGGCACGGAGTCGCTGGCTCGTGAAAACATGTAGCGGGCAAAGTCACGGGAGTCCTTCTGTGTGGTGGGCAGGTTGTTGATCTTCTCTGCAAGCTCCTTCCACATGTCAATGGGGAAGACCCAGAGGCAGCCATCTAACCCGCGGGTCACTACCACCCCTGTGGCGAGTTTCGGCCTGAACTTGGAGGGCACCGTCAGTCTACCCTTGCTGTCAATGCTGTGGAGATATGAACCAAGGAACATCTGTGCTACACCGCCCCACCTTGGACCCATTTGCTGGGCGTTCGCAGGCCAATTGCCCCACCTTGCCCCACAATTACCCACATTATACAGCACTTTTGACCGTTTGTCTATAGTACAAAGGGACGAGTTGGGTCTCTGTCGAAAACTTTAAGGTTCGAAGAGCTAACCGACAGGTCTGGCAGGGAGTCGTGAGGTCTAGTACGCCTTACGTCTTGACAATCCCGCTGCGGCAAGCTATAATCGGATGAAGGGTATCTACTTGATCGGTGGAGCCTGTTTTTCGCTGCTCGCATGCGAGGTGTTGGGGCTAACCATGGCAGCAGATTCAAGAGTTGAGCAGTTGCTTAAGCATGGGATCGCGGCGGCCAAGGTTGGCAAGTCAGATGAAGCGCGCGAGTTGTTGTCCCAGACGCTGGGCTTGGACCCCGAGAACGAGAAGGCGTGGCTATGGCTGAGTAGTGTCGTGCCCGATGAAGACAAGATCGAATGTCTTGAGAGGGTGCTGGCGATCAATCCGCAGAACGAAGCAGCCCGCCTGGGTTTGGAGTTCTTGCTGTCCGGCAGCGTGACTGCGCCTGAGGAGCCTGCGCCAGACGTAGAGTCGGAAGCGGCACTGGAGAAGCTTGCGCCCGAGGCAGAGAGTGGGGTGTCAGGTGTAGCCGAGGATGTATCCCGTGGAGCAGGCCGAAGCAGCATAGTGTACTTGCGGGTCACTCTCTTGGCTTTGGTTGCATTCTCGGTGTGTGGAGCGGCGATCTTGTATGGTCGGATGATGCTTGCCACAGAGGCGCCGGAGCCCGGGCCCGCCACTGCAGCAACCTATACTCCAGGCCACACAACTACTCTGGTTCCCGTCGTCACCTCTCTGCCAGCTGTCATGGCTACCCCTTCGAGGACGCCGGTGCCAACCTACACGTTGGTCGTGCCGGATGCCCGCATACCAGGCTTTCCCATAATCAATGAGGGGGCCTACGACGAGATCGAGGCGAGGGTGCGTGACCTGAGAGGATTGGTGCCCTTGCGGGACACGCAAAGACTGACCTTCACGCGCTATCGTTTGGAGGAGTATCTGAGTGACGTCTATCAACAGGGGGATTACCTTCAGCAGTTGGAAGTGAGTCAGAGGATGTATGCGGTGCTGGGCCTGATAGATGAGGGCTACGACCTAGCAGAGAGCCAGATTGAGATGCAGAGGGAGGGATTGGCCGGCCTCTATGACTGGGAGAGCGAGGAGATCTACCTTGTCCTTGATCGGTATACCAGCGACTTGTGGCTGGAGGTGACTTTTGCTCACGAATTCACGCATGCCTTGCAGGACCAGCACTTCGATCTAGACTCTCTCTACGGACGCGTTTCGACCACTGATTCGATTTTGGCACTACAGGCCCTGATCGAGGGAGACGCAACACTGGTGATGATGGAGTACGCATTCCAGTACCTGTTTCAGATGCAATTCGAGCATTCCGACCTGCTGGAAGTTATCCAGGACGTGGAGCAAGGCGAGTACGAGGATGCGCCCGGCGTGGTACTTGAAACTGCCTGGTTCCCCTATGGTCAGGGTATCATCTTCGCAGCCGTGCTGGTGGAGCACGGTGGTTGGGATCGACTGGATCAGGCCTTTCGCGATTCGCCCCAGACGACTGAGCAAGTAATGCACCCCAGCAAGTACCTCGCTGGGGAGGGAGCGCAGGTCCCAGAGGTGGGTGATCTGCTTGGCGTACTTGGCCCCGGGTGGTCAGAGTTGAGGAGGGATGTTCTGGGCGAGTTCTTAATTCGCGTCTATCTGGAGAGGGAGCTGGGCAGCGAGGAAGCACTCTTGGCAGCCGAAGGTTGGGGAGGCGATTCGCTCCTGTTTCTGGCCAACGACGAGGAGGAGAGATACGTCCTGGTGCTGCGGACGAGTTGGGACAGCACAGACGACGCCGATGAGTTCCTCTCCCTCTATGTGACCTTCATGGAGCGGTCCGGACCGGCTTTCCGTGTCATGGATGATCCACATCGCAAGGAATGGCGGCGACAAGACCAGGTGACCTACTTGAGCCAGGAGGGTCGGGAAGTGTTACTCGTGTTAGCGTCGGATGACGAGGCCCTGGATCTCGTACTGAGCGATTTCCCCACCTTCTAGCAAACTGAAGACAGTGTCAGCCCGCGGTGATGCCTGATTGATCCCAAGCCGAACGGCGAATGCTCCGAAAGCATCTGCCTATGGGCGAAGTGTACTTCGTTCTGCCCCCCATTGGTGCCCCATCGCAGCTAAGCACCGGCTTGACCAGGTGCACTCACCGTGATCTCGCCGAACAACTCCTGTTGCTTCACGATCAGTTTGCGTCTCTTGATGAGTTGCAGCAGGGCCAGGAAGATCACGATGATCTCCATGCGGGAGGCCGCCTGAGCCAGAAGCTGGTTCAGGCTGAAGTGACGGTGTTCAGTCACCAGTCTTTCCAGTTGGGCAATCTTTTCGGGGAGCGACACATGGAGGGGACTCACGATCTCATCCGCGGACGATGTGGTCTGGGCGAGCATTGCCTGTCGAACCGCTTCCAGTAAA
Organism: Chloroflexi bacterium B3_Chlor; assembly: GCA_005223035.1. Classification (GTDB taxonomy): domain Bacteria; phylum Chloroflexota; class Anaerolineae; order UBA7937; family B3-Chlor; genus B3-Chlor. The sequence continues at coordinate 77,234 of NJBK01000005.1, forward strand.
CCATCCAGGGTGACACCCTCCAGGCGAAAGCTGCTTTCCAACTGGGGCAGAGGCAGGAGACGAGCATAGGACCTTAGGCCTTGTTCCTCCCTAGCTCTGAGTTCCTGCATTGCCTTCTTGAACCTGCGGTACTCGATGAGTCGTCTCACCAGTTCGTCGCTCACGTCCTCCTCTTCCTCCTCCAGCTCCTGAGGTGGTTGAGGGAGTAGTATGCGAGACTTGATCAGAAGGAGCTTGGCGGCGACGATCAGGAAATCGGCTAGTTTCTCAGGCTCCAGTTTCTCCAGCCGGCTGATATGGTCCACATATTGGTCCGTCACCGCGGCCAGCGAGACTTTGGTGATATCCAGTTGTCTGTCTTCGATGAGATGCAAAAGCAGGTCGAGAGGACCCTCGAAGACAGGGAGGGTTACTCTGTACGCAGTGTCCAAACTTCAGAATCCTTGATATGCGTCTCCACCGGAAGCTGGTTGAACAGGCTTGTGCTTGGTTTCTTGACTGCCGCAGCATCCGTGGGGTCCAGGATGTGGATCAGTTGTCACGTCGGTGTATCATGCTGCCTTGGCCCGAACTTGTTCTCAGCCGCTGCCAGTCAAGCCCATAGCCGCACAAACGATTATATGGCAAATCCAGACTGTTGTCCACGAGCCGCTTGCCATGCGTGCAGTCGCCTATGTGCTTGGCCTACACACGGAGAAGTGATATAATGATGGAGGACCGGACAATGGGTCCCGCAGTGAGCGCCGGCGATGCTGACCCCGGCCCCATGTACCGAATTACGGGTGCGATGGTGATGCATCTCCAGAAAGCCATGCTGGCTATCCTGATGGGGGTTAGAGAGATGCGGTTGGCTGCCGTCTTGAACTCCCAGCCAGAGAAGGATGTGCTTGTGCAAACAAGGATCGGTGTTTCTCACGTGATGTACTGGAGTTGATCGAGGGGAAATGGCTGGCAATCGGGCTGCATTTGAGGCCGCTGTGAAGAAAGGCCATAGCTACGCGTGGGAGAAGCGGTGGATGAAAGCCATTGAGCAGTATGAGTTGGCCACCACTGAATTCCCTGACGATGCTACAGCTCGGAGCGGCTTAGCTTTTGCTTACCTTAAGGGCGACAGGTTGAGGGAGGCTTTGCGGGAGTACAGAAAGGTTTGTGAGCTAGGACCGGGTGACCCGTCGCCGAGGCGAAAGATAGCCCAGATTCTCGAGGATTTGGGCCGGGTTACAGACGCTGTAGAAGCTTGGATGACTTTGGCCGAACTGTCCGTACAGCAGAAGGACTTGAGGCAGGCGATCGAAGCTTGGCAGCAGGCCATCCGCTTGCAGCCAGTAAACAAAGAAGCTCATGAGAAGCTTGCTGACGCTCACGCTTACAGATCTAACACGGCAGAGGCCATCAAGCAATTTCTGACTCTGGCGCGGCTCCACTACGAGGATGGTGAGCATCAGCAGGCAGTGGAGTATTGCCAGCGGGTCCTGTCCCTTGATGGTCGGAACAAAGCGGCTCGCGTCCTCTTGGAGCGCGTGGCTTCCGACGGAGAGACAGACTTTACTGTAGAATCCATCGTCATGCGAAGGGAGGAACTCGGACCCGTGGACGTGGCGGTCCAACAGGCGCTTGCTAGCTTGGCGGAGGCTCTTCTCGGGGAGGGAGAGCTCGTTGAAGGCACCGAACGTGTCGGCACAGAGGGGAATAACCTGGAGTCCCACTCGAGCCCCGTGCCTGATGTCGGAACCGTTCTAGGCAAGGCTATTGACGCTCATTCCAGGGGGCGGATCGACCAGGCATTGAGCTACTACGAGCAGGCGTTTCAGATGGGAGTGGGGCGAGTTGAGGTGTTATTCAATCTGGGGCTTCTTTACAAGGAACGATCGCGTTTCGAAGAAGCTGTGGATGTCCTGGAGAGATCGGTGAAGGTGCCCGAGTACCGCCTGCCTAGCCATCTTGCCCTGGGTGAGTGTCACTGGGCTCAGGGCGAGGCAAATGCGGCTCTGGATCATTTCCTTGAGGCGCTGAAGATCATAGAATTGGATATCATGGGCCTGGACCGAGCCGATGAGATCGCCCGCTGCTACCGAGACCTGGCTGATAGCCATGGGAGTCGAGGTGATGGGCGGGAAACAGAAGTATTCGTTCACTCTTTGACCGAGTTCCTCAGTGGCAGCGATTGGAAACGGAAGGCCGTCGAGGCGCGGCAGAAGCTTGATAGTTTGGCTGGAGACGGTATCAGTCTCATTCTTCCCGAGTTACTGGAGGTTCCTGGCGGCGATGAAGTGCTGGATATCATGGCGAAGAGCCGGGAATACCTGAAGAATGACATGCCCTTCATAGCCTTGGAGGAGTGCTACAGGGCCATAGAGATGGCTCCTACGTATTTGCCGCTGCACATCAGGTTGGCGGAGATATTCGCACAGCAGGGCAAGGCGGAGGAAGCCGTGAGCAAGTACGCCGCCGTGGCTGAGGCCTATTTGATGAGGGATAGTCCGTACAAGGCCATCGAAGCATACGGCCGAGCCCTGCAGGCGGCACCCATGAGCACATCCATCCGGGAGAAGTTGATAGACCTGCTCATAGAGCACGATGAGATAGATCTGGCTGTGGACGAATACGTGGCTCTGGGTGAGAGTTGCTATCGGCTGGCTCGTGTGGATATGGCTTTGGAGAGATACGACCAAGCTTTGGGCTTGGTTCATCGAACGGCAACGCCGACGGACTGGGAGGTCAGGATACTGCATCGAATGGCTGATCTTCACATGCAGCGAGTCCGCTGGAAGAGAGCGATGGCCATCTACGAGAAGATTAGACAGTTGTCGCCCAGCGATGAAGACGCCAGGCTTCGCTTGGTTGAGTTGCACTACAAACTCGGCCAGCAAGAACTGGCTTTGAGGGAACTGGATGCCTTGATCGTCCACTACGGAACGCTGAAGGAGTTCGAGAAGATCACTAACACCTTGCGAGAACTGGTTTCAACAGACCCGCAGGATATCTCTCTCCGGTCGCGGTTGGGCAGGATATATATTGAGCTTGGTATGAAGAAGGAAGCGATAGCGGAGCTTGACACCGTGGGAGAGTTACAATTAGAGGCCGGTCGCAAAAGAGAAGCAATCGAAACCCTTCGGACCATAATAGCCCTGGGACCCGAGGAAAAAGACGCGTATACGCAACTCTTGGGCGAACTGGACAAGAGTCCAGACTCCGAGTGAGCTAGTATGATGGCTTGGAAGGAGCGGCGTCAGGTACTGCGAGGGGTCACGTGTCGGACGTTCTGTGGATACTTTCGCATTTTCACCTAAGAGACCTCGTTGACATACTGCTTGTGACTGTGATCTTCTGGGGGTTGCTCTTCCTCGTGAAGGGAACTAGGGCAGTTGCCCTGATGAGGGGGGTTCTTCTCCTCGTCATTGTCGCCGTATTGGCCAGCAATTTCCTCTCTCTAACTGCCTTCAACTGGCTGATTAGGAATACACTTCCTGCGCTCTTGGTAGCCGTGCCGGTGATCTTTCAGCCGGAACTCCGGCGGGCTTTGGAGCGCCTTGGACGGGGTGGAGGCCTGATAAGTTTCTCGCCGACAGAAGCCGGAGCGATGAAGGTCAGCAGGCACATCGCTCGAGCGGCGCAACTGCTGGCGGAGCGTAGGCACGGGGCTTTGATAGTGGTAGAGCGCGACACAGGCCTCCAGGAGTATGTGGATACTGGGGTGCCAATAGATGGTGAAGTCAGTGCCGAGCTTCTGCTGACCATTTTTCAGCCGAACACTGCACTGCACGACGGCGCAGCCATTATAAGGGGTGACAGAATCGTCGCTGCCGCCTGCATTCTGCCCCTGGCCGAGATCAGTCACCTGCGCCGTGGCTTGGGGCTGCGACACAGAGCAGCGGCGGGCATTACCGAGCAGAGCGATGCTCTGGCTACGGTCGTTTCTGAGGAAACCGGTGTCATCTCGGTGGCGAGGTACGGACGTTTGGTGAGCCATCTGGATGAATCTCGCTTGAGAGAGGTGCTGCGGTCTACGCAGTAGTAGAACTGCAGTGAGGTCAGTGCCTTTAGTCTGGAGGCACTTCTCTGACAAAGGGTAAGTGGGCATGACACGTTCTCTCCTCAGTTTCAGTAATCTGAGTTCACTGATAATGGCGTTAATCCTGGCATTGATGGTCTGGATGGGGGCCGCAATTCAGGAAAACCCGTTCGCCGAGGGGTTCCTGCCCGAAGAGGTCCCCGTGGAGGTGATCAACAGAGGAGGGGGCTTCGTCATTGTGGGAGGAGTTGATCAAGGCGTCAGGGTCAAGGTGCGGACCCCGGAATCTGTTTGGGAGGACCTTAGGGCCAGCAGTTTTCGCGCCTACGTGGATCTGGAGGGTTTGGACGTGGGATTGCATGAGGTGCCCGTTCAGGTAGAGCCGGCTGGCAATCTGGTGAGGGTCCTGGAGACGTCACCTGCGGTGCTCACGCTGCGGCTGGACCGGAGGTCCGAGGGAATAGTCCCCGTTAGAGTCAGCACTGTTGGCGAGCCCCCGCAGGGATATAAGAGGGGAAGTCTGCAGGTGGATCCAGGTCATGTAATAGTCAGTGGACCACGGACCTTGGTGGATCAGGTGGTGCATGTCACGGCGGAGGTGTACCTCAGAGGGGAAAAAGAAGCCTTCGAGCGCAATGCCGTACTCACGCCGAGGGATGATGTCGGCAACGCTGTAACAGGGTTAGAGATAGACCACCAATCGGTGAGGGTGACTGTGCCTATAGAACGAATAGTGGGCTATCGGGACCTGTCTATCAAGACCGTGACTCAAGGGACGCCAGCTCCTGGCTATTGGATTAGCAGCATCAGTGCTGACCCTTCTACCGTTACCGTTGTCGGAGATCCTGAGGTCGTTGACGAAATACCTGGCTATTTGGAGACCCATCCTATCGACGTTGAGGGTGCCCGAGAAGATATCTCACAGCAGGTGGCTATACTCTTTCCAGAAGACGTGTCTTCGTTGGAGGATGTAGCAACTGTTCAAGCCATCATCGAGATATCCCCCGTTCTTGGAGGGCAGACCGTGCAACTCACCCCTGTGGTCCAAGGCTTGGGTAGAGGCCTAGAGGCTAGTTTCTCTCCCGATACGGTGGAAGTCATCCTTTCAGGTCCTCTGTCAGAGCTCGAGGCCTTGGAGGCAGGAGACGTGCGAGTCCTTCTAGACCTCTCGGACTATGAACCGGGCACTCATTTCGTCCCCCTCACGGTGGACAGGCCTGAATCACTGGAGGTACAGGCTATTCTTCCCGACCAGGTCGAGGTGGTGATTCGGGAATCATGACCAAGCCCTTGGTCGCCCTGGTTGGTCGCCCGAATGTGGGCAAGTCCACTCTTTTCAACCGCCTGATTGAGGAGCCCCTGGCCATTGTCGAAGATGTGCCAGGTACCACCCGAGATCGAATCTATGCCGATGCCGAGTGGGGTGGCCGCGCCCTCACTCTGATAGATACGGGCGGGTTGTTTCCTGATTCCACTGGTGACCTCGTGGCTTCGGTCCGGGATCAAGTAGAGATAGCCATTGCTGAGGCAGAGGTCATCATTTTCATGGTTGATGTCAAGGAAGGGTTGACGGCAAGCGACCTCGAAATAGCCCAGCTTCTCCGGCGTTCGAACAAGCCTGTGCTCCTGGCAGTCAACAAGGCGGACAACGAGAGCCGTCGCAGGGCGGCGGTGGAATTCCACGAGTTGGGCCTGGGCGATCTGTATCCCATTTCGGCTTTGCACGGCACCGGCACGGGAGACCTGCTAGATGCTCTCTTGCACGTCCTGCCCCCTCGGCAACCGGAAGAGTCGGCAGAGGGGATCAAGGTAGCGATAGTAGGCCGACCCAATGTGGGTAAATCCTCGCTTCTCAACGCCATCCTGGGTCAAGAACGCATGATCGTCAGCGAAAAGCCAGGCACGACCCGAGATGCCGTGGATAGCTTCATCGAATGGGATGGGCAGCCTGTGACGTTGATAGACACAGCGGGCATTCGACGACGCGGCCGTGTGGCGGCTGGCATAGAGAGATACAGCGTCATACGGGCGCTGAGGGCCGTTCAGCGTGCCGACGTGGTCTTGCTGTTGATAGACGCTGTGGATGGGGTTACGGCTCAAGACGCTCATATCACTGGTTACATCCTGGACGAGGCCAAGGGTATCGTTGTCGTCGTGAACAAGTGGGATCTGGTCCAAAAGGACAGCTACACCATGGAGCAATACTCCCGTCAGATCAGACGCGCGCTCAAATTTGTCTCCTATTCCCCCTTGGTCTTTGCCTCCGCCATTACTGGACAGCGGGTGGGAAAGGCGATGGATGTGGCTTTGAGGGTCCAACGAGCAAGATCCGTCAGGGTACCTACGGCCGAACTAAACAAGCTCATGCGAGATGCCGTGTCCCGGCACTCACCACCCTCCAAGAGGGGCAGGCGCCTGAGAATCTACTACGCGACGCAGGTCGGGGTAGCTCCTCCCTCCTTCGTCTTGTTCGTGAACGATCCTCAGTTGGTGCATTTCACTTATCATCGGTACTTGCAAAACCAGTTACGAGAGGCCATTGGCTTTGAAGGCTCGCCTTTGCGACTTACGTTCCGCAAAAGGGCGTAGCAGGGGTGGGCGGTGAGGAGCGATATCAGCGCTGCTACCTTGCGCCGAGCACCTGGCGAGCGATGACCAGTCTCTGAATCTCTGAGGTCCCCTCGCCTATTTGGGTAAGTCGATTGTCTCTGTAGAAACGTTCAACGGGGTAGTCTTTGGTATACCCATAGCCGGCGTAGATTTGCATTGCGTTGAAGCAGGCCAGTTCAGCAGCCTCTGAGGCAAAAAGCTTCCCCATGGCCGCCTCCTTCGTGAACTTCTTTCCTTGATCCTCCAGATAGGCGGATTTGTACACCAGTAGTCGTGCGGCCTCCAGTCTGGTAGCCGCGTCGGCTATCATCCACTGGACGGCCTGAAAGTCGGCGATCGGCCGCCCAAATTGGTGTCGCTCCTTGGCGTATTTGACGGAGGCTTCCAGTGCCGCCTGCCCGAGCCCCAACGCCATTGCGCCTATGCTGATGCGACCTCCATCGAGCACTTCTAGGATCTGCCCGAACCCTTCACCCTCTTTGCCCAAGAGGTTCTCCTTGGGGATTCGACACTCCTCGTAGAAGAGCTGCGAGGTGGGAGAGCCTCTTAGTCCGAACTTGTCTTCTTCCTTCCCCACCGAAAACCCCGGTCTATCGGTCTCCACAATGAGTGTAGATATCCCGTGAGAGCCTGGGGCAGAAGGGTCAGTCTTGGCGACGGTGATCACTGTTTCCGCCAGGGGCCCATTTGTTATCAACGACTTGGCTCCGTTGATCACCCATTCGTTGCCGTCTAGGACAGCGGTGGTCTTCGTCGAGCCCGCGTCTGAACCAGCCTCAGGTTCCGTCAGGCCCAACGCTCCGATTGCCTCGCCCCTGGCGAGGGGAGTGAGGTACTTTCTCTTCTGCTCCTCGCTCCCGAAAAGATAGATGGGTGAGCTGCCCAGAGAGATGTGGGCCGCGTAGGAGATACCATGCGAACCGCAAGCGCGAGATATCTCTTCCACGGCTATGGCATAGCACACGGTGTCCGCTCCCGCCCCACCATATTCTTCTGGCCAGGGCAGGCCCATGATCCCGAGGTCTCCCATCTTCTTGAAAGTCTCGAAGGGGAAGCGGCCTTCCCGGTCAATCTCGCTGGCGATGGGCATGATCTCATTCTCGGCAAAATCACGCACCATCTCACGGATCATTCGTTGTTCTTCACTGAGCTGGAAATCCATGATCTTCAATCCTCTTTCGGCATCTGGCGATCACCGTCCGCTGTGTGCAGCCAGAGGCTTTGCGCCAGCTCGGACCCCCCTTCTGGTGGTGCGACCCACCGCCTATACAGGTTTGAAATGCTCGATGTCGAGGATGGAGCCCTCCCGCCCCTTCTTGGGTTTGAAGACGGCCTCCACTGGCATGCCGATTTCCACGTCCTCCGGCTTTACCTCGCCTAGCCTGTGAACCAGACCGCCGTGAGCGCCTTCCACCTTGATGAGAGCCAGTATCTCGGGTTGCTCCAAGGGCTCACCCTCCAGCGATACCCCAACAACGGTGTACGTGTGGACGGTTCCCTTGGTGCCGACCTCTACCCACTCCTCTAGTTCGGCCAAACACCTTTCGCAGTACATCATCGGCGGCAGGTAAGTGAGGTTGCACGACGGACAGACTGAGCCCATGATCACGCCTCGATCCTTGATGGCGCGGAAGAACTTCTCCCCAGCGATGCCGACAGTGTACAAACTCTCTATCGGTATGTTATCGTACCAGACTTTAGCGTCTGCAGAGGTAGTTATCCTCTCAACAAGCGACATAGTGATGCCTCCTTGGATTCTGCCAGAAGCAAGGTTACCTGCAAACTCAGGCTGTTCCGGCCCCTATGTGGGTTTGAAGTACCTGATATCTGTGATGGCGCCGGTGCGCTCGTCGGCTGGTTTCCATACTGCCTGTACCTTCATGCCGATTGTGACATCATCGGCATTCACCTCGTCAAGTAGGTGCAGAATGCCGGCGCCCTTGGAAGCTCCATCTATCTCTATGACGGCCGGGATCTGGGGCTCTTTTGCCCTGCTTGCATCCCAACGTATGTAGCAGATGGAGAACGTGTTGACCGTGCCGGTATCTTTCAAGTACACCCAGTCATCCATGGGTTCCCAGCACCACTCGCATACCACTCGAGGAGGCACCACTGTGCTCCGACAGCGGCTACACTTAATCCCGATAATGCGACCATTCTTCAGCTCTGCCAAGTAACGGCTGATGGCCACTCCTGCATCCCATCCGTACTCCAGCTTCGGTTTCCAATGGGTGGTGAGGATCTTGCCCTCGTCGAAGTCAGCCTGACTGAGGGGTGTACCAGGGAAGTTCTCCACGTTGGCACTCATCTTCTCAGCCTCCTGTGGTTTGGTGCACCAGCTCGTAGCGGGCTTCTAGACGCCCAGTATCATCACACATCCTACCTGCATCAGGTCGCCCCACGATTGGGCAAGGCCCGTTTTCGGCTGGCCCGGAACCTGTCTCTTTCCCGCCTCTCCCCTTAGCTGCCAGAAGATCTCAGATATCTTCATCAATCCAGCGGCTGCGATGGGATTTCCAACTCCCAACATGCCGCCTGAGGGGCAAACCGGCATATTGCCGTCACGCGCGGTCACGCCTTCAGCGGTAAGGCGCGGAGCGTCACCTTTGTCGGCCAACAGAAGCCCTTCCAGATGGTGGAGTTCTTTGTAATCGAAGGGATCGTAGGGTTCCACCACATGGATCTCTTTCCTTGGCTCCGTTATCCCAGCCATGTCGTAGGCCATGCGAGCAGCGTACTCGACGTACTTGGGATAGTACAGGTCGCGACTGGTCCAGTAGGCAGTATCCAACGACCAGCCGACACCTCTGACCCAGGCCGGCTTGTCCGTGATCCGCTTGGCCACGTGCTCCGCTGCCATGACAATCGCAACCGCACCATCGCTGGTGGGGCTGATATCCAGTCGCTGCACCGGCCAGGCCAGCACTTCGGAGTTCAAAACGTCCTCCACGGTGATGTTGGCAGCTAGCTGCGCGCAAGGGTGATCCAGAGCGTTGCGCTTATTCTTGACGGCCACGAGGGCGATATCCTTTTTCTCAATGCCGTGCATGGTCATGTAGCGGTTCATCTCCAAGGCGAAAATCCATATTAGATTGGGCTTCAGAGCTCGCTCTGTGGTGTGATCGAAGATGGTCAAGAAAGCTCCTTGAGGATGAGGCATGCAGCTTGACATCTTTTCCTCACACACCACGAGGCAGGTGTCGAATAGGCCTGAGGCCACGTGATACCAGCCCTGTATGGCTGCGAAGACGCCGGTCCCGCCCCCGACATAGCATCTCATGTATGGCTTGTGCCAGGCGCCCGCCCCATCGCTCAAGTACTCACCTTTCATATGCAGTCCGTCAAAGGCATCGGGCGCCGTTCCCAAGGCTACAGCATCTATGTCATCGAGGGTCATCTCGCAGGAGTCGAGAGCCATTCTGCTGGCTTGAAACGCCAGTTCCCGTCCCGTTTCCTGGGCTCGCCGCATGAACTTGGTCATCCCCGCTCCTACGACGGCTACCTTTCTCATAGCCATTACCTAGCCTCCTTGTCCAATCGTGATCAGAGGTTTATGCCTCAGTGGGAGGCCGACCTCACTCCTTTTCAGATGCTCAGAACCACCGCCGCGCCGCTGGTGGTGGGGATACTGCGCCAGCCAAAAGCCAGGCCGGTTTCCACATCCTCCAGCTGCCGTTGGCCAGCTTCCCCCCTGAGTTGCAGTACTACTTCCAAGACCCTCGCCAGACCTGAGGCATCCAGAAGATGCCCTACTCCCAGGCTACCTCCAGAAGGGTTGAGGGGCAATTCGCCATCCAGTTCCGTCGTTCCCTCTTCGACCAGAAGGCCTGCCTCTCCCTCTCTACACAGCCCCAGCGCCTCCATGTGTTGCAGTTCCTTGTAGGCAAAGGTGTCATCCACCTCCGCGAAATCAATCTCCAAGCGAGGGTTCCGGATGCCAGCCAGGCGGTAGGCCATCCTCGCCGAGTTGCGAGCGTACGTGGCACTCTCCCAATCTCTCGTCTCTAGCGATGGCGTTTCATTGCACCAGCCCACCCCCATGATCCAGATGGGCAGGGCGCTCAACTCCTGGGCCACGTCGCCTGAGGCCAGGACCATCACGATGGCGCCGTCGGCATGGGAGCTGACCTCCAGCCTCTTCAGGGGGTGGGAGAGTGGCTCTGAGGACAGAACCGCGTCGAGGCTTAAGCTGGCACCGTAGGCTGCGGAAGGATTGAGGAAACCGTTGGCTCGGTTCTTGACCACTACCTGAGCGCACTGTTCCTCCGTGGTACCAGTCTTGTAGAGGTACCGGTTCATCTCCATGCCCGCGATGAACAGTGGGTTGGCGCGCAAAGGCCGATTGTAGACGGGATCCATCGCATAGGCGACGACATCGCTGAGCGTGAGAACGTTGGATGCTTTGCTGTGGGCCTCAACCATTACGATATCCATCGCGCCGGTGAGCACCTGCATGTATGCCGCGATGAGCCCGTGGATACCGTCCCCGGCGATGGTGTGCACTGGTTTCAGAACTCCCCCGATCTGGTCCGGGACATACTCATCGAATATGCTCGTCCCCTCATTGAAGTCCTCAGCCACGCTTACAAAGCTTTCCACATCGCGCCTGGGGTCCACGCCGGCGTCCTCGTAGGCCTTCGCTGCCGCTTCATACATCAGTTCTTTGTACGACAAATCTGGCGTAATGGACCGAAAGCCAGAATACCCTACACCGACGATAGCCACTTGCCTCATCTGACGATCCTCCTCACTTTGGTGCTGGGCCTGATGCATGCGACGGGGCCGGGCAGCCGCACCATGTTGCTGGTGTCAGGCGTTCACGATTCAAGATCATCACTGGCTTAGCTGCAGCGGATCCGCTGCCGCGCGTCCTCCTCACTGCTTAATGACTACGCGAGCCTCTCCCTCAGCACGTCTTCAAGGGTTGGTTGCCAAACCTCTTGCAGTTCGTACCGGACGCGGTGGCGGGTTTGTTGATGCTGACTACTCGACGTAGGTCAATCGGGGTACCAACGATGACGAGATCACAGGGCGTGGCATTGATGATCTCTTCCAGTTCTCTGGTCAGTCTATCGCTTGGCATTCTCCGTTCTTTATCATCTACGCAGAAGCCTGCAGACGTTTGTCATGCCCGGTGTCCTGGCCCCGGCTTCACGCGAACCTCGATAACACGATTCCAAGTCCGTACAACAGCAGTAGGGGCGTCGCTACCAATGTCATATTCACGGGGTCGGGGGTGGGTGTGACGACTGCGGCCACGAGGAATATCAGGACAACCGCGTGCCTCCAGTACGACACGTACTTTCGAGCGCTCATTATTCCCAATTTGGCTGCCACGAACATGACTAGAGGTGTTTCGAACACTAGCCCTAGCCCGAGAAGGAAGGTGAGCACGAAGGTAATGTATGCATCAATAGTCCACTGGGGTTCTGCAATATCACTGCCGAAGCTGCTCAGGTATCGGAGAGCGAAGGGGAGCATGACGGTGTAGCAGAAGGCGACGCCCGTCAGGAAGAAGACGGTGCCGGGGATGGCACCAAAGAGGACCAGGTTCCTGAAGTGCCGCCTTTCTTTTGGGTTTTCCATCGCGGGGGCGACGAAAGCCAGGATCTGGAATATGATATAGGGTAAGGCCAGAAGGAGGCCACTCATCAACGCTACCTTGAAATAGGTGAAGAACAACTCTGTGGGTCGCAGGAAGATGGGCTTGAGGCCTCCCGCCGGCCGGATGAGGAGTGCCATGATCCTACTAGTGAACAACACACTGACGGCAGTGGCCGCCACCAACGCCAGACCTGCCCTGATCGCCCGGCGTCGCAGTTCAACGAGGTGCTCCGTAACGGAGTACAGAAACTGAATGAGCCCATATGTCGGACTCTTGTCACGTCGCCAGTTTGCTCTCGCGGCTTCCAAATCAAAGGGTTCAAGATTCTGCTGCGTCCTTCGCAGATTCAACAGGGTAAGCCACAAAGCCTCGACCCCCTCCGGGAGCTTCTGGGGCCCAAGAATGATCAGCGCGACGAAGGCAAGGAGCGCCAGCCAGATTATGTCTGACATTCCGTCTCTACCTGTGGTTCTTCCGTTTCATCCTGATCCGCGCTGGCTTCGTCGTCGCTGGGCACTTCTTTCTGATTCTTGCGTTTGATGACCTTTTGGACAGATGCCTGCAGCTCCGCTTCCTCGGAGCGGGGGCTCAACAGCTCGCTGGCTGAGACATCGGTTATCGATTGTATCTCATCCAGAGCCTGCCTCCACTTCCCAATACTCTTGCCCAGGTCTTTCGCAATCTCTGGAAGTTTCGTGGGCCCGAATATCAGAAGAGCGATGATTAGGATGAGCAAGAGTTCAGCCGGTCCTACTCCTGCGAAGTTCATTTGCCCTCACTCTGAGTTTCCGTCGCCATCTGACTGCTGGCTAGAGTCCCCAGAGCGCCGTTGACGAACCGCCGGGAACTCTCACTGCCGAAAAGCTTGGCCAGTTCTACGGCCTCGTTGATGGCTACCTTAATGGGAACGTCGGGATCAAGGGTCATCTCGAAAACCGCGATGCGCAAGATATTCCGGTCAATGGGTGACATCTGATCGAGAGGCCATTCAGGGGCTATCTCCCGAATAGTGGGATCGATCTGTGGTAGGTTTTCCAAGACTCCCTCAACGAGACGGCGGGCAAACTCGATGTTGTCCTGACCGAGATCACAATACTGCAGACGTTGTTGCAGCACCCGCGAGGGGTCATGGGCAGCAAGATCAACCTCGAAGAGCGTTTGAAGCGCCACCGCTCTAGCACGGCGCCGGGCCTTCACTATTCCGCTTCCTCCTCTGGTCGATTCTCCGGAGGCGGGGCGACCACATCGTCAATGTGGATATTCACCTCTCCGACGTGCATACCAAGCATGTCGTTGATTGCACGCGCGCTATCGTGCTGAATCTGACGGCCCAACTCCAGCAGATTCACGTTCGGCTCAACGATGATGTGCAGGTCCAGGTAGACTATGTCATCTTCCACTCTCATTCTGATGCCCTCACTGAGGCGCTGCCGCCGCAATATGCGGCCTACATTGCCGGCAAGAGTGTGGCTCATGGATGCCACTCCCGGCGTGGATAGAGTGGTCAGCCTGGCAATTGTCAGCAGGACCTGCGGTGCGATCGTAACCTTGCCCAGTTTCTCCTCCATCTGCAAACCCTCCACTCACAGCATCATGGACATCATGCCTCCGTCAACGGCCAGTACCTGACCGCTCACGTAGCTTGCCTCCTCGGAAGCGAGGAAGGCAACCGCATTGGCTATCTCCTCCGCCGTCCCCGGCCTCTTCAAAGGCGTCAACTCCATGATGTAATCAATCAGTTCTTGAGGAAGGTCCGCCGTCTGATCGGTAGGTACGTAGCCGGGAGCCACAGCGTTGACGGTGATATTGCGAATGCCGAGTTCTCTGGCCACAGCTTTGGTGAAACCGATAATGCCAGCCTTGGAAGCTGAGTAGTTTGCCTGTCCTACCTGGCCGGCGATGCCAGACACTGAGGTGATGTTTATGATACGACCGTACCGTTGTCTAATCATGGGGCGTTGGGCTACCTTTGTGCAGTTGAAGGTCCCCTTGAGGTTTGTCTCCATGACGATGTCCCAATCGTCCTCCTTCATGCGCATCAACAAGGTGTCGCGCGTGACTCCCACGTTATTGACCAGGATGTCCAGGTGACCAAATGCCTCCAAGGCTGCGTCGATGAGCCCCTTGGCCTGCTCCGCATCCTTAACATCGGCATGGACTGCAATGGCTTCGGAGCCGTCAGCCTTTATCTGCTCGACGACCTCTTGGGCGGCATCTTCGCTAGTATGGTAGTTTACGACGACCTTAGCTCCCAGGCTTGCCAGTTTGACAGCGATGGCACGCCCTATGCCACGGGAACTTCCGGTCACCACGGCGACCCGGTCGGTCAGGTCCAGCACGTTTCACCTCCTAGTGTCATTCTCCACTGACATCCCTGCGTTGGACACTTTTCTCCTGCTACCATGCCTCGATGCCTGCCACATCGCCGACACTTGCCCGCTTGGGGCTCTGATCGATACGCTTGATGAGGTTGCTCAGTACATCCTTGGGGCCTATCTCCGCGAAAGCTGTCACCCCATGATCGAGCATGTAGCGTACGGAGTCAACCCATAGCACTGGCGAGACAAGTTGTTTGACGAGTTCTTCTCGTACCTCGTCCGCACTCCGCAGAGGTTTGCCAGTCACGTTGCCGACTACTGGAACATTGGCCTCTCGCAGGACAACACGGGCCAACGCTTCTCGAAGTCCCCGGGCTGCAGATTCCATTAGCGAGGAGTGGCTCGCAATGCTCACACGGAGGGGAACGACTCGGCGGGCCCCTTTTTGCAGGGCCAACTCTGTTGCCCTTTCCAACCCCTCTTGCTCCCCAGAGATCACAATCTGCCCGGGAGAGTTGTGATTGGCCACCTGCACGATGGTGCCGGTTTCTTCTCTGGCCTGCGCGCAAGCTTCATCGCCGACTTCGGCTGCCAGGCCCAACACGGCGGCCATCCCCCCAGGCCGGTCCTCGCCTGCTTGCTTCATCAGTCGGCCGCGCTCTCGAACCAGGCGCACAGCGTCGGCGAAGGAGATCTGACCGCTGGCTACGAGGGCAGTGTATTCTCCCAGGCTGTGCCCCGCAGCAAAGGCTATCTCTCCAAGATGGTGCATTGCCTTCAGCGCCCGGAGCGCAGCAACGCTCATAGTGAGGATTGCCGGCTGGGTGTTGATGGTATCGTGTAGCTCGTTTTCAGGTCCCTTGAAGCACAGCTCCGACAACTTCATACCAAGGGCCTTGTCAGCTTCGTCAAAGACGGCTCGTGCTTCGGGGTATCGCTGATACAGGTCGAGCCCCATGCCCAAGTATTGCGAGCCTTGGCTGGGGAAAATCAACGCCAACTTGTTCGGCATTTGGGCCATTCTGCTCCCTCTACGTAGCTGCGCGCCTAATCATCCTCACCGAGACAATCATGACTGTGTCAGGAGGCGGGGGTGCTGCGGGCACAGTCATGAAGGAGAGAAGTAGCTCAGTCTGACGTCGGTGCCGGCTTCACGACCTCCACACCCTTGTAGTGGCCGCACGAGGGACACACATGATGGGGGAGGCGAGGTTCACGACACTGAGGGCAGACTATCAGATGAGGTGACTTCAGGCCCGCATGGCTCCGACGGCCACCCCGACGTGCCTTCGATATCCTTGTTTTTGGTACGGCACCCATAGAGTATATGCTCCAATCCTTTGGTGTTGGTAATTACTCAACCGTAAGACGTATGATCATAGTAGTTGCTTCAGAATCTCAAGGCGTGGATCCACCACTTCAGCCGTGCACTCGCATGGTCCGTCTTTGAAATTCTGACCGCACTGTGAACACAGACCTGCGCAGTCTTCCGTGCACAGAGGATGCATAGGCAGGGCCAAGAAGATAGCCTGACGTACTACCTCGGCAAGATCCAACACATGCTGTTCATCAATGATTGCAGCTTCTTCTTCGGTCTGCGTCACCGGTATTTTGGCACCAGTGTGTATGTCAACTCTGGGATAGAACTCTTCCTCAATCTCCAGTTCGACGGGCGCGGAGAACGGCTCCAGGCACCGACTGCATTGCAGTCCCAAGGCCGTCCGTAGCGATGCTGTGACTAGTATGCTGTCTGCGGTTCGTATCATTTTCAGAGGGCCCGTCAACAGGGACTTGATCTCCAGATCGTCATCCATCCCCGTGATGTCCTCCGACAGATTGCCGCGCCGGACTGCGCCTGTTGGTTCCTTGAGTAGTTGAGCGACATTAATCTTCATGTCGGGATGCTTTCCTTGCGTCATGTTGCTACTGCCGGCAGTCGTCAGACCTGCGTCAAGCGCCTGAGGCTGGTTCTCCGTGGCTGTCACCCTCTGTCGCTGCGCCAAAGTCCTCCAGACCCGCCTCGGCGGACAATCTTCTCCTTCGTTCCTCCTGTTGGAGAATCTCAAGGCCGTTTCGAATAGTGGTCTGGACGGCGATCAACTGGTCCTCCAGTTGCCCGAGAACCCTGATCGCATACTCGTCGGCTCCTCTCATGGTCTCCTCTGCCTGTCGGCGGCCCTCATCGACTATCGCGGCCGATCGTTCGTGTGCCTCCTCCAAGAGTCCACGTTCATCTAGGACTTGCTCGGCCTCGCTGTGTGCCCGATCAATTAGCCTCTCGGCCTCTTCCTGCGCCAAGGCAAGCACCTTGTCCCTCTCTTCTTGAATGCGCCGGGCTTTCGCAATCTCCTGGGGGATGGTGACGCGCATCTGATCGATGATCTCCAGGGATTCATCCCTATTGACAACGGCCCCGGACGTCAAGGGGATTCGTCTACTACTGTTCAAGAGCCTTTCTAATCGATCTATCAAATGTGCGATATCTATCCTGACCACCCCCTTGAGGACCCTGTTCTTGCAGTGACTGCAATGCGCAGGCTTGTTGTGGATAGCGATTTCCAACTGGCCGTCAGTCGCGCATGGTTGTGATCTTGATCCTATCAATAACCTCGTCGCCGAGCTCTTCGATCTTGTTCCTCAGAGCGGTGACAACGTGGGCCGGGACCAGTTCGTTGATGTTCCCGTTCAGCTTCGCCACTTCTTTGACGATGCTGGAACTGAGGAAATAGTACTCCTTGGTCGTCAGCAAACACACCGATTCGATTTCTGGAGCCAGCGTGCGGTTCATCAAGGCCATCTGAAACTCGAACTCGAAGTCTCCCACGACCCTCAAGCCTCGTATTATCGCTTTGGCACCCTTGCTCCGTGCAAAGTCCACCGTCAGCCCGTCGTAGCTCTCGACGGAAACGTTCGGCCAACCTTCGAACGCCTTGTTGACTAGCTCCAACCGTTCTGCGGTCGAGAAGAGCAGAGTCTTGATCGGGTGGGCGTAGACGGCCACGACAAGGTGATCGAAAAGAGCGGCCGCTCTCCGGGCGATATCAAGATGCCCGTTGGTGATGGGGTCAAATGTGCCGGGCAAGATGGCAGTCCTCATTCAGACAATACCTCCGTGATACGTCACATTTGTTTACAGCCTCACTATTATAGCATATTCTCCGGGATGTGGAAAATCCCAAGACCCGTCCTCAGCTCAGGTCACTCTCTCCTTTGTGCCAGAATTCCCGAACCCGACGAGCCAGTAGGCGGTTCTGTGGAAGTTTCGAATCTGGATCCTCCTGCCAGATCTCCTTGGCGACTGCACGCGCTTCTTCAAGAACTCTCACATCACTCAACCGGGCTACTTTCAGGTCCGGCAGACCGCTCTGCCGTGTGCCAAAGAACTCGCCTGGCCCGCGCATGGCCAAGTCCTCGTCGGCCAGCTTGAAACCATCCTGCGTGCTTTCGATTATCTGTAGCCGTTGCTCGCCCAGGTCACTTGGGGTATCTGCCAGAAGAAGGCAATACGACTGCTGTTCACCTCTCCCCACCCGCCCTCGGAACTGGTGCAGCTGGGCCAGCCCAAAGCGGTCCGCACCCTCTATGAGCATGACCGTGGCGTTGGGGACATCTATTCCCACCTCGACTACTGGCGTGCAGACAAGGATGTCCAGTGCACCCTGATAGAAGTCTCTCATCACCGATTCTTTCTCGTCTGCCGGCATCCGGCCGTGCAGGAGGCCTAACCGCAGGTCGGGGAACACCTCTTCCTGCAGGCGACGGTGTTCTTCTACGGCTGCCTTGGCCTCTATCTTCTCGCTTTCCTCAATCAGCGGACAGATGACGAAGGCCTGTTCGGATTCCTTCACCCGGTTGCGGAGGAAGTTGTAGGCCCGCTCTCTCTCCCGAGGCTTCATGCATCGGGTGACGATCTCCTTGCGGCCAGGGGGAAGCTCATCAATAGTCGAAATGTCCAGGTCGCCATAGATGGTCAAGGCGAGAGTCCGGGGAATGGGCGTCGCACTCATCACCAAGACATGAGGATTGTGTCCCTTCTGACGCAGAGATGCTCTTTGGGTCACGCCGAAGCGGTGCTGCTCGTCAATGACCGCCAATCCGAGGTTCTTGAAGTTCAACCCTTCTTGAATCAAGGCATGTGTGCCGATGATGATCCTGGCTTCTCCTGAGGCTATTTCATCGTAGATGCTCTGCCTATCAGACTGCTTGACACTCCCAGTCAGTAGGCGAAGATGCGAGGTCAGTTTCGTCAGGCCGGGGAGCCACAGTTCGCCCCAAAGCTTGTCCAGGCTGACGTAATGCTGCTCAGCCAGGATCTCCGTAGGCGCCATCATGACCGTTTGCATGTCGCTGGCCGCAGTCATCAGCATCGCCGCTGCCGCCACTACCGTCTTACCCGAACCCACATCGCCTTGGAGAAGACGACTCATTGGCTCATGTTCTTGGAGATCGTCCAGGATCTCCGACAAAGCCCTCTCTTGAGCTGGCGTCAGAGCGAAGGGCAATGATTCGACGAAAGTTCGTAGGAGAGATCCATCGATCTGCACGGGCTGTCCTGACCTCTTCCGCCACTCATGTCTCCGCTTCAAGACCCCCAGCTGAATCATCAGCAATTCGTCAAAGGCCAGGCGCCGACGGGCCTGTTCGACCATTTCCCAGCTATCGGGGAAGTGAATCTGCTGGATGGCCAACTCCAGGCTCAGGAGGTTCATCTTTTCCCGTATTGGCAGAGGCAGATGATCAGGCAGGCGCAGAGCCCAATAGTCTGTCGTCCGTTTCATCAACCGGCGCAACCACCGGGCGGTAATGCCTTTGGTTAGGGGGTAGACAGGTACCAGCCGTCCGGTGTGAATGAGCTCCTTGTCCAGCGGCTCCCACGTCGGAGACGAGAAGCTAAGGTGGCCAAGATACTGATCAACCTTGCCGCTGATGACGATTTGCTTTCCTGGCTTCAGCTTGTTGACCAGGTAGGGTTGGTTGAACCAGGTCGCCTGCACTACTGCCGTGCCATCGGATATGGTACTGGTTACGAGGGATTGACCCCGTCTGCTGGTGCGCTCGCCTGTTTCTCGCACCGTGCCAACGATGGTCACCTCTTCACCGTACTCTAGCTTGTCTATAGTCTTCAGTGAACTGAAATCATCGTATCGGTGGGGGAAGAGATAGAGGAGGTCTCGAATGTTAGTAGCGCCCAGGCGGTTCAAGCGCTTGGCGTAGGTATCACTGACCCCATGCAGCTCGCGGACTGGCGAAGCAAGGGTTGTTCTCTCCTCTGACGGTTCACCCTTGGAGGGCCGAGAAACTGTGCTGTCGGCTGGCACGCGCTCCGGAACTGTCTTGCAATCGGCCTTTCCCCATTCAAGTAAGATCTCATCCACCATCTCTTGGCGTCTCTCGACGCTCTCGTCAGAGTACTTTGCTAGTATGGCGGCCGTCTCATCGATTAGCCGGATCAGGAAAGAATCGTCAGTTGTTTGCTTGGCTTCCTCATGCCAGAACTCGGCGAACTTGCTGAGACCACCAATCACGGCCTTGTCCGTGTACCCTAGGCTCTTCTCCAGAATCAGTATCTTTTCTAGCTTGTCGAAAGGTGGCAACATGGAGTTCATCCTGTGCAGTGTTGTCTGGAGCCCGCGATCACAGGCCCTCATATACGAAGACGCCGACAGCCTCGGGCCCCAAGTGAGTGGCCAGGACCGGACCATAGGTAATGACTTCCAGATCTAGCCCTGGGTATGCGAGTCGGAGCTTATCGATGAGCTCAGTCGGAGCTAGGGCATTGGCACCTTTGAGAATGGCTATCTTCTCCACATGGGGAAACTCTGTGACGAACTCATAGAGCTTGTCTAGACCGCTGTTTCTCGTCCGGACCTTTTCCAATGGCAGTATCTCTCCGTCCTCGATGATGAGCAAGGGTTTTATGCTCAGCATTGTGCCCAGGAGGGCCTCAGCCCTGCCGATACGCTCTCCTCTCTCCAGGTATTCGAGGCTCTCAACAAAGAACACTAGATAGACGTGGGGCATCATAGCCCTCACCAACTTGACCGCTTCATCCAGGCTATCTCCTTCTCTAACTATCTCACTGGCGGCCATGACCAAGGTTCTCAATGCGAGGGAGGTGGAAAGGGAATCGACCACTGCAATGCGCCGGCGTCCGATGAGGGACGCGGCCGCTCGCCTCGCCAACTCCACCGTCCGACTCAGCTTGGCGGAGATGTGAATGGATAGTATGTCGTCGGTCTCGTTACCCAGAGTCCTGTAAATGTCTTCAAAGACGTGCAAGGGCGGAGCAGTTGTGAAGGGAAGAGAATCCGTGCTTTCTAGTCTCCCGAAGAACTCCAGGGCCCCTAAGTCTATTCCATCTCGGAACCTCTCCCGGCCGACATGGATATTCAAGGGGATCACTGTGATTCCCAGTTCTCGAGCGATGTCAGGAGACAACTCTGCTGTGCTATCCGTTACTATCCTCACTTGTCCCATTTGGCGCGCCTTCTGTCTGGATCAATCGAACTCTGCCTTCGCAGTATGTGCATGCTCTCTATTCGGCGGAGATGATGTAGTAGTAGTGGGGTTGTCTGCCGTTGACAAGCTCCCACTCCAGGTCTGGGTATCTTTCCCGCATTCTGTCGACCAATTCCTCTGCCTGAGACTGGGTGACGTCCTCGCCGTAGTATAGCGTGATGATCTCCTGTTCGGAGGCATCCATTTGCTCCAGCATCTGCAAGGCCACATCTTCTACGGTCTCGCCCGAAGCGGTCAGATCTCCGTTCAGAAGACCGATGATTTCTCCCTCCTCCACCTCCAGGGAATTGATCTTCACTGAGCGGATGGCTCTCGTTATCTCGGCCGTCTGAACGCCCTGCATCGCTCTCTCCATGGCCGCGGCGTTCTTCTCCAAATCTGCCTGATGGTTGAAAGACAGTAGAGCACTGATGCCCTGGGGGATAGTCTCACTGGGCACGACAACCACATTCTTCTGCGAAAGTTCTTTGGCCTTTTGAGCGGCCAGTAGCACATTGCCGTTGTTGGGCAGCACTATGACGCCCTTTTGCTTTGTGGCCTCGACGGCTTGTAGCAGTTCTTGAGTGCTGGGGTTCATGGTCTGCCCGCCGGGCACAATGGTACGGACACCCAAGCTGGTGAACACCCGGCGAAGACCCGGGCCCGACACGACAGCCACGATGCCCACGCCGTCCACCTCCTCTTCGGCGCCCGCAGTGTCCACGTCCTCTCCCATCACCAGGTATTCGCGGTGCTGATCCTGCATGTTGTCTATCTTGACGTTGTGCAGGGTGCCCTTGCTGGAGGCAAAGCCAATCACCTCGCCTGGCCTGAAGGTGTGCACATGCACCTTGACAGTTTGCTCGTCCCCCACGACCAGGGCTGAGTCACCCCAAGCCGTGATGCGCTCCTGGATCTCTTCCAGATCCAGGCCTTGCCCCTGCACAATGAACTCAGTGCAATAACCCCATTCCATTTCCCCTTCAACGGGGGCGGTGCCCACGACTGCGGGAACCGGCTCAGGTGCTTCAGCCATCTCCATCGGTTCTCCTTTGAGGTATCTCAGACCCCCTTCGAGGATAACATACAGCCCTTGGCCTCCGGCGTCAACGACGCCCGCCTCACGCAGCACGTTCAGCAGAGTGGGCGTCCTGGCTACGGAGTCGCTCGCCGCCACCACTACCCGTTCCAGCACAGGCAGGAAATCGCGAACGCCCTCGTCCACCGCCGCCTGGGCCGCTTCAGCGGCCTCACGGCCAACGGTCAGGATCGTACCTTCCACTGGCTTGATGACTCCCTTATAGGCGGTGGTAGACCCCTCAGCCAGGGCCGATGCGAAATCTGCACCATCGAACTGTGCCCTGTCCTTCAGGCCACTGGCTACGCCTCGCAGCAACTGGGAAAGGATCACTCCCGAGTTGCCCCGCGCGCCCATCAAGGCCCCATGAGCGGTCGCCTGGGCCACAGCGGCAGCCGAGTCATCAGGCACGGTCTCGATCTCTGTGAGGGCCGCTTGCATGGTGAGGAGCATGTTTGTACCCGTGTCACCATCGGGCACGGGGAACACATTCATTGCGTTGATGCTGGAAGCGTGCCTCTCTAGCCAAACGGTGCCTGCGTGCAAGAGAAGCTTGAGTTCTCGACCATTGCATGAACTCATCGGCCGAGGATCCCTTGCCGTATCTTCCATCTTCTCTAGCGTCAATCCCTTCAACCTCCAACCGGAGTCGGCATGGGTCCTTGCTAACCGGGGTCACTGATCCGCAGACCTTGGACGTAGACATTGACTTCAGCCACCGCTACGCCCAAGGCTTTCTCTACGTTGAACTTCACGCTTTGCATGATATTGTGCGCGACCTCTGAGACTCTGACCCCATATTCCATTATCACATAGAGGTCGATGATTATCCTGTCTTCCACGAGCGCCACGTCTACGCCCTTTCTTGGAGTGTCGGTGGGATGGACCTTCTCCGCCAACCCGGCACGGATAGTGCGTGAAGCCATGCCCACAACTCCGTAGCATCCCAGTACGGCCTGGCTGGCGATGCTGGCAATGGCCACAGGTGAGATTTCGATGCTTCCCAATCTTCGCTCCCCGACCATTGTTCTCTACCTCAAGACGTCAGATAGTTATGCCTGCTCTCCATACAAGAAGGACATGATGTGCCGATTTGACTAGACTGTCGCATTATGGTATCGTTAATGGTAGTAATACTTCCCTGAGGGATAAGAGAATGGCCAGAGAATGTGACATTTGCGGTAGAGGTCCTCAATTTGGACATAGTGTCAGTCATGCTCATAATCGCACCAAGCGGAACTGGCAACTGAATCTTCATAAGAAGACGATCAGCGACGGTAAGGTAAGGCGGCAAGTCCGCATCTGTACCAGGTGTCTGCGCACCTTGGAGAAGAAGCCAGCCTCACCCCTATCAGCCTAGTCACGCTCAAACTCGAGACCCAACCTCTGAGCCAGTCCCAAGCCCAGGGACTGGCTTTTGTGTGTTCTGTCATAACATAACACACTGGGGGCGGCTAGGTTACCTTGCCCTGAAGGCTTCTACTTGATGACTCGCTCGCCAGGGTCACAAGGACACTCTGGGTCACTCAATATCTATTCTCCCCAAAACCACAATCATACATCCTGTCACGACGAAAGGCAATTCTGCCCCCCTTGGCGGCCAAGCCATCTCGACCGCAGCTGACCGCAGCCTGCCTCGATCTCAGTACCCCTTCTCAACCTGATCGTGCTGTTGACGCCCAGTCTATTGAGTTCCTGATGGAAAGCTCGCACGCGCTCCCGGGGACTGCCTCGCCAGGGAGAATCCGGCACCGGGTTGAGAGGGATGAGATTGACGTGACAGAGCAGTCCTTGGAGCAAGGTTGCCACCTGCGCTGCATGCTGGCTCGAATCGTTCACGCTGTCTACGAGTGCATACTCAAAGGTCACACGGCGTCCCGTGCGTTCGACATAAGTTCGACAAGCGGCTATCAACTCCTTGACCGGATAGCGGCGGGTGATCGGTGCCAAGGTCTTTCTCAATCTGTCGTCCGGCGCATGTAGAGATACCGCCAGCCCAACTTGGGGTTTCTCTCCGCTCAGGCGTTCGATACCAGGTATTATGCCGACGGTCGAGATGGTGATCCGCCGTGCTCCGAGCTTGAAGCCTCGCGAGTCGGTCAAGGTCTGTATGGCCTGCCAGGTTGCTTCGTAGTTCATGAGGGGTTCGCCCATGCCCATGAATACTACGTTCGTTATCCTCTGTCCCTCCTCCCTCAGTTCTCTGGCGAAGTGAAGTGTCTGCTCAAGGATCTCCCCAGCACTCAGGTTCCGGGTGAAGCCGCTTTGTCCTGTGGCGCAGAAGGTGCATCCCAAAGCGCATCCCACCTGGGTAGATAAGCAGACGGTGTTTCGGTCGTCGTACCGCATCAGGACGCTCTCGATGGACTCACCGTCAGACAGGGCGAACAAGACCTTGCGCGTCAGCCCGTCGGGGGAAAGGATGTCCTGAAGAGGTACCAGCCTCTGGATGTCCGCCCTCTCCCCAAGCCGCTGGCGCATTGACTGGGGAAGATTGCGCATGCCTTCGAAATCGGACGCCAGCGAGGCGTAGAGCCAGTTGTACAACTGGTCGGCCCGATAACGGGGTTCGCCCTGGGACAGGACCCAGTCCTGCAATTGGGAATGAGTCAGGTCCAAGAGGGCGACCTTTTCGCCGGCTCCTGGATCTTGCTCATCGGTGGCTGTTCGCCCGCTCAAGCTAGTCTCTCCTGCTCATACCCGTAGCCAGGAAGACGAAGTAGAGCAGTTGGGAGAAGGCTTGTGCCAGGGCCGCCACATAGGTCAAAGACGCTGCCGAGAGGACACTCTGCACACCCTGGATGTCGGTCGTGCCCACCAGGCCTTCGGCCTTCAGCATCTGGAGAGCGCGACGACTGGCGTCTCGTTCCACGGGCAGCGTCACCAGAGCGAAGACCACGCTGCCGGAGAAGAAGATGATCCCCACCCAGACGAGGCTCGAGAGCTGAATCACTATGCCCAGGAAAAAGAAGATCATGCCCATCCAGCTGCCGAGGTTCACCACGGGTACCAGCCCCGTGCGCACCCGCATGGGAGCGTAGTCAACCTGATGCTGGACGGCATGGCCTACCTCGTGCGCCGCGATCCCCAGCGCGGCCACGGAAGGGTTCTGGGCCACCTCTCGGGAAAGACGCAGTACTCTCTTGCGAGGATCGTAGTGATCGCTCAGCAGTCTGCGGGCACCCTCCAGCGACACATTCGTCAGTCCGTTGGCCCTCAACAGCAACTGCCCGGCCTCCGCACCGCTGATGTTCCTCATGTTGCGGATCCGCGAGTACTTCCTGTACGCCGATTGCACCCTCCACTGAGCGAACAAAGCCAGCAACAGAGCTGGCAGCGAAAACAGCAAGTATCTGATGTCAAAATAGAAGGGAAAGAACATCCATTTGCCTCCTGAGTCAGACGTTTTCTCTGTTAATTATACCATACGGGCTGGCTCGAAGTCAATACACCCAGAAGATAGTGTCGAAGAAGGAGCTTCCTTGATTCTGTAGTCGTGTCCAGGCCAGCGCGAGGCGAGTCTGATGGTCGCCTGCAAGGGTGACAGTAGTAGCCGCACGGCATGCCGTGCGGCTACCGGGTTCTCTCACCGGTGGTGGTAGTGCCAACGCGTTGCGTGTCCCCCCGGGCGATGCTACAATCGCATGGTGAGACCTGTCAACATAGTTAAGGGCGAGGCGGCGTTCACGGGGTCAGGCGGGGGTAGCGTGTCCAGGAAGCAGTGGGTGGTGATAGCGGTGTTGGGAGTGACGGTAGTGGTCGTCTCCGCCGGCCTTGGTGTCTACCTGGCCATCTACCTGACGGAGGCGTTCCCTACCTTTGCGCCGCTTGCTGTCCGGCCCACGGCCGTCGCCACGGAGATCCCTTCTGCCACTCCTGAGCTGGCGATGTCGCCAACGCCGTCGGCGACCCAGGTACCCACCGTATTGCCTCCGACCCCGACGCCAGAGCCGCCGACGCCGACCAACACGAGGGTCATCCCTCTCATCACACCGTCCCCTCGCCCCAGCCCCACCCCTCGGGAGCCCTTCGCTCCGGACAGCTTCGAACCCGATGACAGGTTGGCCGACGCGAGCTTGATCCAGGTCGGTGAGACGCAAACCCACAACCTGCACGTGGAGGGGGACCACGACTGGGTGTTCTTCGAGGCTCAGCAGGGCAGGGCCTACGTCAT
This sequence comes from Chloroflexi bacterium B3_Chlor, assembly GCA_005223035.1. Classification (GTDB taxonomy): domain Bacteria; phylum Chloroflexota; class Anaerolineae; order UBA7937; family B3-Chlor; genus B3-Chlor. Next base: position 103,529 of record NJBK01000005.1, read on the forward strand.
CGAGACCTCGAATCTGGCAGATGAGATGGATACCGTCGTCGAGCTCTATGATCAACGCGGCAACGAGCTGGCTTCCGATGATGATGGAGGCGAGGAGTACCTGGCGTCGCGCCTGTGGTGGGTCGCCACGGACGGGGGTCGGCTATACGTCATGATCAGGAGCTTCGGCGACACCGATGAGGGCCCTGGCACCAGGTACGACGTCTCCTTGAGGGTGGCTGAGCGTTTCCAGATAGACCAGTACGAACCCGACAATTCCCGGGCTCAGGCCGGGCCGATAACGATGGGCGAGACGCAGACCCACAACCTCCACGTCGCAGGGGACCGGGACTGGATGTAC
>NJBK01000063.1 GCA_005223035.1 Chloroflexi bacterium B3_Chlor
TTGTACCTGTTCGTGACCAGGGACAGCCCAAGGTATGGAAGGGGCCCCCAGGAGCACTACTGCTTCTATGACGGCGGCATAGCCATGGCGAATGTTACCCTGGCTCTGGAGGCTCTGGGGACGGAGGGACAGTGGGAATTGCTGGCAGGAACCGAGCCTGACATCCCTCAGCATCCCAAACAGCTACATCCACTGGCGACGCTGGAGATGGATGGATAATATATCGTGGGTGGGTTGAGTCCCGTATCAACCATCGAGTACGATCAACACACTGGCTGAAGCTACTTCCACTCGAGCACCGACTGCGATCACAAGCAGTGAACATCATGGATAGAGATACCATCACCATTGTTTCGGGACTGCCCCGGTCTGGCACTTCTTTGATGATGAGCATGCTCGACGCTGGTGGAATGGAGGTCCTGACCGACGACCAGAGAACGGCCGACGACGACAACCCGAAAGGCTACTACGAGTTTGAGAGAGTGAAACAGATAGAGCACGACCAGTCATGGCTGGAAGATGCCAAGGGCAAAGCCGTCAAGATGGTTGCGGAGCTCCTCAAACACCTGCCCGCCGCATATACCTACAAGGTAGTCTTCATGCGCCGCAAGATGGAAGAAATCCTGGCATCCCAGAGAAGAATGCTCATCAGAAGAGGGGAGCCTACGGACCGGGTCACTGACGAAGAAATGGCGACGATGTTCGCACGCTACCTGGACAGAGTCGAGGACTGGATAGCGGAGCAGCCGAACATCGATGTCATCTACGTGAGCTACAATGACCTCCTGGATTCTCCGCTGGACCACGCCGAAACCGTGAACCAGTTCTTCGGAGGTTCTCTCAACCTCGAGAAGATGGTGAGCGTCATCGACTCATCGTTGTACCGGCAACGGCGATAGTGTATCGAGCCCAGTCCGCGGAGAGGGTCGGTTGACGCCTGGCTGGAGCCAAGATCAGGCATGCGTTTCGTTGACCACCGATAACAAACGAGCTATAATAGAGGCGCAGGAGGTGATGCCCGTGGGCGACGTAGTGCTGGTCATCGACATGCAACGGGGTTTCCTGGAGGAGGGAAACCCACTTTTCTGTGGGGACGCTGCGCGAAAGATAATCCCCAGAGTCCAGAAGTTGCTAGATCGCGAACTGGCCCGGGGCTCCAAGATCATCTTCACGGCCGACGCCCACGCCCCAGACGATCGAGAGTTCGAGATGTGGCCTCCCCATTGCGTAAAGGGCACTGAGGAGGCCGAGATCATCGCGGAGTTGGCCTCCTACCCTGGCCCAAGAGTGCATTCGACCCGCTACAGCGGCTTCCATGGCACCGATCTGGCAGAGCGCTTGGAGGAACTCGAGCCCGAGAAGATCCACGTCTGTGGTGTCTGTACCGACATCTGCGTCATGCACACTGTGGCCGACGCTCGTGCTCTGGACTATGAAGTCCACGTGTACACTGACTGTGTGGCCAGCTTCGACGAAGAGATGCACCGCTTCGGCTTGAAGCACATGGAGGAGATCCTGGGAGCAGAGCTGGTCTCTGTCGACCCACAAAGCTCTTCCTGAGTATTGTGGAGATTCTGCCATGACTAGCATCTTCGATCCGGAGGACGATGTCCTCTCAGGTGACACCGCCGACGTCTACTTCGCCCGTGCCCAGGCGATCCTGCGCAGCGAGGGTCTGAACCCCGCCGTCACCATGGAGGTCTTCACTAACGGAGAGGGCCTTCTGTGCGGCATGAAAGAGGTATTGGTCCTCTTGAAGCGGGTTCTCCCCGCGGAAGCCGAGGTCTGGGCCCTGGAGGAGCGGGAGACCATGAGCGCCAAGGAGGTGGTGCTGCGCATCACCGCCCCGTACGGCTCCTTCGGCCTTTACGAGACCGCATATCTTGGCATGCTCGCCCACCAGAGCGGGTGGGCGACCGCCGCTCGCCGGTGCGTCGAGGCAGCTAAGGGCATCCCGATCATCAGTTTCGGGGCCCGCCACGTGCACCCACAAGTGGCTGCGCGGCTGGAATATGCGGCCATTGCGGGCGGTTTCGTCGGCTGTGCCACGCCTGCGGGTGCCCGTCTGGGCGACGTCTCACCTTCAGGGACCATCCCCCACGCGTTGATACTGATCATCGGGGACACGGTAGAAGCAACCAAGGCCTTCGACCGCAACATACCGACTGAGGTCAACCGCATCGCGTTGGTGGACACCTTCAAGGACGAAGCTGAGGAGAGTCTGCGGGTAGCTGAAGCCATGGGTGAGAAACTATGGGGTGTGAGGCTGGACACACCAGGAGAGCGGGGACGGGTCACACCGGATCTCGTCAAAGAGGTGCGGGCACGGCTCGATCAGGCTGGATACGAGCACGTGAAGATCGTGGTCAGCGGCGGCATTGACGAGGAGCGCATCCGCCTCTTCGTGGACAAAGGGGCTCCCGTGGATGCTTTTGGTGTGGGGAGCGCTGTGAGCTCAGCTCCGCCAATAGACTTCACGGCCGACATCAAAGCCATCGAGGGGAAACCCGTGGCCAAGCGGGGTCGGATCCCTGGCATCACTGACAACCCGCGGCTGCGTAAGGTAGACCTCTCGGCGAGCGCAGCCGACTGAATAGCCAGCGGGCCGGCCCGACTCAGTACAGCTCCTCCGCCACGTCAGCCAGATCCAGTTCGCGCAGCTTCTCCAGAGTAGGCTTGCCGCTCTTCCTGTCCCACTTGCGGACCTCGTAATAGTCCGTGAGCAACCTCTCCACATCGGGCACGTAGCCACCGGTGCCTCCCTCCTCCAATGGCTTCAGAAGCATTCCTGGCAGCTTCTCATCCTCGGTCTTCAAGCCCCAGCGGAGGTTCAGGACCCGCTTCAGATTGAGGATGCGCTCCCCAGCCCGTAGCAAGCTATCGAGGGCGATGTCCCAACCAGTGGCCGCCCCCAACATCTCAACGAGCCCGTCGACAGGGAAGTTCACAATCATGCAGGCGATGAGAGCGTCGCCAGCGCTGCGCCAGTTCTGATGACGGACCATTAGAGCCGCCTTGCCCTCCTCTTCGAACCGGTCCACAAGGCCTATGCCGATGTCCTCCATGGTCCGACCGATGTCGAGCAAGTAGGCATCACTTTTATTGTGGCAGGCGCCACGCGGGGAGGTCAGGTAAGACAGTGCCACTCCAGAACTCGCCCGAGGGTCGTGCATGGCAACCTCTAATCCCTGTACTTGAGCGGCCATCTCCTCCGTGCCGTAGTGGCGAGCCACGGCCAGAGTCCCTTCCGCAAGAAGATCCCCAAGACCCTCTCTGTTGGCGATCATCTCGATCAGCTTGATGGCCGGCTCGGGGTCGCCCCAACCCAGGGCCAGACCGCCCAGGTCCTCACTCTCTATGACCCCTTCCTCGTACAGGTAGTGCGCCAGGCCAAGGGTCACGCCTGTGCTCATGGTATCCAATCCGTAGCGGTTGCACAGATGGCTCATGTAGCATACGGCGGCAAGGTCATCTATGAGCAGCATCGAACCCAGGGCTCCTACCGTCTCATACTCGGGCCCATCGGTTCGCTCTAGCTGATATGGACCCTCCGTGATCTCCACCTCCCGCCCACACTGGACCACACAACCGAAGCAACCGCTGGTGCCCACCAGTATCGTCTCGGCCATGGTGCTGCCGCTGATGTTGTCCACCGCATCGAAGGTGCCCTGCGTGAAGTACTTGTTGGGCATGTTGCCCAGCATCGAGCATAGGTTAGCGGAGCCTGCGGTACCGGTCTGATTGAACACCTGAGTGCTGACGTCGTCCTTGACCCAGGCCAGGGTCTCCCTCGCGATCTCGTCGAAAGCGTCCCTGTCCGCCAAGGGCACGGATCCCGTCCCCCGGCAAGCCACGGCCTTGAGCCTCTTGGAGCCCATCACCGCTCCCATGCCGGACCGACCGGCGGCCCTTCCCTTCCCAGCGATGACTGAGGCGTACTTCACAAGCCTTTCGCCACCTGGGCCGATGCAGGCCACTCGCACGGATGGATCTCCCAGGTCCTCTTTGATCGTCTCCTGGGTCTGGTAGCAGTCCATGCCCCACAAGTGTGACGCCTCCCTCAATTCAGCCTCCCCGTCCCGGACGAGGAGATACACCGGCTGCGAAGCCTGTCCTCTGACGATCATACCGTCGTATCCCGCAAAGCGAAGATGCGGCCCCAGAAAACCCCCGACGTTGCTCTCTCCCCACAAGTTGGTCTGAGGGGAGCGGGCACAGATCACGTATCTGCCACACGAGGGAGCCCGCGTGCCGACCAGGGGTCCGGTCATGAAGACCAGAGGATTCTCAGGACCAAGGGGATCGGTGTCGGCATCTGCGAGGTCATAGATGTACCGCGCTGCCAGTCCGCTGCCTCCAATGAACATCCTGGCGTAGTCGGGATTCAGAGTTACCTCTGCAATCTCGCCATTGGTCAAGTCAACGTTCAGGATCTTCCCGAGATAGCCATCCACAAGTCACGTCCTCCGCTGGCGATGTTAGAAATCCACTTCTTGGCCCTGGTAGGCATAGAGGAAGAGACGTTCGAGTTCCTCCGCCGTCGGAACGCGGGGGTGCACCACGGTATAGGCCTCGTTCTCTGCGTTCTCGATCAGCTTCCCCATCCGCTCCTGAAGGGCTTGTCGCTCGATGCCCACCTCTTTCAGGCTCAGAGGCTGCTCGAGCCGCCCCAGGAGTTCTCCTATGCTTCGAGACAGGCTCCCGGCCCCTTCGGCGTCCGACGCACACGGTAGGCCAAGGTACCCAGCTATCTCCGCGTAGCGAAGGGGGTTTTCGCGAGCAGCGTAGTCGATGGTGTAAGGCAAGAACAGGCCCACCGCTCTCCCATGAGGTGTGTGGAAGACCCCGCCTATAGCCTGTCCCAGGCTGTGGGCGAGGCCGGCCATGGAATTGCCAAATCCCAGTCCCGCCAGGGTGGCGGCGTTGGCCATCTTCTCGCGTGCCTCATCGTCATTGCCGTCCTCGTAGGCTCGAGTCAGGAATCGAAAGATCAGGTCCGCCGCCTTGAGACACAGTCCGTCGCTGAAATCGTTGGCCCAGGACGCGGCGTAGCCTTCCACGGCATGGGTGAGGGCATCCATACCGGTGTCAGCCGTGAGGCGGGGAGGCATACCCTTGGACAGACTGGGGTCCACGATCGCTATGTCCGCCAGATTCTCTCGAGAGCCCAGGCCCAGCTTCCGCTCGTCTTCGGTGTCGGTGAGGACTATCGCCCAGGTGACCTCCGCCCCCGTCCCCGCAGTGGTGGGGATGGTGATCAGCCGCGCCTTCTGCCGCAGACCCAGGGTCTCGATGGGGTTGATGGCCTCGGGCTTGACGTCCGGGCGTTCGTACAGCACCCACATCGCCTTCGCCGCGTCCATGCACGATCCGCCCCCCAGGCCGACTACCCAATCGGGCTGGTAGTCAGCCATGGCATCGGCTCCACGTACCACCGTCTGCAACGAGGGGTCCGGCTCGACTTGCGAGAAAACGCCACTTTCGATACCGGCCTTGGCCAGATGATCCTGCGCGGTTTTGACAAAGCCCAGCTCTACCAGGTTCTCATCCGTAACGACAAAAGCCCTGCGCCCTTCTATCTGCTCCAGATGGGCCAGGGCCCCCTCTCCGAAGATGATCTTCGGACTGTCGAAGTACCACATCTTTCGCTCCTTGGATTGAACGAGACGGTGCGGGGAACGCCACTCAACAGGGAAAGCTGATGTGCTCTACTCCTCGTACCAGGCAGGGTCTACCTGGGCCACCTCGTAGATGCCTTCGACGGGGGTAACCTCCGTGACCGGCTCCAGGGCAGCCAGTAGAGTGTCCGTATCAGGAGCTTCCCACTCGCAGAACATCTTGGCTCTTTGCAGGGCCAGCCAGCTATTGATCCACTTACAACCCTCTGGCACCGAACGCGCCAGTTTCCTGGCTGCCACCACGGCTTCCTCCTGGTCCGTGACCCCCGCTGTCGAGTGCACTACTATGTAGCGCGGCATTTCTCTCCCCCCTCTCTGTCTAAGAAACCTTCGGCCAAAGCTACTCTGGAAACTCAGTTGGGACGAGTGTCGTGCAGTTCACCAGTTCCTGGGCGGCCTTCACGGCGCGCATGACCTTCACCATATCTCCCTTGAGCGTGAACTGGCGGGTGAGGATCGCCTGTAAGGGGTCCAGCTGCTTCTCTATGACACGCCGCCAGTTCCTGACAGGGCCACTCATACGAAAGATGGGCTCCTTGGCGCTGGGGTCGGTGGTGGCAAACGCCTCCCGGCACTTCCCATGCCACAGATCGGCATAGATGTAGATAGGCTCTGGAATCTTGTCGTCCGCCTCGATGATGAAGTAGAAATCCCCCTCCCAGGTCTTTGCCGCCTGGGCGTAGGCCTCGCTCTCATTGATCTTCTCCATGAGCGCCTTCGCCCATTCGTCGGTGGCGAACTTGATCATGACTCCCCCTTTCGAAACGGTCGACACACAGTCCAAACTCGCTCCAGAGAGATGCGCCGGAGAGGATTTCAGCCCCCAACCTACTGATTCGTAGTCAGTTGCTCTGTCCCATTGAGCTATCGGCGCTCAGCCCCGTCAACCACTATATGCGGTGCTCTCTTCGTTTGCGGCAGCAGTCGCACTCCTCAGACCGCCAGGACAGAACCGCCAGCAATCGCGATCCGGATCATACCACACCTTTGGGTCGAGCGCAAGACCTGAAGTGCACCAAAAGAGCGCAGAGCCGGCGAACTGTCATGCAAGTCGAGTGGACAACCTTGGCTTCCGATAGTCAGAATGTAGAGGCCGTACCTCATCTTTGATGGCGGTTGGCTGCTATCTTGGCCGTCCGCAAGCTGTTCTGGGGGCGTAGGCGCAACGGTCAGAGGGGGGCTTTGATGGCAGAGGAAACTGACCTGAGCAGGAGACGATAGCTTGGGGACGCACATTGTCAGGAGGCTGCGCCCCGATCAGCCTCGCCAGACTTGGTGACTAGAGAGGATATCGTAGATCTCGTCGCGATCCCCGAATGCGAAGAAGCGAAGAGTATCGTCACCGTTGCTGTCACACTCTTCGCATCCGTTGTGTTCTTCGTGATCTAGCTTCCGGCACTCCTCGCAGTGGGCAAAAACAACCCTTACCTTGCCCTTTCGGTAACTCCTTTTCCCTTGAAACTCATACCCTAGCCACTTGGCAGACTGGAGGTTCCCCTCTAGTAGATAGTCGACTGCCTCCTTGGCCTGCCTTGCTTTGTTGATGTCCTTCTTCTTGGTGCTATTGATTTGCTTTTCGAAAAGGTGTCCGAATGCTGGACGAAAGCTAGACCCCATCGAATATCTGTTCGTATGTCTTCGAAGAACTCAGTCTCATTTCTTCTAGCTGTTCTTCATCCCAGCAGAAACTGAGTTGTAGAGTCTTCAGTTCCTCATCGGTCAGTTGGAACTCCATCTTGCTCTTCGACTCGTCCAGAGGGACCAGAAGGTCGACGTGCGCAGGAAGGTTCTCTATGAAGAGAGGTTCACGTGCATAGAACCATACAGGCTTGATGGGCATCTTGTGAGTTAGTTTCTCCAATTCCAGTGCTGACAGGTCGCCGTGTTCCTGCAGGACGGACATGATCTGGCCAACAACCTCCGCGTTGGGTTTTCTTTCGAACGATTCCCGATATCTGTCGAGCATGGCCCTACCCCTGTCGGTCAGGTGATGGTCCCGGCCAATGAAGCCAAGCCTCTGCAGCGCTCCCAAGTCATTCGCTAGGAGCTTGCTGTAAGGCCCTCTCTTGTAGGTAAAGAAGACGAGGTTCAGGCCCTTAATGGCATTTTCCGTCATTTGCTTCTGGCAGATGAAATGCAGCTTCTGCACCTTCATCCTGCTATCCATCTCAGCGTAGGGAGAAGCCTCTTGGAGCAGGAATAGCTCAAGCAGCATATCTTTCACTTGTTCATCGATGGTTCGCATCGTATCAAGCCCCCTTTCCGGCTTCCTTCTACCCGCTGTTGTCGGCGCTAATGTGGCATGAAGACAGACTAGTATCGAAGCTCTAGGGTAACAACAGTATAACAGGTGCCTATCTGCTTGTCAAACAGCGATTGCCCTCTCTCCGCAGGTGCCGAGTTCGTCGTCCGACTTGGTGAAGCATTGGGGTTTTCCCCGCTGTGCTATCCTTCTCCTCCTTTCACAGAATAGTCACCGA
>NJBK01000038.1 GCA_005223035.1 Chloroflexi bacterium B3_Chlor
GTATTGGCGGCTATGACAGTGGCGGCCGCGAACGAACCGAAAGAAGAGGGATTTGTTCGGCTCTTTCCAAAGGATGGTGTGCCGGAAGGCTGGCTCGTACGGACATGGAGCGATGTGAGCATGCCCGCCGAGCCCTCGGCCAAATGGATCGCGAAGGATGGAATTCTGAACGGCAGTACAAGGGGCACGTGGCTGATAAGCAAACGCCAATATAGCGACTTGGTCCTGAAGTTCGATTTCAAGCTGGGTCCGCTTGGCAACAGCGGCTGTGCGTTGCGGGCTCCGCTGTCCGGCGACCCGGCGTTCGACGGGATGGAACTGCAAATGGCCGATTATCGCTACAACACCAGCGCCAAGGATTCGGAGCTGACCGGCGGCATCTACCGGGCCATCGCGCCGCTCAAGCAGGTTTACAAGCCCACGAAATGGAACAGCTACGTGGTTTCCCTCAAGGGATCGCGCCTGCACGTTACTCTCAATCAGCCGTCTGAAGTACCACGGTTGGTAGCGCGGCTTTGCCTCACGCCTGACACGCGGTGGGCCGCCGGGCAGGCCAACTGCCGTCTCTTTGATGTCGGGCTCAGTGAGAGCGAAAAGGAGGCTTAGGGCGGCCTTCACCTCGCCCCCTTCGGCCAGAAACACCATCAGTTCGGCCGCGCGTTCAGGTAGCAGCCCCACGTGCGGCTTGTCTAGCCACTGAACAGCCAGGGGTGCCACGACCGCTGCTTGGTGTGCGGGCATCTTGCGAGCCGCTTCGAGGAGATCCTCGTGGACCCGGAAGTTCTCCGTGGCCGGGATCTGCATAATCACATCGAGCACGACTTGAGGCGCGTCGCCCGCCACTCGGGCCAGGTACCGCGACTCAGCCCACACCGGGAAACTCACCTGAGCCCCCTGCTCGATCGGCTCGGGGGGGGCGTTGAAGAAGCCGCGCTTTCGCAGAGGCAGGATCCACTCAGGGTTCTCCAGGTGGTCGAAGAAGTACCGATATTGCTCCCGCCTCTTGATGAGGGCGATGGCGCCCTCAACTTGCTGGCCGGTTGGCTTGCTCCAGGATTTCATCAAGGCCCTCCACCGCCCCGTAGAACGGAGTGAGCACCGAGAACAGCACACTCTCGAACATACCGAACCTTCGTCTGCATTCCTCGAAATCGGCCGGTGTCTTCCCTGGGCCCCGAATGTGGGCGCGTTCCACGAACCAGCCGGTCAATTCCTTCCAGTGTTCGACAATCGGGTCCAGATGACTATTGGACCCTCCCCGCCCGCCGTCATCTACCGACTGAATCACCGTCCTCAGCTTCTGCCTTGTAGTGGCGCGAGACCGCCTGTGCGCGGTGACCAGTCCATCGATCTTGCGATGCAGTCCAGCTGACATCCTCACCGTTGGCGCCTGTGTGACGTTTGGCGCGCCGTCGCCCTCTTGGACCAAGCTCGGCCGCCTGGGGACGGAAGCCTGTTCGCTCATCTCCGCGTCCCACACTGGGGCGATGTCGTCTAGGAGGTTCACATACTCAGCCTTCCCTTTCGGAACTGGCACATCCAGGTAATCTGGCAGTCTGTTGGTGATGTCTCTCACAAGGTGTGCGACAAGGCGCACACACACCGGGAATGAGTCATCAGCCATGAGCCGCAGTGCTGCCCGATATGCGTCGCCTAGCTCCGGGCCCAGGTCGTCAAGCTTCTCTAGCATCTGGCGCTGACGCGCGGTCAGAGGGGTCTCACGCAAATGCGTGGTGCCCTCCGCACCCGTCCCCTCGAAAGCTGAAGAGCTATCCGTCCCGCTATCCTCTACCTGGTTGACCAACACCAGTCCCACTCACTGGATCCAAGGCGTCCCCAGCCCCTCGCTGCGGCCCTGCGTGTCGCGGACGACCCTAGATCGTCTCCTATGTCACCCCTGCAAGTGCTGAGATCAGTCGGCTCTCATACTGAACCAATAGGCATTTTACCACGGGCAGTGCGAAAGGGCTAGGATGCCTTGCCTCAGAAACCCCTCTTGCCGAGAATCCCCGACTCTCACTGGTCCACTGGATGCACCTTGCGCAGCGGCGCCGTTGTTCTTATAATGTTGACGTGAACACTCCTCCGCGCACGGTCAGGGGTCCCGTGCGACAGCGAAGTCGAGGACGGTGCGTGGTAACTTTTGGCCGACTTCGCGGTTCTACTTAAGGGGAGGTCAGTGACATTGCTCGTCATACAATATGCGGTGGTGATCCTCGCCGGTTATCTCCTGGGTTCGATACCCTTCGGCTACATCGTGGGGCGCATCAAGGGCATAGATGTCCGCGAGTACGGCAGTGGGCGTACCGGGGGGACCAACGTCCTGCGCTCGGCGGGAAAACTGGCCGCCGCCGTCAGCATCTTTGGGGACCTGGCCAAAGGTGTGATTGCAGTGCTGCTGGCAAGGTCCTTCCTCGGGACCGAGCTGGCAGCGGCCCTGGCTGGGGTGGCAGCCGTCGTTGGCCACAACTGGCCCGTCTTCATCGGGTTCCGCGGCGGGGCGGGGACCGGCACCTTCATGGGAGGGTTCTTCGTGCTGGCCCCAATTCCCACCATCGTCGTGGGGATATTCAGCGCTATCGTCGGCTTTGTGGCGCTCCGCTACGCATCCGTGACCTCCATTCTCATCTGTCTGCTGATGTCGCCCGCTCTCTTGATAGCAGTCCTCTTTTTCGATCAACCCCTGGAGCATCTGGCCTATGCCCTCGCGGTGGGGAGCATTATCCTCTTCTCCCACCGGCCCAACATGCGGCGCCTCCTGAAGGGCGCGGAGCGGCGCATAGGTGAGCCCGCCAAGAAGATAGTGGAAGAGGAAGCCTAGTGGCGCAAGGGGAGCGCATCGTCATCGTCGGTACTGGCGCCTGGGGTACCACATTGGCCGTGATGCTGGCCCGCCAGGGACACGAAGTTGTTCTCTGCACACGCACCCCTGAGGAAGCCGACAGGTTGAGAGCAGGCCGGGAGAACAAGCGTTTCCTCCCCGGCGTCATCCTCCCCGACGATCTCGAGATCACCTCTTCACCCGAGGAGGCCCTCAGCTCCTGCAAGATGCTGATGCTGGTCGTTCCTGCCGAGCACATGAGGGAGAACGTGCGTCGGATCCGCCCTCATCTTCAGACAGATACTATCGTGCTGAGCGGAGCCAAAGGATTAGAGATGGAGACCGGACTGCGCATGTCCGAAGTAATCGCTCAGGGACTGCCATCCGAGTTCGAGGACTCCATCTGCGTTCTGTCGGGGCCGAATCTGTCCCGCGAGATAATCGCGGGCCTGCCGGCGGGGACAGTCATCGCTTCGAGAAACGCCGGTGTAGCTGAGTCCGCCCAGAATATGATAATGACGCGCCGCTTTCGCGTGTACACCCACGACGACGTCATCGGGGTGGAGCTTGGCGGCGCGTTGAAAAACATCATCGCCCTGGGGGCCGGGGCCGCGGACCAGTTTGGCTATGGCGACAACGCAAAGGCGATATTCATGACCCGGGGACTGGCTGAGATCACACGGCTGGGCGTCGCCGCCGGAGCCAACCCCCTCACCTTCGCCGGGCTGGCCGGCATAGGCGACCTCGTCTGTACCTGCGCCAGCCGGCACAGTCGCAACTACTACGTGGGCAGGGAGTTGGCCAAAGGACGGAGTCTGGACGCCATCCAGCGCTCGATGAACATGGTGGCCGAGGGTGTGAATACCACGAAGGCGGCGCTGAAGCTGGCGCGCCGATACGAGGTGGAGATGCCGATCACGGAGCAGATCTACCAGGTCCTCTTCGAGGGCAAAGACTCGCAGCAGGCCATCAAGGACATGATGCTGCGCGGCCCGAAACGGGAATTCGAAGGCCCGGTCGAGGATTGGTTCAAGCGTTTGCGAGTTTGACCGAAATCCAGTAGCATAGTAGTGTCAGACAACTACAGGAGGCCACTTATGGCAGAACCGATCCAGGTGACCGATGACAACTTTGATGAAGAAGTGCTCAAGGCCTCGCTACCCGTGATCACGGATTTCTGGGCCAACTGGTGTGGGCCATGCCACGCCATTGCTCCCATCGTGGAAGAGATTGCTTCTGAGCACGACGGTCAGTTGAAGGTCACCAAGCTGGACGTGGACAGCAACCCCGGCACCGCTACAAGATACGGCATTCGAGGTATACCAACGTTGATCGTTTTCAAGAACGGAGAGCCAGTGGAGACACTGGTTGGTTGGATGCCCAAGGAGCAGTTGGTCAAGAAGATCGCCCCTCACCTCGACTGACTTCATCGTCGCGTCTGAAGGATTAGCCGCCGGATTTCCCCAGGGAGATCTGGCGGTTTTTCGTTGTTTGTACTTGACAAAGCGTGGAATCCATGTTATAATATACGTGCAAGCGTACATATGTACATCCTATAAGACGTATTACGGTTCTTTCATCACTGTTACGGGCAGGATGTGAACAATGGACAAAGCAGTACAACAAGAGATCGATCAGCTTCACGCCGAAATCTGTCAGTGTCTCGCCGACCCCAAGCGAATCGCTATCCTCTATGCGTTGAGCGAGGGGAGGAAGAACGTCGGGGAATTGATGGAGACGCTGGACATAAGCCGCGCTACAGCTTCGCGGCACCTGAAGCTTTTGCGCGATAGATCTATGGTGACCACCGACCGAGATGGTGTTACCGTCTATTATTCTCTGGTGGACCATAGGGTCATCGAAGCGCTGGACCTGTTACGAGGAGTGTTGGCTCAGATCCTGGTCCAGCGAAAAGCCCTGGCCGAAGCGTTGGAATAGGGAGTCTGCGACCGTGAACTGAGATCACAGTTAGCGGTCTACATAATATCATCAGCAGGAGAGTGCGAGAATGAGCGCTGAGTTTGAGGTGCAGAAGACGGTGGACTACAAGGGCCTGTTCTGTCCCATGCCCATCGTCAAGGTGTCCAAGGACATCAAGGAGATAGAAGTCGGCCAGGTGTTAGAGATGCTGGCTGACGATCCTGGCTCGAAGGCTGACATGCAGGCCTGGTCCAAGCAGACCGGCAACGAGCTGCTGGATATGCAGGAAGAGGGCGGCGTGTTCAAGTTCTACGTGCGCCGGGCCAGCTAGGATAGGGAGGTTCGAGAAATGGCAGAGGAGAGAAAGAAGCGATTGGCTCTCGCGGCCGCCCAGGGGTCTTTGGATGCGGCCTATTCCCCGCTGATACTGGCCACCACAGCTGCCGCCATGGGTTGGGAGGTGGGAATCTTCTTCACGTTCTTTGGGTTCGACATCATCAACAAGAAGAGGATGCATGCGTTGAAAGTGGCTCCGATAGCGAATCCGGCTTTTCCGGAGCCTATCCCTGCGGTGCCTGTGAAGGTTCCCAACATCATCGGCACGATTCCAGGCATGACCCACATAGCCACGGCCTTCATGAAGAACTGGATGGGCAGGGCCAAGTTGCCGACCATTCCTGAGTTCGTGGAGATGGCGCAGGAGATGGGAGTTCGCCTCTTCGCCTGCTCGATGACCATGGGTGTGATGGGTGTCAAAGAGGAGGATCTGATAGATGGGGCCGAATTGGTGGGAGCCACCACTTTCTTGGATTTCGCCGCCGACGCCGACGTGAGTCTCTACATGTGAGCTTCTTGCTGAGACGGGCGGGGACGCAATAGCCACCACGTGCACCATAATGCGACCCTCATCGTCTCAGCTCTTCCCGAGGGACAGCAGATTGACACGTAAGTGGCGTAGAGGTGCGCAATCGTCCGTCGAGACATGCCTTGCCCTTATCGAACGCGGGGTAAGGCGTGTCTGCGCGTCACGGAGCTTTCACACTCCCCGGAAAGGAGCTGTATCATGAGCGATGAAGAAGACAAGGCGATAGTGTACGTGCAGACGCACGGTGTGGACGAACCGGGCAAGAGCGCCACTCCATTCTTTCTGGCCGCCGCTGCTGCCGCCATGGACATCGAGGCCAGCATCTATTTCACCATGGGCGGCGCCACTCTGTTGAAGAAAGGCGTGGCTGAGGAAGTGATGATCAAGCGGGGGGAAGGGGGGCAGAGCCTCCGTTTCTTCATGGATCAGGCTCTGGAACTGGGAGTGAACTTTTACGTCTGCCAGCCCAGCCTCGATCTCCACGATCTAACCATGGAAGACTTGATCGGTGGCGTAGAGATGATCGGTGGGGCGGCTTTCAATAGCATGGCCCTGGAGGCCGATGCCGTCATATCCTTCTAGCCAAGAGAGTAAGCAGCGCAGACCCACCTCGGAGAGGCTGCCGTAGACTCCGTTGGTCGAAGGGGCTAGTCTATGTTTGCTGTGAGAGGGGTGAGACCCGTATGAGTTATTGGTTCGCATGGGTGGTCAGCAACGTATTGCCTTTCATCACAGCGACTGTCTTCTTTGGTGGCTTGGCGTATAGGGTGGTCCGCTGGAGGCGCATTCCGCGGGCCTCTGTCTCGCTGGTGGTCCTGCCGGGATCTCGGAGCGTGGGACAGACTCTGCGGGAGATCGTGACCGAGGTCGTTACTTTTCGTCGCGTCTTCAAGGGATCCAAGGTCCTGTGGGTGGTAAGCTGGCTCTTTCACCTGTCGATCTTTGTTTTCGTGCTGGGCCACCTCCGCCTGTTCATAGATTTCACGTGGCTCTGGAAGCTGCTGCGGCTCACCGCCGAGCAGGTTGACCTCTTTGGCTTTGCGGGCGGAGGCGCCTCCGGTACGGTGTTCATGCTAGGTCTCATGGCGCTTCTTGTGCGGAGACTGAGGATGCCCGTGCGGAGCCTCTCGGTGCCGGGTGACTATTTCCTTCTTCTGCTACTGCTGGGTATCGCCATTTCGGGCAACTACATGCGCTTCCTCATGCACATCGAGCTGGAGCCGTATCGTGCTTTCTTCTCCAATCTCTTTCACTTGAGGCTCGGTGTGCCTGTGGAGAACATGATATTCGTGTTGCATTTCCTACTGGTGCAAGTGTTTCTGATCTATTTCCCTTTCAGCAAGCTGGTTCACGTAATCGGGGGTGTGCTGACCCTGAAGTGGACCCTCAGGTAGGTTGGTGAGGGGACAATCTTTCAACAGAGGTAGTGACCGTGGCAAACGAGGCGCACACAGCGACGAGACAAGTAGTGGAGTCGTTGAGGGAGAAGGTCCAGGGACCGATCGAGGCGTGGCTTGATATCTGCGCCCATTGTGGGCTGTGCGCTGACTCTTGCCATGCGTACGTAGGCACCGGCGACGTGGAACATATTCCTTCGGCCAGGGCCCAGCAACTGGAGAAGGTTTACAAGCGGTATCACACCAAGTTAGGGCAGCTGGCCCCCCGGCTCGTCGGCGCTGAGGAGCTCGATGAGGAGGTTCTGGATCGACTCCAGAAGATGGCCTACCAGTGTACCTTGTGTCGGCGCTGCACCCTGTATTGCCCCTTTGGCATTGACAACGCATCCATTGTTGGTGTCATCAGAGCGTTGCTGGCCGAGGCAGGGAGGGTACCAGCTGGCCTGCAAGAGCACACCGATACAGCGTACGAAAAAGGCAACACGTTGGGCATTAGCGAGGATGAGTTTCTCGATAGGGTTGAGTGGTTCGAGGAGGAGCTTCAGGACGCCGTGGAGGACGAAGAAGCAGAGATACCCCTCGACAGAGAAGGCGCGAAAGTGCTCTTTGTCCCCACTCCAATTCAGATTATGAGGTTCCCCACCGTCATCATCTCAGCCGCCAAGATCTTCTACGCTGTGGGAGAAGATTGGACCATGAGCACGAAGCGGTTTGATGCCACCAACTTCGGTCTCTTCTCCGGAGATGCAGAAAAGACACGCGTGATGGCCGAGCGATTGGTGGACGAGATGGAACGGCTGGGGGCCCAGGTTCTGGCACTTACTGAGTGCGGACATTCATACTGGGCCATGAAGTACGGTGCGGAGACCTGGTTGGGCAACGCCCTTCCTTTCGAGGTGAAGAACATCGTCGAGATGATCGCTGAGTACGCATCTCAAGGTCGCCTGAAGCTGGATCCATCAGTGAACAGGGACGTGGTGACCTATCACGATCCCTGCAATCTGGGCCGAAAAGGCGGCTTGATCGAAGAGCCTCGTGCTGCTTTGAAGGCGGCGGTGGAGAACTTCGTTGAGATGACTCCCGGCGCTGAGCAGACCTGGTGTTGTGGAGGCGGGGGTGGCATGATCGCCATACCTGACTACGAGGAGGTGCGCCTGGCCTCGGGGAGCCCAAAGGTCGAGCAGATACGGAGGAGCGGTGCTGAAGTCGTGGCCACCGCCTGTGACAACTGCAAGTTGCAGCTCCTGGACCTGGCCGAGCATTACGATCTGGATGTTTCGGTGGTTGGCGTCGTGGACTTGGTGGCCGATGCGTTGATTCTGGATGAGGATAGAGACTAGGGGAGGAACTATGGCGGTAATCAACGGTTGCAGTATCCCGGAAGACCTATACTATCTCGCTGGCGACAAGCTTGTTTGGGCTCGGTTCGAGGATGACGGCACGGTAACGGCTGGCGTCCCCGATCCGGGCCAGGCCGTAGCTGGCAAGGTGGTTGCTGTGACGCCCAAGAAGCTGGGGCGAACAATTACTCGAGGCAAGAGCATGGGCACCCTGGAGAGCGGCAAGTGGGTGGGGCCGGTGCCAGCACCCGTTTCCGGCGAGATCATAGCCATCAACGAGGCTGTCAAGGGCAATCCTGCTCTGGTCAATGAGGATCCCTATGGAGAAGGTTGGATCGTCAGGCTCCAGCCCTCCAACCTGGAGGAGGACAAGGCCGTGTTGGTGACGGGGCGGGCGGCTGTGGATGCCTTCCAGCAGCTGATGGCGGAGAAGGGCATTTCCTGCCAGTAGTCATAGCAACCAGCACCGGACTGTCAAGGCCGCAACTCCGTCGCTCGGTCTGATGGGGACAACAGGAGCGAGGCGGGCGGGTGGGACTTGCCTGGCACTTCCATCCTCTGACCAGACCTTTGTCCCTGCTATCACCTGCGCGGACCAGACTACCCTCTTTGAGACG
Source organism: Chloroflexi bacterium B3_Chlor (assembly GCA_005223035.1). GTDB lineage: Bacteria > Chloroflexota > Anaerolineae > UBA7937 > B3-Chlor > B3-Chlor. The sequence continues at coordinate 8,961 of NJBK01000038.1, forward strand.
CTATGGCCTAGGTTTCGAGGGTGTTCAAAAGCGGGAGTAGCCCATCGGCTAGGAAAGCCGATGCTACGAGTCAAGGGAAACATGCTGGAAGCATGTTTCGGAACCGGCTAAAGCCGATTTCCTGCTTCTTAGCGGAGGACTTCAGTCCGGCGCGCGCCCTGCCCTCTGAAGGCTTGTACCTGGCTCAAGCCAACGATCCGCCACGAGATCACTGATCCGCGCCACGTATCAGGCCGTGACTGTGTCAAGGTCACTATCCCGCCCCCCGAGGTTTGTCACGTTTGCCACCCACCAGGTATGTGGTATACTACTATTCCTAGGAAACTCGGTGATCAATGGCGGGAACGTGACAAAAAAGGGGATGGCAGTTCTGTTGCTGGCAACGGTCCTGATGGGCGCTCATATCTCCGTTATGAACGCGCAGGAGCAGAACAGATGCCCCGAGGTCGAGCAGTATCCCGGCAATCTGATTTACAATTGCAGCTTTGAGAGGGGATGGCTGCCGATACCGTTGGGGGAGATAGGTGAGGGGTGGGAATACTACATCGAGACCGGTCAACCCGCACTGGATCACTCCACTTTTGAGCGTTTGCACGGCTCCACTGCACAACGGATCTGGACGGACGGCGTTGCCTTTACCGCGAGCATCTACCAACAAGTCGCAGGGGTAGTACCAGGCACGGCCTACATCGCTGCCGTGGATTGGGCCGCCATCAATCCCAGCCAAGAAGCAAACATAGAGCGGAAGGTCGGCATCGACCCCTTGGGTGGCACCGACCCTGCCTCCCCCAATGTCATCTGGAGTGCCGCCATCTGGGAGTGGGGCCACGACTTCTCAGCGTTGAGGGTGTCAGCCGTTGCTCAGACCGCCACGATCACCCTGTTTGTCAGGGTACATGTTCCCTCATCCGCGGGCACAGATGAGGCGTTCATTGACCTGGTGCGCATGGAGGTGGATCTCGTGCAGCCCACCGCTACGCCGACGCCCGTACCGCCTACCTCCACACCTACCCCACCACCCCCAACGGCCACATTCACCCCTCTGCCACCCACAGAGACGTCCACGGCCACCCAAACACCGTCACCGACAGCCACGCCGACCTCCAGTCCTACTACGACCGCGATGGCCGTTCAAACGACTGCTTCCACTGAGGCCCCGGCTCCCGCCGCCGCTAACGTGGTCCCCGCGGCTACTCCCAGCCCCACGCTCCAACCCAGCGGCTCGGCGTGGATACCCAATGTCCTGCTGGGTGTTGCCGCCTTCTCCTTTGTCGGGGCGGCAGTGCTGGGCGGGGCGCTAGTTCTACTCAGACGTTCCTAGCCGGTCGCATAAATGGGGTTAGTGAAGACCCAGCCGCGACGCTTGAAGAGGTGCCAACGGTAAGCTTCAACTCGATAGACGCCACTTTCTCGTGCTTTAAGCGTCAGGTGTCGTCCCTTGGTGCGCGTGACAACTTCTCCGTCTTTCAGCAAGCGCAGGTCGGCCAGGATTGGTGAGGCGATTTCGAACTCGACGCCAGTGGCTATAGGGATGTCCTCGCCCATGCCGGCCGTGAGACCCTCGCTCTTGGCATAGAAACGAAAACCAAACGCATCGCCGATGCCATCGTAGGCTGTGAAGCAGTGGCCCTCCTTGAGCGCCCGATAGACCAATGCTTTGTCGTGCTCAAAATCTCGAGTAAAAGGTTGATCGGTGAGGATGTGTGTTCGCGCTGCCTTGAAGCAGTGCTCGTAGGAAAGGACGGGACGGCGGAGAGGACCCACGCGGTACGTGTTGGCGTGGGCGTCTGTACCGGCCAAGGCCGCTGTCTTCCCGGACTTCAACAGTTCGTCCCACTTAGCCAGCGTCTCAGGGAAGGGCCCGGTCATCGCGATCTGAGGGAAGTAGATCAAGACCAGTGCCCAGCGCAGGTTGTGGAGGTAGCTCTTGAATTCGGACATGTAGTTCCAGATCTCCAGGCCGGTGTAGTCTCCGACGTTCCAGTCAACCCAGGACAGGTCCGGCTCGCCGGTAAAGGGTGGGCTGTGCTCGAAGGGATGGGCAATGAAGCCGAAGCCGCCTTGAGCATTCACGGCATCAATGACGGCTTGGGCACTCTTGCCGTCAGCGTGGATGTGCTCCTCGATGTCGAAGGCCAGATAGTGGTTGGCCTCGGGCACGCGCTCCGTGTCGTGGAGTTCTTCACCCACGAGGAGCAACAGGTCCCCGTACCATCCATCCCTTCCCTTGGTGAGCACATTGTGATCAGCAACGATGAGGAAATCCAGCCCGGCCCGGGACGCGATGCGACTCACTTGCTCGTGGTCCGCTGCGCCATCGGAGGAGCTGGTATGGAGGTGAATGCTACCTACGTACTCGTGGGTCATTTTGCTGTGGCTACAACGCGACAGCCGAACGGATGTCTGGCCGGAGGCAGTCTGCGCTTGAGTGGCGTCTGGAAACTCGAAAGCCTGGATCTCGCCGGTCTTTGGGAAGCCGAGTTGTCAAACAGGGGAGATACTCCAGTGACTGGACTACTTGGCGTCCTCACACTGCAGGGAGCCTCGCCCGGGTCACGGCTCTGAACCGGCTATTACCTCCCGGGCTCGTTCAGCCAGGGGTCCCGGAACCATAATCCGGACTTCTCCCATCCCATCCACGGTGAGGCCGAATATCTGGCTTTCGTACTGCAACAGGACGGGGATTCCCTCGCTTTCCAGCTTGCCCTTGATGACGTGGGCCTGAAGCTGGCCTGCAGCGGTGTACACCTTCTCTAGCTTCGTCTCTTGCTCTTCAGACACGCTGGGTCCCTCCAGTGGCTTCCCCATATTCCTCGGTGGTCCGCTGGCACTAGCTTCATTCGTTCGTCCCGCAATACCTTGGCCGGCGTACCCCGCGCAAGGGACGGTGGTAGCTCCCAACTAGCTGGACGTCGCCCCGGAGCCGTTCGGAATTCATTCAACTATGACCAATCTCTCCACCTCTCTCGTTTCGAGTACCTTCCCTGTCATACCCAGACCCGCAAGAATCGGGAAGATGATGGCGAGCATCACGATCGGAATCCAGGAGAAGAGACTGTTGATCACTGCCAGGAACTGAAAGAGCATGAAGCCGATCGCCCAGGGCACGAAAGATTGATAGGATTGTATGCTCTCCTCCATAGGGGTCATCCATTGCTCTTCAAAGGCCTCCATTGCCTGGGCGACCAGAGCGTCCTTTTCCTGTGATGTCAGATCTGTGCGATCTTCAATCTGCGCGCGGATTGGCGCCATGGTTATTTCGCTGAGTGTCTCTCCCAGCTGTGTCGGGAAAGCGAAGCCTCGCTCTTCGATTTCTGTCGCGTAACCGAAATAGAGGCTGGCGGAGGCGGCAATAGCCAGCCCTGCAAGCAATGTGGACTGGCTTCCTGATATCGGCTCCACGGAGAACTTCAAGCGGTTATCCAGCGCCTCAGCAACTCCTCTACAATACAGCAGAGAGACAGCCAGGTATATGAGAGTCACAACGCCGCTGGCAAGGCTTACCTCCCAGGCGATGAACACGGCCAGGGCAGAGGCGACAAAGGCGACCGCACACACCCACAAAGGACGCACAAGTGCTGCCACGAGTCCTCCAGTGACGGCGACCGTCGCCATGGCCGCCACCAACCAGAGAAGAACGTAGAGGAAACCTCTGTCGAGCAGAAGAACCAGCTGATACTGTTGATTGACTTGCTCGCACGCGCTGCCAAACAAGGATCCGGCCGCGATGAGCAGGATGGCGAGCAGGACGATCTTTGCCAATTTGGCCGGTGTCATGTTGCACCTCCTTCTGTTCTGTGCTGGCGGTGATGACTCACTTTACCATATCTCACGGCGACGCGTCGGGTCAACTGAGAACAGGAGCAGCGGAACCATCGTCTCTCAATCGCTTGCGCTAAGGGGGGAGCGTATGGTCGCACTCCTATTCCACTACTATTGTGGCGTCTGCTGGCATGCCGGGCTTCAGATCGTGCTCAGGGTTGGGGATGAGGATCTTGACTGCGAAGACGGTGTTCACCCGTTCCTCTTTTGTTTGGACGTTGCGCGGGGTAAACTCGGCCTCCGATGAGATGTACATCACCTCTCCCTGGTATACCTTTCCGGGGAAGGAATCCACCTCCACGCTGACCGATTGTCCCAGTCGTATGCGACCGTAGCGGTTCTCTGGTATGTAGACAGTCAGTTTCACCTCATCCAGGCTGACCACGGTCATCAGTGTCGCGCCCGGAGAGGCCGTCTCTCCCACGTGGATGGCTCGGTTGCTTACCAGACCGCTCAGGGGCGAATGCAGGGTCATCTTCTCCAGTTGAACCTGCAACATGCCTAAAGCGGCCTCAGCCTGACCGACTTGAGCCTGGGCGACGGCTACCTCCTCTGCCGTGGGCTTGGCCAGCAGGGCATCCAGGCTGGCCTGGGCTACCTCCCCTCCCACCACTGCGCCCTCGTACCTGGCCCTGGCCTGATTGACCGCTGTGTTGAGGGCGATGGGATTGTTGCGCATCCCCGTCAGGTTCTCGAGGTGGGTTCTGGCTCCGGCCAGCTGCTCCTCAGCTATGGCAACCGCCACTTCTGCTGCCTTCACCTGCTGGTCAAGGGCCTGGTATCTGGTCTTGCTGTCATCATCGCCAGCGCCTGCGTAGGCGTCTCGCTGTATCTCCAAGGTTCGGACCTGCGCCTGAGCCTGGGCCACTCCCCGTTCCGCCAGTTCCACCTGGGTGCGGGCTTCGTCTATTTGGGCATTCAGCTCCTGAGGGTTGTCCCGCAGTGCCACAGCATCCTGCCAGCCCCGTTCGGCTCCATCGCGGGCGGCGATGGCTTGCTCCAGCAAAGCCTCGGCTGTGGCTATCTCTCCTGGTCGAGGTCCGGCTTCCACTCTGGCCAGGTTCGCACGCGCCAAGGCTACAGCTGCTTCAGCCTCGCCCATCCGGGCCTCCAGGAGCTCGCTATCCAGGAGAATCAACACCTGCCCCGCCTCTACTTCGGCGCCTTCATCGGCTAGAATCTCCTCCATCTTTCCACCGAACTCAGAAGCTATGACTATCTCCTCGGCCTCGATTGTCCCCGAAGCCTCGATAGTCGCGGCTACGTTTCCTGCCTGACAGGCGGAGCATAGGAGCGCGAGGCTGGCTGTGACGATTAGCAAAGAAGCTATGGCCGGCGTTCTTGCCTTGAACTGCATTCGTTGGCCTCCCTTCATTTCTCCACCAGAATCTGGGCATCCGCGGGCATGCCGGGTTTCAAGGCGTGGTCTGGGTTGGGAATCTGTATCTTCACAGCGAAAACCGTGCTCACCCTTTCCTCCCGCGTCTGTACATTCTTGGGCGTGAACTCTGCTCGTGAAGCGATGTGGATCACGTCCCCGTCAAAGCTCCTCTCGGGGAAAGAATCAACGTGCACTTGAACTGCCTGGCCCACCTTCACCAGTCCTATCTCGTTTTCAGGAACGTATACCGTGAGGGTGACCTGGTCCAGGTCAGCTATGGTCAGCAGCGAGAAGTTCGGTGGAGCGATCTCACCGACGCTGACCATGCGTTCGAGCACCATGCCTGTTCTGGGTGCCCGAAGAGTCATCTTGTCCAGCTGTACTTGCAAGGTCAAAAGCGCGGCCTCAGCCTGCTGAACTTGAGACTCGGCAATCCTCACTTCTTCCTCCGTGGCGCCGGCTTGGAGGGCCTCCAGTTGGGCCTTGGCCACCGCAACGTTGCCCTCGGCGATGTCGTGCTGAGCTTGGGCAGCCCTGACCAGAGCGCTCGCCTCCAAAGGGTTGTCGCGCATAGCCAGCAGGTTGTTCAGGTTCTGGTGCGCACCATCACGAGCTGCTTCAGCCGCAAACAGGCCCTCCCAAGCCATCCATGCCTGTTGAATGGCTAGATTACCTGGTCGTCTAACCTGGCTGAGGATACGCTCACCTACGCTGATGTGTTTCTTGAAGACCTGCCCACCGGGCAGGAGAAACTCAACATCGAAGCCTTTCAGTAGCTGAGCGTAGGTCCGCGGAAAATAGGCCTCTTGAATCTCCGCTGCGCGCATGTTTGCTACGGCCTGGTCGACGGTCAGTTCAGCGATGGCTAGCTGAGTTCGCGCCCCGTCTATGCGGGCCTCCAGTTCCTGTGGATTGGCGCGAGTTGCCTGGGCATCCCTCACGGCTTGCAGTGTGCCGTCGCGAGCCACCTCTGCTTGAGTCAGCAAGGCATCGGCTTGCCGAATCTCCGCCGCGGGAACACCGGCCACGACCTGGGCGAGGGTGGCATGGGCTCCTGCGAGAGCGGCCTCCGCCTGGGCTATCTGAGCCTGCAGGAGAGCATCATCCAGCCGGATCAAGACGTCCTCTTCCTGTACGAGGCTACCTTCATCGGCGAGGACCTCTGCCACGCGACCTCCCGTCTCGGTGGTCACCGACACCTCCTCGGCCTCGATAATTCCCGACGCGGCAAGGACCCCCTCAGGGGTCGCTTGGGTTTCCAGACCGAGTTCAGCCATCAGTTGCGCCCGCACATCGGGATGTGAGCCAAGATACCACCACACTCCTCCAGCGGCGATGATGAGCAACAGCGGTACCAAGACGATTACGATTCTCTGTCTCATTGCCTACTCACCTCTTCCTATGCGTGTCCCTCGATGCGTGTTAACTCCCGTTGGCAAAAGCTATTCTCTTGTCCTCCTCCTTGATGCTAGAGATGAACACATCTTCCAGCGAAGGAGCTATGATGTCCATGCTTCTCACATCGACCCCTTGCTCTCGCAGCAGCCTCTGCATCATAGGTTTGTGGCTCTCGAGATCCTCCCCCACAACATGGATCAATGCTCCATACAGAGCTACCTCGTCGAAAATGGAAGCCTCACGCAGCGTGCTAAGAGCCACGTCTGGATCCGAGCAGTCTATCTCCAGCACCTGACCCCTCATAATCGTCTCCTTGATCTCTTGAGGTGTTCCCCGGGCTACGATTCTGCCGAGATGGATGAAAGCGAGGCTGTGGCAATGCTCCGCCTCATCCATGTAGTGGGTGGTGACGAAGATGGTCGTGCCCTGATCGGACAGTTCGTAGAGCAGGTCCCAGAAGGCGCGTCGAGAGATGGGGTCCACGCCGGCCGTAGGCTCGTCGAGGAACAGCATCCGTGGTTCGTGGATGATGGCCGTGCCAAGGGCCAAGCGCTGCTTCCAGCCTCCGGACAGGTTCTTGGTCATCTCCCGCTCTCTTCCCTTCAGGTTCGCCATTTCCAAGATGTACTCTTTTCTCTCGCGAAGACGCTTTCCCGTGACCCCGTAGGTGCCGCCGTAGAAGTTGAGATTCTCGGACACGGTCAGATCGTTGTAGAGGCTGAACTGCTGAGACATATACCCAATCCGCTTGCGAATCTCTTCTGATTTTCCCACTATGTCATAACCGAGGACCGTGCCGCTCCCTTCAGTGGGCCGCAGCAGACCCAATAGCATACGGATGGTGGTGGTTTTCCCCGAACCGTTAGGCCCGAGGAAGCCGAATATCTCACCGGTCTTGGTTTCGAAGCTGATGCCGTCTACCGCGGTGAAGTCTCCAAACTTCTTGACCAGCCCCTCCGCTACGACTGAGTATCCGTCTTTCATACGCTCCACCTCTTCATTATTGGTACATCACCATCTCATTGTGAGGAGCAAGGCGAGCCCGCCCTCAGTGGAACCGAAGGGAAGAATCTCGTTTTGTGGTGCGGGAACGAGACCCTTCGACAGGCTCAGGTTGACAGTGAGTCTCTACACATTAGCCAGATGATGCAAAGCAAGGTGATTTACTCCTCCCTAGCCTTGTGATTCCCAGAACTCACCGGATTGTCAGCTTTTCCCTCCGCTATCCTTTTCCGAATGAGGGAGATGAAGACCTCTTCCATGCGTGGCCTGGTCTGGCGCAAACCTTCCACGTCAATGCCTTCCACCTCCAGGTGCGCTTCCAGCTCGGGCATTCGTTTGTCCACGCTGTCCACGAAGATGTGCAACAGATCGCCATATGTCTGCACCTCAAGGACGCCTTCCCATCCAGCCACTAAATCCCTGGCTCGCCTCAACTCCTTGGGTCTCAGCTCGATCAGTTCTCCCGTGATCAACTCCTTCACCTTCTCCGGTTCATCACACACGATGATGTCTCCCTCGAACATTAGCCCAACTCGCGAGCAGCGCTCCGCCTCATCCATGTAGGGTGTGCTAATAAAGAGGGTGACTCCTCGTAGATGCAAGTCCGAAAGGATGTCCCAGAATTCTCGCCGGGACACGGGATCCACGCCTGTGGTGGGCTCGTCCAAGAACAGTATCTCCGGTTCATGGATGAGGGTGCAGGCCAGAGCCAGCTTCTTCTGCATACCGCCAGAAAGCTGAGCGGCCCTCCGATCCTGGAAGTCGGTCAGGCGGGCGAAGGAGAGCAACTGAGCGATCCTCTTCTTCCTCTCCTCCCCAGTCACCGCGAAGATGTCGGCAAAGAAATTCAAGTTCTCCAACACTGAAAGATCTCCATAGAGGTTGAACCGCTGAGCCATGTAGCCGATGCGCTTCTTTATGTCTTCGGCCTCTTTGACTACGTCGAAGCCTGCCACTCTTGCACTGCCGTCGGTGGGGTTCATGATGGCGCATAGGAGGCGGATAGTGGTGGTCTTACCTGCACCGTCAGGCCCCACTAGACCAAAGATCTCGCCTTTCTCTATCCGCAGGTTCAGGCTGTCAACCGCGACCACGTGCTTGAATTCGCGGGTCAGGTTATGGGTCTCTATCGCGTATTCGTCTGCGTTTGGCATCCGTTGTACCCCTCGTGCTTCGATCTGTTACTCCAGCCGCTTTCGAAAGCTGCGCACGCTTATGACAAGGCTGGCGATGCCCAATCCCGTGAGGGCGAAAAGCTGCGGCTGAAGGCTAGCCAAGTTCGCTCCTTTGAGCATGATGCCGCGCAACATGGTCAGATAATGGCGAATGGGAAAGAAGTTTGACGCCAATTGCATGGGCAGAGGCATGTTCTCCACGGCAGCTAAATAGCCCGAGAAGGCGACGTTCAGAATGGCGATCATGAAAATCAAGAGGATCGCCTGTTGCTGGGTGGCCGACACGGCGGAGATCACCAGCCCCCACGTCAGTTGAGCCACAATGAACAACAGTGTTACGGCTAGGAGCGAGGCCAGGGAGCCCTTCACGGGAACCCCGAAGACCCAAACCACTATGGCTAGCATGGCCACAAAATCGACAAAGGCAACGAGCATGGGCAGGGTCGCTTTGCCGACTATCAACTCTATCCTCGTCAAAGGCGTGACCATCAATTGCTCCAGGGTGCCCGTTTCGCGTTCCCTCACAATTCCCACCGAGGCTACTAGCAAAGTGACTACATGAACGATGAGGCTCAACTGGGCGGATAGGATATAGTGATTGTGGACCAGGTCAGGATTGAAGCGTCCTATGGGTCGCAGGTCTAGCATAGGCCCAGAAGGGTTTCCGCCGCCCAACAACTCTCTTCTTTCGATCACGCTATCTTGTGCAAAATGACTAATCGCTCCCTCTGCGGCGCCCACTGCTGTCAATGCGCCCAGGATGTTAGAACCGTCCACTAGAACCTGGACTGACACCCGTTCTTGGGGTGATCTTAGAGCTTCGCCGAAACCAGGTGGGATTAGCACTGCCAGACTGATTTCTCCCCTATCCAAGAACGGCCTGGCTTCCTCTATGTCGTCAAGTCGATTCGTGATGTCCAGCTCTTTCAGGTTGTCCAGTGCAACTGTCAATGCCCGGCTGGCACTCGTCTGATCCTCGTCCAGGACAGCCGCAGGCAGACGAGTTATGTCAGCACCGGTGGCCTGTCCCAACAATACGAGCTGCAGCGTGGGCCCCGCCAGGATGAAGATGATCAGAACCCTATCTCTCAGGAACTGTCGGAAGTCCTTAACGACTAGAGTTACCGTTCGGCCCAACATCTCCGCTAGCCCAGCCTCTTCTTGAATAGTTTCATCGCCAGCAAGAGGCAGCCTGTGCCCATCGCTCCCAAGGCCAAGGTGGAAGGCCAAAGTGCTCCAAGGCCTACTCCCTTCAGGAAGATGCCCCGCGAGATAGTGATGTAGTGGGTCGTGGGCAAGACGTATGCTTGGATCTGGGCGCTCCACGAGGCCCTATCCACCGGCTCTATCAGACCCGAGAGGAACATGCTGGGTACGAACAGCACCAGGAACAGCACTACCATGGCCGCTTGCTGAGTGGAGAGAAAGTTGGATATGAGCAAGCTGAGACCCAAGACACCCAGCAGGAAATCGGCGGTCAATAGCAGGAAGAGAAGGAAGCTGCCCTGAAAGGGCACCCGGAACCAGAGAGTTGCCACCAGGACGACGGGAACCACGCTGGCTACGCCGCAGGCGACGTTTGTGAGAAGCTTGCCCAGGAGTACTTCGGCGCCCCGAATGGGGGTGGCGTACAAGCCCTCCATGGTGCCCATCTCCTTCTCGCGAGCGAAGGAAGTCGCAATCGAGAAAGCCGGCATGCACATCACCACAGCGATGAGACCAGGCACCATGCTGTGCAGAGCTCTCAGGTTGGGGTTGTACCACACTCTGGTGCGGATGTCTACCGGCAGCAACTGAGCCTCGGCCGCCCCTGGGACAGACGACAGAGTGGACATGAAGGCCTGGGTGCGGCCACTCAACTGAGCCAACGTCTGGGACGCGATGCCCGGTTTGGTGCCGTCGAGGATGACTTGAAGGTGGCCGGTATGCCCTCTGTTGACCCGGCCCATCAATCCAGAGGGGGCTACCAGCACCGCATACACCTTCTCGGTCAGCAGAAGCCTGTCACCCTCCTCGGCACTCGAGAGGTCATAGCGCAGATCAAGGGTCCCATCCTGGGTCAAGGCGGCCAGGTATCGGCGCGACAACGAGGACTTGTCCTGGTCGAAAACCGCCAGTGGGAAACGCTCAACATCCCAGGTGAAGAGATAGGAGAGCATCACCAACATGAAAGCGGGCGAGATGAATACCAGGAAGAAAGTCCTTCCATCCCGCACGATGTGAATCAGTTCCTTGCGGCAGATGGAGCCAATGCGTCGCGACATTTCAGTCATAGTTGCGACCAGCCAATCCCATGGCACGCTCCAGTCAGCTCTACCGTCCCCCCAAGTATCCCTATGTTGAGCTCCTAATCCAGTCGCCTCCGTAGAATCGTCAAGGTGACTGCGTTGATGACCACACCCAAGATGGCCAAGGCCACCAATTCCTTCCAGAACATGTTGATGCCCGCGCCCTTCAGCATAATGTCTCGCATGATGAGTAGCCAGTGTTTGATGGGCACTAGATTGGCCAGTAGCTGCATTAGGGGAGGCATGGTGTCCACGGGGAAGGCATATCCAGAGAAGACCATTCCCACCATGGCCAGCACCATGACCAGCAGTAAGGCTTGGAGTTGCGTACGAGAGAAGCCTGAGATCAGCAAGCCCCAACCGAGTTCGACGAAGATGTAGAGCAAGGCCAACACCAAGAGCAGAGGCAGAGAGCCCTTCATGGGTACGCCGAAGATGAACACGGTGATCCCCAGCATCAGCAGGAAGTCGACATAAGAGATGATCACCGCCGGGATCGCCTTGCCGATGATCAGCTCCCCGGTGCGGATGGGCGAGACCATCAACTGCTCAAAGGTGCCCAACTCCCGCTCTCGAGCGATACTTATGGCGGCTATCATCAAGGCCACCATCTCCAGCATGAAGCCCATCTCGGACGGGACCGTGTAGTTGGCGTCCGACAACTCCTCGTTGAACCATACGCGCACGTCGGTCCTGATGATCTCTCCCTGCTGGCCGGCGATATTCCCCCAGGTCTCAAGGACTCTCTCCTGGGCGTAGCTGCCTATGACGCCCCGGCCACTCATCTCTGCGGCGCGAGCAGCCATTGGATCGGACCCATCGACAATGATCTGTACTTGAGGTGGTTCAGAGATCGGCAGGGACAGCCCTCGGGCAAAACCGCTGGGGATGAGCACCCCAGCAGAGACCGTGCCGGCATCAATCAGACTACTGAGCTCGGTCTCCCCGGCCGGGAAGTACTGCGCATCGAAGGTTTCCGAGTTCTCCAGGGCGACGACCAGGGCTCTGCTAGCTTCAGTGCGATCCTGATCCACTATGGCGGTGGGCAGGTGTTCGATGGGGGCAGAGGTGGACCAGGCGATGAACACCAGTTCCGAGACCGGACCCAAGATGATGAATGATACCAGGAGTACATCCCGGCGCAGGTGTATCAACTCTTTTCTGACCAAATACCATATTCGATGAAACATGTTGGCTATGCCAGCTTCTTCTTGAAGGTAAGGATTGCTATCGCAGTCACTAGTGTGCCCATTATCAGCAGGGCGAGGGCAAAGGGCCACAAGGACTCCATATCGAGGCCCTTTAAGAACAATCCCCTGGAAATGGTCACATAGTGAGTTGTGGGCATCATGTAGGCTTCCATTTTCATCATTGGTGACATACTAGCGATAGGGTAGAAGAGTCCTGATAGAAAGAAGCCTGGAAAGAGGAAGATCAGCATGGCGCATGCCATGGCGGCTTGCTGAGAGGGCACAAACACCGAAATGAGCATCCCCAGGCTCAGAGTGGCGAAGAAGAAGTCGGCCGAGAGGAGAAGGTATAACAGAAAGCTGCCTCGAAAGGGGGCGCCAAACCAATAGATGCCCACGAGAGCGCAAAGCGCTGCACTTAACAGGCCGCTGAGGACATAAGGGATAAGCTTGCCTAGCAGCAGTTCCGAGCGGCGCACCGGGGTGGCGATCAGCGCCTCCAGCGTTCCTTTCTCTTTCTCTCCGGCCAGGGCCAGTGTCGCAGCCACCGCCGGCATGCCCAGAACACTGGCGATGATGCCCGGAATCCAGCCGAAGATGGGCTTCAACGTAGGGTTGTACCAGGTGCGCATGCGGAGGTCTATGCCAATCATTTCGTCTGATTCAATCCCCTGGCGTTGGAGGGTTTCGCCTAGTATCTCCAAGGCCAGACCCTGGGTATATCCACGGATGTGAGTCATGGCGTGATTGGCTGTGTTAGGATCGGTGCCGTCCACGATCACTTGCAGACTTGCTTCGCGCCCAGCAAGGATGTCGCTCTCAAAGCCAGTGGGGATGACTACTGCCGCCTTCGCCTGGCGCCGTTCCAACCTACTCTGCAATTCCGCGTAATCCTGGGGCCAGTACCGGACTAGGACGTCGCCCGTACTGGCTAAGCCGTCCAGATAACGGCGGGATAGTGCGCTTTGATCGTAGTCCAGCAGGGCGATGGCAACGTTCTTGATCTCCACCGACATTGAGTACCCGAACACCAGGAGCAGGAACACCGGCGAAACGGTCACCAGTACGAAGGTTCTCCTGTCACGCAGGATGTGCCACGTCTCCTTGCGTATGATGGAGAGAGTTCTTCTCAGATCCATTGTCCGTTCGCTCTGAGGGCGACGATTGGGGTGCTAGCTCTTGACGCGGCGCATGAGCCACAGCACAAGCAGGGCCAAACCCCAGGAGTCGCCGATGGCTGCCACTATCGCCAGCCAGCCTGTGAAATTCAGCGCTGGTAGGACGACTGTCCACGCCACGAGACCCCAGGCTAACATGGACAATAGGCTGGCCAGGATGTCGCCTACCAGGCCGTAAGGTCGCCGGCTCTTGACCGCCAGCGGTATCCCCCAGCCGTTCAAGACCCCTATGACGATCAGTACGCCGGCTATCACCAGGTTGCCAAGCATGCTATCTACCCCCTTGTTCAGTCTCTGTGCTTTTCAGGGTGGCAACCCCACCTCAATCCTTGACGTAGCTCCTCAGTACCTCAGGTATTATACACCCTATACTGTGCCTTCGCAGGCATCTCAACGTTCAGACTTCTGGGAACCACTACTCCAACCGTTTACGAAAGCGCCTGGCAGCTACGCTGAAGATGAAAACGCCAAAGATGGCGATGGCTAGCACTTCCCCTGCCAGGATACGCAGTCCCACCCCTTTGAGAACGATACCTCTGACGATGATCAACATGTACCTCAGCGGGACGACGTAGCTCATCCACTGCAGTAACTGGGGCATAGCCTCCAGCGGAAAGAAGAAGCCGGCCAGAAAGATGGAAGGCATCAATGTGAAGAGGCTGAGGAACATCGCTTCTTGCTGAGATCTGGCTATGGTGGAGATGAGTATCCCCATGCCCAGGGTAGTCAGCAGGAAGAGAACCGAGAGAGCCAGCAGCAGAGCCACGCTGCCGTTGATGGGCACGCCGAACCAGAAAACGCCGATAACCAGTATCTCAGCCAGGTCGAAAAAGGAGATAGCCACATAGGGGGCGACTTTGCCCAGTATCAACTCAGGGGGCCTGATGGGCGTCACGATCAACTGTTCCATGGTACCCTGTTCCCGCTCTCGAACGATGGACATGGAGGTGAAGAGGGTGGTCAGAAACTGTAGGATGAGGGCGATCAGCCCTGGTATCATGAAGTTGACACTCTTCATATCGGGGTTGTACCAGACGCGAGGATGAACCTCAATGCCCGGCAAATCCGTTGGATCGAGACCTATGAGTTCCGCAGCCAGTTCGACAGATTGAGCCTGGGCGATGATCTGGGCCGCTGGCAGGGCGGTCGAAGCCACCGTGGGATCAGAGCCGTCTATCACGAAGGAGACCTGGGCCCTTCCTGCCTTTATCAGGCTGCGCCCGTAGCCAGTGGGGATGATGAGGCCTGCCCTATAGAGGCCTTTGTCTATCAGGCGACCCAGTTCTTCCTCGCTGCTGGCATAGCGAGTGATGTCGAAGTAGTTGGAGGCGCGATACGCTTCAATCAGGTCACGGCTCTGACGTGTGAGATCCTGATCCAAGACGATGGTTGGCAGATGTTCTATGTCCGTGGTGACGGCATAGCCCAGCAGGATCAGCTGGACTACTGGGATCAGAAACATCACCGCCAACGTGCGGGGATCTCGGGCGATGTGAATGCACTCTTTGTAGATGACGTAGAGGATGCGACTGTTCATAAGCGTTTCCTGAAGCGCGAAGCCGCCAAAGCCAGCATCACAATGGCGAAAAGGGCCAGAGCTGCTGCCTGATCCCAGAGTATGCTCAGGCCTGCTCCCTTGAGTACGATGCCCCGGACGATCACCAACAGATATCGCAGAGGAATGAAGTAGCTGATCCATTGCAGCACCTTGGGCATGGCCTCCAGAGGGAAGAAGAAGCCGGAAAGGAAGATGAAGGGCAACATCAAGAAGAAGGTAAGGAATATGGCTTCCTGTTGGGTGCTGGCTATGGTGGAGTTGAACAGCCCGATTCCCAAGGAGACCAGGAGCGCCAAGAGTCCCAGGGCCAGCAGCAGAAGGATGTTACCGTTGATGGGCACGCCGAACCAGAACACGCCGATGAGCAACACTTCCATCAGGTTGAAGAGGCTGATGACCATGTAGGGAGTCACTTTGCCCACTATCAACTCCATGGATCGCAGAGGAGTCACGATCAGTTGCTCGATGGTGCCTTCCTCCTTCTCCCTGACGATGGAGAGGGCGGTGAGGATGGTGGACTGCACTTGCAGGATCATGGCCATCAGACCTGGGATCATGAAGTTTGCACTCTTCATGTCGGGGTTGTACCAGACCCGAGGCCGCACATCGATGCCCGGTTGTTCGTCGACCTCGATGCCATACACCCGCTGTATCAACACAGTGGACTGGGCTTGAGCCACTGTCTGTGCAGCGCTGAAGGCGGTAGTTGCCACGGAAGGCATCGAGCCGTCGATGACGAAAGCGATGGAGGCACGGTTCTCCGCAGTCAGACGTCGGCCGTAGCCAGTAGGGATGATTACACCAGCCTTGGCCTGTCCTCCGTCGATTAGTCGCCCCAGTTCTGCCTCGCTTCGTACGTAGAAGAGGATGTCGAAGTAGTTGGAGGCGCGATACGCGTCAACGAGTTCGCGGCTCTGCAGGGTGCGGTCCTGATCCAAAACCACCGTGGGCAGAAGCCCGATGTCGGTCGTGGCAGTGTAGCCGAAGAGTATCAACTGCATTACGGGCATCAGGAACATGATGGCGAGAGTTCGAGGGTCCCGCAGAATGTGAATGACCTCTTTTCGCGTTATAGCCAGAGTGCGTCTGATCATGATTGTCGATCTTTCTGCTCACTGGGGCGAACGCGTAGGCCGTCTAGGAAAAGCCCCACCATTTCCGACACCAGTTCGTCTCGCGATCTCTCGTCGAGGTCTGAAGGCTGCTGAAGCCAGAGGAAGCCGAAAGACATCACTGCACCGATCATGGCTCGCGCCACGAAGTCGGCCTTGACCTTCCGAAATGCACCGGCTACCTCTCTCTTCTTGAGATATTCTCCTAGGTAGGAGATAGCAGGAGATAGCACCTTGGTCATGTATTCTTGGCGAAGGTCGTCATCCACCAGGATTTGGGGCATCAACGCCCTCACCAAATCCAGGTTGCTGAGGAGTAGCTCGAAACGGTTGGTGATCAGCGCCGTGACATGTGCTTGCTCATCCTCCATAGGGGGTAGGGAGTCCAGTTCCTGCAGGGAATCGAGAGCCAGACGCACGGCCATGGCGATCAGGAGGTGTCGCTTGCTGTCGAAGTAGTTGTAGATGGTGCCCTCGGACAGTCCCGCCTCAGAGGCTATCTCTCGCGTGGTGGCACGCTCGTATCCCTTTCTGGCAAAGACTCGGGCCGCGGCATCGAGTATCTGGGTCTCTCTTTGCTCTTTCAAGCGTTTTCGCTTTGTGGCCCTATCTCTTGCTTCAGGCATCTCTGGTCTCTTGTGCTGTGCAGGCGATGAGTGAGCACTCACTCATTATACTCGACATTGTGAACCTTGTCAAGGAAGTCTAGAGATATGACAAGAAACGAGAGCCAGTTCTCAACGTTGGCGGCTGATGGCGTCAAGTCAGGAGACCACGGATTGCCTGATCAGGACAGGGGTGTGCTTGGTCGAGGAGTCTGCGTTCTCTGACGAATCTCCTTCAGGTATTCACACGGGGCAGGATTTGCCTTTGTGCAAGTCCTGTGGTCTAATTCGTTGGATAATAGGTAACGCACCGGTTTCATAGTTCCCATTCCGTGCCTCTCAACCTCACTGGGGCGCTATGCGTCGTAGAGTTGGGCGACGTGGGCAACGGAGCGAATCCCCACCGACTTCCTGTCGGGTTCAGCACTTGGATGCGCATCGAGGTCAATAGCCAATCATGACGAAGGAAGCGCGAATGTCCCTCAGTGATAAGGCGCTAGCAGTGCTGGCAGGCATTGGACTGTGGTGGGTGGCGGCCACCGTGTTGGCTCAGGTCGAATCACTCTTGGGACCCTATGTGCTCCTTTGGCTGGGTGTTCCGAGTACGGATCTGCGAGTTATGGCGCTCAGGACGCTCTTTCCTTCCCTGGCGGTTCTGGCGGGGACCGTGCTCATCGGATGGCTGGTAGGGAGGAAG
This sequence comes from Chloroflexi bacterium B3_Chlor, assembly GCA_005223035.1. Lineage (GTDB taxonomy): Bacteria > Chloroflexota > Anaerolineae > UBA7937 > B3-Chlor > B3-Chlor. Next base: position 26,367 of record NJBK01000038.1, read on the forward strand.
GGCTGGCTGTACGGTATCGCTGCGGTGCTTTCCCTGCAGTTGCCGGTAGCTGTCTTTACTCTGGGACCGTCGATTCGGTTGGTGCTCGAGATGCTGCAGGACCGTATTGGGGGTCCGGTCTTCGGTTGGTCGCATACTGAGCGGTATGCGGGGACGATAGATTCCTTGCTAGTGACCTTTCCCGTCCTAGCGCCGTTGCTTATGGTGGGACTTGGCGCGCTGGGGGGTCTACTAGGACAGGGGTGCTGCCAGAGCAGTATAGCCAAGCTCCGCGACATGAGCCAGGGCGCGAAGAAGTGGCTTGTGAGCCTGAGCGTGGTGGCAGGAGTGGGACTTCTGTTCGCCTGCCTGTTACTATGGTCGCTCGCACAGCGCGTCGAAAGCGATTCGGAGTCGGCGTTTCGAGAGTTGCTCGGCGAGGGCTTGAACAGGAGAGTGCTTCTCGTCACTGAAAAGCAGAGGTACCGTGCTGACGAGACTATCACACTCTGGGTTGAGAACAGGACCGGGCGGACCATCTGGTTTAGTGATCAATCGCTTGGCGTCCAGGGTCTGGCCTACGACCGTGCGGCAGGTAACTGGGTCGAGGTAGACCTCGATCTTTGGCCACTCAGCCCTGAGGCAAAGCGGGTGCAAAGCGGGGTGCTGGATTTTGGAGACCGAGTTAGCCTTCCTGTGGAGCGTATTGACGTGCCCAAGGACGGGAGGGTGAGGCTGGTCGTGACGGGGCATATGGATGTGTCAGATTCCGAACAAGACCGGCTGTACACAGCATACACTGACATTGAGATACTGCAATGATGCGCTTTGGTGGCTATCGAGCCATTGGTGCAAAACGGAAAGCCCTGGTGGTTCTGGCTGCGATGGGCTTCTACGCTGTCGTTGAGATTGCGCTACGCGTCAGTTCCGGCTTTCTAGGGCTCTTCCTAGGGCCCTTGGAGTTCCGCCGGTTCTTGCCGTATGTCGCACTCCTGTTGGCTGGCATACTCATCGGTTGGTTGATAGACAAAGAGGCTTGGCTGTGGGGAGCGATCGGTGGCATGTCGATAGAGGCGGGTGGTGTGCTTGCCAGCCTCCTGGTCGCCATCCAGTCCTTTCTGGGGCTCTTCCGATACCCCAGCTTCTACGTCCCGCTGATGTCGCAGACCACCAACATGGAATCATCGTGGACCGAGACCATCACGATGTTCAGCCCACTGATTGTGGGAGCCGCGCTGGGCGCCTTTGGCGGACTCTGTGGCCAACGAGTGCACCGGCGGTTTCGTGGCGAGGACGACGAGGCCATCGCAGAAATGACCGAGGCCATCCGGTTGGATCCGAGCGATGGCGAAGCCTACTTACGGCGCGGGCTCGCCTACCGGGACCTGGGCGCTCTTGAGGAGGCTGGCGCAGACTTCACGGAGGCGATACGCCTGGATCCTACCTTCGCTGAGGCTTACTACGGCCGGGCGCTCGTTGAAGAGCAGGTGGGCGACTACCAACAGGCGGCGGCAGACTTCAGCGAGTTTATCCGACTCGACCCCCTGGATGCCGTGGCATACTGCGATCGAGGATCTGCCTTCGAGAGCCTTGGCGAGCACGACGCCGCTATGGCTGACTTTGCTGAGGCTATTCGCCTGGATCCGGATTTGGCCGATGCCTACTACAACCGCGGTGTGGCTCACAGTCACCTGGGCGAACATGAGCAGGCCATCGCTGACATCACCGAGGTCATTCGCATTGACCCTTACGACGCCGAGGCCCACTACCAACGGGGACTTGCACACCACGAATTGGGCCAGCATGAGAACGCCATTGCTGACATTACTGAAGCTATTCGCATTGACCTCGACTTTGCAGACGCTTACTTTGAGCGAGGTGTGGTCTACGATGATCTGGGACAGTACGAAGAAGCCCTCACCAACTTCAGCGAGGCCCTGAGCGCAGACCCCGACGACGTTGAGGCCTACTGGCGGCGGGGCGCCGTCCTTGCAGATCTGGAGAGGTACGATGAGGCCATCGCGGACCTCACCAGGGCCATCCACTTGGATCCGGACTTCGCCGAGGCGTACTACGATCGAGGGATTGCACTCCGTGCCCTTGCCCAGCGTGAGAAGGCAATCTCCAATTTTCAGTTCTACTTACGTCTCGCACCGCCCGATGACGAGGTAGGCAGAAGAAAGGCACAAGAGAAGATTGAGGAGTTGCGCGGCTCAAACGAACGTCACGGGGAACTCACATCAGATGGTTCGGGGACCTCTTCCGGTTAGGAGCATCTGCTCCATTGTGGGCCCTCTGGGTCAGCTTGATGACCGTGCCAGTGGGATAGCCAAGCGGTGAACGAGACCCCGCCCATGTCAAGGGCTCGCTTGGTCTGGCGGCCGTTCGCATGAAGACAATAACCAGAGTTGTGTGGCATCTACTTCGTTATCTCACCGCTACCCTGGTTTGCATACTCGCCCTCGCTGCTCTACCCATAGCGGGCGTGTTGATACTTACCGGTCTGGCCATTGTGATGGTCATCTTCTTCTTCATCGGCGGGACGATGGACGCCGGATTTCTGATAGCTTTCCTGGGAAACGGGATGCTATTCTTGGGGGTAGTGTTGCTGGCGATCGCGTTCATACTCGTGACCCTCCTGCTGGCGACCGCCTTTTCCGTGGCATGTGTCCTGCCCGTCACAGCTGCCGCGGAGTACTCGTGTAACCGGCGCAGCGTTCGCTCGCTCGGTGTACGCCTTGGCAGTTTCGTGTTCGCGGGTTTGGCGCTGGCGGTGGCAGTTGCTGGGGGCGCGGGTCTCATGTTTGGCCTTCGCGGTTCGGACATCCACCCCGTTGCTCTGATAGCATTTCCCTGGGTTGTCATCGTGACGTGTGTCGCTACGGTGTTCTTGTTTGGGCTCATCTTGACAACTATGACGTTGGCCAGGGATCAGGTGGCTTCTTTGTGGGCCAGGATCCGGGGCTGGGAGAGAGAGCAGGCACACGCTGCCGCGGGCCAACTGGGAGCAGCTGAAGAAGTCAGCTGATTGGGCTCATCTACGCTGGCCTGATGAATAGCCTAGAGACTTGAACGAGCGGGAGACATACAGAGAAGAGTGGGTGAACGTCACATGACTGCCTCAGCTTCTGCAAGAGTGCTGGCCCACTCCAGCAGCGGAGAAAGCTCTCCTCACTTCACCGGTGGACCTGGGGAGGTCTTGCGTGGCATGTAGCACCGTTGATTCATCGTACCACTTGTCACGCCGGGAGTTCCTCAAGGTGGCTGGTCAGAGCATGGCGACGATGGTGTTGCTGTCGGGCTGCGGCCAATCGCCAGAGGAGGACACAGAGTCAGACGTAGACCTCGACGTTGAAATCGGACAGATGCTGATGGTCGGGTTTCGCGGATTCGATGTGAGCGACGACCATCCCGTTGTCCGGGACGTACAGGATCGTCTGGGCGGGGTCGTTCTCTTCGACTACGACGTTCCCAGCAGGAGGGCGGTGCGAAACATCGAATCTCCCGCGCAGGTGGAGGTATTGGTCGAGGGATTGAAGGGGTTTTCCGCGGCGCCGTTGCTAGTTGCCCTAGACCACGAAGGCGGTCTAGTCACCCGATTGAAAGAAGGATATGGCTTTCCACCTACGGTCTCCCACCAGTACCTGGGGGAGACCAACGATCTCGCGCGCACACGTGAGCAGGCTTCGATGATGGCCAGAACACTGGCGGAGCTAGGAATCAATCTGAACCTGGCCCCGGTGGTGGATCTCAATACCAATCGGGACAATCCGGCTATTGCCGCGTACGGACGGAGCTTTTCAGCCGATCCCGACGTTGTGACCGAGCACGCCCTTGAATTCATCAGGGCTCACCACGAGCAAGGTGTGCTATGCACGCTGAAGCATTTCCCTGGTCACGGCAGTTCAACGGCGGATTCCCATCGCGGACTAACGGACGTTACCGACACCTGGTCGCGCATCGAGCTGGAGCCCTACAGGAACGTCATTGAGGTCGGAGACGCATATGCCATCATGACAGCGCACGTGTTCAATGCCAACCTGGATCCTGAGAGACCGGCCATCCTCTCCAAGCCGACTATCACCGGTATCCTGCGAGAGGAACTCGACTACGACGGCGTCGTCATCTTCGACGACATGCAGCTGGGGGCTATTGCACAGTACTATGGTCTTGAAACCGCGATTGAGGCTGCCATTGAGGCGGGTGTTGACATTCTGGCATTCGCCAACAACTCGGTGTTCGTGGAGGATGTCGCTGCTCGCGCCTTTAGTGTCATCAAGCGGCTGGTTGGAGACGGCAGAGTCAGCGAGGAGCGTATCAGGAAGTCGTACGGGAGGATTCAGCGGCTCAAGAGTAGGCTATGATGACCCTGGGTTTTCTAGATTGGTCACGGACAACAGAGGAAGAGGTACCATGCTAGACAGTCTAGCCAGCGACTATGCCGTTCATGTGCTGAGGCCGCAACGATGGGTGTTGACCGAACTGCAGCACCTGTCTGGAGCAGTAGAAGATCTCGCCACCTTGATGGGAGGCTCCGACAGGTTCCGACGGGAGATACGAAGGCTGTTTGTCTCCAAGCTCTCCCTAGATACATCCATGGCTGCCATGGCTTTTCCGGTCTTGGGAGTAGTGTACTTCAAGCGCGCAAGTTGGGGGAATCCGCCCGAACTGAAGTGGCAGACAGTGCACGAGCTGGGCCACATCTGGGATATGCGGAAGCGTCTTCGACTGTCCAGGGGGCTCAAGCGGACCACGGGCAGCACCTACGGGAGGTTTGTGTTTCAGTTGCCAATCCCCTTCAAGTACGAACCCGGGGGACGGTGGCTGGAGTCAAGAGACGCCCCACTGAATGCTCTGGAGGACTGGGCGGACTCTGTAGCCACCTATGTGTATCCGGGCCACGCCGAGTCGCTACCACCGTCGCGATCCGGTGGTCCGAGGCTCATTTCGCCAGTCAGATGGAACTACGTCTGCGAGCAGATGCAGGTTCAGCTTCCGTATCCCACTCAGTGGATTCCGTACTTCTAGGGCCCTGAAGGACTAGGCCCGGCTCCACCGTGATTGCCGGATCTCTTACGCACCTCACTTCAAATCGGACAAAAGGGAATCCACTTTGGCCTCAATATCCACGACTTGGCTGTTCAGTCTGTCGACATCCGACCTATTGGGGACCCCCACACGGAGCAGGGAGGCTTCGATCTCCTCGAGTATCTTCTCCTCCATGGTTGTCTGGTTGTGTCGCGCCCTGGCCAGCAGTTCTTCTCGCAGCTCTTGGGCCTCAGCCAGGCTGATCTCACCTCTCTCCACGAGTGCGTCTAGCTTTTCCTGTACGTCGTCTTCCAGCACCTGGAGTGCTTTCCAGGAGGCGTCAAAAGACTTCCTCACCTGCTTCAGCCCGCCGCTGCCCCTTCTGACCAATGCTGTGAGGAGTCCTTGAGGAAGGAAGCTCCCTTTTCTTTCCTGCTCTCGCAGAATCTGCGATAAGACTAGGGTAGTTATGTCTTGCCCATTCTTGCTGTCTACGACCTGGATTTCCTCCCCGGCTCTCACCAGGGAAGAGATGTCCGCCAGGGCGACATACCGCTTACCCTCCATGTCGTAGAACTTGCGGTTGGGG
>NJBK01000064.1 GCA_005223035.1 Chloroflexi bacterium B3_Chlor
TCGCCACCCAGCTGAGAGGTTTCGATGACGTAGGTAGCCCCTGCTGTGGCCATGAAGAAAATCCAATCATGATCTCCTGGCACGTGGATATTGTGATTCTGGGGTGTGTCCAGAAGTATCTCGTTGGCCTGCCCCATCGTGTCGTCAGGTTCGTACTCATCTTCCTCAATGGCGAGGGGCGCACTTTCCAACACCCAGATGTCATACTCGGTGTCTTCTCCCCGCGCTTCCTCATCAAAATGTGCGGCCTCGACGAACAGCAAGCCTTCTTCGTCCGCCACCCAGTTCAAGCGCGAAGCCAGAGATTCGTCGGCCCCATCGTCATCTTGGATGAGCTCTGTCCCATCCTCATCGTAGAGGGTGAGGACGGTGTCACAGTCGTCGCCTAAGTTGCCGGTCTCCACTGTGTACTGCATCCCTGCCCCGGCCTGGAAGAAAACGTAGTCCCGGTCCCCGGGCGGGCTCAAGGTGTGGGTCTGGGAAGTGCCGTCAGTACTTATGTCCCTGGCCTGGGCTGTGGTGTCATCGGGTTCGAAGCTGTCCATTCCCAACTCTGGCGTCGAAGTCAAGGTAGGTGACGGGCCTGGAGTCTCAGTTGGCGTGAAGGTCGGAGTCGCGGAATGAGTAGCCGTGGGGGTCGGTGTTCCCGCCAGCAGGATCCGCAGCGGGTGTGCTGGCATTAACTCGTCCAGCAATGCAACGCCCACCAGGCCCAAACAACACAGGAGTAGCACTCCGATCAGTACGGTGGCAAGCCAGGGCCCGGTGCCCCTTCTCCTGCGGTCGAAGGCTAGGTTCGTCGCCGACTTGACAGACCCACTCAAAGGATCCCCGCAGTTGCGGCAGTACCTATCACCGCCTGGGTTGTAGGCTCCACATTCATCACAAACTTGCGCCATCTCTTTGTTGTCGTTTGCTCATCGAAGAACCTGCGGTGTGCACTTCCATATGGGACTAGGGCTCGACTACAACAACCTTCAAGGCGTAGGGCTCATTGCGGCTGAATCCAGCGAAGGACTGCACAGTGACGTAGTAAGTGCCTGGTTCGAGTTCTTGTTCGATGTGCTCGTGGTCGAGCACACGCGTGGATGAGGTCAGAAGTTGTCCTGTCCCCTCATGGAGAAAGAGATCGTAGTCGGCAATCGCTGGGATTTCCGTCAAATCCACAGCGATAGTGACTCTGCTAGCTAGTTGAAACAGGTACCTGTCAATATCTCCCTCATCCCAGATGTAGGACTCATAGGTTCGCGCAAATACCAAGGGTCCGGCGGCCTGCTCGAACGTATCATTGGGTTCATAGCTGTCTTCGCCGCTCGGCGTCGGTGCTGGCGACAGTTCCAACTGAAGAGTATAGGGCGCTACCTGACTGAAGTTGTGAAATGGCAGCACCAAGACGTAGAAGACGCCCACACTGCTGGTCGTATACTCTATTTGTTCTTCCTCCTGTCCTGAATTAGTAGAGCTACTCAGGATATCCTCCTCGCCAGTGACGAGGTATAGATCATAGTCTCTTTCAGGAGGTATGTCAGTCAGAGTAATCTTGACCGTTTGTGGAGTCTCGATTTCCAGATAGAAGTAGTCTATGTCGTCCTTCCCACTAACATAGGCCTGGTATTCCTGCCCCGGGACTAAGGGACCAAAGGCGCGAATCATAGAATCATTTGGCTCATACAGGTCTTCACGGGACTGGGTCGGCGTCGCCGTAGGCTTCGGCGTACTTGTAGGACTTGGGGTTGGTTCGCCTGGTGTGGCTGTCGGTACAGGAGCTGGTTCTCCCGGCCCGCAGGCGGTGTACAGCGGCACTGTGGCTATCGTCACCAGCAGGATCATGGCGGTTGCAGGAGAGCTACCACAGACTGATGCGAGTCCCTTGTGTCGCTGGAAATCGGGGCGTTGTGGCCTTTCTCTCAGAAGCCTCGTCTGGAGGAGTCTCATGCTAAGTGCGCACACCCTAGCCATTCCATCCTGACTCATCCACTGGCTTGCATCGCTGCAACTTGGTCTTTGTTCAGACTCAAGACGATGCCTTCCTTGAGAGTCAGCTCTGGTACCGAGAGACAGAAGACGGAGGGGCTGGTCAAGGCGAAGAACTTCTCCCTGGTGGCGTCCAAGGCCTGACTGAGGCTCGACTCGCGGAGGATGTGCATGGTCCCCTGAGCGACAAAGGGCCCTGCGTACGCGATTACTCTCTGAGGTACCTTGTGAACTGTCGTGAACTCCGTTGCTTTCACCTCGGTCTCTCGGATAAGCCAGACAAGGATGATCTCCTGTTTGTTCAGGACGATGCTATCGGTGACCCTGGGTTGCGCCTTTCCCCATCGAGACAAGGGGATGATTGATGCCTGCTCGACATCGAGATAAGGTGTCTGCTGACTATTTAGAACATCAAGGATGCGTCGTGGAGGCCAGGCTTTTACCTCTCCTCTCACCTCCAGCACCTCAGTGTAGACCGCTATCTCATGTATCGCAGGAGGTATATCCTCCATGCTCGTCACCCTTTCGCGTAGCTGGTGGAGCCTGCCAGGAGTCGACCCCGATTTTACCATGGGTGACTGGCAAAGGCAACACCCGGCTTGGAACTCGAACCGGCGCCCTCTGGCTCTGACCTACCTCGATGAGTGACGACGTTGCTTCTCTTGGGAGTTCGAGAGCGATGATTAGGGCCCTGCGTAAATCCACTTTTGCAGGGTTGCTGTCCAGGCGGGGGGAAAACCCGCTTCTTTCAGATAGGGCCACAGTATGCCTAGACCTTCTCTGATGGTATAGTAGCTGCGCCATGGCAGGTCAATTCTGTCTACATCGGTCGTCGTGGGGCTGGTGTACACAGTCAGGCCCTCTTGCTCTAGGAAGAGCTTGGCGCGATACACATGTAATGGGTGGCTGACAACGATAGCTGTTTGCCAGCCATGCTGACCCATTACCATCGCCGCTCGGTGAGCATCTTCCTCGGTGTTGGAGGAACCGTCAGCCAAAAAGATGTCCGCTTCGGCGATCTCCAGGGAGGCGGCAACGCTTCTGCACAGTGCGGCAGCCGAGCTCGGGTCGTGCTTGACGCCGCCAGCACAAATCAGTCGAGGTGCCAGTCCTGCGCGATAGAGGCTGACAGCGTGCTCGGTGCGCACCATTAGGTCGGGTCCGGGCTGGCCATCGGGCAGGACTGCAGCTCCGAGCACCACGATGGCATCTGCTTGCTGGGCCAGGTCTCTGCGACCATAGTAGTCAATCTTGAAGCACAGGAAGGCGAAGCCCAACAGAGAGGCGATGCCAAGGAAACCGATGGTCAGTAATCCATAACGAAGAATGCGCATAAGACGTCCTTACTGGATATCAGACAGTGGCTCGGCGTGCGGAGGCGACGCTACTAAGACCTTTCTCGCCACTGCCTGGCAGCGGCTTCGGCGGCGGCATACACTTCCTTTAGGGGCTTTCTCTTCTCTAGGGCCAGGCGGCGACAGTCTTCATATTCGGGAGCAAGGTTCATGGTCTTTTCGCCCAACTTGGCTACCTTGATCCTTACTTGACCGTACGGCGTCTCGACCATTACGGTCTCGCGATGGAGGCATATCCGTTCCAGAGCTTGCTGTCGAATGCCCAAAGTGGTGGTCTCGGCGAAGATAACAGATGACAACTCCTGTGCTGATTGTGGGTGGCACAGAACGGAGAGAAGCACTCCTGGCCGGTTCTTCTTGGCCTGAATTGGCTGGAGGTAGACGTCAAGGGCACCTGCGGCGAAAAGAGCTTGCATGATATGATCGTACAACTCAGGGTTCATGTCATCCAGGTTCGTCTCAAGAAGCACCACCATCTCCCTTGATTCGCCCATTGGCTGCGGCGAGGTTCCAACGAGCACCCTCAACACATTTGGAAAGGCGAATTCACTCTTGCCGGCTCCATATCCTATCCTCTCGATACTCATTTCCGGATGGAGCCCGAATTCGTGCACCAAACTCGTGAGTATCGCCGCCCCTGTGGGAGTGACCAACTCTCCCTCGACATCAACTTGAGTTACTGGCACACCCTTCAATAGCTCCAACGTCGCTGGCGCTGGAAGAGGCAAAAGGCCGTGGGCGCACCGAACGAAGCCGTGGCCCAAAGGTAGCCGCGAGGCGTACACCTTTTCCACTCCCAAGAGACTCAGCGCCAGAAGGGTGCTCACCACATCTACGATGGCGTCCGTGCCGCCCACTTCGTGGAGATGCACTTCCTCGACGTCATCGCCGTGTATGTCAGCCTCAACGGTGACCAGACGGCGAAAGATGGCCATGGCGCTTTCTCTTGTCTCCTCGGGCAGGTCGCTGTTCCTTATCACAATCTCGACATCAGCTATCTTGCGCTCGGGTGCCTCGCGCCCTACCACCACCCGCAGGTCTGTGGCCGTGATGGCTCCTTTCTGCACGCGACTCACCTGAAGCTCATAGTCCGATAGGTGCAGTCCGTCCAGCCCCTCTTGGAGTTCATGGATGTCCACGCCTGCATCAACCAGTGCCCCCAGGATCATGTCACCGCTGGCTCCAGCGAAGCAGTCGAAGTAGGCAATTCTCATTTTCCAGACATCACTCGCATGACATTATGGGCGAAATAGCCCGCCCCGAAGCCGTTGTCCACATTGACCACGGCAACGCCCGGCGCGCAGCAGTTGAGCATGGTCAGCAAGGGTGCCAGACCCTCAAAACTCGCCCCATAGCCCACACTGGTGGGCACTGCGATCACGGGGCAGGCCACCAAGCCTCCCACCACGCTGGCCAGTGCGCCCTCCATTCCGGCGACAGCGATTATGACCTTGGCCCCAAAGAGTCTTTCTCGTTTGTCCAATAGGCGGTGCAGGCCCGCCACTCCCACATCGTACAGCCTTTCTACCCGGCTTCCCAAGACCTCTGCTGTGACAGCCGCCTCCTCTGCCACCGGGATGTCCGACGTGCCGGCAGAGATGACCAAGACATAGCTCTCGTCCTTGCTCAGGGTCTTGGGCTCCTCCTTCCGGGTATCCACGACGATGATGCGGGCCTGGGGATAATACCTTGCCTGCGGCACAGCGTCTTTGACCACCTTGAAGGTCTCCTCATCAGCGCGAGTGGCCATCACTCGATCATTCCTTTTGGACAGTTCTGAAATGAGTTCCACTACTTGCTCCGCGGACTTGCCCTGGCAGAAAACCACCTCGGGAAAGCCCTTCCTCAGCCCCCGGTGATGATCGAGCACCGCATAGCTCAAATCCTGATAGGGCAGATCATGCAAGATGGACAGGGCCTCATCGATACCGGTCCGGTCCGCTTTGAGGTCTTCCAACATCTTCCTCAAGCGCTCATCCATGATCCCTCTTTCCCAGGGTTTCGTTCATGCTGCCGGTGCGGTAACCTTCGAGGTCAGCTGTCACATAGGAGAACCCGAGTTTGCGGAAGTGAGTGACTATCTTGGAGCGATTCTCAAACAAGAGGGGTAGGCTTTCGGCTTCTACCTCGATACGGGCGATGTCGCCGTGGTGTCGAACACGCACCTGAGCGATGCCCAAGGCGTGGAGGAACCGTTCCGCTTCACCGATCTGCTCCAGTCTCTCGCGGGTGATAGGTGTTCCGTAAGGGATGCGACTAGCCAGACATGCGGCCGATGGCTTGTCCCAGGTTGGCATGCCCAGGCTGCGGCTCAGGGAGCGGATGTCAGCCTTCGTCAAGCGCGCCTCCACGAGGGGGCTACGCACACCCAGTTCCCGGCCGGCCTGGATACCCGGTCTGTGATCTCCCAAGTCGTCAAAGTTGCACCCGTCCACCACGTGTGCGAAGCCTCTCTGTCGGGCGATATGCTTGAGTTGATCGAACAGTATGAATTTGCAGTGATAGCATCTATCGGGTGGGTTGGCAACATAGTCGGGATGATGCAACTCGTCGCTTTCAACCAGCATCAACTCTGTCCCGATCTCCTCGGCGAGGCGGGTGGCCTGCTCCCGCTCTTGCGAGGGCAGACTTGGCGAGATGGCGGTGACAGCGACCGCCTTGTCTCCCAGTTGCTCTTGAGCTACCTTCAGGAGCAAGCTGCTGTCGACCCCTCCGGAATAGGCCACGACCACGCTCCCCATCTCAGTGAGGATGCGCCTCAGCTTCGCTAGTTTTTCCTCTACGGTTCCTTGATCTGTGCCAGGTGACATGGTAATACACTCCATTCTACGACCTTCAGCCAAGAAGTGCGACAACGTGTTGGCGAAGACAAAGAAAGAAGGCGTCGTGCCTTCTTCTGAGGAGGTCTCCGCCGTCGGCGTCAGACAGGCCCTTTCATGGGCTACACTGTGCCCTTCTCGCCGCGGTGTTTCAGACTTCCAACCCGCTGGACCTGCGCTTTGTCCTCCTGGAAATCTATGATATTCAGCGCTGTACTGTCCTGTCGGGGGCCAAGCCAGATGATGGAGAGGTCATCGTTCATGAAGTGACACATGGCGGCCTTGACGGGAATCGGATGCGTGACCACGCAAACGCCGTTACCTTTCTCCACAGAGAGGATGTTCTCTAGTGTGCGAACAACCCTCTCCTGCACCTCCTGCAGGGTCTCCCCACCTGGCATCCGGTGCTCATGCGGCTTGAACTGCCAGGTGATGAGCAGTTCTGGATCGGATTCCTTCAGTTCTGCCGCTGTCTTGCCGGTCCAGTTTCCATAGTCCATGTCCCGCAAGTCATTTTGCCTTATGACCCCTCGGCGGTGCCTGGCAGCCAAGGTGGAAGCAGTCTCGAAGGCCCCCTCAAAGGGGCTGGAGTAGAAGGAGTCCACCTCGTCGTCCCGCAAGTGTTTGCTGAGAAGCTTGGCGTGCCCGATCCCCTGGCCTGACAGCTGATGATCGGTACTCCCTTGAAAAACCCCTTCTTCGTCCAGCGTGGTTTGCGCGCAACTGACAAGGTATACTCTTGTAACGGGCCGCACCCCTCTACCACCTTTCCCAATGTTCGTGTCAACTCTCAGTTATCTCTTCCGGGAACGAGGACCAAGGGAGGGGATCCCTCTTCGCTCTGCCCTGGCACAAGCACCGCAGGACGCTCTCGGGTCTCCGGAGCGTCCGGAGTGAGGACGAGGGGACGAGTTCCCTCCTCCTGTTCCTCTCCGTAGGGCAGAACGATATTGGGCTCTGGTAGTTCCCCCTTCACTTCCAGCATGAAGTGGTTGAACAGATAGCTCCTTTCTCTCAAGAACGTGCTCCAGGATGCCTGATAATGGTCTTCCTGGTACTTGGTGAACATCTCACGAGTGTAGGATTTCAAGTCAGCCTCAACCTCAGGAGGCACCAGCATGCTGATCCACGAGAAGCGACGGAAGTCTCCCACGACGACCAGGCGGCCCACCAGTAGCTGTCCCACTTTGATTCCTTCGAAGGAGGGAGTGTGCTGCAATTCGTATTCCAGATCTTGAAATACGTCGAGAAGCGCGACGGTCTTGCCCTCCTCGACAGCTGACACTTCGTAGGCGCTGACAAGAGAACCCTTTGCTCCTTCCAGAAGTTCAAGTTCTTGTTCAGATAGGGAAGAACCTCTCTCAGCCAGGAAGATCTCAACCACCCTGCGGCCATCGTCGGTAGTGCGGTGGTCATGGACATACCAGTCCAGAAAACTCATGACCTGCATTGGGCTGAGTGAGTCTATTTGGTCCGTGGTATAGCTTCGATTCCAGAAAAGGTCAAAGGCCGATTCGAGGTCCTGCCGAAAGCGCTGCTCTCTCGAGAAGTCGAGCAGCTTGTCCATCATCGTGTCCCAGGCCCTGTCACGACTGATGGCCTCGAATTTACTTGCCGTCTCTCCTCTCAGGCAGCAATGCTTGTACTTCTTCCCGCTGCCGCATGGGCAGGGATCATTCCTTCCCACCTTGGCCACGACTTTACCTCCCACCGTGAACGCTCCGCAAGAATCGGAGCCTGGATTCAACAATATTCTACCACAAAATC